>DAOUCB010000206.1:0-29040 GCA_034432495.1 Anaerolineae bacterium | reverse complement strand
AGCCACAATGTAGCTGGCTGCGCCCGCGACTTTCTCCCAGGTCAACTGGCGGTTGCCGCCGCCGGCCTCGCGCAGGCTGATGTTTTGCGGCGCGGGCGGGCCATCAGCGAGGGCGGTCATGCAGGTGAGGATCGTCTGGGTGACGCGGACAAGATAGCTGGCCTGCACATCGTCAATCGTATCGCGGTCGCTGTGCTGGCGGCTGAAATCTTCGAGGGCTTCGATGAAACGGACGGCAGGATAGCCCGCGTCGCTGAAGGACATATGATCGCCGTAGCGCCCCTGCCGATCCACCGCCGCCTGAACGACGATCTTCATCTGCGGCGAGAGGCGCACGCTGATCAGATTGAGGGCGCGCGCCAACTGGCGCGAGCGCGAGTCGTTATTGTCTGCTGAAAAGACACGCACTTCCTTGTCGTTGATGTCGCCATCCGGCCCGGTGCTGCTGCCGATGATGTCCATGTTGAGCATGGCGTTGATGTTGATGTTGTTCGACTGGACGTAATCGCTGACGAAGGCTTTGCTGCCGACACGCTGAATTTCTTCTGCCGAAAAGGCGACGAACATAATCGTGGCGCGGTGGCGGTGCTGGCTCATGATGCGGGCGATTTCGATCAGCGCGGCGATGCCGCTGGCGTCGTCGTCCGCGCCGGGGGCGTAGGCGGCGCTGTCGTTGAAATTGTAGGAGATGCTGTCGTAGTGCGCGCCGAGCACGATCACGCCGCCGCCGACCTGCGATCCCTGCAAAACGCCGATGATATTGCGGCCTGTGCTCTGCTGGTCGTCAAAGTTGATGGGAAAGTCGTTGGTGAAGACCGAGAAGGTATTCTGGTAGGAACTGTTGTGAATCTGGTTGAACTGGTCGAGGACGTAGGCAGCGGCGGTGTCGATGCCCTGTCCCGCACCCGCGCCTGCTGAATTGACACGGCGAGTACGCATCCCGACGAGCGCGTCAATCGTGACGAACATGCGATCCGCATCGACCTGCTGCGTCAAGCCCATCAGGGTGACATTCGGCTGCGACGGAATCGGCGCAAGCTGGGTCGCCTGCTGCGGATACTGGTTGGGGGCCAGCGTCGAATAGCCGATGGTCGGCGGCGGCGTCGAAGTGGCGCGTGGAATCAGGGTTGGCTCAGGTTCTGAGGTCAGTGTGCAGGCCAACAGCACGAGCAGAAACCAGAGCAATAGCAGGGTGAAAACTACCGGGGATCGTCTGTTCATCGCGCAAGGATTTTACCACAGCTTGCCGACTGCGACGTGTAAACGTTGGGGAAGCGTTATCAGGTCGAAGCAGTGAGCGCCGTAGGCTCGAAGGCTTGTCCGGTATTCACCGCCCCAGGTTTAAATTTCAGGCGGCACAGCATGTGCGGAATATAGACTGGAGGACAGGGGGCGTCTGATTCTGTGGGTGTTTTTGTAGGGGCGAACCCACGTGTTCGCCCTGGCTTTGGGCAGACACGCAGGTCTGCCCCTACGGATGCTCACTTTTTTCGACACCCCCGGAACTGTCGAAACATGCGCGGCGGCGCGGGCAGTGTTAAAATGGATCGAAACTGTGCATGATACGAGGAGTCGTTTCTGATGGCTCGATGGTCTTCTTTTAGTGCCTTTCTGGATGACATCGCGCAGGGCGATGACCGACAAGCGCTTGCCGATCAACTGCTTCAGGAGCGGACGGACTGGCCCTGGGTGGAAGCCGCGCAGGCGACCTTCGTTTATTCCCGCGCCGGAACCGAGAGCGTCGCACTCAACCTCGACACCATTCCGAAAGACCCGCCCTTCGCGCCGATGACGCAGGTCGAAGGGACAAGCCTGTGGTACGTCACGCAGCCGTTCGAGCCGGACGACCTGCTCGACTACATGCTGGCGGTCGATGACCCGATGACGCCGCTGGCGCAGGAAACCAATATTCTGGCGCGCGTGACCGATCACTGGCAGCCCGATCCGCTCAATGCGACGCGCATGGAAACGGCGCAGATGAACGTTTCGGTGCTGCGCATGAACGAAGCGCGTCCCTTCCCGGACTGGTCTGCCATGCCCGCCGTCCCGCGCGGGCGCACCTACGAACATTCAATTGACAGCGACGGGATGAACTATCGCGGGCGCAAACTGTGGGTCTACACGCCGCCGGGATACGAAGGGTCGGGCATGGCCTACCCGCTGCTGATCATACAGGACGGGCAGTGGGCAACGGGGCCGCTGCAACTCCCCTACATCGCCGACACGCTGATCAAGCATCACCGGATGCTGCCCGCCGTGATCGCCATGATGCAGAGCGGCAGCCAGGAAGAACGCAACCGCGAATACATCAGCAACGACAAGCATTACACCTTCCTGCTTTCGGAACTGATGCCGTTCGTGCAGACGCACTACCGCATCGACTCGAACCGCGTCGGGATTGGCGGGGTCGCGGTCGGCGCGATTGCCGCCGCCCATGCCGCGCTCAAAAACCCGGCGGTCTTTTCGCGGCTGATTATGATTTCGCCGCCGCTGGGTCGCGGCGAATATCAGGAAGAACTGCGCGACTACAGCAAACGTTTCGCTGGGGCGGAAGCCCTGCCAAAGCGCATCTTCCAATCGGTCGGGCGCTATGAAGCGAAAGCGCGTTTTCTGCGGCCTGCGCTTGGCCTCAAGCTGACGCTGGAAGGCTACAGCACCGTCGATTACAAGTTTGCCGAGACGGGCAGCGGTCACGGGCTGGTCGGGTTTCGCAGCGTGCTGCCGGAAGCGCTGGCCTGGACATTCCCCGGCGACGCCTTCGCTTAGGCTGCGGGATTGCGCCGTCTGCTGATTGCTTTCGTCGTCGCGCTGCCCGCGCTGATCCTGATCGGCTGGCTGGTGGCGACACAGCTTCCACGCTGGACAGCACCGCAGGCCAACTGGTTTCCGGCGAAGACACCGGGGGTGTGTGCGGCGGTTGATTCGCTGGTGCTGTATCAAGCGACGCGCGCCGATGTGGGGGGAATTGGGCGAGATACTGCGCTCGACGATGCCATGCTGGTGGTCGTTGAGCACTACAAGCTCAATGCTTCGGATATTGCGCTCACAGACAGAGCCGTTTTGAGTGTAGAGGCAGCGCTGCCTGGGGATCAGCGGCGCGGCTATTATGTGGCCTCGATCCGGTTGAACAACGATCCGCTGCCCAAAGCCGCTGTGATCTATCTCGATGCGGAGTCGGGCGACCCCCGCGCGCTCATCACAGCGACAGAAGATCCGAATGAAAATTGCGATTTCGATATAAAAGCGGCGCTGCTGGCGGCGGTCAAGTCGCCGCCCCTGCTGCTGCTGCTGGCCTACGGGGGGATCGTTGTCGTCGCGGCGGCAGCGAGATGGCTGTTCAAAAGAAGGAAAACACGTTGATGAATTCAAAAAGTATGTTTTATGGCGACCGTATTCGGCTGACGGCGCTGCGCCCTGAAGATGCGCAGACGATGGCGCACTGGTACGAGGATGGCGAATTCGGACGGCTGTTCGACGCGCGGCCTTCGTTCCCCAAAACGGAAAATGCCATCAGCAAGTGGCTCGACAGCACCGAACGCGATCACGAAGGCTTTGCGCTGGCGATTCGCCTGCTCTACAGTGACGACATGATCGGCTACGTGGACATCAGCGGCATTCACTGGACGCACCGCTGCGGCTGGCTGGCGGTCGGCATCGGCAATCCCGCGCATCGCAACAAGGGCTTCGGCACGGAAGCGATGCACCTGACGCTGCGCTTCGCCTTCCACGAACTGAATTTACACCGGCTGCAACTGACGGTCTTTGGCTACAACGAAGCGGCGATTCGCCTGTATGAGCGGCTCGGTTTCGTTAAAGAGGGTGCTTTCCGCGAATATCTGCTGCGTGACGGTCAGCGCTACGATATGCTGATTTACGGGCTGCTGGCAAGCGAGTGGGAAGCGAAGCAAGGGCAGTAGGTTAATCGTGCCAGAGCAGTGTCAGGCTGCTCTGGCAGGGATTTCAAGCCCCTGACGGAGGCTGTAAACGTTCCGCTTCAGCAGGAACGCTGCCGGAACGAATTTGTTCGACCTGCTATCGGTTGGGGCCGCTGGAAGGTGGCGCTTTTACTTTTGGAACCTTGAAACAATACA
The DNA here is from genome assembly GCA_034432495.1 of Anaerolineae bacterium. GTDB lineage: Bacteria > Chloroflexota > Anaerolineae > Aggregatilineales > Phototrophicaceae > Flexifilum. The sequence goes on along the minus strand of DAOUCB010000206.1, from coordinate 24,949 downwards.
TGTGACCCCCAGGCACTTCGGTGCAAATCGTCGATCCCGTGCCATTTGAGGCACTCGACGGTTTGGCGGATTGCGCTTTCATTTGCTCCTGCACGACCTGAATACCAAGCGAATTCAGACCCGCCTGAAGCGCCGGTATGCCGCCATCCCGCTTTTCCGAGGGCATCGTCTTCGCCAGATGCTCCACCAGCGCCATGCCTAATTGTTCAGTTTTCTCATCGATCTTGACAACCGATTTGTACGGGTCTCCACCGTGAATCGCAAGCCACAAACTGATAATCCACGCAACATCCATCTCATGTGCTAAAACCAGTTGCTTTTGCATTGCCTTTGTCTCCCAACTAAACGAGGTTGGCGACCGACCGATACGCTAAGAACCTTACGTCAAAGTTCGCCTGGGAACCTGGCTAAGCAAGGTCTTAAATCGGTTTTTCGCCTGTGTGAAGGGAAAGTTTCAAATTGCGCAGAAGAAAGGGGGGTGAGGGGTTAGAGAATCCTCTGTGCCACGAGTCAGGCTAATCCACAATCCATAGAACGTCTCCGACATCTTTTCCAGAACGAAAAGCTCCAGAAACCATCTTGCATGTGAAGTCAAACTACCCAAATGTCCAAATAGTTTGTCCTGTCATCGAACCACAAATACAACTATAGTCATGATTCAAAATCTGTTACTTTAAAGCTTGATAAATAAAGGCGATTATAGCCTCAGGGCGTGTCCCTACCATCAAGGGATAATCCCCTAAATAACGACTGGTGCTCGTTTGTGGGACTAAAAGAATTTTCTTGGGTCGGTAGGGGCGACCTGCCAGGTCGCCCCTACGAATGCCTTCCCTCAAATTTGGTACAAGGGCGTGTATGCAAGCTCAAAGGCGGTGCCATCCAGCGCCTTATTTTGCCCCTCTCCCCGCTTTCGTAACGCGAACTTGTTCGCGCGAGAGGGGCAGGACGCTCCGCGTCCGGGGAGAGGGGTTTGCATACAGACCCTAACTCCACAGGTTAAATAACGTGAGTTATGGATAAGTGGGCGCAAGAACAAGCGCCTTGTCCAAGCCAAGCGACGGTTTCTTGGGCTGAAAACAGTAGGCAAGCAGTCCGGCGATCAGATGCACCATGAAGTTGACCGGGCTGCGATGACGGGTGTGTTCAATCTGGGAAATGTTCTTGAGTTGGTCAATGACCGACTCGATAATGGCACGCTTCCGCAGCAGGAGCTTGTCGGCTAAAAGCATCAACTGGTTCTTCATGTTAGCTTTGAGCCGGGTGATGAGTTCCACGTCTCGCTCGCGCAGTTGGTCTCTTAAGTGTTTGGAGATGTAGCCTTTGTCGCCAAACAGCTTGCCCCAGAGCCGTTTGACCAGAGCCGGCACCGGCTGGCGGTCATCGACATAGCCGGGTGTGACCCGTACCGCCAAGAGTTCGCCCCTGTCATTGATGACCAAATGCAGCTTGACGCCAAAGAACCAGCCCATTGAGGTTTTCCCGCGCGCTGCCCAACCGTCAAAGACTTTATGGCTGTGAATGCGGCGGTTGTCACAGACGGCGAGCGCACTCGAATCGATAAAAGCAATTCCTGTGCAGTGCCCAAAGCAGGTCTGGAGAAACACGCAGAGCGGTTCGAGAATAGTGGGCAGCAGTTGGACAAAGCGCCCGTAACTGATGAGCTTTGGGAATTCCCGACGCAGGTAGACCTGGGCATACTCAGTGTAGTAGGTCTTGAAGTCTCGATAGCGCGCTTGATGAAAATGGATCACGATGGTCATCATCTCACTTTCACTCAAGTCTCTCGCTCGCACTCGCTGTTGCTGTCCGCTCGCCAGCAGCTTTTCTTGCCACTGCGGAGCAAAGACTTGCCAGAAATCATCGACGGCACAGAACAATTCCAGTAGACTCATGCTGGGATGCCTCTCACGTAGTAGGGGTACTACGGAGGATAACACCTCGCTTGACAGGCATCCCATCTTATCCATAACTCACGTTAAATAAAAACAACAGGGGAGGCAAAGACCTTCCTTCCGAAAAAACGCCACGCAAGACAAAAGTGGAATCAAAAGCGGGGAGCAGCTTGCTCCCCGCCCGTGTATTTGAGCGCCTGAATCAGCGCTCACACCATGAATTACGTGCCGGACGGACGTGCCGAGAGCGTGACCGGCAGATCAAGCTGCTGCGTGCCGTCGCGCACAATCGTCATCGTGACCGTATCACCGGGCTTGGTCTGGCTGCCGAGGTAGGAAATCAGCGACTCCATGCTGGTGACGGGCGTGCCGTTGACTGCGGTGATGATGTCTGCCGACGTTGGAACCTGAACGCCGTTATCGACGGTTTGCAGGTTGCTGGCGGCGTGCAGACCGGCCTTGCCCGCCGGGCCAGTGGCCTCAACGGTTTCGACCACGACACCACGCGCATTGTTGGGCAGCTTCATCGCTTCGATGACGTAGAGGTTCATGTCGGTGCCGGAAATGCCCAGGTAGCTGTAGCTGACCTTGCCATTCTGGATGATGGCCTGCGACACGCGCTTGACCAGATCGCTGGGGATGGCGAAGCCGATGCCGGAACCGCTGCCCGAACGGCTGAGAATCTGCGAGTTGACGCCGATGACTTCACCCTTCAGGTTGACGAGTGGGCCACCGCTGTTGCCGGGGTTGATGGCGGCGTCGGTCTGGATGACGGAGCCAATCTGGAACTGACCGAGGCTGTCGATGGAACGACCGAGCGCGCTGATGACGCCTGTCGTCAGCGTCCAGGGCTGGTTGAAGGGGCTGCCGAGCGCGACCACGCCTTCACCAATGAACAGCTTGCTCGAATCGCCCAGCGTGACCGGGTGCAGTTGGTCGGCAGGACGATCCACCTTGACGACCGCGAGATCCGAATCCGGGTCAACGCCGACGACCGAACCACGATAGATGCTGCCGTCGAAGAAGTTGACCTCGATGCGGGTCGCGCCATCGACGACGTGATTATTGGTGACGATGTCGCCGTTGGTGTCGATGACAAAGCCCGTACCCGTGCCTTCAATCACCTGCCCCTGACTCTGATTGCCGGGGATCAGGCTGCCGCTGGAACCATTCTGCGTGGCGACGACGTTGATCGACACGACCGAAGGCCCGACCTGATTATAAATATCCGAATAGGTTGTATCGCTCTGAAGCACCGCGCCATCCGCGTTGGCGGGCTGAGGCGTCGTCGCAGGCCACATGATGGTCTGAGACTGAGCGCTGGTCGAAACGACCGCCGTACCAATCGTGAACGCGAGAACGGCAACCAGCAGAAGCGTGACAAATGTCAGGCTCTTTTTACCGAAGTGTGTCATAGTTACGTTTCCTCCCCCACACGTTTATCTAATCATAGGGGTATAGTGGCAGGGTTACTATACAGAAATGAATTGTAAGGATTGACCATGAGAAAGGGCTGAACTGAAAATTAGGTAACCATCAGATAAGTGTAAAATAAGAGTTTACAAATACCGTTTCGCTCCATGAGACAGGATTCAACAGGAAGGACGAAAGAAAGCATGGCAGTACTGAAGTTTCCGCACGATTTCACCTGGGGGACGGCAACGGCCTCGTATCAGATCGAAGGCGCGTTCGATGAGGATGGACGCGGCACCTCGATCTGGGATACTTTTTCCAAAACCCCCGGCAAGGTGAAAAACGGCGACACAGGCGACGTTGCCGACGATCATTACCACCGCACCAAAGAAGACATTCAACTGATGAAAGACCTCAATATCAGCGCTTACCGCCTCTCGATTGCCTGGCCTCGGATTTACCCACAGGGACGCGGCTCGCTTAACGAGCTGGGGCTGGATTTTTACAGCCGCCTGGTCGATGACGTGCTCGACGCGGGGATTACGCCTTATGTCACGCTCTATCACTGGGATTTGCCGCAAACCTTGCAGGATGAAGGCGGCTGGATGCGGCGCGGCATCGTCAATGATTACGTCAACTACGTCGATACGGTCACGCGCGCGCTCGGTGACCGCGTGAAAAACTGGATCACTTTCAACGAACCCTGGGTTTTTACCTGGCTCGGCTACGTGATGGGCGTTCACGCGCCCGGCCTGACCAGCACCGATCCGGGGCCAGCCTTCACGACCTCGCATCACTGTTACGTCGCGCACGGAATGTCGGTTCCGGTCATCCGCCAGAATTCGAGCGGCGCTCAGGTCGGCATCACCCTTAACCTCAGCCCTGCCGACTCAGCTTCGCCCAAAACCGCCGATCTCGAAGCAACGGCGATTTACGACGGCTGGTTCAACCGCTGGTATCTCGATCCGCTCTATCGCAAGCAGTACCCCGAAGACATTGTCTCGCTCTACGCGCCGTTCATGCCCGAAATTCAGCCGGGTGATATGGAAACCATCGCCGCGCCGCTCGACTTTCTCGGCGTCAACTACTACTCGCGCGCCGTGATTGAGGCAGGCCCCGGCCCGGAACGTCCTTTCCAGAACGTGCGTCCCGAAGGCGAATATACGGCGATGGATTGGGAAGTCTACCCGCGCGCACTCTACAACGTCCTCAAGCGCATTCAGGCCGACTACAACCCGCCTGCCCTCTACATCACCGAAAACGGCGCGGCTTACGACGACGTGCTGACCGAGGACGGCAAAGTCCACGACGAGCGCCGCACCGCCTACTATCAGTCGCATCTGGAAGCCTGCCAGCAGGCGATTGAGGATGGCGTCCCGCTCAAGGGCTATTTCGCCTGGAGCCTGCTCGATAACTTCGAATGGGCAGAAGGCTACGACAAACGCTTCGGCCTGCATTATGTCGATTACGCCACCCAGAAGCGCTATCGGAAGGACAGCGGCGACTTCTACGCGCGGGTTGCTGCGGGCGTTTAAGAGAGCGCTTCCAAAGATTTTTAGAGGGAACATTCGCAAATGTTCCCTCTAGACCAAACACGAGACTATTGCCCTAAAGCATGAGAAACAAACGGCTTGGTTGCTCATTTGTTGCGCGCTTAGGTCTGCTGGCGCTCGGCGTTTTCTGTATCAATGTTCCCCAACGCTGGCTCACGCCCGAAAATCTGCCCGCTCGCTACGATCATTTTGCCGTTCTGGGGATCGCTTTACACTACCTTGGTATCGTGATAGTGATCATCGCACTGATTTCGCTGGTGCTGCTCCTCGTGAAAGTGCTGCGCTCCCTTTTTTGAAAAAGGTCGCTCAATTGCTATAGCCTCATTAGAATTTCTGAAGAATCGATAGTCAAGATCGACCACATCGCATAAACTGCGCTTGCCGCACCCCTACAACGCTACCAAAACGTTGGAATTGTGAGTGAGGAAAAAGCGTAATGCGAACAAAATTTGTCGTAATCGTACTTTTATTGCTGGCTGTACTTCCCCTATCGGCGGCATTCGCGCAGGACACGCAAAGCGGTGATGTGGACATCACCAGCGGCGGGAAAGCCTATCAATCGTATCTCGCTGCGCCCACGAGCGGCGGCCCCTACCCCGGCATTGTGCTGATTCACTCCTTCAACGGCCTTGAAGAAGGCTACAAGACGATGGTCGATCAGTTCGCGGCGCAGGGCTTCGTCGTGCTGGCGATTGGCTGGCAGACCTTCGAGAAGCAGCCGAGCGATGCCGTCGTTCAGCAGTTGGTCGAAGATGGCGTCGCGTATCTGACGGCGCGCGCGGATGTCGATCCTGAGCGGCTTGGCCTGACGGGCTTCTGCGCGGGTGGGCGCTACACCATGCTCTATCTGCCGCAGATCGACAGCTTCAAGGCCGGGGTCGCCTGGTACGGCTTCCCCTACAATGGCGATACCCAGCCCGCCAGCCTGGTCGATCAACTGAAAGCGCCGATGCTGATCATTCACGGCACGGCGGACTCCGCCAGCCCGATTGCCAACATCTACAAATATGCGGGCGATCTGACGACCGCCGGAGCCGACTTCGAACTCAAGGTCTATTCGGGCAAACCGCACGGCTTCATGGTCATGAATGGGCAGTTCCAGACTGACGATGAGTCGATGGACGCCTTCAACCAGATGATCACCTTCTTCAATCGTAGGCTGAACGCCAGCGAAGCCACACCCGCCGCATAAAAGCAGTCCTGAGTGCGGCGAAACAAGTTTTGCTGAGTAAAAGCAAAGGCGGCGATCCCCATCACCGGGATCGCCGCTTTTTTCTTGTTCACAACCCTAACTCGTTTTACAATGCGTCTGGAAACGAAATGGGGTAAAGATGGATCGAGAACAGCTTCGCGACTACTGCCTGTCGAAAAAAGCGGCGCTTGAGGATTTCCCGTTTGGCGAGGAGGTCGCCGTCATGAAAGTGATGGGGAAGATGTTTGCCTTGCTCCCGGTCGAAGGCGGCTTGCAGATCAGCCTCAAGTGCGACCCGATCTTCTCCCAACTGCTGCGCGATACCTATCCGGCGGTGACGCCGGGCTGGCACCTGAACAAGAAAGAGTGAACGCTACACAGTACCCCGCAAGGCTGTCGAGAACGCACTAATGTGCTAAAATCGCTCCATTACTTCAATGCTAAAGTGAGAGCGTGATGCCGTCCGAACTCCAAGCACGCCGCAATTTAGAAGCCCTGATCGCCGATTACGAGCGCCTAAGTGATGACGAGCGCCGCCAGATGAGCGAGGCAAGCGTCGTCCGTCAGTTCATTGATCGGCTACTGGATGAGGTTCTAGGCTGGCCTATCCGTGATCCAGCACGCTACAAGTATGAACTGCATACCCAGGCTGGACGGCCTGACCTGACGTTGTTCCCTGAAAGTGCTGGCACAATTTTTGTTGAGGCGAAACGCTTCGGAATCATCAAAGAGTTGGAGCAAGCCCGTAAGACAGTCGCCGGAACGATCACGCCGGGGCAGTTAGCGCTGCCCGGTATGGCAATCGACCGCACGCAGGAAGAACAGCAGTCAATCAACTATGCCTTTGCCAACGGCGGCACGTGGGCAATCCTCACCAATTTTGAGCATTTTCGCCTATTCAATGCGCGCCGTGACTGGTTGGTACTTTCGTTTGAGAATCCTGGCGCATATCTCCATGACTTCGATCTCCTCTGGTAGCTTGCTTATGAGAACGTTATTCACGGCAGTCTCGATGTTCTGAGCAATCAGCGCCACACTGAAGAAGTCGATACGGTTTACCTCGCCTTTATCAACGAATGGCGTGAACGGCTGGCGCGCGACATTGTAGAGCGCCGCGACGTGAACCAGTGGACGTTTCAAACGGACGGCTCGATCAACCTGCCGACGCTGCGCGCGGTGGTGCAGCGTTTCCTCGACCGCATGGTAATCATCCGCTTTGCCGAGGATCATCTTGTCATTCCGCCGGGGACGCTGCGCGGCCTCTACGAGATGCGCCGTGATAATCCCTACACCTTCACGATGGATGAATTCATTGACCGCTTTTTTCGGCGCTTCGATGAGCAGCACAATTCGGCGCTGTTTGCCTATGGGCTGGCGGATCAAGCCTCCTTCAGTGACGAAGCGCTGATCCCGCTGATGGAAAAACTCTACGAAGCGCGCTACCGTGCCATGCCCGCCGATATTCTCGGCAACACCTACGAGCAGTTTCTCGGTAAGGCGCTGGCGGCGGTCAATGGCACAGTGACCACGCGCGACAATCTCGAAACGCGCAAAAAGCAGGGCAGTTACTACACGCCGCAAGTGATCGTCCGCTACATCGTCGATAACAGTTTGGGGCGCTACCTGTACGGCACACAGAACGGCAAGCTGGACGGAGCGCCGCTCGATGGTGAAACGCGTAAGACCTCGCAGGAAATCCGCGATCTGCGCGTGCTGGACAGCGCCTGCGGCAGCGGCTCGTTTCTGATTTACGCCTATGCGGTGCTGGCGGATTTTTACGAGAGCGAGAGCGCGCGGCTCGAACGGGAAGCGGAAGCGCGGCGGCTCGAATTGGTCAAAGAGGGGATTACTAGCCCGCTCGATCTGCAAATTCAACTGACACCCTACACCGCCGAAATGGAGCGGATTCGGGACTATCCGCGCCTGATTCTGGAAACACATCTCTATGGCGTCGATCTCGACCCGCAAGCGGCAGAAATCGCAGTCGTCAACCTGATGATGCGGGCGATGGAGCGTCGTCACCGTGAAAAGCGGCTGCCGCTGATCCTCAACCAGAATGTGAAGGTCGGCAACGGCTTGATCGGCGTGCGCGCTGACGATCCGCGCATGGTGGCGCACAGCGAGGCTACCGCCCGAATTCAAGCGCTGCGGGCGCAACTGGTCAGAACACCCAACGGGGCGGAACACGACGCCATTATCCGCGATCTGGAAGCCGCCAGCGGCGAACTATGTGCGACGCTCGATGCCGACTTCGCGGCGCATTTCAGCGATCTGGAGCGCGTGCGCCCGTTCCACTGGGACGCGGAGTTCCCCGAAGCCTTCTATAATGCGGATGGCACGCTTAAAGACAATCCTGGCTTTACGATCATCGTCGGCAATCCGCCCTGGGAGATCGTCAAGCCCGATCTGCGCGAGTTCTATGCCCAGTTTGATGAGCGGATTGAAAGCAAGCTGAACCGCGCACAGGTGGAGACGCGCATCACCGAACTGCAAGCCGAAGACCCGCGCCGTCAAGCCGACTTTGAAGCGCAGTCCCTCGCCATTGAGCAGACTGCCGCCTACGTGCGTCAGTCGGCGGATTACACACGGCAGGGGCGCGGCGATACAGCGACCCACAAGCTGTTTTTGGAGCGTATGTATAGCCTTCTACAAGGCGGCGGGCGGATTGGCTATGTTGTACCGTCGGGGGTTTACAAGGATTTAGGAACAAAAGAACTTCGGGAAATGATGGTTGAGGAAGGCAGCATTGATTACATTTATGCTTTTTCCAATGTGAAATCGTTCTTTCCGGGCGTCAACGACCGTGTTCAGTTTGCATTGATTGGTTTACAGAAAGGCGTATTCAGGGAAGGATTTTGGGCTGCTTTTCGATTTAATCCTCGCGTTGCTATTGCACCGGACGATATGCCTGCCTTTGTTGCTAACAGGGAAAACCTTGTTTTCTTGCTTCGAGACTCGATGATGCGATTTAGCCCTGAGAGCCTGAGCCTTATGGAATTTCAATCTCAGCAAGACTATGAGATTGCTGAAAAACTATATGCTGATCATCCCCTAATTGGTAGCAGGCAGCTAAATTCATGGAATATAAAACTGACAGCGGAATTTCACATGACGAACGACAGGTACTTATTCAATACGATTCAAAAGGGTTTGCCGCTGTACGAAGGTAAAATGATTCATCAGTTCGATGCTTTTTTTGCGCAAGCAAGCTACTGGGTCGAGGAAAATGGTGCTGTCGAACGCTTGCAGAATAAAACAGGACTAGATTATCTAAATTACCGTTTAGCCTTCCGGGATATTGCCCGACCAACTGACGAACGAACGCTGATTACCACACTCTTGCCTAAAAGAGTTTTCTGTAACAACAAGACACCGCTAATTATCCCTACTGAAGCAAATGAGCGTGATAGGGTAACTTTATACCTTGAAGGTATATTGAACAGTTTTTGCATGGATTGGTTGCTGCGGCAAAAGATTGGTAGCACGGTCAATTTCTTCTATGTAGAGACGTTACCCTTACCTCGTCTCAATCCCGGCGATCCGTACTTCGATGCGATTGTTCCTCGTGCGGCTCGGCTCACCTGCACGCGCTCAGAGTTCGCCGATCTGTGGCGCGAAGTCATGGGCGAAGCGTGGGACGAAAGCAAGGGCGCGACCAATCCGGCTGAACGTCAACGCCTGCGCGACGAGATCGACGCGCTGGTGGCGCATCTGTACGGCCTGTTACGTGACGAGTTCGATCATATCCTCGGTACGTTCCCGCTCGTGTTCCCTGATACAGACGCGGGTCACGCACGTCGCGAGGCGCTGCTGGCGGTGTACGATACGCTCAATATCCCCATTTCCGGCAATTTGAACGGCTGACCTCGCGCACGATCCCGAATCAAGCACCTCAGCATTTTGGCTACCTGTAGCGGTAGTGATATTCGCCGCACCAATGATGTGAAACCAACGCAGTTAATAGTGTCAATCTACTGTTCATTGACACGGCAATAGTGAGAACTTCTGTGCTAAGTTTTGTGTTATGATGGAAAACGGTGTTTTGAGCCATGCAATTCATAGGAGCGAAATCGCTCGAAAGGATAGAAATCAATGGTGACTGCACGCGCGCCCGCCCGCGCATTGGGGGACATACGTTTTGGCGACCTCCTGCGTGGGCTGATGGGCGAAACAACTTTCCAGCCCTTCAAATTCACGCGACCGGAGGACAGTGTTGAGCAAATGGAGATTGTCGGCGCTGTGCGGCGTACTCTGCCGACCCTATCGCCAGCGACCCGGCGCATGTTGGACGCTCTGCGGTTGGCGCTGACAGTTCGTGCTGACCCAGCACAAGGCTATGAGTTTCGGGGCTTTGTCAGTCGCGCGGATATTGCCGCTGCGATGGACAAGGCTCGACTTGTACCTTATGACGTTGAGAAGCTGAACAAGCTGGTCGCTGCTCATCTGATTGTCGAGGATTATCATGCATTGCCGACGATGACCGTGCGCGGCGCTAACGGTCAGGATTTGCAGTATGGGGCAGGCGGCGAGTTTATCTACCAGATTCCGTCGAAGATTATGTATGCGCTGATATTCATCAGCGATCCGGGCGCGTTCTCGATCCTCAAGCTGCGGGGTGAAGCAAAAGCGGCGGCGTTACAAGCACGCGCCAGTCGCGCCACCGTCAGCAGTGCCAGCGCTGCCGCTTATATAGATCACATCAATCAAGCTGCGGCGGTCGCTGCACCAGCGCCAGCCTTGCCGCTGATCGCCGAGCCTCGCCGGATTGTCACTCACCGGACGGGATCATGGCATGGGTTGTTCAATCAACCGACGTGGGTCTATTTTGTGCTTGCGCTGCTTGCCGTCGCTGCCTTTGCTGGTACATGGGTTGTCATGAGCATGTTGGTTCGCTAGCTGCGAGATTGTCCATTCCATATCAGGAGATAGAGAAGCAATAATTTAAAGCAACAATCCAATTCACCGCTTTACAAACAACTTTAGCATTCTGATCCAAGGCAAACTCAGACATGCGGATTAACCAAGCTGCAACTATGCTTGCAGTATTCTGGTCACTGGTAATTCTTTCCAGTCGCGGCGATAAACACACAATATCCAATATACGCAGTTGCTTTGGCAAAGAGATAGAGCCTTCAAAGCGACCCGATGAAGACACAATTAGCAATGCTTTAGATCATCTAGAACGCTTTGGTGCTGTTACTTTTCCATATGCTTATAAATCGAGGCGCGGGAGACACGATGTTGCGAAGTTAAATCCCTACAAGATTCCTCTAACTGTTCGAAATAAACGACCCACTAGAACAACCGAATATGAATGGGGCAAAAAGCTAGAGGAGCCTAATGATTTGCTAAATGGGCAGTCAATTGCAATCTGGAAAGATGGCGTTCGGGTATTGAATACCGCGTCATTTACTGACGAAATGAAAGCACCCCTCCTTAGGATTGTCAGATGGGCGACACCCATAGCGCATTTTGTTTTCAACAAGGACTCGCCTAAAGAACTAGACTTTGATTGGATAATGAGTGAAATTCATGGTCAACCATTGAAAGTAGATGGAAAGTTCTTGAAGACTTTCTATAGATACATCCTGCTTCAGTTCCTCTTTACCTATCCCCATGATTGGAATACCGCTCCGTATATCAGTCAACTAGAGCGAACTCAGGAAATGTTCGTTCGTTCGGTATCTTTTATTTACCCACATTTGTATGCTGAAATTGCCTTGGATCGGAAAGCGATCATCTTGAGACGCAAAGGGGCGTAACTCCCTCAAGCGCAACGCCCCTTTGCTGTTTCAAGAATGAGGCTGCTCTGAAGCAAAAATGCCAGTCTCGGCTGGCATTGCTGCTACAAGGCGGCTTCTACATCTGGTTGCACAGATGGTAGAGCCTCTTACACGACCGCATTTTGAGATGGATAGCGCGGCCTGTCAGTTTGGGTCACATCTGAGGATCAGATGCAACCTCAGTTAGTGTATCACAAACCTAGTCTGACATGCGCTGTAGGCATCCCCAATGAGAGGCTTGCATGTCAGATAACCGTTCTGCGAATTCAACTTCAAGACCCCCAGATTCTCCAGTCGCCGCTCTAACTTTTGTCGCCGTTCCTGCCGATCCTCGCGTCGAATACACACTTGATCAACTGCTGTCTATTTTCGGCGGTACGGATCGACTGAATGCTGAGCGTGACCTGATCCGGCTTCTGGCACTTCGCACTCCCCTTCAAGCCATTCAAGAATAAGGATGCTTCCGTTGTCTACTGCTAATGAAGTCCTAGCGGCTCTGCAACCGTATCACCTGCGTCAAGAAGGACATGGAAAATACCGCTGCAACTCTCCGTTTCGTCCTGACGCTGATTCAATGACCTTCACTCTGGTGATCGATTCGCCGGAACATGGTGCATTCAATGACTTTCATCCGTCCGCAAATCCCGCGAGTGGTTCGCTCTATGACTTGGCGAAACATCTTGGCATAGGATTGCCCACCGTGATTCCGGTTGAAAGCACCAAACGATCCTATGACGGACAGGAGGACTATGCTCGCGCGCATGGCCTTACAGGCGACGATTTGCGTGCGTGGGGTTGGCGCGAAACGACTCTCGACGGACGCCCTGCGCTAGAAATTCCTACACAGACCGGGCTGCGTTATCGCTTTCTCGACGGTGCGAAGGGCAAGCCAGTTTACAAGAGTGTTCAAGGCTATACCCGCTGCTGGTACGGCATGGGGAATCATCTCAAAGCGATCATCGACGAGGGCAAGCCGCTGGTCATCTGTAACGGTGAAATTAGCACAATTGCGGCACGTAAGTATGTGATTGCCGCTCTTGCGATGACGGGCGGGGAGAAAGGTGAAATCCCCCCTGAACTCCTGACACAGCTTAAAGGCTTTCTTGTCGGGGTTCACAATCCATTAGTTCTGATTGCATTGGACTGCGACAAAGCCGGACGCGCGGCGGCACGCGGCCTAGTGGCGCAGCTACGAGCCGAAGGTTACGACGCGCGGGCAATTGATCTATCATTAGGCGCGAATGGCGATCTCGCCGACTTCTGCATGATTCATACATCGGACGCAGCGACAGAACTCCTCAAGCTGCCTGAGTTGCCGCCAGTGTTCGATAACTCCCGTTGGCAGTTTGCCACGCTGGACGATGTGCTGAATCTCCCGGCGGTTGATTGGCTTCTCCCCGGTCAAATCCCAGCGCGTGGACTGACTATGGTCTTTGGCGCTTCAGGCTCGTACAAATCATTCTTCATGTCCGATCACGCGATGCACCTGTCATTGAAGGGTATCCACGTCCTCTACATCGCTGCTGAGGGTGAGCATGGCTATCGTCAGCGTATGGAAGCGTGGATCAAGCATCACAAACAGAAGCCGTCAACGATCACGTTCGTCTTAGGACAGGTCGATTTGTTTGATGTGGAGGAAAGTACTGACTTCACGCGCCTGATTGAAGCCTACAAGCCGCAAATGATCGTGGTCGATACTTTCGCCATGTGTAGCGGCATGGCGGACGAGAATAACACCCGTGACATGCTGACCATTGTCAACGGTTGCAAGCTGATGAGTAAAACCCTTAACGCCGTGATTGTCGTGGTTCATCATACCAATGCCGAGGGCAAGAAAGAGCGCGGGAACAAGGTTTTACGCAACGCCTGTGACACCGTTTTGCGCCTTAGTCTCGAAGACGATCTGATTTGCGTGCAATCGCAGAAGACCAAAGATACCAAACCTTTTGAGACCTATTACCTCTCCCCGCTCATTGTTCACCTTGGATACAAGAACAATCTCGGTGAAGACGTGACGAGTGTCGTCCTCCTGCCCGCCGAGAAAGTCATTCGCGGCGATGATTTGACTGATCTCCAGCGGCGTGTGTTGCAGACCTTATCCGTAGAGCCGAACGCGACCTTAGACGTGATCGCCAACACCGTCGAGAATGATAGCCGGGGAACAATCAGCAAGATCGTGAGCAAGTTGGTCAATCGGGGCTATGTCCTGATCACCGCTTCCGGGCGCGAAGTGACCGAGAAAGGTCATCAGGTGCTTGAGAATGATTCCACTGTTGCCTCCGTTGCCGCTGATTCGACAGGTGGATAAGAAGGTGGTCATCAAAATGAGTGGAATCACTGGCAACGATGGAATCAACCGAACGCTACAGGACAAACTACAGAACTTGGAGCGCGAATAAATGGAATTCCGCTATGTACCGCTGTCCGCATTAGGAACTTACGCCGACGGCATAGATTGGCATGATCCTCGCGTACAAGCTTGGGTTGAAGTGTATCGAGCGTTAGGGATCGTTCGCCCGCTGGTCGTCAATCTGGTTAATGGTCATATCCTCAATTCACCCGGCGAACTCGAAGCCTTACGTAAGCTGCAAACGGATGGGGAAACGCAGCCGCAAGGTCTTTCGGCGGATTGGCGTGTGCCAGTCTGGTTAGTCGAGCTTGCTCCTCAAGATGAGCGACGTTGGACGCTGGTGCTAGCGGGCGGGGTTGATCATGCCTTGATCACGCGCCCTTACGACAATTCCATAATCACGGTTTTACTTGACGAGGCGGAGCAGGAAATGAACCGCGTTAAGGTCTTTGGGATCGACTTGAAAGAGTATCGCGCCTTGCTTGAAACTCTGGCTGAACGTGACGAATTGCCCCTCAATTCGTCCATTTCCGGCACTCCGACCGCAGATTATTGGGGCATTCCTTCTCTTGATCCTGGGTTGCAGGCCGAACAACTTTATCCCGCTGTAAAGTGGGGTGCAGCCGCGAGGTCGAAAGACTTGTCGGGGTCGCTAATTCACTTTTATACCGACGACTCCAAGTTCTCCGCGCTGGTCAAGGACTCGACACCTGTCATTGCGGCGCAGGCAGCGGCGGCAATCGAAGTCAATTTCTCCACCGCTCCCGGCATGTCGCGCGCGCTGATGCTGTATCGCACCTTTCAAAAGCGCATGATCTCCCGGCGTTGGCAGCAGGCGGGCATTCGGCTGCTGGTCGATCTGAATGTCGATGAGGAATTCGGTGAAATCAATCTGTTCGGTGTGCCGCAAGGCTGGCGTGCTTATGCGGTGCGCGCTTATGCCAAAGACTTGCAACACATCGAAACGGCCTATGGATGGGCAGTAAAGCAGCGCGGGAACGAGGACTTGCTCTTTGTAGTCTATGGTGGCGGAAAACGCGCTAGCGAGCTTTGTAGGCAGTGTGGATGGGCATGGCTGAATGAGGACAGCGACAGATTGAGAGGACGCTATGGGGCGGGGTCGGCGCAGGCGTAAATACAGTCAATTCAGTCTGCTTGAAGATAAGGCGGATGTTCGCAAGATCACAAGCGAGGATGCATTCGTGCAGTTCGTGTTTGAGGACTATCGCGGTGCATCTGGTCATTTCGCCTATGAGCAGGGCTTAGTGACTTACAACGAACGTGACGAATTGGAAATTGACCGCGCGGCGGTGCAGCGCGAATTGAAATCGCTTCAGACCGAAGTGATCAGCGCGCGGGAACTGGACAAGGAAACCTTTGTCAGTTACGCGAAAGAGGCAAGCGGGGCAACAGGCACACGCGCCGCCATCAACGCGGCAAACCGCGAGTACCAGGCACGGGCGCGCGTTCTGCTGACAGCGGCACGGCTGGCAAACGTTCCGGTATCGCCCGTAGATAAACGCACCCTGAATCCATTGAGTGAAGGCAGGTTCATCGATACGGTTTACGGAAAGCGCGGGCAGTTTGAAGGCGGCACACTTTTGACACGAGTTAGGGCAAACAAAGGCAAGGGTAATCGCTATCGAGACCCTGCTTACCAAGCCCGCGCCGAGGAGCAGCTTAAGTACCTGAAAGGACAGGAATTTAGAGATAGCTATGTGGCTTAGTCGAAATTGCCGGAAATGGGCGAATTGAGCGTAGCTCCGAGTGCTAAGTCGGTTCTGTAAATGTTGACAGTGAAAACGATGTGCGATAAGGTGGAAGCAACCACATAGCGAAACGGCGCTAAGGTGCTTGCAACACCCGCGCCGCCTCTAAACAGACGAAAGGATGAGTTTCGTATGTCTGCCTCAGATTCTACAACACGTTCAACACCATTACGAGCGATTATTTGGTGTGCTGTATCGAGCGAAGAACAAGCGAAGAACGATAAGACCTCGCTAGAAACGCAGCAGCGGGACGCACGTCAATTTGCAGAAGAAAATAAGATGCAGATTGTTGATGTGCTGATCGTTGGCGGATTCAGTCGTCGTTTTTACAACTATCCAGAATTTGTAGAAGCGGCGGCAGCGGATGAATTTTATGATCCTGCAAAGATGCTTGAACATTGGAAGCGACGCGACTTCGATGTATTGATCGCCCGTGACGCTTCTCGCTTGGGACGTGAGCAGGGCATTTTAGGCGAGTTCGTGGCGCGCACTGTTCACGGCGGTGCGCGGCTCTATATGAAAAATGGTGGCTGGATCGCGGCGGACAATTATCGTGAATACATTTCAATGTCTGGCTACAGCGCGGCGAAAGAGGTTGATCGCTTAAGTCAGGGCGCACGGGAAACAAAACTCAAGAACGTTGCAGAAAAAGGATTAATGGGCAGTGGACGCCCGCCGATCTCCCACAAGTGGGTAAGAAATGAAGCGGGAAAGCTGCTGCGCCTAGAGCTTGATGAAAGCAAGAGGCGCTTGTGGAATGACTTGGAGACTGTGTTTCTTGAGGGAGTAGGTTATACAAACATAGAGAAGACACTTTACGAACGATTCGGTCATACCGACGAACGTACAGGCAAGCCATACAAGCAGCGTTTTTTTTATCATTTGCTTCATAACCCATTCTTTTGGGGTAACTCTGCATACGGCTATAAAAGCGTGACCATTAAAAATGGGCAGAAAGTTGGTGCGTGGGTTTATGATCCATCGTGTCCTGCGCCAGAAGGCACACAAATCTTTTATGGTGTCAATGATCCTGTTTATACAGGCGATCAGGCGGTGCGCGTTAAGGACGAATTGCGCCGCCGCGCGATGGCGATTCAGGGAACGGCTCGCCCACATCGCACTCACAAGTTTTCCGGCCTGTTGTTGTGCGGCTATTGTGGGCATTATATGGTCTATGAATCTAAAAGCAGGGCGTACCGTTGCCAGTCGAAATATCAGGCGCGTAACGAACAAAAATGTGATCGTTATCGCCAAATGAGCGAGAAGAAAATTCAGGCATGGGTACATGCGCGGTTGGTCGAGATGCTTAAGTATGACATGCCTGACTTGCTGGCACGCGGCGATGATAAACCTGACTTGAACATGCGCATTGACTCGTTGAAAAATGAAATCAATGTCATCGAGGGGCAAGCGCGTGCGCTCGTAATCAAACAAGCGCACGCGCATAGCGCTTTAATGTCGATCTATGATGACGAGATTCAAGCTATCGGAGAACGAATAGACATCCTCAAGAACACGCTTGCTCAGGCGGAACGCGAGTTACAGGCGCAGGACACAAGCGCAGCAAAAGCAGCTTTCCACGATCTGCCGGAGAATCTAGCTGATTTTTGGACGTGGGAAGGTACGACGATCAATCAGCTTCTACATCGTCTGGTGGGGCGGCGGCGATTAGTTATTCGAGATAGCGAAATCGTGAGTACACAAGACGCACCAGCGCATCCGGCCAAGAAAGATCGCAAGCGTACTTACTTCGGTAAAAACCGGAAGTCGCCAACGGGTTGACGACTTTGCAAGGTCTGGTAACCAATACGTGAAGCTATATCTTCACCTATCTACGAAGGGATAGAAAAGCTGGTCTACGCTCAAGAATCTTTGCCCATTCTATTGACTCGTTCCGCACGTATGTGCTAGACTTCTATGTTAGAGTAAGGAACGGAAATGAAGTTTCTGAATACCTGTTATATCGCAAGAAAACAGCGAGCAAATATCAAGCCCCCTTCACTGGATTCAGTCTTCAGATTCCCCAAGACCCTTGTCATGAAAACATGGCAGGGGTTTTTTCTTGAATTTCGGATGGTAGTCGAAGGATACAAACAGGCTAAGGCATTTAATATTTCAGTGAGATTTATTGCTTGTTACGAGGGATAGAAAGCAAAAGACGCCACGTGTGACACTTGGCGGAGTCCTTGTGTGCGTTTCTGCTTTCTATCTATATCGCTTACAGACACAGACTATCCCTAAGTGGATTCTGTGTCAAGTTAAAGGAGCAATAGCAATGCCTCAAGTATCACCGACTCACTCGGTTAAGGACACGGCTCGCAAGGTCTACCACAACAACTCTGCTTGTACTGAGCGCAATAACATTGAGACACGCTATTTACGGCAAGGTACAGGTGGTAGGCCATTGTGCGAACACTGTGCGCGGAATAACGCTCAGGGCAAGTGATCGTCTTTCAAGAAGACTATCTCCTATGTTGCACCGATAAGCTCCCTAACAACGACCCGCCAAAATCGGCGCAATGCCGTTACATGGAGACTATGTTGGATTGCCCGCGCATAAGTGCGAAAGCCCTCTGATCGCTCTCCGTGAAAGAGTACAGGAGGTTCGGAGTAAGAATGCCCTGAACCTCCCTGACAAGACTTGTAGGTTTCTCCACCGCCTTATCACAGAGTGAATATATAAATGCTTGACCGTTGCCTCTAAATTCATATATCTATGGAAGAAAATTCCGTATCTTAACGAGAAAATGGAGAGTGAAGAAGGTATGAATCGGAATGACTTAGCGGCATACTGCCTGAGCAAGAATGCCTCTCAGGTCGAACAGCCCTTCGGCGTGGAGGTCGATGTATACAAGGTGATGGGAAAGATGTTTGCGCTCATGCCGGTCGTTGCCGACCCTCTTAATATCAGCCTGAAATGCGATCCTGTTCTGGCAGTGATGTTACGGGATACATATCCAGCAGTCACGCCTGCCTATCATCTAAACAAACAACATTGGATTAATGTAAAGATTGACGGCAGTGTTGCAGATGATGAGATCGAGGAATGGATCGATAATTCTTACGCGCTGGTAGTCAAGGGGCTAACCAAAGCCATGCGCGACCGCCTCAGAAAAACGAGCGAAGAATAGCGCACTTACACCAATACATCTCGCGTATTCCTATCTTGCCGACTACCCGCGTAGGATACACTTACACAAAAAACACTGGAATGATGTCAAGGTCGATGGCAGCATCCCCGAAGACGAAATCCTCGAACTGATCGACCACTCCTATGATCAGGTTGTCAAAGGGCTGACGCGCGCACAGCGCGCTGCGCTCCAGAGCCAGACGTAATGGTGCATGGACATCAGCGCCTGAATCAAACAGGCGGCGATCCCCATCACGGGAATCGCCGCTCTTTTATCTCTTACTCAGCACTCAGCACTCAGCACTCGGTACTTCTGTTAGTGAATGTGCCGTCAGCAGAAGCGGCTTTGTCGACTCCAGCGAGACATTGATGCGGGTTTCGATCATCAGCTCATCGCCGACGAAATGACAATCCAGCGTGTGGAAAAAGGGAGTCTCATACAGGCGGCAGATCATGGTAAAGGTTTCGTCGGCTGTCCATGCGCCGCTGACAGCGACGGGCGTGCGTTCAAACACGAGCGGCTGCCTGAACAGGGTCGTCGTTTGATCACGCTGCCACGCTCCATATCCACAGCGGATTGTTTCCTCGCCCGCCGCAGTCTTGATACTCACAATGCAGCCCGCCTCCGTGAAATTCAAGGCGATGGTTTCGAGGTTTAGCGCGTTGTCATCGACGACGTAGGTTTGCCCCGAAACCTCTGCGGCAATCGGCGCTGATTGCTTTCCCTGCACCGGAGCGAAGCTGAGGCTGGAGAGTTTCGCTGCCAGCGCCTCGTGCGCGGCGCTATCTTCGGGAATTGCACCGGGAGAGAACGCCGGAAGCAGCAGCTCCCAGACCAGATTCAGCGGCTCCTGCGAATCGAAGATGTCCAGGCCGCTGGTGATGGCGAGGACAGCCTCCTGCTCTGGCATGACGATACACCACTGACCAAACACGCCGTCGCCGCGATAGGTCTTGTGGCGACCGCGCCAGAATTGATAGCCGTAACCCTGCGCCCAATCGATCTGAATCCCTGGCCCATTCGCAATCTGCAAACGAGTGGCTTCCTCTGCCCATCCTTCAGGCAGAAGCTGCTGCCCCTGCCAGACGCCTTTTTGCAGATAAAGCTGACCGAATTTGGCAGCATCCTCGGTTTTGAGGCTCAGCCCGATGCCGCCCGCCGTAATTCCCTGCGGCGATTCCTGCCACGCTGCTTTTTCAATCCCCAGTGGCGCAAACAGGCGCGCTTGCAGATAATCAACGACCTTCATGCCGGTGGTCCGCTGCACAATCGCCGACAGCATATAGGTCGCCCCGTTGTTATAGACAAACGGACTTCCCGGCGCGTTCACCACCGGAATCTCGAAGAAGCCTCTGATCCAGTTGCCGTCGGGTTGCTCCATCATTGACGCCCACGTATCGCTCGCCTGCCCGGTAGACATCGTCAGCAGATGGCGCACCCTCAGCGCCGCCAGCAGATCGCTCACTTCGGCAGGCGTTTCCTCTGGAAAGAAGGACACGACCGGGTCGTCCATCGAGAAGTGGCCTTCGCTCAGCGCCAGCCCGACCGCCGTCGAGGTGAAACTTTTGCTCAGCGAAAACAGCATGTGAGGATAGTCGCGTCCATAGGGCGACCACCAGCCTTCGGCGACGACGCTCCCATGCCGCAGCAGCATGACGCTGTGGATTTCGTGAATCTGGCTTTCCAGCGCCTCGACAAAGCGAAGAATCGCAGCGGAAGCGATTCCCTGCGCTTCAGGTGAAGTACGAGGCAAACCCTGTTCGCCTGTTGTGAACATCAGTGTAGCTCCGTTATGCGTTATGAACCCTTCTGAATGATACACTGATCAAGAATGGATGGCTATCCCCCAGGCAACCGAAGGTTGCCGAGATCGCCGCTGTCCGTGTTTGACGAAAAAGCATCGAGTTCTCTAAATTGTTCTTAACCTTCGCTGTATACAATTACGCGTTCACGTCTGGAGTCACTTAAAAAGGATTTGAACCCCTTGAAAGCCCTTGCGCTGGTTCCCGGAAGCACCGAATTGAAACTCGTGGATCGACCAGAACCTCAGATTACAGCAGCCGATGAGGTGAAGGTCAGGATCGTTCGGGTTGGGATTTGTGGCACGGATCGCGAAGAAGCATCGGGCGGGCGCGCCAAAGCACCTCCGGGGCAGACGGAACTGGTGATTGGGCATGAAATGTTCAGTCAGGTGGTCGCCGTTGGCAGCGGTGTGACCCGTGTAAAAGTGGGCGATTATGCTGTGTTTACGGTGCGTCGTGGCTGCGGCAAATGTACCCCCTGCCGCATGAATCGCTCTGATATGTGCGAGACGGGCGAGTTCAGTGAACGCGGCATCTGGGGAGCCGATGGCTACCAGACGGAATATGTTGTCGATAAGGAAATGTACATCACGCGTGTCCCGGCTGAACTGGAGCCGATTGGCATCCTGACCGAACCGCTGGCAGTCGCTGAAAAAGCCATCGCCGAAGCCGTTGCGCTCCAGACGACTCGCTTACCGGATGCTGCTGTGACACCGGACTGGTTATTTGGTAAGCGTTGTCTGGTGGCAGGTCTGGGGCCGATTGGTCTGCTGGCGGCGGTTATTCTTGCGCTGGCAGGCGCTGAACTCTATGGCATGGACATTGTCGATGAAAACACCGTTCGCCCGGAGTGGTTCAAGCACATTGGCGGGCGCTATATTGATGGGCGCGTCGTCACAGCGGACAATATTGATGACAAGGTTGCTGAAATGGATCTGATCTTCGAGGCAACGGGCGTTGCTTCGGTCGAATTCAACCTGCTGGATGCGCTGGCCTATAACGGCATCTATGTCCTGACGGGTATTCCCGGCGGAGATCGCCCCATTCAATTCGATGCGGCAGATCTGATCCGTCAGTTGGTGCTCAAAAATCAGGCGCTTGTTGGCAGCGTGAACGATGCGCAGGGGCATTTTCAGATGGCGGTCAACGATCTGGCGCGCGCCCAATTACGCTGGCCGGGTCATCTGCAAAAGCTGATCACAGATCGCCACCCGGCGGACGATTTTCAGAACGCACTCACCCATCACGATGCTGACGAAATTAAGGTCGTCATCGAATGGGGCGATCCGGTGAACGCATAAATCAAAAGACGGCGATCCCCATGATGGGGATCGCCGCCTTTTCTTTTACTCAGTCCTCAGCACTCAGCACTCAGTCCTCAGCACTGTCTTTACTGAATGTACCCGCTGTCCTGATCCTGGGGCAGATTCAGGTAATCGGTGCTGGCGTTCTCGTGCCGCTCGAACACCAGTTGGTCGTTCACCTCGTCGATCACGATCAGGTCGCCGTTGCGGGCGATGCCGCGCAGAAGCTGCGTGCTCAGTTCGTTCTCGACGTAGCGCTGAAGCGAACGGCGCAGCGGACGTGCCCCAAACTGCGGGTCCCAACCCTTGCGCGCCAGCCATTGACGGGCAGGCTCGGTCAGGTGAATGGCGAGGCCGCGCTCGCCCAGGCGCTCGGCGATCTCGCGCAGTTGCAGATCAACGATGTGCTCCACCTGCGGCAGCGTCAGCGGCTCGAAGATGATTACCTCGTCAATCCGGTTCAGGAATTCCGGTCGGAAGGTATCGCGCATCGCCTTCTCGATCTTCTGATGATCGGCAATCGCCTGCTCATCCGCGCCCTGCACGAAGCCCAGCGCACCACCGCGCTTGGCGAATTCGGTGCCGAGGTTGCTCGTCATGATGATCACGGTGTTGCTGAAATCGACCGTGCGCCCCTGACCATCGGTCAGGCGACCATCTTCAAGGATTTGCAGCAGCGCGTTCCAGATGTCCGGGTGCGCCTTCTCGATTTCGTCAAACAGGATCACGCGGTACGGGCGGCGGCGGACGGCTTCGGTCAGTTGACCGCCCTCCTCGTAGCCGACGTAACCGGGCGGCGCGCCGAACAGGCGGCTGACCGTATGCTGTTCACGGTACTCGCTCATGTCGATGCGCACCAGCGCGTCTTCGTCGTCAAACATGAATTCGGCGAGGGCGCGCGCCAGTTCGGTCTTGCCGACACCGCTCGACCCTAAGAAGATGAACGAGCCAATCGGGCGGCGCGGGTCTTTCAAACCGCTGCGGGCGCGGCGGATAGCGTGGGCAATCGCGGAGACCGCGCCTTCCTGCCCGACGATCCGCTCGTGCAGCCGATCTTCCATGTTGAGGAGCTTTTCGCTCTCGGTTTCCAGCACCTGATGCGTCGGAATGCCCGTCCACTGGGCGATCACTCCGGCGATGTCTTCGGCGCTGACGACTTCGTCAATCGTGTTTTCCTGCTGCCAGAGCACCTTCGCCTGCTCGAACTCACCTTCGAGCTGAATCCGGCGCATCTTGTATTCGGCGGCACGCTCGTATTCGCGCGCCATGCCTGCCGCTTCTTCGTCGGCGCTCAGGCGCTGCAAAACGGTCTGCATTTCCTTCAAGCGTGGCGGCAGCGAGTAGAGTGCGACACGCAGCTTGGCCGCAGACTCATCCAATAGGTCAATGGCTTTATCGGGTAGCCGTCGATCCGTCACATATCGATCTGCCAGACGAGCCGCCGCAATCACGGCTTCGTCCGAAATGGTGACTTTGTGGTGGGCTTCGTAGCGGTCGCGCAGGCCAAAGAGCATGTCGATGGTTTCCTCGACGCTCGGCTCCTCGACGTAAACCGGCGCGAAACGCCGATCCAGCGCGCTGTCCTTCTCGATATAGTTGCGGTATTCGTCCAGTGTGGTCGCGCCGATGCACTGGAGTTCGCCGCGTGCCAGCGCGGGCTTCATCATGTTGCCCGCGTCGAGCGCGCCCTGCGCCGCACCCGCGCCAACGACCTGATGTAGTTCGTCGATGAAGAGGATGATTTCGCCATCGGCGCGCTGCACTTCGTCAATCGTCGCCTTCAGGCGCTCCTCGAATTCACCCCGGAAGCGGCTGCCTGCCAGCATCGCAGCGAGATCCAGGCTGATGACCTTCTTGCCTTGCAGAATTTCCGGCACGTCGCCTTCGGCGATTTTCTGCGCCAGTCCTTCGACAATCGCGGTCTTACCCACACCGGCTTCGCCGATCAGCACCGGGTTGTTCTTGGTGCGGCGGCACAATACCTGAATCACGCGCATGATTTCGCTGTCGCGCCCAATCACGGGATCGAGCTTGCCTTCCAGCGCCATCTGCGTGTAATCGCGGCTGTACTTTTCGAGGGTACGGTAGCGGCTTTCGGCCTGCGGGTCGGTCACACGCTGACCGCCGCGCACGTCCTTGATCGCGTCGTTGACGCGGTCGCGGGTGATGTTGTTATCGGCGAGAATTTTAGCAACAGCGGTATTGCGTTCGTTGAGAATCGCCAGAAAAATGTGCTCGGTCGAGATGTATTCATCGCGCAGGCGGTTGGCTTCCTCGTTGGCGAGGTCGATAATCCGCTTCACGCGCGGAGTAATGAAGACCTGATTGGTGCCATGCCCGTAAATCGCAGCCTTCGGGCTGGCGCGCAGCACTTCATCCAACCGGAAACGCATCGCTTCGCCATCCACCGAGAGCTTTTCGAGAATCTGCGAGATCACGCCGTCGGTCTGCTCAAGCAGCGCGAGCAGGATATGCTCGGTATCGACCTGATTATGACCGTAGCGCTGCAAGATTTCGTAAGCTCGGGCGGCGGCGTCCTGCGCGCGTTCGGTAAACCGTTCAAAACGCATCATAGTGGCTTGAACCTCTTGCTAACAGCGTCCTTGTTCCATTGTAGTCCAGATTTAGGAACGCTCGATGAGAATGGAAAGGGGGTACAAACCCCTCAGTGTTGCAGTATATCCAACCCACGTCAGAATTGTGTTTAATTCGTGTGAGTGATATGTATGAACTTGTGTTTCTATATGACTGTTTAGACGC
>DAOUCB010000205.1:0-191146 GCA_034432495.1 Anaerolineae bacterium | reverse complement strand
TCATGTTATATTGAGCGTAAAATCAGGTACGCAGGTTAATCTGGGTTGAAACTTTCAGGAGGGGCGCACAATGGCTATTCAACTCGACTGGGACAACCACGCGCAGACGGTCATGCTCTGTGCAGTCGATCAGCAGTGGACATGGGATGAGATGGACGCGGCAATGACGAAGATCAAGGCCGTCACCGACAGCGCCGATTACGAAATCGCCGCGATTGTCGATGTCACCCAGGGCGTCAATATTCCCGGCGGCCTGTTCTCGCCCAACACGCTCAACCAGGCCAAGAAAATGCTCAAAATGGGCGAAACCAGCACGCCGGGGCCGGTGATCATTGTCGGCGCGAGTCCGCTCATCCAGACGATCTACGGGACGCTGCGCGGCATGGACAAGAACGGCCTCAACAACGTCGCGTTTGCGGCGACCATCGACGAGGCGCGCACTGCGCTCAAAGCACGCAATTACAGTTACGCAGTAACCCGTTAAAAACACAACGCAAAGACGCAAAGAAAAAGGGAAAGGCGCAAAGGATTTTGGATAAATTTTCCTTTGCGTCTTTCTTTTAACCTTTGCGCCTTTGCGTTGAATCCTTTTCGTTTTGCTCGTTACTAGTTCAGCCGCGCGTGCGCTTCGTGCAGGCGTTGATAGCGCCCGTTGCCGAAGATCAAATCCTGATGCCGTCCCTGCTCGACAATCCGCCCCTGTTCCAGCACGATGATCTGATCCGCGCCCTTGATCGTGCTCAGGCGGTGCGCGATCACAATCGAGGTGCGCCCCTTCATCAGTTCGTTGAGCGCTTCCTGAATTTCGGCTTCCGTCTCGGTATCGACAGCAGACGTCGCCTCGTCCAGAATCAGGATCGGCGCGTTCTTGAGCACAGCGCGGGCAATCGCAAGGCGCTGCTTCTGCCCGCCGCTGAGTTTGACGCCGCGCTCGCCGATCTGCGTCTGATAGCCCTGCGGCAGCGCTGCGATGAATTCGTGCGCGCGGGCGGCTTTGGCGGCGCGCAGCACCTCGTCATCGCTGGCGGAAAGGTTGCTGTAGCGAATATTCTCGGCAATCGTGCCGTTGAACAGGAACACATCCTGCAAGACCATGCTGATATTCGAGCGCAGGCCGTGAATCGTCATGTCGCGCACGTCGATGCCGTCAATCGTGATATGCCCAGAAGCCACGTCGTAGAAGCGCGGCAGCAGGCTGGCAATCGTCGTCTTGCCCGCGCCTGTCGGCCCCGCCAGCGCCAGCATCTGCCCCGGCTTGACGCGGAAGGAGATGTTGTGCAGCGTGGCGACGTGCTCGTTGTAATCGAAGCTGACGTCGTGAAACTCGACTTCGCCGCGCAGCCGACCCGGATCGACCGCGCCGGGCAGGTCGTCCACGTCCGGCTTGATGTCGAGCACTTCGGTGACTTTCTCCGCTCCGGCAATCGCCACATGGAACATCTCGTTCATCTGTGCCATCACCGTGATCGGCTGGTAGAACATACCCAGATAGAGAATGAACGCCACCAAATCCTCAACCTGCATCTGACCACCCAGCGCCGACCGACCGCCAAACAGCACGACGATCACCAGCCCCAGCGCCGTCAGAAACTCAATCGCCGGAACGAGAATCGCCTGCATCTTCAGCCCGTACAGGTGAATGCGCGTGATGTCGCTCGACGCCGCGTGGATGCGCTCGTGTTCGCGCTCCTCCTGCGTGAACAGTTGAATTTCCTTGATGCCCGTCAGGTTATCCTGCACGACGCCCGTCAGCCGCCCCAGCCGCCCCGATGATTCCTTGAGGGCGCGGCGCATCCTGCCGCCGAAAAACAGGCTGCTGAACAACAGCAGCGGCATCGGCACGAGCGTCAGCAGCGCCAGTGTCGGATTGATGCTGAACAAAATCGCGCCGACGCCGATCAGTACGAGGCAGTTCACGAACATATCCGGGATGAAGTGCGCCACCAGCGGCTCAAGGTCGCGCGTGTCGCTGATCACGCGCTTGAGGATTTCACCCGTCTGCCGATCCGCGAAGAAGCGCGACGATAGCTGCTGCAAATGGTTGTAAACGCCCACCCGCAGGTCATCGACGACGCTGTAGGCCATGATGTGCGCGATATAGGCGTACAGGAAGCGAAACAGCGCGCGGGCGATAAACACGCCCACCAGCATCAGCGCCAGCGAACTGACATGCGCCAGCGCGGGATCGCCCGTTTCGGTGCGGATAATCTGAATGAGTTCGCGGACGAGCCAGGGATTGACCAGGTTCATCGCCGTGATGCCAATCGCCGAAATAATCACGGCGATCATGTGCCAGCGATACGGACGTAGAAAGGGAATCAATCTACGGAGAGAATACATGCGCAAAAATCCTGCTAACGGACGTTGAAAACGGTTACTTTAAGGGTACTTGAATGGCGCGCTGTCCATGTAGTACCATCCATCACAATCTAAGTCCGATTCGCGCAAAAATGAAGTGCTGGCGGACACACTGGCAGCGATCCCCGCTCAGCGGCTAAAGTGGTATTCGACGTTGATCAAGGAGCAGCAGCATGGAACTACCGGCGAAATTCCAGACTGTGATTGATCGTTTCGTCAGCGCCTGCACCGAAGATGATCGGGTTATCGCGGGCTGTCTGACGGGGTCATATGCGCGCGGTGCGGCGGATTCGTACTCGGACATCGATCTGGATGTGATCATCAGTGACGACGCTTTCGAGGATTTCTGCGCGGATCGTCGAGCCTTTATCGCGCGTTTAGGCGAAGCACTGCTGTTTGAGGATTTCGATAACCCACAGGTCGCCTTTTTTATTTTCCCCGATGACGCCGAAGGTGAACTCGTCATCAGCCGTGAGAGCCTTCTCGGAACGTGGCACGCTGGCACTTACAAGCCGCTGGTGGATAAAAAGGGGCTTCTGAAAAACGGTGAATTTCACTGGCAGCCAACGGAATCCGCTGCGCAGACCGAGACTCTGCGCCGCCAGATTTTCTGGTTCTGGCACGATTTGTCGCACTTCATCACGGCGATGGGGCGACAGCAGTTGTGGTGGGCGCACGGGCAGATCGAAATTCTGCGGCTGATGTGCGTGAATCTCGCGCATCTGCGCCACGACTTCGCGGCAAGCCCGGAAGGTTACGACAAAGTAGAGCTGTACCTGCCCGTTGAGCAGCTTGCGCCGCTGCAATCGACCTTTTGTCCGCTGGAGTATGCCCCGCTGCTTCAGGCCGGGTTGACCCTCGTTCAGTTTTACCGGGAACTGGCTCCGGCGCTGGCCTCCACGCACGGAATCGCTTATCCGCTGGCGCTCGAAGGCTTGATGCTGGCTCGGCTGGAAAAACTGCGCCGCGCTTCTACTCAGGAGAATTGAGGCGCGATCATGCTCGGTTTGCAGCGCGGTACGGTGCAGGTGGTCGATTATTCGCCGGAGTGGGCAGCGCTCTTTGAGCAGGAACGTCAGCGCCTCGCGGACGCGCTCGGTTCGCTCGCGCTCGATATTCAGCACATCGGCAGCACATCAGTTCCCGGCCTCGCCGCCAAGCCTATCCTCGATGTGGGCGTCGCCATTGCAGCAGAAACTGACGTTGACTCCTGTGTGCCGCTGCTCGAAGCGCTTGGCTATCGTTACGAGGGCTTTCGCGCGACAAGCTCGGATTATTTCTTCGATGTTGGGCCAGAAACACACCTGACCCACTATCTCCACATGCTGCTCATCGACAGCGATGGCTGGCGCAATTATCTGCGCTTCCGCGATACGCTGATCGCGCACCCCGAACTCCGCGACCAGTACATGCACTTGAAGCAGGCGCTGGCAGTCGAGTACGCCGACAATCGCAAAGCCTACACCGCTGGCAAAGCGGCCTTCATTCAGGATGTCCTCGCGGCAGCCACCTGAGCTTTCCCCATCGCTGCGCCACAGAACAGGTGTACTCGAATTCTGCTATAATCCGTCATGAAAATCGGTGGAAACAGCATCAAATGTGAGCGCCTGCCGCACCTTGTTTCGCTGGCGCGCTCGCAAACGGAGACCAATGCATGATTTTTGTGTTTGGCGGACGAACCCAGGTATCGGATTATGTCGAGACCATCTGGCGCACCCAGAGTGATGCCGTCGGCGGTTCTTTTATCTCGACGGCAGGTTATAACTGGGAAATCGTGGTCACGAAGCAGTACGGCGGCATCAACCTGACCGTGCGCGGCCCGGAGACCAGAGCCATCCTCGCACCCGTTCCCAAAGATGCTGACTTTCTCGGCATCACCTTCAAACTGGGGACGTATATGCCGCACCTCCCCGCCATCAATCTGCTCAACGGCGGCCTCGATCTGCCCGAAGCGTCGAGCAAATCGTTCTGGCTCAACGGATCGGCTTGGCAGTTCCCCGAATACGACACCGCCGAGGTTTTTGTCAACCGCCTCATTCGCGCCGGGCTGCTCGTGCGCGATGATCTTGTCACCGGCATTCTCCACAATCAGCCGCAGTATGCCTCGATTCGCACCATCCGGCGGCGTTTTTTGCAGGCGACCGGGCTGCCCCATAAAACCATCCAGCAGATTCAGCGGGCGCAGCAGGCGGCGCTGCTCCTGCGCGGCGGCAAGCCGATCCTCGACACGGTCTACGAAACGGGCTACTTCGATCAGGCGCACATGACCAAATCGCTCAAATATTTCATGGGGCAAACCCCCGCCCAAATCCTCTCCCTCGATGACGTCCGGCAATCCAGCTTCAACCTCACCGGGACGCGATGACCCTTTTTTACAAGACCCGCGTCCCCGCTTCAGCTATCATCTATCTATCAACAGCACACACGTAAACGAAAGGCAGCTCCACATGCGCAACATTATCGTGACCGAATTCATGTCGCTCGACGGCGTCGTCGAAAACCCCGGCTGGACATTCCCCTACTGGAATGACGAAACCGCCGCCTTCAAAACGGAGGAATCCTCGTCCGGCGAACACCTGCTCCTCGGTCGCGTGACCTATCAGCAGTTTGCATCCGCCTGGCCTAACAGCACCGATCAGGGCGCGGCCTACTTCAACGGCACACGCAAATACGTCTTCTCGAACGCTCCAGTCGCCCTCGACTGGAATAACTCCGTCCAGCTCAAGGGCGATCTGGTGGAAGCAGTGACCCAGCTCAAGCAGCAGGACGGCCCCGAACTGGTCGTTCACGGCAGCATCGCGCTGGCGAACGGCCTGCTCCAAGCCGGGCTGGTTGATCGGCTTCGCCTCCTGATTTACCCGGTCGTGATTGGCACAGGCAAGCGTCTGTTTCAGGACGACGCCAGGCTCACCCTCAAGCTGATCGAATCGAAAGCCTTCAGCAGCGGCGTGATCGCCTGCGTTTACCAGCCAGAACACTCATAACCTGTTCGCGAAATCTGCATAAGGAGAAAACCATGCGCAACCTGATTATTGCCGAATTCATCACCCTCGATGGCGTGATTCAGGCTCCGGGCGGAGCCGAGGAAGATACCGACGGCGGCTTCACGCACGGCGGCTGGACGATGCCCTACTGGGACGACGCCATCGGCGCGCACTTCTTCGAGGCCATGACTCAGGCCGACGCGCTCCTGCTGGGGCGCAAAACCTGGGAGGGTCACGGCGCGGCCTTCAACCCCATGCCCGACGACGATCCTTTCGGCGGCGCGATGAACGCCGTCCGCAAATACGTCGTCTCGACCACCCTCACCTCGACCGCGCTCTGGCGCAACTCGACCATCATCAGCAGCAATGTCGTCGAGGAAATCCGCAAGCTCAAGCAGCAGGACGGCAAGAATATCATGCTCGACGGCAGCAGCGTCCTCGCCCATACCCTCATCGAGAACGATCTCGTGGACGAATACGCCCTGCACATCTACCCGCTCGTCCTCGGCGGCGGCAAGCGACTCTTCCCTGACGGCAAGCGCCTCAACCTCGCGCTGATCGACTCGGAGAAGCTGGCCTCCGGCGTGGTTTACCAGCGCTACCGCCCCGCCTGATCGCTCTCCCGTAGGGGCGGACGGCTGTCCGCCCTGTTTATTTCACCCGCGTATACGTCTGCGACAGATCGCCTTCCCACGCCCCGCCATCCCGTGACATTTCCCCTGTGCCGACGATGGTATTGCCGTCCTCGCTGATGGTCGCCGTCATGCGCTGCGAGAAATTCGGCGCGTTCCGCCACGTTTTCCAGACCTTCCCGCTGAGCGTCGTCTGGATAACCCGCGACACGCCGCGCTCGTCGAAGTAGACCATCACGCAGCCGTCCTGATCATCGTCGTGACCAAAGACCGCCATGCCGCTGGGGAAGCGCGCATCGTCCAGAATCTCCGAGCGCATGAGCAGGAACGCGCCGCCCTCGATCCACTCGAACGACGCCCGCCCGTGCACCGTGACGCCGGGAACCAGCGGGTGCGTCCCGACCGTGTCCCACGTGCCGACCAGCACACCGAACGCTTCGAGCGACTTATTCGGGATCGCCGCCTTCTGGCCGATTTGCTCTGGCATTATCGCTTGCTCCTCGTGACATGATACATTGATTGTAATGTCTCGAAGCCGCCCGCGTGTGATGAGTCGCCGCCTAACAAGCGTTTTTTTCTTACTTAGATGATAAAAATTCGCCTTAATTGTGTAAGGTTGTACAATCGAGGTAAATCAATAATTTATTGACAATTTTTGGATGCGACTGAATAATAGAACAAGAGTTCTTTATTACGGAAGTTACAAAAATCCGTTAAGGAGACGATCATGCCCATGAACGAGCAAAGGCCACCGATGGGAATCGAGTGGACACGTATCCGTAATGCGGATGGTACATATCGACGAGGTTACACGTGGAATCCGATTGCTGGTTGCCTTCACGATTGTGAATGGAACATAGCAGGTCAGCGTGCTGAATGTTATGCAAAAACCATAGCAGAGAAGTTTACGGCGGCATATCCCGATGGTTTCGCTCACTATTATTGGCATGAGAAGCGACTTCGCGAACCTATGGCGTTGACCGAACCTGCTGGTATTTTCCCAGACTCTATGTCCGATTTGTTTGGTAATTGGGTGCAAAAAGAACATCTTGACCAAGTGCTTGATACAATGCGTCAAGCGTCTTGGCATATTTTCCAATCGCTCACCAAAAACACCGTCGGATACAATCGCGTAGAAAATCTTCCTTTGAACTTGTGGCCTGGAATTTCGTCGCCGCCTGATCATATGTTCAAGAAGGAACTGAAGGATAGGCAGAAAGAGGCTTATCTCCATACTGCGTTGAAGACATTGCAAGGCTTGGCTCAATCAGGCTATACAACTTGGATGAGCTTCGAGCCTTTAAGTCAGGACTGGGCAGATATCGTTGCTCAATATCCCGGTGCTTTGCGCTGGGCAGTTATTGGCGCTGCGAGCAATGGGAAGACATATTACCCCCCGGAAGAGCAGCACGTTCGGAATCTGCTGGATGTGCTAGCTACCGAACAAGTTCCCGTGTTCTATAAAGGCAATATGAAGTCTCTGCCCTTCGCTCGCGAGAACTGGCATGTTGATTTCCCCGAAGTTCAAGTTATTCAAACCTAACTTCAGAGTTGTTGGTAATCCGACTAGGCGCGCCTTCAAAAAAGGCGCGTTTTTGTTCTCGTAGTTTGCCAAGAGCTTCTCTTACATCTTGCTGGAAATAGGGCGAATTCGCTAATTTTTTAAGAATATCTCGGTAGTTCAAGGTCTGTTTTTGGCAAGCAGTATAAATTTGGTCGGCAAGGAGATCTATATCTGCCTCTGGTTCAGTTGGACGTTTTTCATCACGTATATCTGCAAAAAAATCGAATGAAGTCTGATTAGAGCCAACTGTTCGACGTTTTTCAACTCGATAGTCGTACTCACGAATAGTCGCATCGGCAAGAATTTCATTCATGGCGAATGATCCTGTCGGATCATGGGTAGTGAGGAAAAGGTAATAAATCGTTTGTTCTCTATCTTGAAATTTTAACGGAATCTGCTTCACTGTTAGGTCATCATCAGCTTTATGCAAAATTTTATCGAATTCTTCAACAAGTTGTTGTTCTGCTTGTGCTCTATCAATAGCCCCAGCTTCAAAATATGTTTGAATGCCACGCCACACATCTGAACCGTAGTATTTGTCCAGCGACTCTGCGTGAGCTTTTTCTGAAGGTGTAAGAGATTTTTCATCTTTAGCACCTACGGCTATCCATCTTGAAATTGGATTTAGCATCATATTGATGATGCAATCTGCTCCTCGCTTGGAGACAATTTGTTCAATGTTTTGTCTCTCAACGCCTCTTGTGCCATATGGATCTATAAAGTGAAAAGAGTAAGTTGGATTGACGAGATCTATAAACTCTAAAACCTTGCTGACGTATTTAGAGCTGTCGTCATTAATTACAGCAATTTCACCGTCGCGAAGACTTGCAAAATTATCTGTTTCCCTAATTTTATCGGCGTACCCATTATTTTTGAGTACAGTCAATAAATCGTTGTAAATGATTGGGACTTCCTCAAAAATAATAGCGTTTGTAGTCGGTACAAGACCCGCAGTTTGGCTCGTAAAAAACTTTTTGATTTCGTCTAACGCCTTTATACCAAGCACTGGGGAACCATCGACAATTGCTCCATTTTCTAGGTATGCGCCCTTAAAGGAAAAATAATCGACATAAATAAATCTTCCTCTAAATTGAGGCCGCCGGTCAGGGTAACGCGAATAATAACCTTTTATCCCATTTGAAATAATAGATCCCCATTTAATCAGATAGTCCTTTACTATTTCATGTTTTACTCTTGTTTGTGTGTCTCGCTCTGCGAATTCAGGCATAGTCCTGACCCCCATGTCAGTAATATACAATAAAGAAAAATATACCCTCAATTCCATTTGAAGTTCGTATGTTTTCAGCCAAATCTCTAAAGTATTTTCTAATCGCTACCCATCCCCCTCCGTGTGACTCTGCGGCGGCGCATACGTCGTCACGCTGAACGGCACGCTCGCGCTCGTCTGCGTCGTTTTTCTCCCCTCCCTGAAATCGGGGAGGGGCGGGGGGTGGGGTCAATTCTCTCCGGTCGGGTCAGAGTCGGCTTCAGCCGACTTCCCGACCGAACCATTAGCCGGGGGTTTCAACCCTCGGCGCGTAACCCCTCGCGCTCACCCGCACCGTCTTTCTCACCTCTTTTTCTCTGTGTCCTCTGTGTTCTCTGTGGTTAAATTCTCTTTTTTACCCCACTACCCATCCCCCTCCGTATGACTCTCCGGCGGCGCATACGTCGTCACGCTGAACGGCACAGCCGCGCTCGTCTGCGTCGATCCATCCTGCATCGCCGCCCGCGCCACCAGTTCGTGATCGCCAATCGCCCGCGGCCACCACACTTCCCAGGGGGACGCTGCGCTCGTGCCAATCGCCTGCCCGTCGAGCAGGTAGGTCACCGAGCGCGTCCCCGGCGGCGCGCCCACCGTCAGGCGCAGGCGCTGCGTCGCGGCAGGCAGCACCGGCGAGAGCTGGAAGATCGTGTACGGGTCAGGCGAGAGCAGGCGCAGCGCGTCGGTTTTGTCGGTCACCTTGACGGCAGCGCCGCTCGGCGGCAGCGGGATGCCGTTGCGCAGCCCCCAGTCGCGCGCCTCCTGCGGCAGCACCGCAAACACCTTCTGCACGCGATCTTCCTGCGGGGTCGCGTTGTCGGCAAGCTGCCCCGTCAGCTTGTTGAGCGTAAACGTCTGGTAGATGTTGTCCGGCGCGGTCGGCTGCGTCCCGTCGATGTAAATCTCGGTGCGCTGGCGCGGACACTCCGGCGTCGCCAGCAGCCCGCTCATGGTGCAGATTTGCCGCTGCACCAACCCCGGCGGCTCGCTGAAATTCAGTTCCGGCTGCCCGTTCAGCACCTCGCGCATGAACGCGTTCCAGATCGGCCCCGCCCCGCTCACCCCGGTCACGTCGATCATCGGCGTGTTGTCGGCGTTGCCCACCCACACCCCCACCACCAGATTGGGCGTGAAGCCCATCACCCAGTTGTCGCGAAAGTCGGTCGTCGTGCCGGTTTTCGCCGCCGCAGGCCGCCCGATCTGGAGCGCGCTGTTGGGGCCAAAGCCGCGCAGCCGCGCCGAGTTGTCGCTCAGGATATTGCTGATCAGGTAGGCGACGCGCGGGTCGATCAGCCGCGTGGTTTGCGCCGATGCGCCGAGCGGCGTTTGTTTCCACTGGTAGAGGACTTGATCGGTCTTATGATCGGTCACCTTCAGCAGATACTGCGGCTCGACGCGGGAACCGCCGTTCGGGAAGATGCTGTAGGCCTGCGCCATATCGAGCAGTCGCACCTCGCCGCCGCCCAGCGTAATCGCCAGATCGACCGTTGTGTTTTGCGCCAGCGAGGTCAGCCCGGCGTTGTTGGCAAGCTGCACCAGCGCCTGAATGCCGATGTGATCGAGCGTCACCACCGCCGGGATGTTGAACGACGAGGCCAGCGCCTCACGGATGGTGACCGGCCCGTGCTCGACCAGCCCGAAATTCGCCGGGGTATAGCTTTCCAGCCGCCGCGTGATGAACGGCGTCGAAACGTCGAGCAGCACCGTCCCCGCCGTCCAGGGATCGGGCTTTGTTGGGTCGAAGGCCGCCGCGTAGGTGAAGGGCTTGAGCGCGCTCCCCGGCTGACGCATCGCCAGCGCGGCGTTCACCGCCCCGTCGATGCTCTCGTCGAAGTAATTCGGCGATCCAAGCATGGTCAGGATTTGCCCGGTATACGGATCCATCGCCACCAGCGCGGCGTCGTGGGCGTTCGCCGGGACGCGCCCCGCCACCGTCGGGTGATTGAGTTCGTCGAGGTGTAGCTGCGCGAAGCGCTGCGCTGCTTCCTGCCAATCGAGGTCAACCGTCGTGACCACGTCCAGCCCGTCGTGATACATGGCATCGGGATAGTCGCGTTCCAACTGCTTGATCACCGCCATCACGAAGTGCGGCGCTTTGATCGGGAAGGGATGCGCGGCAAACTGGATCGCGTCGCCCTTGGCAGTGACACTTTCCGCCTGGGTAATCGACCCATTCTGCGCCATCAGATCGAGCACTTCGGCCTGCCGATCCGTCGCCGCTTGCAGGTTGGTCAGCGGATCGTAAGCCGCAGGCGATTGCAGCAGTCCCGCCAGCAGCGCGCACTCGCCCAGCGACAAATCCGCCGCCGATTTGCCAAAGTAGGCCTGCGCCGCCGCCTCGATCCCGTAGGCGAGGTTGCCAAAATACGACTGGTTCAGGTACAGCGCCAGCACCTCATCCTTGCTGTAAGCGCTCTGGAGTTGGAGCGCCAGAATCATCTCCTTCAGCTTGCGCTGGATCGACCGTTCCGCCCGCTCTTCGGGATCGAGCAGGAGATTGCGCGCCACCTGCTGCGTGATCGTGCTGCCTCCGGCGATCACCTCGCCGCCGCGCAGGTTGATCCACAGCGCGCGGACGATGCCGATGGGATCGATGCCGGGATTGCTGTAGAAGTTGGCGTCCTCGGTCGCGATCACGGCCTGCTGGCAGCTTTTCGGGATGCTGCTCAGCGGGAGCGGCGTGTTGCGCCCACTGGTCTGCGAATCGGCGAGGATTTCATAGAGCAGCTTGCCGTTGCGGTCATAGATGCGCGTCGAAGGCAGCGCCATCCCCGCCTGTAGCTGCGTGATCGGCGGCAGGCCGACAAACAGCCATTGGTACGCGCCTACGCCGAGCGCGAGCACGATCACACCAAAAATCAGCGCCAGCTTTTGCCAGCGCCGCAGGGATTTCAATCGTTTAATCATTGTTATCAGCTAACAGCATTTCTGGTCGGAAGGTCAGGAAACAGAGCGGGGAATTTGACATATCCACGCCCCAAGCCAGTATATCGCCATTAATTTGTTGGTTCAGTGGATTGGAAATCAGAGCTTGTTCCTTTTGCTGAAGTCCATCGAGCATCAGACCAGCATTCGCGCCCATACCATCTGGTGATATAGGTGGTACAACAAGCGAGTCATTCAGGCGCACAATCTTCTGGCTTGTCACATCAGCGAGATATAAGCCCGGAAGAAGTCCCAACGATGATAATTGCTTCGATTTAGGATATTCAAAAGCGAAAATATCACCAAAAGCAAGCCAACTTCCCATGCGCGCCAAAGGTAAAGACATCACAACTTCTCTCGTATCAAGAGAGAAGATATAGACCCCCTCAGAAAATCCCGTCCATAATGTGAGACCCTGCGATGATAGTTTAACCTTGTCGCCCGTCGAGGAATGCTGGAGATCGGACAAATTGATATTTGTTGCATCAATACGCAGATCGCCTGTTTCGGCATTAAACAATACGACTGTCCCATTGTCGGTGATGCTCAGTGAGGAGTAAGTCTCGTCCTCTCTTTGCTCAGAACGAATTCCCGCGCTCGTCATCACGACGACCTGCGCACCATCCGTTAGGAATCCCAATGTGCGTCCATCAGGTGAACAGGCAAGGGACATTATTTTTGCATCATGCCAGATCAATTGCTCTCGCGCTTCAAGGTCGTCAGGATTAACCCTCACGATAGAATAATCGCGCGGGTCTCTGATGCCGGAAGAATAGACCACGTATAATTCATCTGAGGCGTACTCACTCCAGCCCCACGCCTTCGACACTGCCAGCCCAATCCCCGCAAACAGCGCCGTCGCCAGCAGCGAAACCATCACCCAAAAACGCAGCATCACCGTTTGCTTCCAGCGGTCAACATCTGTGGACGGAAGGTGAGGAAACAAGTAGCGTTCGCCGCCCAATAATTTTCGTTGGGAAATTGGAGCGGGGACTCTTTTGAGAAAAAATTCGCAATATAAATATCGTTGTGAATGCCTGATATTTGCGTCACTTGCGCTCCTTTTAAGCCATCCGGCGAAATTGTCGAGGGGGAAAATGGATACTGAAGCGGGGCTGAAAGCCCGGACTGATTGTCTTTGAGAACGCCGGGATAGGCTATATAAATTTGCTGTGAGGCGAGCCATCGATAGAGGGGACGGGGTTCTATTGAAGATGTCCCATCTGGATGCACAGTGGCTACATAGGGCGTTTGTGCCTGGTCTACATACAGCCCAACGCTCTGATCATTCATAACGTCCATGTCGCCGAAAGCTCGACTTTCACTTCTATCGTATGAAAGTCCGCTGTTTGTCAGGACGTAGAGATGATGCGCCTTCGTTGCAAACGCAAATGTTTTTCCATCAGGCGAACAGCCCATCCGAAGGATAAAACCGTCGTTCCAAGTTAATTTTTTGGGCGTATCACTGCCGTCTGCATTTACGATGAAATATTGAATATCGTAATGGTAGTCCAAATAAGAATAGACTAAATACAATTCATCCGAGGCGTATTCGCTCCAACCCCACGCCCGCGAAACCAGTAGGCCGATCCCCGTGAAAACGGTGGTCAGCAACAGCGAAACCATCACCCAAAACCGCAGCATACACGCTCACCTGAGTCCCCTTCAGGGGACTTGTCTTTCCCTAGCCCGACCCTTCGAGGGTCGGGCGGCATCACTCCACTCTACCGCGCTTTATCGCTCGATACCCGACCCCTCCCCTCTGCCAAACTATCGCTCCCCATGCGGATTGTTGTCTTTCTCCCCTCGCCCCGCTTGCGTGGGAGAGGGGCTGGGGGAGAGGGGGTCTTATTCCGCCACAAGATCAACACCGTCTTCGCTCCAGCCCCACGCCTTCTACATCGCCAGCAGCGCAACCATCACCCAAAAACGCAGCATCAAACGCTCACCTGAGTCCCCTTCAGGGGGCTTGTCTTTCCCTGGCCCGACCCTTCGAGGGTCGGGCGGCATCATTCCACTCTACCGCGCTTTAGCGGTGTCTGCTCAATGCCTTACCTACGGGGAACGACTGATTAACGTGCGCCATTACCTTGTTTTTCTCCCTCTCTCTGGACTTGTTTGGGCACCCGCCTTGCGTAACATGAACGTGTTCGCGCGCGAGGCTGTAGGGGCGAAGCACGCTTCGTCCGATTTCCAACCGATGACGATCAGAATGCTCGTCTACCGCAGGGGGGCGGAGTCGCGGTCTGTACTTATGAATTTCGTAAATTCACCCTTGACAAATAGAATATTTGTTCTATAATATCAGTCTCGATTTTTGCATCTTTCATCGATTCCTGTCCGATTGCATTATCCGATGTTTGTTGGTGTTTTTGCTGATTGCTGACCGCTGACCGCTGACCGCTGACCGCTGAAAATTGAAAGCTGAATCCCCACGTTGCGCCATCTATCGGGGATTTTATGCCCAAATCCGGACGTGAGCCGCTCCCCTCAGCAGGCAACCGGATTGTACCGGAAGGGAACACCGGAGTATTTCGCCCCATCAACCGGAGGCGAAGCCCAACATCGCCCAGCGACTCTAGGAAATCAGCATTTGCGGTCGAAACGTCAAAAAGCAGATCGGCTGCGAGGCTGTCTGGGTATCATGCGTCAGCAAAACCCGTTCCTGCTCCCTGAAAATACTGAAAACAGCCACCTGAGCGGTATTGTGGTTGAGGTGCGTAATCGGTACTGCCACCGCCACCTTCGTATTATCGGGTGAAAGCGGGCTACCGAGCGTCCAGTCGCCAATGCGCGCCACCCGCCGCGTCGCCACATCGAGCAGATACTGCCCGCCGTTTATCCAGTTTCCCTCGGCATCGGTCACCTGGTCGGCGAAGATGAACATCTGACCGGAGGTGATCCACTGCCCCGAATAGCCGTGCGGCACGGTCGGCAGCACCGATCCTGTTGCAAGGGAGACAAGCTGAATGTCCGCGAAATCCTGCATCCACAACACCAGCCCCTGTGCCGAAATATCGACGCGATCAAAGGCGTTCCCCTTGCGTTCCGCTGTCGCGAGGTCAATCATCCGGTCGTTGACGAGCAGGCGGGCATCGGTTGGATCGAAAAGCGCCAGCGTGCCATCATTGGCGACGTTAATCGTCGTATAGAGAGCGTCGGCGGGGCGGTCGTGGACGAGTCCCCCACGATTGATCACGTAGACGTGGCGGCTGCCGCTCAGAAAAGCAAAGGTGCGCCCATCTGGCGAGCAGTCGAGCGCTGCGATGCCGCCCTCGTCCCAGTTGAGCGACTCGCTTGCACTGCTGCCATCGGCGCTGACGATAAAATAGTGCGGTTTTCCCTCAATCAGTTGGAAATAGACGACGTAGAGTTCGGCGGAGGCATATTCGTTCCAACCCCAGGCGTGCGAAACCAACAGGCCGACCCCGCTCAGGAAAATCAGCATTCGCACAATCAGCAGGGATACGAACCGCAGCATAAATCCGCTCCGACGCCGCAGATGGGTTAATAGCGCCATTTTAACCCCGTCTGATGTGTGTTCGGGCGGCTGATTTGCGCGCTGCCTCAGAATGTGTGTCGAAGGCTCAATGGAAAGTAAATTCTTACGACTATCACAACGGTTTATAATCGCAATTATAACCCTTTTCAAATGGAAAAACCGATTGGGAAAATTTGTATGACAACGTGGCTGGTTGTCGAAGACGAGCCGGACTTGATCGAACTATTCCAGGCGACGACCGAATTGATCGGCGTAAACAGCCTGATCTTTTCCAGCGGCGAAGATGCCGCCGACTGGATCGATGACGTGGAATGTGGGCGCTTTTGCGGCGAAGAACCCGTGCTGGCGCTGCTCGATATTCGGCTCTCCGGCGAAGTGACCGGGGTAATGGTCAGCGCCCTGCTGCGCGAATGCCCTCAGTTGAAGGCTATGACGCTGGTATTGATGACGGCCTACCGCCTCTCGCCAGTCTGGGAACAGGCCATGATCGAGCAATCCGGCGCAGACCTGCTGCTCTACAAACCGCTACCGCCTTTCAAGGATTTACAGCGTCTGCTGCAATCGCTCGTGCGCTCGTGAGTGACGATAACCGATCAGGGCGATCACGGTCATGACGCCGAGCCAGTTGCCGAGCAGATCGCTCAACTGAACCGAGCGCCCCGGCGAGAAATGCTGAAGGAGTTCAGTTGTCAGGCCGATGCTCATTGCCCCGACACAGGCAATCCAGAAAGCGCGGGCAAAACCCAATCGCTCGCGCAGCGCCCAGTAGATGACCGCCGTGAGTATTCCGTAAAGTGTCCCATGTCCGAGCGCATCATTGGCATTTGGATGCCCCGTAATCAGGCTCATGTGCTTCATTATATCGATGATACTCACGCTTGTTGGCAGCGTGGTTAGCGCGACAATCACTCCGCCCACGATCAACAACACGAGCGCGTGAATTGGCAATTGTTTCCCATAAATGCGTTTCATGGCTTTCCAATCTCGTCATCCTGAGCGAAAAACGAACTCAAATCCACAGATCAGCAATCGGTTGTATTGTTCACCGCCAGACGGATGGCGTAAAGCACTCAGGTGCAAAAAAGGAGATGATGACACTGCATATTCTCAGATTTTCGGGCAGTTCGCGTCATCAGCGAAAGTCTGTTCGTCAGGTTTTATAGGGAGGCAGTTTCATGGCGGATCATCTCGAACCAGGGCAGTGTCCAGTCCTTACGCGCCAGAAACGCCAACCCTTCATCGAGCGTCGGGAAGGCGTAAATCTGCCGCTCACTCAATTGAGCAACCACTCCCATGATAAACAGAGCGAGCTTGTTGGCTGAAATGACGACGAGCAAACCGGTATTGGGTTCTCCGGCGGGAAAGACAAAGTCTTTGTAGGCGTTGATGCGGGTGGGAAAGCGCTCAACGTTCGTGAAATCGAGGATGGCATGAACCGGAGCATCCCCTTGATGAATATAGTCCGCAATGGCAGTCACGATGTCCTGCAATTCGCTGACCGTGACCTGTTCCTCGGTGGATGCGTAGACGATACGTTTCTCCAGCAGCCATGATAGGTTCATTGACATCGTGCATCGCCTTCAATCTACAGTGTTGAGAACAATTTCTACACGTTAGCGCGAAAGCCGAATCCTGAAAACTGACGCATGTCATGATTTCCGGTCGCTTTGTCACTCAATTTCCGCAGAGTTTCGGGCGACAATCGTTTGGAGCGGCTCCTGTTGGCGCGTTAGACTGGTGTCTGGCGAATTTGCTCGTCAACAAAAAGAGGATTGGCATGAATATTCTTCAGTTTCTGCATTCGTGGGTGCGCTGGATTGTCGTTGTGATCGCGCTGATCGATCTGGTTTATTTTGCGATAGGCTGGCTGCAATCCCGCGCCTACGATCAAATGGCGCGCCGCCTGATGCTGGCCTTCAGTATGAGCATCAGCATTCAATGGCTAATCGGCCTGGTTTACCTGATCGTACTCGGCTCACAGACCGGGTTCGGCGTGCGTTTCTACTGGGAACACGCGGTTACGATGACGATTGCGGTCTTTGTCGCCAACGTGCCGAGCATCCTGCGCCGTCGTTCCCTGACAGACAAACAGCGCTATCTGGTCAATGTCGGGAGCATTATCGCCGTGATTGTCCTAGTGATCATCGGCATTTCGGCGCTGCCGGAAGCCATTCGCTGGCGCTTCGCAGCCTAAAGTCAGGGGAGACGATGCTGGAATCGCTGGTGGGAAAGGTCGTTCTGGTGACGGGTTCGGCAAGGCGGGTGGGGCGCGCAATTGCCCTCGGCTTCGCTGAACAGGGCGCGAACGTGGTCATCCATCACAGCAACTCGGATGCCGACGCAGCGCGAACGGCAGATGACGCGAAAGGAATGGGCGTCGATGCGCTGGTCGTCAAAGGCAATCACGCCCAATACGAAGACATCGTCGCTAATTTCGCGCAGGTGAAGGCACACTTCGGAACAATCGATGTTCTGGTCAACAGCGCCAGCATCTTCAAAAGCGCTGACCTGCTCGACATTGCGCCGGACGAGTGGAACGCGGTACTGGACATCAACCTGCGCGCGCCGTTCTGGTGTACGCAGCAGGCCGGACGGATGATGCGCGACGCCGGAAGCGCCGGATCGATCATCAACATCGCGGACAACAGCGGCCTGCGCCCCTGGTCGAGCCGCCCACATCACAGCGTCTCGAAGGCAGGGCTGATCATGCTGACGGAGGTGACGGCGCGGGCGCTGGCGCAGTACGGGATT
Organism: Anaerolineae bacterium; assembly: GCA_034432495.1. GTDB lineage: Bacteria > Chloroflexota > Anaerolineae > Aggregatilineales > Phototrophicaceae > Flexifilum. Next base: position 173,166 of record DAOUCB010000205.1, on the reverse strand, counting down.
CGCGCCAACTGTCTGGTGCTGGGGCCGGTGCTGCAATCGACCGGGCAGAGCGACGAAAACTGGCAGGCGACCGAGGCGCGTCTGCCGCTCAAGCGGGCGGGTGATCCCGATGACGTGGCGCGAGCAGCGATCTTTCTGGCGACGAACGACTACGCGACCGGAACGGTGATGCGCGTCGATGGTGGCGAGTGGCTCGGCGATGCGACGAGCGAATAGCTATGCTAAGTAATTATCCAAATTATATTGACGATTCAGAAATTTTGTTCTATAATACATTTCTGATTAGATTGATAACCAATAGCGAGGGTAAGATAAGCTATAATTTGTCAAGGTGATCAAAATGATATGCGATAGAATATGCCCTCTAACCCTCCTACCAAACCCCAAATTTACCATATCACTCATATGGACAATTTAAAGAGTATTTCTAAATCAGGATATTTATATTCGGATGCGCGTCGTATTGAGATGGGTTTGAAGCATGTAAATATTGCTATGCAGGATGTTAAGGATCATAGACCAAATCGTAGCTTAGTTGGGTGCTATCCCGAAACAAATGTTAGTCAATACGTCCCTTTCTATTTTTGTCCCCGATCCATCATGCTATATATTTACTATAAAGGTAACCATAGCGCTGTAGAATATAAAGGCGGGCAGGAACCAATTATACATTTACAAATCGACATGAATAAAGCAATTCACTGGACACATGGACAAGGACTACGCTGGGCTTTTAGTGACCGAAATGCCTCTGCTATATATGCATCCTTTTATAAGGACCTTAAAAATTTAGATCAAATCAACTGGGATTCGGTAGCGGCAACCTATTGGCAACCACCGGAGATAAAAGAAGGTAAGCAAGCAGAATTTCTTGTATATAATCGGGTATCGTGGGACTTGGTAGAGAAAATTGGTGTTATTGATAAAAGCCACGCAAATCAGGTTGCTGCAATAATAGGAAATTCTAGTCACACTCCTGAAATTGTGGTTAAACCGTCGTGGTATTACTAGGGAAAGAGGATGGCGATGATTCAATTTGTAAAAGGCGACATTCTCAAACAAGACGCAGAAGCACTCATCAATACAGTCAATTGTGTAGGTATCATGGGGCGTGGAATTGCGTTGCAATTTCGCAAAGCTTTCCCGGAAAACTTCAAAGCCTATGAAATTGCCTGTAAGCACAACGAGGTTAAGTTAGGTCAGATGTTTGTGTTTGAAACAGGCGGATTCTATCCTCGCTATATCATTAACTTTCCTACCAAGCAGCATTGGAAAAGCAAAAGCCGTATTGAAGATATTCAGAATGGACTTAAAGCACTTGTTCAAGAAGTTGAAGAACGCAAAATCAAATCCATTGCTATACCCCCTTTAGGAGCGGGTCTCGGTGGCTTGAATTGGTTAGAAGTCAAAGGGGAAATCCTCAAAGCATTTGCTAACCAGTCACATGTAGAAGTGTTTATTTTTGAGCCTGTCGGCGCACCAGCTGCTGAGAAGATGGTGCGCTCAAAAACAACGCCGAATATGACAATTGGGCGAGCTGCCCTAATCGGCTTGATGCGCCGCTATCTTGCTGCGATTATGGATCCAACAGTATCTCTGCTTGAAGTTCAGAAACTTATGTACTTTATGCAAGAATCCGGTGAAGGTTTAAGACTAAGATATGGTAAAGGCCCTTATGGCCCATATGCGCCTAACCTTGCCCACGTCTTACAAGCTATTGAGGGACATTTCATCTCTGGTTATTTAGATGGAGGTGATGATCCTAGAAAGCCTCTTGAACTTAGGCGTGATGTGATTGAACAAGCGGAAGAGTTTCTATTAGTACATCAGGAAACACTAGCACACTTTAATCAAGTCACCGAACTTATTGAAGGATTTGAGACACCTTATGGTATGGAACTCCTGTCCACAGTGCATTGGGTAGCCACCCGTGAGGGAGCTACAACGCCTGAAAATGCGGTTGAGAAAGTTCACTCTTGGAGTGAACGAAAGAAAATGTTCCCTGATAAACATATAAATATTGCATTCGATGTGCTGTACGAGCTGAGATGGGTAACTCCATCAGATCAACTTTCACTATGATGCGGTGAGTGGATCGGCGATGCGACGAGCGAGTAATTACGTCGATCAGATTCGCACGGTTTATCCAGAACTGATTATTCATTCCAGCCGCCTGCTGACCAACGGCGGACAGTTCAGCATCGTTCTATTCGTCAACGATGCGCTGGTCTTTCGCTTCCCGCGCAGTGAAGCCGTCGCCCGGTCAATGGCGCGCGAACTGACGATTCTGGCGGCGCTTCAGGGAAAGACCACGCTGCCGATTCCCAATCCGATCTACCAGCATGTGGCTGATGGTCTGCCTGCCTTCATGGGCTATCCCCTGATTTATGGCGATCCGGCTCAGAGTGATACGTTTGCCTCGGTTGGCGAATCGGTGCTGAAGCGGGTGGCGGCGCAGATCGTCGAGTTTCTGCGCGAAGTACATGCTACACAGCTTGATCTGCCAGAAGATGGAACACGCGACGATTGGGCGCAGATGTATCAGGAATTTCGAGAGCAGCTCTATCCGTTCATGCGGGCAGACGCTCAGGCGGATGTGAGCGCGACGTTCGAGGCAGCGTTGAACCATCCAGCATTATGGGATTATCAGCCCGTACTGCGGCACGGCGATTTCGGGACGCGCAATATTCTCTATGACCCGCAGACAATGGCAATCACGGGTGTGATCGACTTTGGCATGAGCAGCGTGGGCGATCCCGCGCAGGATGTGGGCGCGATTTGGTCGCTGGGGGATCGGTTCATGGAGCACTTTTTTGCGCTCTATCCCGAAATGCGGACGACGGTCGAACGGGTGAAGTTCATCCGCAGCACCTATGCGCTGCAACAGGCGTTGTACGCGCTGCGCGAGGGCAATCAGGAAGATTTCGACGACGGCATCCAGCAGTATATTTAACGATGTGGCGAGCGGGTGAGCGAGTAATAAATGGCTGAAAAAAATTACGAGCGCACGACCCGCATTTGCGAGCTTGAAGGACTGCGAGCCGATCACCTGGTAGCGCTGCGCGATCACATGGCGAAGAATGATCTCGTCATGTCTGAGCCAACCCTGTGCGGTGAGACGACTTCGATCAAGCGCAAGAATGGCTGGCTGGATAAGCTGCTGCGTACCAAACAAAGCGCGACCTATACCAGCGTGGTGATTACGCCGGTGATGCTGATGTGGGTGGTGAGCAGCAACATCCAGCCCGCGACCGCTTTCTCCGCACCCCTGAGCGAGATCGAGGTCAGTGACACTGACTCACGCCAAATGCTCGACCGAGGGTTGGACGTGCGCGCTCAACCGACTGGAGTCAGTAAGCCCGGCAGCTATTTTATCGGCCTGAGCGAAGATGAGGGCGGCAGTCGGCTGCGGGTCGGCATCCTCGAAGCGGTGAAGGCAGGACACACGCCTTAAAGTTCAATTTTTCAGAAAATTTAAGGATATTTAAGGCTGCTGTTCAACAGGACGGCCTTTAGTTGTATATACTATCAATCATCTGATTACTTCGTGACTTCCTCGTCATTCAGTCAACTTCCCGTCGGTTTGCGATTCCATGCGTGTAAGGAAAATTAACATGACGACTCCAACTCCCAAAAGTGACGTCACCAAACTTGCGATGAGCCGCCGCAAGTTTCTGCTGCGAGCAATGGCTTTCACCGGCTGCGCGGCGGTCGGCGTGTTACTCGAATCCGTCGGACTGCCGGTATCGGCGCAGGGCGCGCCGCCCGGTGGCGGCCCTGGTAATCAGACGGATGTACTGGATACATTCCTCGGTGTGACCACTGATGGCACGGTCATCCCCGATTTGTATTCGATCACTTCGACGGGTGTGACGACCGAACCCGTGCGGGTGGCGGCGGAAGCGTTTCTAGCCGCCTTGACTGACGATCAGCGGGCAGCGGTGCAGTTCACAATCGATGATGACGAATGGCGCAAATGGAGCAACGTTGATGGCTATCAGCGTCAGGGCGTCGATCTCGAAGCGATGACTGATGACCAGCGCACAGCGGCGTATAATCTGCTGGGTGCAGCGCTCAGCGCCAAAGGCTTGCAGCTTTCGCGCGACATTATGCGCCTGAATACGACGGAGGGCGAGATCATGAACAATCTCACCCGCTTCAACGAATATCTCTACTACTTTACGATCATGGGGACGCCCTCGGATACCGAACCCTGGGGCTTCCAGTTGGACGGGCATCATCTCGTCATCAACTACTTCATTCTGGGCGATCAAGTCGTGATGACGCCAGTGTTCATGGGCGCAGAGCCGCCGATTGCAACGTCAGGTGAATATGACGGATTGAGCGTGTTGCAAACGGAGCAGGACAAAGGGCTTGCAATGATCAACGCGCTGACCGGAGAGCAGCAGGCTGTCGCTATTATTCAGGTTTCGAAGACGGGCGATAACAATCTCGCGGAGGCCTTTAAAGACAATGTGGTGATCGACTACGCCGGGATTCTGGCCTCGGAATTTACAGACGACCAGAAAACCCAGTTCATCGACCTGATCGCCGAGTGGGTTGGCAATATGGACGATGGTCATGCGGCGATCAAGATGGCAGAAGTCGAAAGTCATCTGGACGAGACTTACTTTGCCTGGGTGGGCGATACGGGCGCGGACGCGGTCTTCTACTATCGCATCCAAAGCCCGGTCATTCTGATCGAGTTCGATCACGAGAGTCCGGGGCCGGAAGGCCAATATCTGAATCTGGCACAGGTGCCGTCGCGCAATCACATTCACACGGTGGTACGCACGCCAAATGGCAACGACTACGGCAAAGATCTGCTGCGCCAGCATTATCTGACCGATCATCTGGCAACCGAGACACCGGAAGCGACGGCTTCGGCGGCGGTTCTGCCGCTACTCGCGTTCGCTGGAAAGCAGATCAGCAGCGCGCCGATGAGTTCCGCGCCGATGAAATATGATGCCGAAGGCGCGGTCGCCTGGGACAAAATGTGGACGGATTTCTGTGATTTAGCGCTGGCAGGCGGCCCGCCGCATCGTGGAACGCTGCTCGAACCTGCTCCGCCAGAAGCTGTGCGCGCCAACCCGGAAGCCTACGCGGGGGTCGTCGTAGAAATCGCGCGCGGGCTGCGGATGGTGACGGGATTACCTGTCGTGACTGATGCCGCTCTCGGTTGGGTGGGACTGGTGTGCATCAACGAAGCGATGGCGGCCTGGTTGCAGCAGGCAATTATTGTCGAGAACGTCAGTGTATGGCGTGAGGGTCAGGTGCTCTATCTCCCGGCAGGCCCTGCCTATAGGCTCGAAGGCGAGATCAAGAATGTAATCACCGTCGCAGCGAAAACGCTTCATTACTGGCGCGCGCATCGCGTCGCCTAAGTGAACTAAAACCTGCAATGTGAACAGCAGCCCGAATGATCATTCGGGCTGCTGTTTCGTTTCTGGTTGTTCCTGCATTCCAGCACTGCCCGTGCCAATTTGCCAAACTCACGTCCACCGAGCACGAATTCTGTGCTAGATTAGACGATGTGTTTTCTGCACGACGTATAGGTAAGGGCAAACCGTGAGTATCTGCCTGCTGCCAATTCGCTTCGACTGTTCCAGCATTTCCAGATAAGCCTCTCTCATGCACATTGCCAATCGCTCCTTTCGAGATGGCCTGCCGCGCCGCGTGTTCAGTGTAATCCTGACGCTGGTGGCCTGCGGCCTGATGATTGTCAGCGCCTATTTCTTCCGTCCCGGCGTCGAGGGGCAGTTTCTGCTTGAAGGCACGCTGAGCCTGCTGGCGGGCGGGCTGGCGCTGGGTGGCGCAATGCTGCTGGCAAAGGGCGACCGCAAGCTGATGACTCTTTCGCCGTCGATGCCCGACCTGACGCCCAACCGGTCGCGCTGGTGGATAGTGGCGCTGGGGGGACTGCTGCTGGCAATCGTCGCCGAAATCAATGGGCAGGCGCTGCACCTTGAGGTGCTGGCATGGGTGTCAGTTCATGTTCAGTTTGCGCTGCTGGTCGGCGGCATACTGCTAACCGGCTGGGGGCTGGCGGGCGAACTGCGGCTGCATGTGTCGATTACGGATCGGCGAAGTGCCACACTGCTCGTCCTGATTTTCGTGATCGGAATCGGGGTACGCGTCTGGGGGCTGGAAACAACCGCGCGCTTCATGCAGGACGAAACCGTCTTCACCGATGCGCTATCGCATTTCTGGCGCGGCGGCAATCCCGGACTGCTGAACGGCGGTGACGCCTATACGATCACGTTCGTGTATCCCTACCTGAACATGCTGACCGTCGCGCTGCTGGGGCGGAATCTGATCGGCCTGCGTATGGCAAGTGTGCTGATCGGCATCTGGGTTGTTCCGGTCGCCTATGAACTGACGCGCACGCTGTTCGATAAACGCGTGGGGCTGATGGCAGCACTGATCGCGGCGACTTTCCCGCCGATTGTCCACTTCAGCCAGATTAGCTGGGGGCACATGGGCGATGCCCTGTTCGGGCTAATGACGCTGATGTTCGCGGCACGTGCCATCAAGTGGAATCGCCGCTGGGACTGGGCCTTCGCCGGGGTTTCACTGGGTTTAACTCAGTATTTTTTCGAGACTGGGCGCTTGATCTATCCGCCCCTGATGGTGGGCTGGTTCCTGCTGCTCGCCTTCGGCTGGCGCATGAAAGCGTACCGGCGCGGGCTGGCAATTGCAGCGATTGCCGCTGTGCTGGTTGCCGCACCCGTTTACTATGCGATTGCGGCGCGCGACGCTTCAGCCACGCCGCGCATGAACAGTTCTGCACGGAGTATGGAATACTGGCAGAAACTGCTCGACGGGAAATTCACGGACGACGAGACGCATGAGCTGTTACTGCACACGCAAACGGCCTTTCTCGTCTATACGCAGCACGCGGACAGCATCGCTGAATACTATGGCGGTTACGAAGGCTTCGTCACGCTGCCGCTAATTCCATTATTCTTTTTGGGGGTGTGCTGGCTGCTGTGGCATCTGCGCTATCCGGCGGCAGTGCTGGCGCTGGGGCTGCTGCTGGTTTCCTGCGCCAATATCCTCGCCAACGATTCAGGGTTTGCGTCGCGCTATGTGGCTTTTGCTTCACTGATCCCAATTGTGATCGCGGTCGGGCTGTACGGTGTGCTCAATCTGCTGGGGCTGAAGCGCCGCTGGCTGCTGGCGTCACTCGTCACGTTGATTGCAATCTGGCAGGTTTATTTCTATTACGGCGTACATATGCCTTTTTATAATATTCAGCGCCGCCAGATGAGTCCCGAACGCGATATTTTTGACGCGATGCTGCGAACTCCTGACCTGCCTGCCGACAGCGAAGTGTTTCTGGTAGACCCCGCGCCCGCGCTCGATTATGCGCGCGCCGACGGACTGTATCTGTTTCTGGAAGACCATCCAGATGATATTCAGGCTCCCACGCGTGAACAATTCGACCCGGCGGCGCTGCCGCACGACCGGAGCTATGCCTTCTTTATTGCGCCGGGCGACACCGAGTCGCTGCACAAGATTCAGAGCGCGTTCGGCGAAGTCAGTGCGCCGATCTACACCACCGAAACGGTTCCCGCCTGGGACGAATACATCCTGATATTGTGGCCTGCACCAGAGCAAAATCCACGTTGAGCTGGTGCGCCAAAGCGCGGCGCAAATCGGCTACGGCTGTGGTTTCGATGCTTTTCTGAGAGCTGTGTGTTTTCCTCGTAAGAAGTCGCGATATTCATCTCGTCTGTGTCTTCCGTCAGTGATTAAGGAAAAGGGATAACAACGTTTCATGGCGACACTCGCGAATACGTGGCGCACGCTGTGCAGTAGTTTCGATCCGCTCCGGCAGCGGAATTTTCGGATTTATTTGAGTGGTCAGACGATTTCACTGGTAGGAACGTGGCTGCAAGTCACGGCTCAGGGTTGGCTGGTCTGGACGCTGACCCAATCGGAAGCGGCCTTGAGTATCGTCGCCATGCTCAATGCGCTGCCTATTCTGCTGTTTGGCCCCTGGGCAGGTGTCTGGGCGGAGCGGCTGGATCGACGTAAGCTGCTGATCGGCACACAGGTCGCTTCGATGCTGCTGGCATTTACGCTGGCTTTTCTCGTGCAGTCAAGCATTGTGCAAATCTGGCATGTTTATCTGCTGAGCTTTCTGCTGGGGACGGTGAATGCGCTCGATCTGCCGACGCAGCAAACCTTTCTGGGTGACCTTTCGGGCATGGGCGAAGTCCGCAAAGCCGTCAACCTGAACGCGATGATTTTGCAAATCAGCCGCATGATTGGGCCAGCGCTGGCGGGTTTCGTCGTGGTGCAACTGGGGATCGCGCCGTCGTTCTGGCTGAACGGCATCAGCTTCATCGCCGTGATTGCGACGCTGCTGGCGGTACGCTCAAATCAGGTGCGCGCGACCCGGACGGACGTCAAGCCGCTGCGGGACATCTGGGAAGCGCTGGGTTATCTGCGCACGCAGCCGCGCATGGTGGATTTGTTCATCATCTCGATTCTGGTGGTCTTTCTGGCGCTGTCGATTGTCTTCAGCCAGCTTCCGGCGGTCGCTGGCAACCTGCTGGGCGGTGATGCAGGCACGCTGGGCATTCTGCAAGCTGCATCGGGCGCGGGCGCGCTGATCGGCGTGCTGGTGGTGATCCCCGTGCTGCAATCACTGCGGCGGGCAGGCATCGCGCTCGCGCTGTCACTGATCTGGATCGGCGCGTGGCTGCTGGTATTTTCGTTAGCACACACCATCGTTTTATCATCGTTGGCGCTGCTGCTGAGCAGCATTGGCGCGCCGACGGTTCTCGCCACCACGCTTGGTCTGGTGCAGTTTATGTCGCCGATGGAAATGCGCAGCCGCATCATGGGGCTGTTCACGATGATCATCTTTGGGCTGCAAACCTTCGCCATCCTGATTGTGGGCTTCGTCGCCAATACCTTCGGCGTAGCAACTGCGACGCAGATCAACTCGGTGCTGCTGATCGTGGGGGCGTCGCTGCTGATGGTGCTGCGCCCCGGCCTGCGGCGCTGGGAAGCGAACGCGCCTGTAGTGGTCGTGACGCCGATTGAGAACGTGGCAGCGGAGACCGAAGCGGTCGAGGTGGTTGAGGGAATTGTGCCTGCCGCATAAAGGTCGCTTTCTCTTATCAATTAGGCTATAGGTATACCTGTAAGCGGCATGTACCTCGTAATGGATACATGCCGCTTTTTAATCCAGTTGTTCGAGAAATCCCAATTTAATATGAATTTTCGTTGTTCAATATCATGAAAGCTTATGTTATGTCTATAATAAAAATTGTTTATGTTTATTCATACTTGGATGTAAATCATGAACAATTCAATTTTACTCATCGCAATTTTTGCTCTTGGGGTGGCCTTTGGCTTGATCATTGCGTTTGCTTTGAGGCTTACGCAGGCTAAAAGCTCAGAAAAACTTGCTAAAGAGATACTTCGCGAGAGTGAAGAACGACGCCAACGCGAAGAGAAATTGCTATTAGCGACTGTACAAAATAACTTTGGCAAAATGTCCTTAGCCGTCGCAAACAAAGCCAACGAGAATTTCTTGCAAATGGCAGAACAGCGACTGAAGACACAAACTGTTCAGAATGCCGCTGAGCTTAACAATAAAAAAGCACTTATCGATCAGCAGCTAAATGGCATGGTTTTTGAACTCAGCAAAGTAACCTCGCTTGTCAAAGAATTTGAGGCTGACCGCATAAAGAAGTTTGGAGAGTTGCGCCAAGAGTTAACCTCGCTAGGTCAAACATCCTCTCTCCTTCAAAAAGCCCTTGCGGATAGCCGTTCTAGAGGTCAATGGGGCGAACGGATGGCAGAGGATATTCTTCGCTTGGCTGGTTTTGTCGAAAATGTCAACTATCGTAAACAGGTTGTTTTAGAAGGTTCACGCCCTGACTACACATTTATCCTCCCCAAAAATCTCGTTCTCAACATGGATGTGAAATTCCCTCTCGATAACTACATGAAGTATCTCAATTCAGAGGCTGAAACAGACCGCGATAAATGCCGTAAAGATTTTTTGCGTGATGTTCGAAATCACATCACCACGATTACTAAAAGAGACTATATCAATACGCAACAGTCAACAGTCGATTGTGTTGTTATGTTTATTCCCAATGAGCAAATCTACCGTTTTATTCACGAGGAAGACGACAAAATTATCGATGATGCGCTCAGCAAAAAGGTGATTCTGTGCTCTCCGCTTACCTTATTTATCGTTTTGGCGGTTATTCGGCAGGCAGCAGAAAACTTCGCGTTAGAAACGTCATCCCGCGAAATCCTGTTATTGCTCGGAGATTTCAAGAAACGCTGGGAACATTTCATAGTGAAAATGGATGATGTCGATAAGTCGCTGACAAAAGCAACCGACGGCTACCACGAGCTTCTTGGGAAACGCAGCAGCGATCTTGAAAAACCACTCAAACGGATTGATGGTTTGATGAAGAAACATGGTGTTAGCGATGATACCATTCCTACTTTAGTGGAAGAAGTAGCATCGCCAATTGATGAAGCCTTGCTCACAGAGCAATAAAACTGAGTTCAGTTAAACCTTTCGCGCAGGTGAGTGTATTTCGCTTGCGTTTGTAACGCTAGCGCTTGGAGACCATGCGATAGAGGGCGTCGATTTCGTCGGCGCTCGATACCGTGAGATTGAGGTCTTGCAGCAGGCCGTCGTGGAGGCCGTAAATCCAGCCATGCACGGCGAGTTCCTGTCCGCGCCGCCACGCCCCCTGGACAATCGTCGTCTGGCAGACGTGATAGACCTGCTCGACGACGTTGATTTCGCAGAAATGATCGAAGCGCTGGCGATCATCGGAGATGATGTCGAGATCGTCCTCATGCTTCAGATAAATATCCTTGAGGTGACGCAGCCAGTTGTCGATCAGGCCGAATTCGCGCGTTTGCATGGCAGCCGCTACGCCGCCGCAGCCATAGTGTCCGCAGACGATAATGTGCTTGACCTTGAGTACCTCGACGGCATACTGAATCACCGACAGGCAGTTGAGATCGGTGTGAATGACGACGTTGGCGATGTTACGATGGACAAAGACTTCGCCGGGAGGCAGACCGATGATCTCATTGGCGGGAACGCGGCTGTCGGCGCAACCGATCCAGAGATACTCCGGCGCTTGCTGCGCCGAAAGTCCCTCGAAGAAGTTCGGATCGCGCGCGGTCATCTGATCGGCCCAGGCTCGGTTGTTGTCAAACAGGTGCTGGAGTTCGTGCATTGGTCTCTCTTCCCCGTGATTCAATTTGATTGGGACATGAAACACCCCACAGCGGCAGGTGGAGTGTTATCAAAAAAGCTAAGCTGGTCTGTTCGTTAATTGTAGACAGGATCCTGTGGGTTGGAGATATATTCGTGCGGTTTCTCCGTCGAAGTCCCCAAGTAGGTACTCAATACTGCTCCGATATTCATCAAAGACCTGCTGATGCTCATCAACAGCCGCGATGAGAGCGATACATGGTCACGATTTGCTTCCTGACCAAGCCGATATTCCCATGCCTGGTTGGTTTGCTCGTGCCGATGCTGCTCCATCAAAATCCATTCTCGTTCAGGATTAAACATCGCCTTTACTCCCTCTGGACTAGACGACGTAACGAAAAATGGCTCCCTGAGAGCACGCTATTTCCTTCTATTATAACATGAATTATGACCTTAAGCTCAATCCGTGCGACTGCTCACCACTATTCCGGGGAGGGAGGCTTACTCGCCGCGCTGAAATTCCTTTTCCAGCTCGTAGATCGTGTCTGGCGGCCCAATAATAATCAGTGTCGCGCCAACTTCAAGCTGCTGCGCCGGACTGGGGGTGACGATCACCTCGCGGTTTGGCTTCTGGATTGCAAGGATACTGACGCTGTGAATCGCCCGCAGCTCGCAGGTGGCGACGGTCTGCCCTGCGAGGCGCGATCCTGCGCGCAGGTAAATCTGACCGATCTCCATATCCATGTCATCGTGGAAGCTGAAGATTTTATCCAGAAAATCGCTGACCGCCGGACGGAGTAAGGCTAATGCCAGCCGATGCCCGCCGATCTGGTAGGGGCTGACGACACGGTTTGCCCCGGCGCGGCGCAGCTTGTTCTCGTTTTCGCCGCTGGTCACGCGCGCGACGATGAACAGCTTCGGGTTGAGTTCACGCGCGGTCAGCACGATCATCACGTTATCGGAGTCGCTGTCAACGGCGGCGACCAGCCCACGCGCTCGTTCGATCCCGGCTTTGAACAGGGTTTCGTCGTTGGTGGCGTCGCCAATCACGAAGGGCAGATTTTCCTCAAGAAAGCCCTCTTCGCGTGCGGGGTTGGATTCAATCAACACAAACGGCTCGCCGCGTGCGCGCAGGTCGTCGATGATCTGCTGGCCCATGCGACCATAACCGCAGACCACATAATGATTTTCGATGGTCATAAGCAAGCGCTCCAGTGTTCGCTGGCGAATTGAGAGCCACAGACGCGGCCCCAGGACAATCCCAATCGCATTACTGATGGTCGTGGTGACCACGCCGACCCCCAGCAGAATCAGAATCATCGTGAACAGCCGTCCGCCCGGTGACAGCGGACGGACTTCACCGAAACCAACCGTCGAAATCGTGATCAGTGTCATGTAGAGCGCGTCGATCAGCGTCATGTGCTCGATCAGCATGTAGACAGTCGTCGCAAAGACGATGATCGCCAGCAGCGTGAGGATCGAAAGTTGGAAGCCGCGCACCGGGTCGTTAAAGAAATTGCGCAGGGCATGGCTCAGGGTGAGTGCGACACGTTTCAGCATAAAAGGATTATAACAATAGAAACCCTGAGGTTTTTTGGGTAAACTATCACAAACGAACTCATGCTCGGTCTGGAGACAATGATGGCAACCGATTCGCGGACATGGTTTTATACGACGCCGGACGCGCGCCCTTACTTCATCGAGGAGCGCGTCAACCACACGCTCTGGAAGAATCGGCTGGCGAACCTTTATATGGTTTGCACCCAGGCGACCCCACCGATCAAAATGGAAGGCCGCTGGCAAAATGAAATGCCCGTTACCTTCGAATGGGTGCCGGGACAGTATTTTATCCTGCGCACAGGCGAAGAAAGCAAGGAAATCATCGGCGTCATGCGCCAGGTGCTGATGATGCGCCCCTCGTTCACCTACATGGATGGCGACGGGATGCACGTAGTGGAGTGGCACCGCGACGATGCCGAAACGCGCTGGAAGGAAATTCAGGGCAAGCCGCAGTATCAGGCGCTGCGCCGTTTACAGCGCGGCTAGGCAGTAAGAGGCGCGGCGGCTGAGCCGTCTGGATTCTGTAAGCCGTAATGGAGAACAGCATGACAAAGGCAACTGCGCGCCTGGATCAGGGCTACAAGACCGTCATTCACGTGCGCAATCACACCTTGATCGCGGATGAGCCGGAAAGCGACGGCGGCACAAACGCCGGGCCGACTGCCAAAGAATATCTGCTGGCAGCATTGGGTGCGTGTGCGACGATCACCATGAAGATGTACGCCGAGCGCAAGAAATGGCCGCTGGAAGGCATCGAGATCGATCTGGGTACCGAGCGCTACAAGGTGTGCGACTACCCGGCTTATCTCGGTGAAGGTGAGTTCGTTCACGAATTTCGGCAGCAGATCGTCTTCAAAGGGCCGCTGACCCAGGAACAGAAAGATCGCCTGCTGGAGATTGCCGGAAAATGTCCGGTGCATCGCGCGCTGACCGAGCCGAACTTCATGATTGAGGAACTGGTCGATTCGATTATCGCCGAAGAAGCGTAAACAAATTCCCCCGTAATTCTGCGTAAGGGCAGACCCACAACGGATAGTTGCAGGTCTGTCCTTATTGATTCCTAAGAGTTTGACCCTGATCCGACGATTTGTATTACAATAAGTGTTATTGAAAGGAAGGTAACACTCATGCCCGAAGCGACTTACAACATTAACCGTGATCTCGAAGAAGCGAAGGCGCTCGCCGACCATCTCATCCCCTATGTTTATGAGGATCAGCTCTACGGCAGCATCGCTGGGATGTTTGGCAGCAGTTCGATGCCAGCACTGACGATTGGCGCACTGCTGCAACGCCTGCAACGCCTGCACGCGTTGGAAAATAGCCTGACGGCTGACCAGAAAGCCAAACTGAGCGCTATCGACGCGCAAAACGAAAGCGCCCGCAAAGAGTGGACAATCCACTACAACGAGAAACTGGCGCAGGAGGGGATTTCACGACTGAAGATGATTGAGCGCTATTTCGGCGACTGCGATGATGACCCACGCACCTGCGCCAACAACTACATCCCGGAAGCCAACCGGCGCACGATTGTCGAGGCGATTGCCAACACGCTTGCGCGCAACGGCACACCGAATGCAGAGCTGACCAAAGCGCTGGGTCGGGTTGATTCAAAGCTGCGCCGCTACGCGCAGCCGAGTGATTTTGTCTGGGCGGCAGACCTGCAAGCAGCCTACCCCAAAGATGAATACTGGTGGCTCTACGCACGACCGCCGCGTGCGGGGGCAAAGTAGCGTGCTGTAATGCGTCTGTTTGTCGCCATAGAACTGCCTGCGCAAAGCCGGGAACAGCTTGTCGCGTTGAGGACGGAGCTTCCCGGCGCGACCTGGGTCAAGTCGTCGGCGCTGCATCTGACGCTGCGCTTCCTCGGTGACCGCATCGAGCCGATCCGGCTGGTGCCACTGCAAACCGCGCTGGCATCGATTCGGGCTGAGCCGTTCGCGCTGACTCTGCAAGGGATAGGGCGCTTCCCTGAAAGTACGAAAAAACCAGCGCGCGTGCTGTGGGTCGGCCTGGTGGAACAGCCCGCACTGCTGGACTTGCAGCGCACCGTCGAGCAGGCGCTGATCGCGGTCGGCTTTGCGGCGGAGGAGCGCGCTTTCAGCGCGCATATCACGCTGGCGCGCCTGAAAAATACAGGGCGCTCGCCTGAACTCGACCATTTCCTCGACCAGCAGAAGCAGTTTCAGGCCGAACCGTTCACCGTGCGCGAATTCTTGCTGGTCTCCAGCCTGCTGACACCGCAAGGCCCGATTTATCACCACGAGGCTCGCTTTCCCTTAAGACTTTGACCCCATTCAGCCCTGAATTTGCATGTTAGAATGAGCAAGCAGTCTGAGGGGGCTGAATGATGATTGACGAACTGATCCGCCAGCTAAAAAATCCCGATCCCGATGTGCGCAAACGGGCCATTATGGCGCTCGGCAAGGCCAAAGACCCGACCGCGCTCAAGGCGCTGGCAGACGTGGTGCGCAACGATCCTGACCCAACGCTGCGCAATCTCGCCCTGAAAGCAGGTCAGTATATTCGCCAGCAAACGAAAAAATCGACGCGCGGCCCCGAAGATAAAGACCTGCCCACGACCGGAATGCTGGTGCGTCGGCCTCCCAAAAACGCACCTCCGACTCCACCACCGCCACGCCTGAGGCGCAGCGAACGCAAAGCGCTGGAAGCCCAACCGCAGCCACCGCCGTCCAAAAAGGTCGTGCGTCCGTTGGAGCAAACCGGGGAACTACCAGAAACGGGTGCGCTGCTGGGCAAGATTACGCCGTCCGCTCCGCCTGCGCCGCCGACTCCACCAGCACCGACGCCTAAAACACCCGTGAATCCGCCTGCGCCGCGCAGCGCGTCACCATTCATCAGCGAGCCGGACGAGGACGAGATCGACATTGGCTACGAGGATAGTCCAACGCCCGTCGAGTCGTCAGACCACCTCGCAGATTTCTCGTTCAGCTTCGACGACGAGCCGCCGGAAGCAGCCTACAGCGCGCCGTCTGCGAGCATCCCGCTCGATCTTGACGACGAACCTTCGCTGGAGTCGTTCGGCACAGCCGCCAACGCGCCGCTCGATCTCGACGATGATGAGCCGCCGATGGAGCCGCTGCGCGCACCGCCGCTTTATTTTGAAGAAGAAGCTCCGCCCAAGCCCGATGAACCGCAGCCGTTGGTCGAAGGGTCTTCGATTGTCAAAGGGCGCAAATATAACGTCTCCAAGCAGGATGAAGATCGCGCGCACGGCTACGTCAACGCGGCGCTGACGTTCAATCTTGAAGGCGACAACGCCAAAGCGATGAAGAATCTGACGCAGGCGATCAGCATTAACCCAAACCTGATTAACGACGCTTTTTTCAGCAACGTTGCCGCCTCGGTCACGGGGATGGAAGGCGATGCCGCCGCGCAGATGATTATCGACCGCAACGAGCGCAAACGCTTCACCGACAACGCGACACGCAAGCAGAAAGATCAGCGTGTCGAGAAGCACTTGACCGAAGCGAAACAGTCGGGATGGGCAGATGTCGGCTTTGAGATTGGCTTTTTTGCCTTCGTGGTGATCGTCGGCACGATTGTCGCGACGATTGTCGCGAACGAGGCGCTCAAGCAATTGCTTGGCAACTTCGCTCAGCTAACCAAAGATACGCCGCAGCTTCTGGAGGCTCAGGCCAGCCTGAGCAAGGTCACGCTGGGGACGATCCTCCCGTCTTCGATTGTCTCCGGGATTATCTCGGTGGTAACGGTGTTGTTTCAGACGGTGCTGATCCACTATCTGGCAAAAATGATGCACGGCATCGGTACATGGCGGCATCTGGTGCAGGTGCTGCTGAGCTTTTACAACCGCTGGACTTGGCTGCTGTTTGTCATTCTGTGCATCTCGATTTTTCTGGGGATTGCCACCGTCTCGCCAGTTACGCTTTGCCCGACGATTGTCCTGCTGATACTATCGCTCTATGTCGTCGGACAAACATCGAGCAAAGTCGGCGAAGCCTATGATTTCGGCGGCGCGAAAGGCTGCGTGACGGTCATACTCAGCTCACTCGTGATCATCCTGATCAATTTCCTGGTCTTCTACGTCATGTTCCAGGCGGTTAGCCTGACTGTCGGCAAGATTACCACCGGATGATCTACGCGCTTAAAGCGGCGGCGTGGGTGATCCACGCCGTACAGCGTGTTCTGCCCAACAAAGAAGACTGGCTCGACCTCCACAATATCGAGATTGCGCTTCCCGGTCTGCCACCAGCGTTTGACGGCTACCGCATCGCCCAGTTCAGCGATTTACACTTCGACCGCCGGGCGACCACGCCTGTGCGCCTGCGCGAACTGGTTACCGCCATCAACGCGCAGCAGCCTGACCTGATCGCGTTTACGGGCGATTTTGTCACGGAAGGCATCCCTTTTCGCAGCGAGGATTTGATCCCGGCGCTGCGTGAACTGCACGCGCACGACGCCAAGGTCGCGATTTTCGGTAACCACGATCACCACGTCAATATGC
Source organism: Anaerolineae bacterium (assembly GCA_034432495.1). GTDB lineage: Bacteria > Chloroflexota > Anaerolineae > Aggregatilineales > Phototrophicaceae > Flexifilum. The sequence continues at coordinate 155,911 of DAOUCB010000205.1, read as the reverse complement.
ACATGCTCCGCCAGGTGGTGGACGAAAGCGGGCTGATCGACCTCAATAACAACGTTTATGTGATTCAGCGCGGGGAGAGCAGCCTGCGCATCGCCGGGGTCGACAGCCTGGTGGTACAAAAAGCGCGGCTCGACCTGGTGCTGCCCCGGCTGCCGCAGACGGGCGGCGCGATTCTGCTGGCGCATGAACCGTCGTTTGCGGACATCAGCGCGTCAAGTGGGCGCTTCGCGCTTCAGCTTTCCGGGCATATGCATGGCGGTCAGATTCGCCTGCCGCTGCTGACCACGCTCATGCTGCGCGAGGCCAACAGACTGAGCGGCCTGTCATCCGTTGGCGATATGCTGCTGTACGTCAATCGCGGGATTGGGATGGTCGGGCTGCCGCTGCGTATCCGCTGCCCGTCCGAACTGACGATCATTACGCTGCGGGTGGCAGGCTGAAGGTGCAGCTTGAATTTTCGCCGCGTGGGATGGTCGGGCAGGTGGCGATCTCGTCGCCGTTGAGGCGAATTTCGAAGGTTGGGCTGCCGTCAGGTTCGCTGCGCCAGAAGAAACGCTGCGTCGTCGGCAGATAAGTCGCGCCGTAGAGTTTGGTACAGCCTTCGGGCAAACTGCTCTGCGTGCGCTGAAGCTGAATACGAAAGCATGTCCCGGCAGGGAGCGATCCACGCGGCACGGCGCTGCCATCGAACAGGTTGCTGCCGTGCGCGAACTGAAGTGCCATCAGGTCGAAAGCCGCTGTGCCATCATTGATGAGATTGAAGGTATTGTCGTCGTAAGTCAGCAGCAGGCTCGGCGGATCGGTTGCCTCAGCCGTCCCCCCGGCGGCGATCTCGATAGGCGGTGCAGTCGCCGCCTCGGTCGCCTCCACCAGCGCAATCGACTGAACGGCTGAAGGCGAGGCGAGCATGTTGGTCGCGGGCGAAACAGTGGAGGGCGCGCGATTCAGCACCAGCAGCAGCACTGCCGCCACCAGCGCGACAATCCCCAGCGCGGCAGCAATCAGGCCAGCGATGGGGCGTTTGCGCTTCACGGGCAGCGGCGCTGTCGTGGGTAGACTCGGCTCGGTGGTGGGCAGCAGCGAGGTGCGAACGGCGAGCGCGGTGCTTGCCTGATCTTCAGGAAAGTACGCCTGCTTGACCGCGCTGATCAGTTCGCCAGCCGTGCGCTGGCGCTTGGTCGGGTCTTTTTCGAGCGCGCGCAGAATTTCACGTTCTGCGGCTTCGGGGATGCTGTCGTTGATGGTGCGCGGCGGCGGCGGTGGATCGTTGATCTGGGCAAGCGCAATTTCCATCGGCGTCGAGCCGTCGAACGGCGTTTGCCCGGTCAGCACTTCGTAGAGGATGATGGCGAAGGCGTAGACGTCGCTCTGGGTGACAGCGCTGCCGGAATGAATGGCTTGCTCCGGCGCGATATAGCGCGGCGTGCCGAAGGCCGTGCCGAGTGTCGTGTCGTAGGTATCCTGCATCACCAACCCGAAATCCGTCAGGGTGGCGCGGTCGCTGGCATCGAGCAGAATATTCGACGGTTTCACGTCGCGGTGGATGATCTGCGCCTGATGCGCGTGGTCGAGCGCGGCGGCGACCTGTTCGAGAATGCGCAGCCCGCGCTGCACTTCCATGCGCAGCCCGTTGCGACGCAGGCGCGACAGTTCCTGCGCCAAATCCTTGCCACGAATCAGCTTCATGGCGATGAAATAGAAGCCGTCCTGCTCGCCATACTGGTAAATCGTGATGATGTGATCATGTTCAAGCTGGGCGACGGCCCGCGCTTCGCGCTGGAAGCGCTGCGGCAGCATTTCGGTGTCGGTGTCGTCGTCGTGACCATTGGGGTTAAGTTCGAGGACTTTGACAGCGGCCTGACGCCCCAGACGGCGATCCAGCCCTTCGTAGATGCGCGCCATTCCGCCTGTTGCCAGCACGCCGACCAGGGTGTAATCCCCTAGCTGCTTGCCGATCAGATTACTCACGGGATAATGCCCAGCTCCCGCGCTTCGTCGTAAGAGAGCGGGCCGCGCTCACGGCGCGTTTCGTTGGCGATTTCCGCCAGCTTGTCCGGGTCGAACAAGTCGTCCGCCAGCGCCTCGTCCAGCCCCTGAAGCGACTGATTATCGAACAGACTCAGGTCGAAATCGGCATCGGCAATCGGCTCTAACTGCACAAGCTGCGGTTCGGGTTCCGGCTGCGGTTCCGGTTCAGCGCTGCTTGTCCACTCTTCTGCCCGCTCGATCAGCGGCTCGACGACCTCCGGCTGTTCGACAGGCGCGGCCTCCTTTGGTTTGGCGCGGAAGCGGCGCGTCTTTTCTTCTTCAGGGATCGACGGCTTGACGGCGAAAGCGCTCGTGCCTACCAGCGCGATCAAATCTTCAGCGGCACGGCGACCAAAACGGTTGACCGCGCCAAACTGGCGGCTGCCGACCGCGCCGTCAAACACCAGACACATGAAATGGTGGAAGCCAACCGAGAGCACGAACACATCGTAGCGTTCGCCATCGTAGAAGTGCAGCGCCGTTGGCTGCGCGCCGCCGACCAACTGCCCCATCTCGATGGTGGTTTTGACGGTGGGCAGCAGGGCATTCGTCAACTGTTCGCGGTCAAGATAGCCCACTGCGCCGCGTTCCATCAGTACGTCCGCACCGCGACTCGCCAGCACGATTGCCATCGCGCCGACGTCCACCAGCAGCGAATCGACCACGCGCTCGGCAATCTTCATATCGAGCGAGGGGATCGGCCCCATATCAGCCGAAGTTGCTACCAGGCGAACCGGGGGAGCGCTGGCTGCGAAAATGTCGCCGCCGTCTAATGCGGCAGTCAGCACGCGCATGAACTGTGCGCCGTCGAGTGGGCGATGCAGATAGACAAATGGCGCAGTCGCCCGATACTCTTCGTCGAGTTCTTTGGGATCGTCCACATCGCCGAGAACGATCAGCGCGGCATCGGGATACGCCTGTTTGACCTGAAGCACGAGGTCAATGCCGCTCATTTCATCCGTGAGCTGGAGCGCAGCCACCACCAGTTGACAGCCCCGGTGGCGGATTTCGTCCAGCGCATCGGCTCCATCCGGGACGTCGATCTGAATGACCGCGTGATCGGTCAGGTCAAGCGCGCCGCGTACCATGCGGGCGACTGTTCCTGTAGCATCAACGGTGACAATATGTGGGAGAACACTCATTTTTACAATCCGTAACCGACGAAAAATGAAGACACCATGAAAATTATAACGTCAAATGACCTGTGTTGTGTATCAAGACCTTAACTTTGAAGCGAACTGGGGAGCAGGTGAGTAGTTCTTTAGTAATCTACGGCGATTATCAGTTGCGCCCCCTTTCCCTTGTTCCCTCTCGCGCGAACACGTTCGCATTACGCAAACGGGGAGAAAAGGGAGAAAGACTTACCTTACCCCCGCCCCTCTCTATGCAACCAAAAGCGGGTTGCTTGGGAGAGGGGAGAAACCCACTCTACCGCTAAGGGAGTGAGACTAACAATAAGGGTAATTTATGGCGAAGTATGCGGGCAGGAAGGCTCGGTGATGTAAAGTGAAGTCTTGGATGATGGATCGTTCATCGGCTTTGGGAAACCAACCGCTGCGGATTACTACGCTAGGCTGAAACGTGGATAATCGTGAATGCGCCGCGTCCATGCGTGTTGTAGTACTGCGAGAATTTCAGCGGACGGCGGGCGCGCTCATAACAGGTGAAATCGACCAGCCAAAAGCGGTACAGGCTTATTATCCATTGACGGAACGAATGAGCGTGTTCGCGCAGGGCAGCGCGCTCTGGCACGACCGCTTCAGCAGGCGGCAGAACGATCTGTTCGGCGGCGCTGCGCAGCAGGCGCGCTCTGGCATCCTCCTGATGAAGCGGGGTGACCAAAGCATCAAACTTCAGCGTGCGTGCGATGTCGGCTTCAAACTGCTGATCAAGTAATTCCGGCATATCCGTGTGCAACCTCGCTGATCCGGTGACTATCATCCAGACGGCGGCGTAAATTTTCACGAGCATAGTATAAACGACTTTTGACGGTTCCAACCGGGCAATCCAGAATCTCGGCGATTTCTTCGAGGCTCAAGGCGCTCAGATAATGCAGTACGATGACGACGCGCTGGTTGAACGGCAGTTCGCTGATGGCGTGGCGCACGCTCTGCTGGACTTCGCTGTTTTCCGCCAGTTGATCAGGTGCGTGCCAAGAGGGCGACATCAGGTGATCGACCAGCCCTTCCAGTGAAATCCGCCGCTTCTGCCGCCGCGAAATCCAGGTGTAGCTCAGGTTCACGGTCACACGATACAGCCAGGGCGCTAGGGGCAGCGTGACATCAATTCGGTTGGCATACTGGTGCAGCTTCAGGAAGCAATCCTGAGCAATATCTTCCGCGACAGCATTGTCCCGCGTGATCGCCGCTGCCGTTCGATAAACCTGGGCATAATAGCGATCAAAAAGAGCGCCCAGGGCATCCAAATTGTTTGCCTGCAAGCGCTCGATAAGCTGCGCATCACTAACTTCTTCCTGTACCTGACTCATGAAAGGCTCCGACTCGTAAGCTGTATGGGGCAACGGCTGTCCATGACAGCTTGCTAAATATAATAAACGTGGTGTGGCGATTGTTATTAATTTAACAAAGTTTGAAAAAATTCATAGACAACTTTATTTATACATTGTTTGGGCAACTTAAACAAGGTTTATTCATATTTGCGCCGAGCAACTGCGCAAAGCGCACAAGCGCCACAAATAAAAAACGACCGAGGTTTATCCCTCGGTCGTTTGATTGTCAAGGTTTGATCAGCCGCCACCGCCGCTTTCATCACCCGTCGAGGTGACGCTCACTTCGCCCGTCGAGCTTTCGCCATCGGCGCTTTGTGCGCGCAGGGTGTAGGTGACGTCCGGCGCGCCTTCCGGTACGGGCAGCGTCAGCGAACCCGTCGGCGGCAGTTGAATGTAAAGGGTTGTGGGCGCAGCGCCTTTGGCGTCTTCAAGAAGCTGCACGCTGTCTGCGCCGCTGGCATCCCAGTTGAGGACGACGTTGCCTCCCTGAGGAACGGTCGCCGACTGGGCGGAGAAGCGGCTAATCTGGAGCGTCTTGCCGCCTGCGCTCTGTGGCGCAGCGATCACGACGTTGCCAATGACCGGGACGCTCAACTCGGCCTGATCATAAACCGTGCCATCCGTCACATTAACGAGGCTCATACGGAAGACCAGATCACTCTTGGAAGCACTCTGGCGCGGGATGACAGCCCCTTCGCCTTTCGAGGGCAGCCAGAGCTGGCGGCGCGGCGATTCTGCCGAAATGGTGCTGCCGTCCGGAAAGACTTCTTCGAAGCGGATCAGCGTATCGGGCGTGCGATTGGCGACTTCCCAACTGACGACGAGGCGAACGTTGTTCTGCACGAGCAGATTGGTGTCGATGCTCTGGGCGCGGGTTGTGAAGGAAACAATCCCCGGCGCAGCCTGCGCGGGTGTGGTATAGGCCAGCGTGATGAACTGCTGCCCGATGACTACGCCCATCGAGGTTTTCAGCGTCAGGCGGAAAGTGGGTGGGCCAAAATTCTGCGGCGGCGTCACAGCAACCGTTTTGGAGCCATTCAGAGGAAGCGCTTCATTCGGGTTCGCCAGCGAGACCCAGTAGTTCTGGCTGTAGGCTTCCAGCGCGATCAGATACTGACCGTTGGTGTTGATCGTGTTCCACGACAGCGTGACCTGCGCGCTGCCAGCTTCCACGTCGGCGTAGTTGACGGTGGTCGTGTCCGCTGAGAAATTTGTAATCGCCGGAAGCAGCGCTCCTGATTGCAGGGCGGGGGCGGCGGAAACCACGCCTACGCAGATCGCCGTCAGGATGACCGAGAATAGAATCTTGCCTGCTGCTCGAAGCATCGCTTGTCCCTTTGAATCACGAATCGAATTTCTTTAATATCATAGTTAAGCTAGACAACTTGCGCAACGACACAAGTAGGATGAAAGGTAAATTTCTCAATGGATCTCATCCGCTGCGGCTGGAGCACCAGCGATCCGCTCTATGTGCGCTACCACGACGAAGAATGGGGCGTCCCGGTGCGCGACGACGATACGCGCCTGTTCGAGTTTCTGATTCTGGAAGGGGCGCAGGCGGGGCTAAGCTGGATCACAATCCTGCGTAAGCGTGAGAACTATCGTGTCGCCTTCGAGGGTTTTGATCCAGCGCGGGTCGCGCGTTACGACGACGCGAAAATCGCCGAGCTGCTGCAAAACCCCGGCATTGTGCGCAACCGCCTCAAGGTCAACGCAGCGGTCATCAACGCGCGTGGTGTGCTGGAACTTCAGCAGGAATTTGGCAGCTTCTCGAATTATCTGTGGGGCTTCGTCGATAACAGGCCGATTCAGAATCAGTGGCAGGCGCTCGGCAGCCTGCCCGCTAAAACTGAACTGTCGGACAGGCTGAGCAAGGATTTGCAAAAACGCGGCTTCAAGTTCGTCGGCTCGACCATTATGTATTCGATGCTGCAAGCCTGTGGCTTCGTCAACGATCATACCGTCGATTGCTTCCGGCACGATCAGGTCGCGCAGATTCCCTGATTCATGGGAAGTGTCTAATTCTGCTGGTTTTTTGGTAGGGGCGAACCCACTGGTTCGCCCTGGCTTTGGGCAGACACACAGGTCTGCCCCTACAAATGCTCACTTTTTTCGACTGCCCGATTGGGGCGGTCGCTTGTCGTGAGGTCAAGATCGTGCGAGAATATATAACGATAAATATTTATTGATTGCGCGGTGTCCGTTCAGGACAACCCTTTCGACGACCGTTTGGAAAGAAGGCTGAGATGTTCAGGAAATTCTGCATCGGACTCGTATTCATGCTGCTTCTGGCTGCTGCGCCCGCGAGTTTCGGGCAGGGAGTTTCCTCGAACACTGCTTTTCTGCGCGTGCTGCAACTGACCAACGACAACACCGTCGTCACGGTCGCGCTTCAGGACGGCAGGACGATCCTGTCGAACTTTGCGCCGGGGTCGGTCAGCGATGCGCTGCCCTTCGATGCCAATCACTCGACCATGCTCACGCTGGCAATCACGCCAGCGGGGCGGCAGACCTTCTTTCGCGAATGGGCCGTACCACCGCTCAGCGCTGGCTATCATACGGCGGCGGTGGTCGGCAGCGGCAGCGATAACTCGATCCAGTTGATTTTCATCGACGAAGACACACTCTGCGAAGGCAAACTCGAAGCTGGATCGTGCGTTATTCTTGTGAACGACCTCAAGGGCGCGCCTGCATTGCGCGTGCTGGCGAATCAGACGCCGGTGGTCGATGGCGCGGCCTATCGACAAGTAGTTGTCGGCAGCGTTCCGGCGGGAACCTATCAGGACTTCACCGCCGCCGACCAGAACAACCCGCAGACCTCAATCTTCCACCTGAACGTGCGCTATTTCGAACCGAACGTGATCTACATCTACAGCGTGCGCGGGACGTATCCCGGCAGCAACCCACAGAACTACACCATTGGCGTTGTGCGCCGCGTCCCGGTCGATACCATGACCTTCCTGCGCGGTCTGAAGGCGGATTTGCAACTGACGGACGGCAAGACGCTCTTCGCCGCCGAAAATATCGTCGCCATTCTGGAACAGTCCGGCTTTGATCAACTGCTGCAAAATTCGGCGCTGCCGCTGACGGTTTTCGCGCCGACGGACGAGGCAATTGTCCGCTTCGCGCCCGACCTGTACCAGTGTGTCACCTCGAATCCTGCCGCGATGCGCGCCCTGATTCTGAATCACGTGCTGGTCGAGTCGCGCACGCCGTCGCAGTTGGTCAGCGGCGGCAGCTTCCCGACGATGGCGGGAACGACTCATACCTTCCGCGCGACCAGCGGCGGCTTCCTGATCGACAACACCGTCTCTGTCCCCGACTCCGCCTGGTATCCGACGAAGAACGGCAATGTCTACCTGATTGATAACCTGCTGGTTCCGCCCGGCTTCGAAGATCAGTTCTGCGTCTCTGGCTGATAACGGACTTTCCTCCAGATATAAATAAAAACAGCCCTCGTCACTGAGGGCTGTTTTTGCGCTGTACGCGACATCAGTCGCCGCAGGGGATGACGTGCGCGCCGCCAAAAATGCGTAAAAATCAGTTGGCGCAGGCCATGAGGAATTTCTGCCAGTTGAAGCCGATGATCTGGTCAGCCACGTAGACGCGCAGCACACCGTCATCGTCGAGGCTGTGCCATTCGCGGGCGCGATTGCTGCCATAGATGCGCGTCGTGTTACAGACGCCGCCGCTCGACGCCTGCACAGCGGTGATGTCGCCGTGATTGCTCGTCAACAGCACAATGCTGTCGTAAATCGAGAGCGTCACGTCGCCACCGACGCCGGGGAGCGGCGTCGCCCACTGCTGCCGATGAGCGCTGTCGTATGCGTGGAGGGTTGTGCCGTCGAACAAAAACAGGTGCTCTGCGTCGGCGACAACTGCGCTGTCTCGACCACCGGGCGGCGCATCCGCCACTTCCAGTGACCAGACACCGTTTCGGTCGATACGCCACAGCCCGCCCTGCGTATAGGCCAGCAGATCACCGTCGCTGGCGAGTGACCCCGGTTCGCGCAGCAGCGCGCGGTTGACGACCGTGCCGCCCAGCGGAATCGTCAGCAGAGCGTTGTCGGCGGTCATCAGCCCCAGTGTGCCGACCGTCGCCGACCAGCGCAGAATCGGCGGGACGCCGCTCACCTGCCAGGTGCTGTCGCCATTGAAGGCAAATAGGCCGTTGTCGGTCGTGTGGAAGATGATTTCCGAACCGACCGCCATCGGTGCGCTGTCAAAATTGTCTGCGGAAAAATTTCCAGCCTCGCCGCGATTTCCGTCCGCGTCGATGCGCTGCGTTTTACCGCTGGCGTAGACAATCAGGCTGCCGGTTTGCTGCCCGATTAAACCGACGGCAGGCTCACTCAGATTGACGCGCCAGAGCACGCGCCCATCACTGCTGACGCGCAGCACGCGCTGTGCGTCGAGAGCCAGCAAGCTGTGATCGGGCAGTTCGACCGGCGGCGCGACTGGCCCGCTTTCGTCGGCGATGTCCGCGTGCCAGAGCGTGCTTTTGAGAAACCACGCCTGCCAGTTATCGACGAACTTGCTCGGACGCCGCCAGCCCAGATCGACCGGATTTTGATCGGTGTAGCCGGGGCCGGGGATGTCCGGCTGATTGGTGCGAATTTCGAAGTGGAGATGCGGCGCGGGACGCGGCGCGCCGACTGCCGCAATGATGTCGCCCGTGCGGACGCAGGTGAATGGAGCCGGAAACTGGACGCCAGTCGCGTCGGTGACGTGACCATACATGCTGTAGGCGGTCGTGCCGTCGGGAAAGCTGTGCGCGATGATGATCACACCGCCGTCGCGTCCCCAGCCGTTGGGGGAGGAAAACGTCACCTGCCCGTTGGCAATCGCGTGAACATACGCGCCGTAGCTACTGCCGCGCCCGCCATACCAGTCTTCCCCGGTGTGATAGCGTCCCTGGTGACGTGGGCTTGGCGCGCCGAAGTCCTGCACGATTTGAAACTGCGCCGTATCAACCGGGAAGCTGATCGAGGTGGCGAGGCCGCATTGCGTCGTCTGCGCCTGTGCAGGCATCGTCACGAGCGATGTTATCAGCACAAAGAACGAGCAAACCAGCAGGCGAAACACGCGAACTGAGCGGAAGCGATGCATACAAACCTCAACAGGCGGCCTTCGGCAAACAAGCGCATGAGCGCAGTTATTCGCGGCAGCCTATTGTAACAGTCTTTGCAGGCTGACCTCAAACCGCAGCAGGCGTATTCGAGTCTGAAGCAAAGCGCCGCTGGCAGTCCGCCTGATAGCAGGCCAGCGCTTCCTCGAATGCCGCGACCGCCTCCGGATTTCCCTTTGTATATTCGAAGAAGGTGAAGTTGTTCAAATCGCCGGTCGTCAATGTACTGACGGTGCGGTAACTCGACTGCTTGCCGCGCGCTTCCAGGCAGACGATGACAAAAGTCGCGTAAAAAGCTGCCCGCGATCCCAGCAGGGTGTTGAGCTGGACAAGCTTTTCAGCGCTGTTCAGACTGAAAGCACGAACTTCTTCGAGGAGGAGTTGAAACTGAGATTCATAACTATCGGCCATGAAAGACAGCCTCTCAAACTAGGCGGGCGAAAATGTGAAAAGGCGGAGAACCGCGTATCGGGTCAAACAGCACATCCCAATAGGCGACTCATTAGACGATATTTTGCTCTTTGCCTAGCATTGTCCACGCAAATGCTGCGCGACAGAGATCAGCAGGAACGGGAAAACGACGGCTATCCAGCATGGGTGCATCTCATCCCTTTGGTGACAAACGGCACCACCAACGCTCATCATCATAAATCCATTTTCTATTAATCGCCATAGGTCAAAAGGTTAAATTTTGTAAAGCTGGCGCACTTTTGGGGAAACGTTCTATAGAGTCGCCAAACATCTCCGCCTGTCTCTTTAGAAAATTCACAGCATATCGTTCACGAATTCCAACAGGCTCTACCCGCTCAGCCTCGTGCTTGTGTAGAAAGCACATTCCTCATTACAATAATTGAAAATGACTTTATATTGCGGAGGCAGCGATGTTCAGCAGCTTTTCACGGAGTTGGGCACTGGTCAAGGCAAGCTGGGCGATTTTGCGCGCAGACAAGGAATTGATCATTTTTCCGATTGTCTCAATGATCGGCATGATCATCGTCACCATCGCCTTCATCATCCCGTCGATTGCCGCAGGCGTGTTCGACTCGGTCGCCTCTGGCGGGCGCGGCGACGGCATCCTCAGTCTGATAGTCGGCTTCCTGTTTTACGTGGTCATCTATTCGGTGATCTTTTTCGCGAATACAGCGCTGGTCGGCGCAGCCATGATGCGCTTGCGCGGCGAAGACCCCACCCTGCGTGACGGCTTTCGCATCGCCTCTGAACACGCTGCCTCGATCTTCGGCTATGCGGTCATTTCGGCGACGGTGGGCGTTATCCTCAACACGCTCTCACGCCGCGCTGGATTTATCGGTCAAATCGTCATTTCGCTGATCGGCTTCGCCTGGAACGTGGCAACCTATCTGGTTGTGCCCGTGCTGGTGGTCGAAAAGCTTGGCCCCATCGAAGCCATCAAGCGCAGCGCTGCGCTCCTGCGCGCCACCTGGGGCGAGCAGTTGGTCGGCAATTTCAGCATGGGCGGCATCTTCTTCGTGATCGGCTTCGTCGGCACAATCATCCTCGCCCTGCCGATTTGCGCCGTCTCCGGCTCTGACAGCGCCGCCGTGATCGCCCTGCCGATTGTGCTGATGGTGATTTTCTGGGTCGGCCTGGGGATTGTCTCCTCGACCTTGCAGGGCATATACACCGCCGCGCTCTACCGCTACGCGACCGAAGGCTCGACCGGCGGCATGTTCGACAACAGCATTGTCCAGAACGCTTTCCGCTCGAAATAGCGCTCACCTCGCCCTTTGACCGCACTCTGATTGTCAGGTCGGGGTGCGGTCTGTAACGAGCTTTCTAATGACGCGCCTGATCCTGATCCGACACGGGGCCTCGCTCCACATGCAGCAGGACATCATCACGGGCGAAGCAACCTGTCCCGGCCTGAGTGACGAGGGTCTCCAGCAGGTCGATCTGCTGGCGCGGCGCTTGCGAACGATGCCCGAAATCGCGGACTGTGAGACGCTGTTGAGCAGCCCGTTCCTGCGCGCTCAGCAGACGGCGGACGTGCTGGCGCGCACGCTGCCGATCCGCCCGATCATTTCCGACCGCGACCTCACCGAAGTCCGCCCCGGCGCAGCCGAAGGGCTGACAATGGCTGCTTATCGAGCGCAGTACGGCGAGTTTGATCTGCCTGCGCATCCCACGCGCCCGTTTGCCCCCGGCGGCGAAACCTGGTTCCAGTTCATTGAGCGCGTCCGCACCACGCTCTACCGCCTCGCGGAAACCTACGCCGAACAGACAGTGCTGGTTGTGACACACGCGGGTTTCATCGTCGGCTCGCTGCTGACGCTGTTCGACGTTCCGCGCTCCGGCGCAGGCCGCGTCGCCCGCTTCGAACTGAACAACACGTCCCTGACCGAATGGCAGGTCAGCGCAGGCGTGTGGACGCTGGCAAAATACAACGACACGACTCACCTTGAGACGGTCTGAGGCCGACCCTCAGGCTCCGTATCCCGTCACAGGCACAGGCTCCGTGATGATTGAGCATACGGTGCGCGATCCAGCGCGAATGAAGGGATTTTTACAAACTCTTCCTGAAAAACAACGTATACTGTAGTAGTCAAAGCAGCCTCGCTGCCCAACATTCAGCCAGAGATTAGGTGACTTGCATGACGACCATCTCCACCGTCAATCTGAAAGTCCTGGTGCTGGACACCGATTATTTCGCTTTGCAAGCCATCAACAGCTACCTCGCCTGGGATCGGCGCACCCGCGTGACCTGCATGGCGGAGAGCCTCGACGAGATGTGGGATTATCTCAAGCGCACGCCGCTGGCGGAACTGCCCGACGTGATCGTGCTCGATGCTGACCAGATCGGCGGCGCGGATGCACTGCGTTACCACGTCGAAGCGCTGCGCAAGAAGATCAAAGACGTGATGATCATCTGTCTGGCGCGCGGCGCGGACGCCCGCCTGATTGATATTGCCGCCGATGCGGGTGCGCGCGGCTACCTGCTCAAGAGCGAAGTCGGGATGCAAATCGCGTGGGCGATTGTCTACGCGCTCAACCACGATTTCGTGATCAGCCCCGCTGTTGATCAGGCCAGCGAGCAGATTTTCAACACGCGCCTGATCCACGCGACCGTCCTCCCCGGACGGCGCGAATACCCCGAACTGACCGAGCGCATCCGTCAGGCGATTGAGCTATGCGTGGTCGAGGGGATGCCCGCCCACCTCGCTGCCGACGAAATGGGCATCAGCCTGCACACGATTCGCAGCTACATCAAAGAGGGCTACCGCATCCTCGAAGCCTACGACGAAACCGAGTACCCGGTCGATATGTCGCCGCAGGAACGGGCGTTCATGCGCCTGACGCGCTTCACTGACGAACCCGAAGAAAAGTAAGTTGTGAGTCGCCGCACGAAAGCGGTCGAAGCGGTTGCTTTTTCCCCCAGTCAGCCGCTCGTGGCGACAGCCGACACCAGCGGCGCAATCAGCCTGTGGAATTCGCAAACCGGAGCGCTCCAGAGAACACTTCTCGGTCATCAAACCAGCGCTGAATCGCTCGCATTCTCCCCGGATGGCTTGCTTGTACTCAGCGGCGATGCGCGTGGCGAGATTCGCTTATGGAACGTCGGCGATGGTCAGGAGCTTTATCCACTTCCCGCACTTCATGGCCCGATATTGACCTGTTCTTTCTCTCCCGACAGTCAGTATTTTCTCGTCAGCGGCACAGGGACAGCCTATCTTTGGGATCTTCAACAGCGCAGCATTTCGCGCAAATTTAAGGACTATTACGATATTGTCTGTTCTTGGTTTGCGCCGGACGGTAAAACCTTCTTTTTATCGAACGGGCAAGGCGGTTATCTCGATTGGCTCGACACCCAAACAGGCGAACTGCTTCAGCGTTGGGATGTTACCGATGCTGCTGTGACAGCGCTCGCCTGCACAAAAGACAACCAGACCCTGTTCATCTGGGACAGTATGAAAATCGGCGTGTGGGATCTTCTAGCCGGGAAGCAAATCCATACTTTAGCCGACAACTCCGAGAATGGTCGTGACGAATTGGAATACGTTTTTAATGGCGTACTGGCTGCGAACGAAACCTTCATCGCCGCCGTTGGCATCAATGGAACTGTTGTCACGCTCGATCTGTCTGGCAGCGTGATCCAGCGCTTTGTAGGCCATACCGACGCTGTTTTTGCCGTCACGCTTTCCCCGGATGATCAAATGCTTTTGACTGGGAGTCTTGACAGCACCGCTCGCCTCTGGGATGTCGAGACCGGAACAGAACTCCAGCGACTCAAGCCGTAGCTTTCTCGATTCACTAGGATACATCTGGCTGGCATTATAATTGCTGTCTAATCACCGTTCGGGTGATCTTAAATGACCTTCGATTCCACGATTTCGACAATCCGTGCCTGCGGAGTTTCGATCAGGGTTCCCTGAACACGTCCCCAGACGGTGCGCATGGCGGCGAGTAATCCTTCCGCCTGAGCGACGGTATCGAATTCCAATTCGATGATGGCGAAGTTGGGATCGTCCACCGGACGCAAAATTCGGTACTGGCGCACGCCTGATCGTTCGCGTCCCACCGGGTCGCTGTCGAAAGCCTGTTTCCAGCCGTCAAAATTGGGAACTGCGTGTTCGATCTGTAAGACAATCATTTTAGCTCCCCTGCGCTGCATCGAGGCAGACAATCCATACGAACTCCTGAATTAGTGCTTCACTATAGCATAATAATTGAATCCAGATGCTCGTTTGGCTTGTCCTCAGTCCTGTCTTTTAGGGCTGCCACATTTCGAGGAACTGCACGCCATCGACAAAGTTGCCGTTGACGGCGATTTCCCAGTGGAAATGCGGGCCGCTGGTGCGCCCGGTGTCGCCGACTTCGCCAATGATCTGGCCTTTGGCGACCGTTTCGCCGCGCGTGACGTGGACGACTGAGAAATGCGAGTAGGTGGAAAAGACGCCGTAGCCGTGATCGATGATGACGTGGTTGCCGCGCACCTGCATCGGCGCGGAAAAGACGACCGTCCCGGCAGCCGAGGCCATGACGGGCGTGCCCATCGCCGCCGTGAAATCCCAGCCTGTGTGGCGCGTGTTGAGCGTGTTATTGAAGGTGCGGAATGCCCCAAAGGGCGAGGTCAGCGTCGAGGGGATGGGGAACTGGAAGCCGGTCGAGTCCCACATTTTGGTTTCGGTGTAGCCCGTGAAGATGCTCTCCAACTGCGCCAGTTCGTTGCGCTCGGTCTGGATGTCGAGCAGGTAGGCTTTGTCTGGCCCCAGCGTCACATCCTGACGGATGAACGCCCCCAGCGGGATTTCGACGTTGGCGTTGAAGGTGTCGCGCGTGCCGTCGGCATAGGTCACGAACACGTCGAGTTCGTTGGTCTTGCGCGTCTGCTGCTCCATGCCGACCGCGATCAGCCCGTAGAAGCCGTCGTCGGCCTCGAAGAAGTCGCTCAGCGTATTGAGGAAGCGCGCGCGCACGTTGGCAATCGCCGCCCCGTTGATGGCGGTCACGCGCAGCAGACCCGTGTTGCCCTGCGGAATCGTCTGGAAATAGAGGTCGAGTGTGGCATTGCCGACCGTTATCGAGGATGAGGGCGCGGGGCGCGGCATCATCGTTGGCAGCGGGGGAGTCGTCGGTGCGGCAGGCGGCGGGGGATTATCCTGAGCGGTCAGCGGCGCGATGGTCACGGCGCAAAGCACGACCATCAGCACGATTAGCGTGAGACGTTTCACGGGCGAAAAACTCCTCGATTTTCCCGAAGATTATCATGGTAGAGGCACGCCATAAGGGTGTTTAAAAAGCCCCTCTATCCCGGCTGACCAAGAACAGGTCAGCTTCCCTTTCTCCCACGCAAGCGGGGAGAAAGGGAGAAAAACAGCTCTGGCTGGTGCTTCTGCGGGGCAATCCGCGCCCAGCCAAACCCACCGTCCACGAGAAGGACATTTTCTACGCCCTCATGGCGTGCCCCTACGGAGTTCGATTTCGCCTAGTATAGCACGCTCAATTTGAAGGGGAATGCACGTTCACCCGACGCTTAGCCCTGCACGCGCCGCCTGTTGGTCAGGTAGAGCACCCCGCCGCCGAGAATGATGCAGACAATGCCGATCAGCGCCCACTGGGCTTCCCCGGTCATGAAGCTGCCCTGAATCAACCCGACGCCCTGCCCCAGCCAGACCAGCCCGATCAACAGCAGCAGCACTCCGACAACATTGCGCACGAGTTTCATTGGGATTCTCCTTCAATCAGCGTTCGTTGACCGTTTCCTGTTCGAGTTCGAGGACGATTTTGCGCGCTTCCTCGATGTGCGCGTCCATATTGGTCATCGACTTGAAGATGTGCCGGATCACGCCGTCGCGGTCAATCACGAAGGTCGTGCGCGAAGGGATGATGCCCAGAGTCTTGCTCAGGCCATAGAGCGAGGCCACTTTGCTGCCGGGGTCGCTCAACAGCGTGAAGGGCAGGCGGTACTGGGCGGCGAAATCGTGGTGCGTTTCCGGCGTGTCCGCGCTGACGCCGATGACTTCCGCGCCTGCATCCGTAAAGACTTCGTAGCTGTCGCGGAAAGCGCAGGCTTCGGCGGTGCAGCCGCCCGTGAAATCCTTCGGGTAGAAATAGAGGACGATCACCTGTTTGCCAAGGTGGTCGGCGAAATGAACAGGCTTGCCATCCTGATCCTGCAAGGTGAAATCCGGTGCTTTGCTGCCCATTTCCAGTTTTGTACTCACGACTTTCCTCCTCAATTTAAACTCACTTTAAAACCGGTGAACAGAACTTATTGAATGAATGCTGTTCATTTATTAACAATAAAAAGCGCTACGGCTTCAGCCCCTTGACGATCATCTCGACGGCGACATCGGCTGCGCCCAGCGCCCGTTCGAGGGTGAAATCGGGCATTCGGTTCGCCAGCGCGACGATGCCATGCAGCAGCGACCAGATCGCGTCGGAGGTCTTGATCGGGTCATCGGCGCGAATGACACCAGCGCGCATGGCGTCTTCAAGAACATAGCGCCAGACGGCGAAGGTGGCTTCCCATTTGGGCGCGTTCTCCAGCGTCTCGTGGACGAAGAAATCGGGGCGCTCCATGAAAATCAGGCGGTAGAAGGCCGGGTTTTGCAAGCCGAAGGTGATGTATCCGCGTGCCAGCGCGGTCATGCGTTCGAGCGGCGTATCGACGCTGGCGCTGGTCGTTTCGAGCATTGTGCCGAAGGCCAGAAAGCCCTGCTCGGCGAGGGCGCGCAGCAGATCATCCTTGTTATCGAAGTACAGGTAAATCGTTCCCGGCGAGTAGCCAATCGACTCGGCGACCTGACGCAGCGAAAAGTCCTCGTAGCCGTGCTTGAGAAACATTTCCCCGGCGGCCTTGAGAATAGTCTGGTAGAGTTCTTCTTTTTGCTGCTCGCGCCGTTTCTGCGAGCCTTCCTGTAAGCGCTGTTTGCGCGTCATGGCTGATGTATGCTTATTTACTGAACACCGTTCATTTTAGCGCACAGAAAAATGCGCGTCAAGCGATTTTGAGCGCTAAACTTCGCCGTGAACCATGTTTTTAAACAAGCGCTCATGTTCCTTGCGGATGCAGAGGTCGTCGGCGTAGTTCAGCCCCGCCCTGAGGGCGATGTCACGCGCTTCGTCGCTGAGCACTTCTTCCTGCCCCCAGACGGTTTTCGCGCCGACGGCAATCGCCTCGCGCACAATTCCGGGCATAAAATCCGACTTGCGAAACACGTCCACAATGTCGATTTTGGCGGGAACGTCGGCGAGGGTGGGATAGCTGGGCGCGCCGTCCACGTCCTCGATATTGGGGTTGACGTTGTAGACGGTGAAGCCTTCGAGGATCAGGTATTCGCCGACCTGATAGCTGCTGTAGTAGTGGTCGTTCGATCGCCCGACAATCGCGATCACCGGGGAATTCACGAGTACGTCGCGCCGCGCCTGTTGGTCGGCGTTCAAGTCTTTGCCACGAGCCATCGGTTCCTCTCCTGATTCAGCTTAACGCAGATTTTAACGCAGATTATACCAGTCGTCGCGTGCTTTCTCTGAAAACCGACCCGTGACATTCGGCCTGCTGCAACGATTTAGAAGATGATGCATGTGATTTTTGTGGGCGGGCGAGGCGTGCCTCGCCCCTACAAGGACAAGGGCAGACACGTAGGTCTGCTCCTACAAAACTTACCGAATTTCGCTTGTCGTCTATGCATGTCTATCGTGAAAGCTGCCGTTCGGGAGTGACAGATTATGGCCGATGCAGGGAGCGCACACACCAGTCTGTATATTTACGTGCGCAATCAACGGGTCGCTTATCTTGACAACCCAGCCGCGCAGACGATTCTGGACTGGCTGGGGCGTTTAGATGGCGAGTACGTCACTTCGCTCGTCTTCAAGAGTTCACAGGGCTGGCTGATCCTTGACACTGTGGATGACGACCTGAATCTATCGCTTTGCAATAACAAACTCGAAGTCTATTCCAGTGAAGTTTTTCCCCGACCTGACGCCATCAACCGAGCGCTGTACTTCATGGGATACGGCGCAACAAGCGCTCAGTGATTTATGTATCTGGAAGTCAAAAAGGGACAGCAGTCGCTCCATCGCCAGAATGATCCCAGCCCTTATATTCTGCTCGGCTGGATGCGCTATCTGGACGGCGAAAACATCAGCGATCTGGTGATTGCCAGCCCGACTGTCAAGCTGATTATGCGTGCGCGCGGTGCCGACATTAATTTGTCATTTTCCGGCGATGCCATCACCAACCCGCGCAATGTGACGGTTTCCAGAGCTGCCGCCGTTGAGATGGCACTTTATTTTTTGAAAAACGAAGGGCTGTCACTCGAGTAGCAGCGCCCGTGCAGCAGGCTCAGGCCGCTGCACATTGACCGGTATGGCGCTGCTCCTGACGCGCCCCGATACGAATCCTCCTGAAGATCAACTGCGGCTGCGCTTACACCACGCTCATGCCACCATCGACCTGCAAGACGACGCCCGTCAGATAATCCTCGCGGGCGAGATAGACGACCGCACGCCCCACATCTTCGCCTGTACCGGGTCGGGCGATAGGCGTATCCTTCGCGAAATTCTGCCAGCGATCTTCGGGCATGGCGTCCGGTTTGAGGACGAGGCCGGGCATGATGGCATTGGCGCGAATCTCCGGGCCGTAGCTGGCGGCGGTGACTTTGGTCAGCGCCAGCAGCCCGGCTTTGCTGATGCTGTGATGCGCGAACTCCGGCCAGGGATCAATCGCGCCCCGGTCGCAGATATTGACGATCACGCCGCCTGCGGGCGAATTCGCCCGCATTCGCACAATCGCACGCTGTGTGCAGAGAAAGGGCGCGGTCAAGTTGGTATTGATGGTCTCGTTCCAGTCGTCGAGCGAGACTTCGAGCAGGGTGCGGCGCTGAAAGTTCGAGGCGCTGTTGACGAGGATGTTGAGGTGGTCGAATTGGTCGCTGGCTGCCGCGAACAGACCATCGACGCCTGCCGGAGTGCTGAGATCCGCCTGCACAGGGAAGGCTTCGACGCCAAAGGCTTTGAGATCGTGCAGCGTTTCTCGCACGACTTCAGCGGGCGAGTGGAAGTAATGGACGACGATGTGAACGCCCGCCCGCGCCAGTTCCAGCGCAATGGCGCGGCCTACCCGATGCGCCGCTCCCGTAACAATGGCAACCTGTCCCTGCATATCGATCTGCATCACGCCCCCTTCGCAAATGATGGACTGTACGAGCATACCTGTCGCAGACGCGAATGCCAAAATAGAACTTACGTGCTATGATTTACGCATTCACTACAGGAGGATTTTTGATGGCGGCGATCACAGGCAGCGCACCCGTGTTACTGGTCAGGGATGTGGTTCAGGCAGCGGCTTACTTCCGCGACAAACTCGGCTTTCACGATCACAGGCTGTACAACGAGCCGCCCAACTTCGCTATCCTTCGCCGGGATGGGATGGCGGTGATGCTGTCGCAGTTGGGGGCGGAACAGACGGTTGTCCCGAACTGGAAAGTCGTCGAAAAGATGTGGGACGTGTACTTCTGGGTCGATGATGTCGAGGCTTTCTACGCCGAATTTCAGGCGAGCGGTGCGATCATCGACTACACGCTTTACACAGCGCCTCATGGGGTGCGGGAATTCGGCGTGCAGGATATTGACGATCACGACATCGCTTTCGGGCAAATCATTCGCTCGTGAGTATCCGGGAGAGCAACCATGTCCAGTGTGCATCTGCTTGCCAGCCCAGCAGATCGATTAATTCTGACGATCAACTGCCCGCAGCTAACCCCGGCGCAGACGTTCGACTGCTTCACCGTACCCGATTTGCTGGCGCTGTGGTGGTCGCCGCAGGCCGAACTTGAGCCGCATCTGAGCGGCAGCTATCACTTATTCTGGGCGGGGCAGAACTGGCATCTGCGCGGCACATACCGCGAATTCGTGCGCGGCGAGCGCTTAGCCTTTAGCTGGCAGTGGGATCATGAAGCGGATGTTCCCGTTCGCAGCGTCGAAATCGCGTTTATGCCGCAGGATTCTGGCACGCAGCTCAAACTGACGCACGGATTCTACACGCCGGACGATGCCGAGGAAAAGCAGGGGCATCTCGACGGATGGCGCTATTTTCTGCCGCTGCTGAGTGTGCTGGAACTGTCGCGGGAGTAACAAAAAGGGCAGACACACGGGCGTGCCCCTACGAAGTACATGGTTTCGCGAGGGAAATAAAAAGGGGCGACCTGCCAGGTCGCCCCTACGAAGTACATGGTTTCGCGGGAGTAACAAAAAGGGCAGACACACAGGTCTGCCCCTACGGATTGCATGGTGTGGCGAGGGAAATAAAAAGGGCAGACGCACGGGCGTGCCCCTACGAAGTACATGGTTTCGCGAGGGAAATAAAAAGGGGCGACCTGCCAGGTCGCCCCTACGAGATGCGTTGTGGATATGTGGGTTAGTAGCCTTTGATGGGCACGGTGAGCAGGAACAGTGACGAGACGAGGGCGATGAAAATCGGCAGAATCAACGCGAAGGCGAAGATACGACTGTCTTCCCTCAGGTGCATATAGAAGAGCACGACCATCACGGCTTTCGAAATCGAGAGCGCAATCAGGATCAGCGTTCCCAGAACGCCGCGCGGCAGGCTGCTCACCGCAAGTTCGATCAGGGTAATCGCCGCCAGCACGATATAGACAACGGTGTAGATCGGATAGGGGAAGGTCATGCCGAACATCGTTGTTGTATCGGGGACGGTGTGCGGCAGGGGATGTGCGACCGCTATGGCCTGATCCGCCATATCCGCCGCGTTGACCGTATCCTCAATCGCCTCAATCGGCTTATTCAGCGCGGCTTCGCCCTCGCGCCGCACTTCACGCTCGGCGGCAGGTTCATTTTCCTTGACGGCTTCGGCAACTTCGTCGAGCTTTTCGCTGGGCACAGTCTCAACTGGAACGTCGCGGAGTTCGCGGATGCTCTCGTCCTGCATTTCCTTGATGGGTTCCGGCGCGTTCTCCGGCTCGAAAGGGGTCGGAACCGGTGTAGGGTTATTTTGTTCGTCAGCCATTATTTCTCCCTAGACCAGATAAATCACGGTAAAGAGGACAATCCAGACTACGTCAACAAAGTGCCAGAAGAGGCCGAAAATTTCGACACCGAGGTACTTGCCGTTGTTGTATTTGCCTTTGCGCGCGCCCATGATGACGTAGATTGCCCAGAGGACACCGGCGACGACATGCGCACCGTGAAAGGCGGTTGGCGCGTAGAAGCGCATCCCGAACACGTCGCCGTAGAGGGTAATGCCCTCGTTCGCCAGCGTGGAATATTCGATGTACTGGAAAAAGACAAAGAGGCTGCCGAGGATCGCCGTAAAGCTGATCCAGCGCGCCAGCTTTTTGCTATCATTTTTCTGAATCGCCAGCAGCCCCATGACCATCGTCCAACTGCTGGTCAGGAGCAGGAAGGTGTTCAGGCCGACCAGAAAGAGGCCAGAGGCTTGATGGACTTCCTCGACGCGCTCCGGGTTGTTGACGCGAAAAACCACGAAAATTGCGATCAACACCGTGAAGATCACCACTTCCGAGGCCAGATAGAGCCACATGGCAAACTTCATATTGTCGATGTGACGCGCTTCCGCTTTCGGGTCTGCGGCGTGACCATGTGCTACTGGGGCGTGCTCAATACTGATTTCGCTCATAAGGTTTCCCGTTATTGGAGGAATTTCGGTACGCTGCGCAGAACGTGCGCCAGCCAGCCCGCGAATCTGCCAATCGTGTGCAGCACACCCATCGGGCGCAGAATCAGCAGCGTGAAAAGCAGCGCGTTCGTGACCGACAGGAAGAACAACTGCTGCGGATCGTCCAGGAACAGCGACAGCCCCGGCAGCGCGGGCTTCGGCAGAATCAAGCCGATGGCGACGTAGAAGAAGACCAGGTAGAGAATGACGAAGGTGACGATGAAGGTCATGCCGAAGATGAAGCGTTCACGCCCCAGCGCGACCCAGGTAATCGCCAGCGCAATCACCAGCGCGATCAACGAGACCTGCGTTGGCGCGTCGAAGAACCAGGTCAGAATCGGCAGGTTCAGAGTCGGAAACAGGACACCCAGAAACAGCTTCAGCACGAAGAAGAGCGCGAAAAAGACGACGGCTACCGTAAAGAAGATGCGGTACTGTTCCTGCGTGCTGCGCTGCGGTTTTTCCGCTTCGTCCGGCGCGGGCAGCGAAAGCGTCCCGCCGCCAGCGGGAGCGGTCTGCACTTCGGTGAGTCCCTGTGAGAGAAACGTAAGTGCAGCGCCGAACAACCAGGCCGCGATCAACAGCGACAGGAAGGCAATCAGAATAAAGACGGCGAAGATCACGAGCGTACTAACGGTGATGGTTGGGCCACCAAATGGCAGCGGCACGTCGGTATAGCCGACCAGCCGGGTCGAAGCACCGGGGGTAACCGTCTGCGTCATGCCAAAGCCGCCCGGTATGATTGCCAACGCCGCCAGAATAACGACGACAATCAGGGTGATCGTCGCGATCATCCAGGTGGAGCCGAACAGGATGGAGCGCGGCTGCGCAGCTTCCTTCTGGAGTTCTTCGTGGACGGCTTCTTCCGCTTCGCCATGCACGCTCAGTTTTGGATTGAACGCGCCCATGCCCCAGACGAAGAAACCCGCCATGAAAAAGCCTGCCATGACCAGCCCCGGCCCAGCAGACCAGATCGGATCAAGGCTTTGTAAGCCGCGTAAAAGGATAGTAACCAACGCGCCAACCATGAAACCGAGGATCGCCATCGGTATAGCGCGACTTAACCCTGCTTGCATAGACTCCCCCTGTTCCTAGATGATGTAGAGTACCGCGTAAAACATAATCCAGGCAACGACTACAAAATACCACAGTTTTGCCGACGCTTCCACCGCCCAGTTATGGAGTTGATCGTAAGCGGCGGCATTGCGATCAATGCGGATCATGATATAGCCAATGACCAGCGCGTGTACGGCGTGATAGGCCGTCATCACGCGGAAAAGTGTACTATACATGCCGCTGACCGGAATAATCAGCCATTCAAACGCCATGATGGCGACGAACAGCACTCCTAAACCAATCGCGATTCGCCACTGCACGCGGAACGAAACGCGATTGTCGTTCTGGATCGCCCGCAGTCCCCGGTAGGTCAGAAACGCGCTCAGCAGCAGGCCGATGGTGGCGATGGTCGGCAGCACCGGGTCAAGCGGTGCGACACCCGGCGGAGGCCACGAGATGAAATTCGCCCGCAGTTGCAGATTGGCGATGATCAAACAGATAAACACGCCAATCCAGGAAAGCTGGAAAATGGTGACGCCCGTGCGCAGATTGCGCAGGTTTTGCAGTTCTTCACGCGAAAGTTCGCGTTGTTCCAGTAAATTGTGCTGCATGATGATAAACCGTTAAACCGTCATCCTTATTTTCGGTCAAGCAGGGGCGCATGTGCAAACAAGTCTGCATTCGTACGCCCCTACCGTCGTGTCATTTGAGTAGGGGCGACCTGACAGGTCGCCCCTACGGTAGAGCCAACCGCTCGACTAGTCGCCTGCGCCCGCCGTCAAAGCCCGTTCGTTGGTCTTGGGCGGTTCTTCCGGCGTGCCATACTGCTGGTCAATGGCGTCGAGATAGGCATAGGCGGCCTTCGTACCGTAGCCATAGGGATTCTTGAACGGAACCGGGTCGCCGATGAAGTTATGCGCAGGCGGCGGCGAAGTCGTTGCCCATTCGAGCGTCAGCGCGCGCCAGGGGTTCGCACCAGCACGCTTGCCGTTACGCAGGCTCCAGAAGACGTTGAACAGGAAGATGAAGGTCGAGACGCCGAGCACGAAGGCCGAGATGCTGATGACCACGTTCCAGCCCTGATACTCCGGCGCGTAAACCGCCACGCGGCGCGGCATCCCGGCGATACCGAGGAACTGCATCGGGAAGAAGGTGAAGAAGAACGAGACGTAGGTGATGAAAAAGTGAATCTTGCCGAGCGACTCGTTGAGCATCTTGCCGGTGATCTTCGGGAACCAGTGGTAAATCCCGGCGTAAATCGTGAAGACCGAGCCGCCGAACAAGACGAAGTGCAGATGGCTGACGACGAAGTAGGTGTCGGTCACGTCGATGTCGAAGGGGATTGAGGCGAGCATGACGCCGTTGATCCCACCGATGACGAACATCGAAAGGAAGCCCAGCCCAAAGAGCATCGCGGCCCGGAAGTGAATCTTGCCGCCCCAGAGCGTGCCCAGCCAACTAAAGATTTTGATGCCTGTCGGTACGGCGATGATCATCGAGGTGATCATGAAGGGGATACGCAGTTCAGGCGTCAACGAGGTGAACATATGATGTCCCCAGACCGTGAAGCCGACGAGCGCAATCGCCATACTGGAGAGCGCAATCGCGCGGTAGCCGAAAATGGGCTTGCGCGAATGGACGGACAGGACTTCGCTGAGGATGCCGAAACCCGGTAGAACCATGATATAGACGGCAGGATGGCTGTAGAACCAGAAGACATTCTGCCATAAAAGCACATCACCGCCTTGCGCCGGGTTGAAGAACGCTGTTCCCGCGACCCGGTCGAGAATCAGTAAGGTGAGCGCGCCCGCCAGGAAGGGGGTCGCCAGCACCTGAATGATGGCAGTTGCGAGCAGCGCCCAGCAGAGCAGCGGCATCTGGAAGTAGCCCATGCCTTCGGGGCGCATGTTCTTGATGGTGACGATGAAGTTGATCGCGCCGAGGATCGACGAGATACCGAGCAAGTGCAGGCCAATCGCCCACATGGTTTGCCCGTCGCCGCTAAAGAGCGTGCTCAGCGGTGGATAGCTCGTCCAGCCTGCTTCGGCCTGTCCGGCGAAGTAGCCCATCAGAATGAAGAGACCCGCCGGGGGAATCAGCCAGAAGGCAAAAGCGTTGAGCCAGGGGAAGGCCATGTCCTTCGCGCCAAGCATCAGCGGCACGAGATAGTTGCCCACACCGGCGAAGAACGGAATGATGAAGAGGAAGATCATCACCGTCGCGTGGATGGTGAAGAGCTGGTTATACTGCTGTCCGGTCTGCACCACGTCGAGCTGCGGCGTGAGCAGTTCGGCGCGGAAGACCATCGCCAAGCCGCCGCCGATGATGAAGAAGAAGAACGCCATCACCATGTACTGAATACCGATGACTTTGTGATCGACGCTCCAGCGCAGATAGGTACTCAGCTTGGGGCGTTCCACTTCTACCGGGGTTCCCGGCAGAGGTCTCGTGATCGATGCCATCCGAAGATTCTCCCGTAAAAAACTCTTTAGGTCGAGTGATAAATGGGGTGGCTGCCCACCCCATTGAAACTTTACTTCTGCGTGAGCAGGAACGCGATAATCGCGTCGAGATCACTATCGGGCATGTAGTTTGGCTGACTTGGGTCGCTGTTGAACTGCGGCATCAAGCGACTGAAGCCCGGCACAAGCTGGTGATTGCCGTTGCGGATATGATCGTGAATGTAAGCCGCGCCGTCCATGCCAGGGATACGAGTCGCCGCGCGAGTACCGATGCCGTCGAGGTGCGGGCCGATATTGCCTGACCAGCCGAGCGACGTCAAGGTATGGCAGGTTGCGCACGGGTATTTGCCGCTGGAAAGAATCTGCTGACCGAGCGTTGCCGGGTCGGTGGGCGGGAAGAGGACGCTCTGCGCTTCGGGATAGTAGAACTCACGCAGATAAGTCGGCTCATCGGCGTGGACGATGAGCCACGCGCCTTGCAGGTCGCCGTTTTCATCGACCGTACCCGCCATATTGCCATGACCGGGGCCGCACAGCTCGGCACATTCGATGCGGTAGACGCCGGGTTCAATCGGCGTGAAGCGCACATCGGTTTCGCGGCCTGCCAGCAAGTCCTGCTTGATGCGCATTCCCGGAATCCAGAAGGCGTGGTTGACGTCTTCGGTGTCGAGGAGCGCATGTACCGGCTGACCCACCCAGGTATGAAGCTGAGGCGAACTGAAGCTCAGGGTTTTGCCGGAATCGTAAACGGCTTTGACATCGGTCGGAAGCTGATCGACCGTGACGCCGCTGGGAAGCTCATTCTGTGGAATATCGTAGGTGAACGACCAGGCGAAGCGCTGACCGACCACGTTGACGATTTGTTCGTTGTCCTGCGGCTCGCGGATCGACGTCCAGACGGTGAAGCTGTAAATCGTGATGACCAGCACGATCACCGCCGGGATTGCCGTCCAGGTAAATTCGAGGGTAGTGTTGCCGTGAATCGGCGGCCCATCGCTGTTATCGCCTTTGCGAGCGCGAAAGCGAATGACCGAATAGAGCAGCACGCCATTGACGAGCAGGAAGATCGATCCGCCGATTGCCAACATAAAGCGGAATAAGTTATCGACCTGCTGTGCCTGTGTGGAACCCTGCGCCGGGAAAAGCGATGGGGTAAACGAGGCAATCAGCAGCCCCCCCAGAATGATCGCTAGGCCCGCTGCAACGATCCAAATCAGGCTCATCGACCGACCATTAGAATTGAGCTTGCCTAGATCCATGCACGACTTCCGTAAATACTCAGTGACGAGGAAAGAGGAGCGCTGTGCGCGCGAATTTGTTAATTTTTACACAAACAGTGAGTCGATTGTACCTAACTCTGTATTGAATGGCAAGTAAGATTGATGGGCGCGCACATTAATAGAATGAAGCAAAGTAGGCAGCGACTATAGCGAAGAAACGCCAAAAGATCGAACGCAAAATTACGCAGGTAATGGCGATTAGTGGCCTGGACATTATCCCTCTCGTGCGAACAAGTTCGCGTTACGCAAGCGGGGAGAGGGGCGAAAGAAAAAGCTGCACAATCCAAAGTGGCACATTTAGTTCTCGGTGGGTGGCGGCGGCTCGATGCGACTCGCTAACTCGGTCAGCGTGTTGTAGATGATTGGACAGTAGGACGCGCCTTCGATGGTGTCTTCCATATTATAACGAAAGTCGGGGGTGAACTGGGGATAGATGCGGCAGGCGTGCGGGCGATGCGCGTAGATTGAACACAGGTTGCCGCGCAGCATCGGGCAGGGTTTGACCGGGATGACCGCCCATTCCCCCTGTACCGCGCCGAGGTCTTCGTCGGCGTAGCGCGTGACCACGTCATCAATCGAGATGTTGAGCGCCGTCGAAAGGCGATCAATATCGGGCGGAACGAGGCAGACATCGAGCACGCGGCAGCAGTTGGCACACTGCTTGCAGTCAATCGCCGCGATGATCGGCGCGGCAATGGATTCAACCAGCGCATCGAGCGCATCGTCGTCAAGATTGCCGTCGAATTCGAGCGCCTCGCGCATGGCCTCGAAGCGCTCGCTCTGTGCTTCTGCCAGCCGCCGCACTTCATCCAGATTGCTGATGATCGGGTTCAAAACGGTTCGCCTCGTCTGCTGGCGCACATTATCGTCAGGCGCTGGGGGCGTGTCAAGCAGGTGCAGCGACGGGGTTGTCAAAAAAGGAGCATTGGTAGGGGCAGACTCATGTGTCTGCCCAATGACAGGGCGAACACGTGGGTTCGCCCCTACGAAAATACCTACAGAAATAGACATTGCACCGCTTCATTACTCGTGGACAGATTAGAAATTTTGTTCTAAAATATATGAACCTTACCTGCTCCCATAGAAGGAGAGTCCGCATGGGCAAAGTCGTGTTCGAAAATTCGGTTTCGCTCGATGGCTTCGTCGCGGGGCCAAACGATAACCCAGATAACGGTCTCGGTGACGGGGGCGATGCCCTGTTCGCCTGGTATGAAAGCGGCGATACCGAGTTTCCGCTGCCCGGCACGCCGATGGTTTTTCACATTTCAAAAGCCAGCGCCGATTTTCTGAAAGAGGAATGGGGTAGTATCGGCGCGATGATCTGCGGGCGGCGCATGTTCGACATTTCGCGGGCATGGGGTGGGTATCCACCCGGCGGCGGCCCCTGCTTCGTCATGACGCACAATCCACCGCAGGAATGGATCAAGGAAGGGTCGCCGTTCATTTTTGTGACCGACGGCATTGAGAGCGCGGTTCGTCAGGCGCAGAAAGTCGCAGGCGAGAAGATTGTTTCTATCAGCAGCGCCAGCATCTTGCAGCAGTGTATCAAAGCGGGGCTGCTCGACGAACTGATCCTCGACGTTGCACCGGTGCTGCTCGGCAGCGGCGTGCGCCTGTTTGACAACCTTGACACGTTCCCGCTGGGATTGCAGCAAATCGGCAGCGTGCAGGGTGAGGGCGTCACTCATTTGAAATACCGCGTCCTGAAGTGAGCGAAACGCAGTGACACACAAAAAACCTGACTTCGCGTCAGGTTTTTGATTCATCCTGTGATGCTGCGCTTCCTGTGTCATTTGCGCTCCATTCCTCCATTTTGGCTCTGGCATCCGACAACAATCTTTCGTAAGCGGCACTCAGGCGATCCGTTTGATCTGCGATTCGCTGGACATACTCTGCCTGTTTCTCACTCAGTTCGCCACCCGCACCGCGCGAGAGGAGATAAGCGGTCGTTTTAATCACACCGAGGGGCGTGCGCAGAAGATACCCGGCCTGATTCCACATTAGCAGTTGCAGTTCGACATCGGGCATGTTTTGGGCGGTGAAAATCAGACGGTCATAGAGGTTGTAGTCGGGCTGGGCTTGGTGCAAAAGTACGCTCTCCGAATTGAGCGGCTGCTTATATCCCAGTTCGATCAGGGTCAGGAGAATGGCCTGATACTGACGGCTTAGTTGGCGGAGTTCCCTGTCGAACGTCGTTGTCAGCCAGCGCGCAGAGATATAGTCAAGCTTATCTTTTAGCAAACCCAGAAGCTGTTGATCATCGAAAGAAGGGGGTGGAAGCGCATCTTTGGTAGCTCTTGCACAGGTTCGCACTGAATGCAAAAAATCTGCTGCCTGAAATGGTTTCTCCAGATACACAATATTGCTGAATTCCTCGCGTGCCTGGTCATCAAACGTGGCGAGCCTGGATGTGATCACAATGACGCGCATATCTGCAAGCATCTGATCGCTTTTGATCCGTTTCAGAAGTGCGTAACTGTCGATTTGAGGCGGACTGCTGGCACAGATAACTACATTGGGAGCATAGGTGTAGATCTTTTGAAGTCCGTCGAGATTGTTGTCAGACCACTCTGCAACAAATCCCTCAAATCGGATTATTTCCAGCATGTCTTTGCGTAGTTTTTCGTGATCTTCGATTACAAGTATCTTTTTCGGCATTTGATTATCCTACTCAACACCGAAGTTCGAATCAGGACGCATTATTTCAGAGAATGAATGATTAGCCTATCAAGAATTGAACAGCGGCGTAAACTCCGGAGTTTACGCCGCTGTTATGTTGTAGTGCAGGTGATTGCTTACGCCATCTGGACGATTTCGTCCATCATGGCGTTGAATTCGGGAATGGTGAGCTGCTGCTTGGCATCGCTCATAGCAACCGGAGGATTGGGGTGGACTTCGACCATCAGGCCGTCCGCGCCGAGCGCCCGCGCCGCCCGCGCCAGCGGTTTGGCGATATCGCGCCGCCCTGCCGAGTGCGAAATATCGACGACCACGGGCAGGTGAGATTCCTGCTTGAGCACGGCAATCGTTCCCATGTCGAGCGTGTTGCGCGTCCATTTTTCATAGGTGCGAATGCCGCGCATAATCAGAATCACGTTCGGGTTGCCGCTGCTGACAATGTACTCGGCGGCATAGAGGAATTCCTCCATCGTCGCGGCGAGGCCGTTCTTCAGGATCACCGGGCGGTCGATTTTGCCGAGCGCCTTGAGCAGGAAGCTGTTCTGCATGTTGCGCGCCCCCACCCAGAAAACATCGACGTAATCCATCATCATCGGAATCTGGCTCAAGTCCATAATTTCGCTGACGACGTACATATTGTATTTGTCGGCGACCTGCCGCGCGATTTGCAAGCCGGGTTCGCCCATGCCCTGATAATCATAGGGCGAGGTGCGCGGCTTCCAGGCCATCCCGCGCATGATCTTCACACCGCGCGCCGACAGTGCCGCGCCCACTTCATCCATCTGATCGAAATTTTCGACGGCGCACGACCCGGCGATCACGCTGAAGCCACCCGCGCCGATCTCGTAGCCATCGGGCATCCGAATCACCGTGCGCTCGTCGGGCGAATGACGCTGGACGCGGATTTTGGCGCGTGCCTGTGTCTCCTCCATTTCCAGCGAGGCGCGGAAAATTTCGCGGAACAGCGCCTTGATCGTCTCGTTGCTGAAGGGGCCTTTGTTGGCGCGTTCCAGCGCGGTCAGCATCTCGGCCTCGCGCGAGGGATCGTAGTGCGAGACGCCCATCGCGGTATGCAGTTTGCCAATTTCGCTGACGGCTTTGGCACGGCGCGTCAGCAGTTCGAGAATCTGCATGTTGATTTCATCGACCTGCCCACGCAGTTCCTGTACGGTCGTTTCGTCGGACATTTCCTATTTCCTCAAGTTTAATTTACGCTCTCTAAGCGGGTGATTATACTCGTTTTGCAATGCCGCCGAAACGGATTAGAATATGACCCATTGTGAACCCTTAAATCGTTTTTGCGGCTGAACGATGGAGATCATCCATGCCCGAATTTATCCCCGGCCTCGAACTGTCTCGCCTGTTTTACGTCGAAGCCGTCAAACCGATCCTCGACGCGCAGTTTCCTGATTTGCGCTACGATGCCGGGCTGATTGAAACGGGTTCGGAAGTGCTCGGCTTCGACACACCGATGTCGCGCGATCATCACTGGGGGCCGCGCGTGACGCTCTACGTCAGCGCCGACGATTATCCGAAGGTCGCCGAGGCGATCAAGACGACGATGCGCGAGAAACTGCCTTACAAGATACACGGCTACTCGACCAGCTTCGCGCCGATCCCGGACGAACCACATATCCTGCGCTTCGAGGAACGCAGCGAAGGCGGCGTCAATCACCGTGTTTACGTGATGCGGCTGCGCGACTACATCAATGACTATCTTGGCTTCGACCTCAACGACGAAATTACACCCGCTGACTGGCTGACGTTTCCACAGCAGAAACTGCGGACGATTACGAGCGGCGCGGTCTATCACAGCGGATTAGGTGAACTGGATGCTCTCAGAGCACGGCTGCACTACTATCCACGTGATGTGTGGTTGTATCTGATGGCCTGCCAGTGGATGCGCATTTCGCAGGAAGAACCGTTTGTCGGGCGCGCTGGCGATGTGGGCGACGACCTCGGTTCGCGGGTGATCGCTGCGCGTCTCGTCCGCGACGTGATGCTGCTCTGCTTTTTAATGGAGCGGGTCTACGCGCCCTATCCGAAATGGTTCGGGACAGGCTTCTCAAAGCTGAAGTGTGCGCTGGAACTGAACACGATTTTCCAGCCCGTTTTTTCGGCGGAACACTGGCGCGAACGCCAGACCATGCTCGGCAGTGTCTACAACTATGTCGCCGAAATGCACAACGCGCTTGGCATCACCGAGCCGCTGCCGACGATCCCCTCGTCATTTCACGAGCGACCGTATACCGTGATTCACGGCGAGGTTTTTGCCGAAGCGCTGCGCGCGCTAATCACCGATCCCGAAGTCAAACGCATCGCCGACAAAAGCTGGATCGGCTCGATTGACCAGTTCAGCGACAGCACCGATTTGCGTGAAAATACAAGTTTGCGTGAAGGATTGACGCGCCTCTACAGGTGAAGACAAGAATGGCGCAGATTGTCGGGCTGCCCCTTCGGAAAAGCCCAGCCTTCGGCGCTGGTGACACCTGCGCTTGCCTCATCACCCCCGTTTGCGTGCGGCGCGACAGTCGTTTCATTTCAGACAGCCCGTTTCTATACGAAAAATTCAGGAAATCCTTATGCGGAGGGCGCTAATTCTCCATAAATCCTCATTTTGGTTTCCTATAATAAAAATCGTTGTTCATTATGCATCCATTGGAGACCCTATGAGCCGCTTCGCCATTGTAGAATATGATGCCCTCACCGATCCGAAAGCCAAAGCCGTCTACGACCAGATCATCGCTGAACTGGGTTTCGGCATCGTCCCGAACCTGTTCAAGTCGATGGGCAGCCACCCCGATTTCCTCGAAGCCAACTGGAGCGAGTTTCGCGGCGTTGTCCTGCGCGGCGAACTTCCGCGCACGCTCAAGGAGATGATCGGCGTCGCTATTTCGCAGAAGAACAACAGCGAATACGCGCTCAAGGTTCACCTGCACGGCCTGTCGGCGTTGGGCATGAGCGAGGAAGTCCTGCGCACCCTCGTCTCCGACTTCGAAGCCTGCCCGCTGCCCGTTCGCGAAAAAGCGGTCATTCGTTTTGGCCTGCTGGCGGCGACTGATCCGCATCACCTGACCGACGAGCATTTCGCTGAACTGCGCAAGCTGGGGCTGGATGACAAGGAAATTTACGAGATCGTCGCAACTGCCAACCTGTTCACAGGCGTGAATCAGTACACCGACGCGATTGCGCTGGAGGTCGATGCGCTTTGATCCGGCCACCCAGCAACGGCAGGCTTGAAGATCAGGATCGCGATCAACTGCTGCAAACGGTACGACGACTGCTGGCAGAAGCCGACGCGCTGTCCAGCCGCATTGCCGCCGTCAACGAAATCGGGATTGCCATCAATCGCACGCTCAACCTGAGCGATATTCAGGCGGTGATCGCCAAGCAGGCCAAATGGCTGCTCGATTTTGAGCATTGCAGCGTCTGCCTGTGTGTGGATACGGTCTGGCAGACCAACACCCTGTTTGGCCCTGCCGAATCCCCCGTAGACAATCTGCTCACGACCGAAAATGTCGGGCAGGCGGTCAAGCGCAGCCAGCCGCAGTTGATTCGCACCGGGTCAGCCTCGCCGTTTCTGGGGGCTTATCGTTCCCAGATCATCATCCCACTGGTGGCGGATGAAATGATTCTGGGGACGATCAATTTCGCCGCCACACGCGAAAACGCCTATACTCAGGACGACATGCGCATTGGCTACATGCTGGCGCTGCAACTGTCGTCGGCTATTCGCAACGCACGCAACTTTCAGGAACTCAACCGGACGCGGGATGAACTTAACGAGCGCAATCTTGAGCTGGAAGCGACGAATCAGGAACTCAAAGCCTACAGCCACACCATCGCCCACGACCTGAAATCACCGCTCAACAGCATTATCCTGCGCAGCGAAATTGTCTCCGACAACTTCGTCGAAAACATGCCGCCCAAAGGGCAGTCCGTCGTCAAGGGCATTCGCGACAGCGCGGTCAAAATGAGCGAGATGATCGATCAACTGCTGTGGCTAGCGAAACTGCGTAACGTCAGCGCGGCCTCCGTCCCTGTCAACATGAACGTCGTCGCCAGCGCCGCCGTCCGCCGTTTTAGCCATGTCGCCGAAGGCGTGCAGATCGAAGTGAAGCCTGATATGCCCGGTGCGCTGGGTCACGCCCAGTGGGTTGAAGAAGTTTTCGCGAATTTGATCAGTAATGCCATTAAATATATGGGCGACGACAACCCCGCGCCACGCATCACCTTACGCGGCAGCGTAGAGGATGGGATGGGGCGTTACGAAGTGCAGGATAGCGGCATCGGCATCGAGCCAGCCGATCAGGCACATCTGTTTGAAATGTTCACCCGACTCAACGTTGTACAGGTCGAGGGACTGGGGCTGGGATTGTCGATCATTCACCGGATTGTGACCAAATTGAATGGAAATGTGAGCGTCACCAGCACGCCCGGCGTCGGCAGCACCTTTGCTTTTACATTACCGTTAGCGCTTCCGTCCCCGTCCCCAGTGAGAAATGAGACTCATGCACCAGACTCCACCCACACCTCATAAACCCTTCGCGCTGATCGTCGATGACGATAGGGATTTAAGCGAAGCCTTCGCGATGGCGCTTAGTCTGGTCGGTTTCACGACCGAAATCGTCAATGACAGCACTCAAGCGCTCAAGCGCATCGCTGAAGGCAAGCCCGATATTGTTACGCTCGATATGCAGATGCCCCGGCTTTCGGGCGCGGAAGTTCTGCGCCTCATTCGCGCCGATGATCAGATCAAACAGGTGCGCGTCATTCTTATCACCGCCAATGAGCGCGCCAGCGCCACTGAAGAAATCGAGCGTATGGCGGATGTGATCCTGATTAAGCCGATCATGTTCAGCCAGATCAAGGAAATCGCCGCGCGTTTGGTGCATTTGCCCGACGACCCGGATGACGATGATCCCGCTGCCGAGAAAACGAACGCCCGCCGCTTCCCTATCAACCCTAAACCGCCGCTCGATTTGATGTGAAACTCGTCAACGTTAGCTAACCGTCATGCAGCGATGCTTCAGGCGTCGATGATGCTCTTGAGGCTCAACTGTTTGCTCACCAGCCGCGTGATCGGCGGCACATCGATCAGCCGGATCGCCCACTGCGTCAGGTTGATCCGTCTCTGGGTGCTTGGTATGAAGGTCGGCGCAAACTTGCGGGCTTTTTTCTGCGTCTGTTCGATGTAGGGACGCAGGCGGTTTTCGAAGTGTTGAAAAGCAGCATGGTGATCGGCATTCTGGCGCAGCGCTTCGGCGAGAAAATATGCGCCCGCCATCGCCATACTCGTCCCCTGCCCGGAGATCAGTGTCAGGCAGTAGGCTGCGTCGCCAATCAGCACCACCCGGTTGCTCGACCACGACGGCATTTGGATCTGCGTCACCGTGTCCATGAAAATCGGCGTCTCTGGTGTAAGCCCGTCGAGCAGGTCGCTGCTGATCCAGCCAACGCCGCTCAGATGCTGTTTGAGCGCCTTCAGGCGTTCGGCGGATGGAATTGCACCTTCATCTTCAGTCTTGTAGATCGCAATCGCGAGCCAGCGATCCGGAGATGCCTCCAGCACGCCAACCTGCACGTCGGGTTCAAGGTGCATGAAGTAGCGCTGATCCAGATCCAGGTTGGCGAACGGTCGCACGTAAAATGTGGCTACGTAGTAGCCAAGATAGTGGGCATATTCCGCCTCGCTGCCAAAAACCAGCGAGCGCACGCTCGAATGGATGCCGTCCGCGCCCACCAGCAGATCGAACGCCTCTTCTTTGCCGTCCGCAAAGGTGACGGTCACCGCGTCCGCCGACTGACAGACCGCTGTAATCGTGGTGGCAAAACGAATCTCCACGTCCGATTTCAGCGCATGGTAAAGCGTTTCGACCAGATCGCGCCGGTCGAGCGCCAGATAGGGGTTTTTCATCCCCCAGGCGTTGAACAGCTTTCTGACGGGCAGGCGAGAAGTCGTGTGACCGCTGCTGTTGACATAGGTAAGCTCTTTGACCGAGTGGCTGACCGCCTGCAAATGCGGAATCACCCCCATCCGGTTGGCGACATCCCAGCCGCTCCCTGCGAAATCGATCATATAGCCCGCCGTGCGAATATCGGGCGCTTTCTCAATCAGAATCGGGGTGTGCCCGTCCTGCTTCAGCCAGTAAGCCAGGGTCAGGCCAGCAGGGCCAGCCCCAGCAATTAAAACGCGCATGATTCACTCCTTGCTCAACAACCCTCGAAAAATCAGTTCGACCGCCTGATCGACCTGCGCCGCCAACGTCTCCGGATGCACTATCAAGCCGATCAGCAGGACACCTTCCAGAAAACTCATCAGGTTGAGCGCTGTCATCGTCGGGTCAACCGGCGCGAATTCGCCCGCCGCGATGCCCTGCTCAAGCACCTGAACAATCCGCTGCCCGTAGGCATCGACGTAGCCGCGCATCTGCGCCATCAGCGCGGGATCGCGGGCAGCCATCGCGTAAAATTCGAGCGGCGGTGGGATTTCGGTCAGATCCGCTAACTGGGCGATGCCGAAGATGCGCCGCAGCTTGTCCGCTGCCGAGTCGTCCCCTGCGAGCTGCGCATCGACAAATTCAAGCTGCGCCTCCAGAAACGAGTCGAACACGGCTGCGATGATGGCGTCCTTGTTTTTGAAGTGCCAGTAGACGCCGCCCTTGCTCACGCCCGACTCGGCTACAATGTCATTCATGCTCAGGTTGGCGTAGCCCTTCATCCCCAGCAGCTTGATCGCCGCCAGCAGAATTTGCTGGCGTACTTCGGTATCGGTCATGCAGTCCTCTCTATCACAGACCGAACGGTCGGTCTGTGATAAGAATACGACTCATTCCAGCCTGTGTCAAGCGCAGATCGTCAGGAATGATTTACCAAAATTTGCCAGCAATTTGGCGACTCATCCGCTCAAATGTGGTATAATACTTGAACCCCAAACGCTGAAATGAAATGTGGAGACAAATGCTCATGACCTTTTCAAACAATTCGGTCGATTTAGAACAAATGTTTCCGCGCGGCATGAATTCCTACTTCGCCAGCGACGAAGATATGCGCCTCGGCGTGGTTGTCGGCGGATCGCTCAGCAAGGGGTTGGTCATCAAGCTGGACGCGGGCGTGCGCATCGAAGATTTGGCGGTGGGGCGCTACATCGTCGTGCATGGCGAAAGCAAACGTTTCTTCTGCATGATCACCGACATTGTGCTCGACAACACCAATCCCGACATCCAGAGCGCCCCGCCCGATATTTCCGATCCGTTTCTGGCGGCGGTTTACACCGGGACGGCGGCCTACGGCAAAATTCAGGCGCAGCCGATGCTCTCGATTGACGACGGCGACGAGCACCCGATGCCCAAGCCCGTCAAAACCATTCCCGGTCACTTTATGCCGGTTCAGAACGCCACCGTCGCCGACGTGAACGCCGTCTTTGGCATGGAGGACGAGCAGCATTTCAACGTCGGCGCGCCGCTCGAACTCGAATCGACGCAGATTAATCTCGACCTCAAGCGGCTGGTCGAGCGCTCGGTTGGCGTGTTTGGCAAAAGCGGCACGGGT
Organism: Anaerolineae bacterium; assembly: GCA_034432495.1. Taxonomy (GTDB): domain Bacteria; phylum Chloroflexota; class Anaerolineae; order Aggregatilineales; family Phototrophicaceae; genus Flexifilum. The sequence continues at coordinate 119,064 of DAOUCB010000205.1, read as the reverse complement.
AAGAGCTTCCTTACCCGCCTGATCATCGCGGGCATCATTGCACGCAAGCAGGCCGTCAGCCTGATCTTTGACATGCACAACGATTACGGCTGGGAAGTGGTCGATGAGCGCGGCCCGCGCGCCAAAGGCTTGAAGCAGTTATTCCCCGACCGCATCAGCATCTGCACGCTCGACGCCGAATCGTCGCACCGCCGCCACTCGCGTCCCGATTTTGAAGTCAAGCTGGGCTACGACGAAATTGAGCCGGAAGACATCGACATGCTGCGCGCAACCATGAACCTCTCCGACGCGATGGTCGATGCGGCCTACACGCTGAGCAAAAAATGGGGTGAGCGCTGGATCGAGCGGCTGCTCAAGTTCGACCCCGCTGACATCGAAGAGATCGAGGAAACGACGCCCAACCGCGCTGGGACGCTGGCGGCGCTTCAGCGGCGTATGCAGCGCTTCGAGCGCTGGGATTTCCTCGTCAGTCACTCGACGGGCGACAGCGTCAACCAGATCGTCAATAAGCTCGATCAGGGCATCAGTGTGGTGCTCGAATTCGGGCGCTACGGCAACTCGCTCGAAGCCTATATGCTGGTCGCCAACTACCTGACGCGCCGCATCCACGAGATGTACATTGATCGGGTGGAGCGCGCCCTCGGCGATTCGTCGATGGAGCCGCCGCAGTTGTTGATCACCATCGAGGAAGCGCACAAATTCCTCGACCCTAAGATCGCCAGCCAGACGACTTTTGGCATCATCGCGCGCGAACTGCGCAAGTACAACGTCACGCTCCTGGTTGTCGATCAGCGACCGAGCGGGATTGACGAGGAAGTCATGAGCCAGATCGGTACGCGCGTGACGGCCTTGCTCGACAATGAGCGTGACATCGCCGCCGTGCTGACCGGGATCAACGGGGCGGCGGGTTTGCGCGAAGTGTTGTCACGGCTCGATACCAAGCAGCAGGCGATTATCATGGGACATGCCGTCCCGATGCCGGTGGTTGTCAAGACGCGCAACTACGACGAGGAATTTTACGCTGCCATACAGGGAGAAATCGCCGGGACGCCTGTCTCGCGCACCAAAACCAGCGAGAACGGCGATGGCAAGCGCGAGCGCCGTATGCGCTAAGTTTCTTCGAGCATCTGCGTCAGGATTGCGGCTGCACCGGGAGCATCAAAAGGCGACCAGACTTCATATTCTTTTGAGGTGAGAATATCTTCTAGTACTAACTCGTTGACAAGCATTTGCACAACGCGGAATTTTTCCGTGTCGGTGAGTTTTTGCAGTTCCGTTAGAAGCTTTTCAGGGAGCATCACTAAGTCTCTGTGCCGCTAAATTTGGGCAAACCATTCGTGATTGATGGTAACCTTTTCTACTTTTATTTCTTCCGTTTTCACACCCAAACTTAGCTCTTTAAGCTTGTCGATTAACTGTTCGCCATTGATCAAATCGATTGGTGGAGCGCCATCTCTATTTGCTTCTTTGTTCGCGTCCGGTGTAAACGATCCTGTGGTGACGAACAAGCCTTTGTCAGCGCGTCCAACCATTGCTCCTCGAAAATCGCGTATTTGACCTGCACCAACTGAACCACGATAGCGCTTGCATTGGAAAATAACGTGAAAACTTAGAAGTCCGCCTAAGCGCATAATGCCTTTACCATCAACGCCACCGTCACCGCTTCTTCCCGTGACTTCGACTTGAGTGAAACCAGATGCACGAAGCACGTATTGAATAAGTCGCTCAAAAGCTGAAGCATCCATGTTAACAAGAATGTCGAGTAATTCTTCCTGCCACCCAAGTTCTGTGTTTTCTTCTTCTGCTAATTCTTCAGACTGGCTATCTTGCTCTCTCAGCCTTTGCTCCCTGACAAGCCGTTTTATTTCTTTTGGATTTACACGATCCAGTTGCTTACCTAGCACGGACAACGCCCAAACGCCCCGTACTGAATTTTCGAGAATATCGCATTTCTTCAGGTAGGTTCTCGCCCAAGCAAGTCGATACTCGACTTCAGTTTGTCCACCTTTTTCTGGATCATGTAAAATTTCAAGTTGTGCCGGGGAAAGATTGGCTGTTTCAATCGCTTTTGCATTGATTTCTTCAATCGTTCCTGATCCACCCAACAACTTTAGAGCGGCAATCGTTGGGTTCATCAATTTATCGAAGGTAGGAACTTTGGTTTGAGACATTGAATCCTATATCTTTCAAAAGCTGTCTATAAACCGATTATAAAACAGCTATTAACGATTCAGACAAATCTTGTCTGTGTTGATGATTTTCCGGCATAATGAACGTGTGATCGAAGAGGATTTTCGCAATGGCTGTGCAAACCCGCGTCGGGATGCCGATGGACGAATTTATCCGCGAATTCGATGCTGCGCCGTTCGAGCTGATCGACGGCGAGAGGATTGCTGTTATGCCGCCTGTTGCGCTTCACGTCCTCATTCTCAAGACCATCTACGCGGCGCTCCTCAAAATTGAGCAAACCAGCGGCATCGGCTTCGCTTTCTCGGAAGCCCCGTTTGTATTGGTTGATACCGCCGATTGGGTCAAAGGCTCGCGCTTACCCGATGCCTCGTTTTATCTGGCGGAGCGCTGGAACGCTTATACCCAATCCACACCCGACTGGCATTCCAAGCCCTTCGTCCTCGTGCCTGATCTCTGCGTCGAAATCATTTCCCAGAATGACAATTATCAGGATGTCGATCTCAAGGTCGAAAAGTATCTGAGTGACGGCGTGAAACTGATCTGGGTCATCAATCCGCGCACGAAAACGGTTGCCGTCTATTCACAGGGCAGCGACCAGATTACCCGCCTGACCATCGACGCTGCCCTCACAGGTGGCGATCTTTTGCCCGATTTCTCTCTGCCTGTGAAAGCCATCTTCCCCGAATGAGGTCAAGCGAGCCGGGATGTCCGTCGTGAGCGCCGGATTCAAAACGGGATCGGCTCGACCGTGTGATCCGCCCCCAACCCAAGATCGGGCTGGTCAAGGTGCGCGGTGATGGTATTGAACAGGTCGAAGTACTGCGGGTCTGCACAGTGTTTCATGGGGCCAGCAATCGAGTCGTGCGCGTTGCAGAGCACCTGCTCCGGGCTGCTGCCGTAGAGGATTTGCGCGTAACTCGCGTCAGCGCAGTTTCCGGCGATGTCCCAGAATACCCACTGATTGTCAATCAGAAACAGATGGTTGCGGATGTCGGCACATGCGCCATCGCGGGCATTTTGCTGGAACGGAGCCAGATCAACGCCGCCATGCAGTAAGGCGAAAATGTCTGCGCAGCTTGTCAGCAGGAGCAGCATCAGCAGGAACACAGCGCGACCGAAATAGCGGTTGAATCGAGTGAACATCGTCTAATCTCGGCTTACCCTTCAGTGATAATCGCCAAGTGATGGGTGACATTTTGTATCATACCCAAGTTGTCAAGGATCACGAAAGCATCCATTGAGAGGAATTCACGCTGCCTGTGCAAGCCATTTCCCGAAAATTAGCGCCGCCGCTGACCTCACCGCAAGCACACGCCTTGCAAAAGGTCTACTATAGGGACTCAAGGAAATCGCATGGAAGGAGCAATCGATGCTTGTACGACGCCTCATCGCTCTGTTGTTCGCGCTGTTGGTGACGGCTGTACCCGCCTTCGCCCAACAGCCGTCCGATCCGAACGTCAACATCGTCTATCCCCTGGCGGTTTACAGCTTCAGCGGCAGCGTCAACATTGTGGGCACTGCCAATCCGCCGGGGATGACGGTCTATTTTCTGGAGTCGCGCCCGCTGATCGACGCGCGTACACCCGTCGAGGCCAGCGTCCCCTGGCAGCCGGTGACACTGCCCACATCGACCCCCGTCATCAATGGCATCCTGGGCACGTGGGACACAACCTTAATGCCCGATGGTTTGTATGAACTGCGCCTGACCGTTTTCACCAATAGCACTCAGGTGCGTTACGCGCGCGTCAGTCCGCTGCGGGTGCTCAACAATCTGCCGCCGTTTGCCATCACGCCCGTTTCGGTCTCGCTGCCGCAGCCGTCCGTGATCATCGTCACGGCGACGCCGACCAACGCGCAGTTCGCGCAGCAGCCTGTGCAGCCGCCCGCCAGCGGGAGTCCGCAGGTCACCGCCGCCATTGATGCCAATGTCCGCGTGGGTGATAGCGTTGGCTATGCGCCTGTCGGTGCACTGCTCAATGGGCAAAGTGCCCCGATCCTCGGCGTCAGCAGCACCGGGTCGGGCTGGTGGTTGATCCAACTGCCCGACGGTCGGCAGGGCTGGATCGCCGGAAGCACCGTTCGGCTATCGGGCGACATCAGCCGCGTCCCGCTGGTTGCGCCGCCGATGCCCACCGCCACTCCGACGCCCACCGCCACAGCGACGCCCGTCAACCTGCCCGATGCAACGATTGCCAACGTGCGTCTCGACGTTTCTGGAACTCTGCACACCAATCAAGCATTCAACTTTATCGTGACGGTGACGAACAACAGTCCGTCTTATTTGCCCGCTGTAACGGTGGCCTGCAATGTCACGCCGCACAACGAATTCTTCAGTACGACGCTGGGTGGGCTGCCGCCCTTCGGTCAGACCGATGTGACGATTCCCGCGAAGTTGGTCACGGGCGGCGGCGAGACTGTCACCGCTAACTGCGCCGTCGATGTCAACAATCTCGTTAGCGAGGCCAACGAAAGCAACAACTATTACAGCTTGAGCTTCCCGCTGGGAAGTTAGCGTGACTGACTGGAACAAGGCAAGGGGCGCACCGTCATGCGCCCCTTGCGCTTGAAGGAGAGGCGCTGCTATGCAGCTTGACCGTTTCGACCACCTTGTGCTGACTGTCGCCGACATTGAGCGCACGGTCGCCTTTTACGCGCGCGTTCTCGGCATGGAAGCCATCACCTTTGGCGACGGGCGGCGCGCGCTGCGCTTTGGCGACCATAAAATCAATCTGCATCAGGCAGGTCACGAATTCGAGCCGAAAGCGCTGCTGCCCACCCCCGGTTCCGCCGATCTGTGCTTCACCACGACCGTGCCTATCGCTGATGTCATCGCTCATTTGCACGCCTGCGACGTGGACATCCTCGAAGGCCCTGCCCGGCGCAGCGGCGCGCGCGGCAACCTCATTTCGGTCTATCTGCGCGACCCCGACGGCAACCTGATCGAAGTCTCGAACATGGTGCGTTGAATAAACCTGAAAAATTCTCCATAATCGTCCGCGACTTCTGACGCTTACGATCACGAAAGGTCGAGGATGACCATCCAGATTGCCAATGCGCCCGTTTCCTGGGGCATTTACGAATTCGAAGGCATTAATCCCAAGTATCCCTATCCCGTTGTGCTCGATCAAATCGTCGAAACGGGCTACGTCGGCCTGGAACTCGGCCCCTGGGGCTATCTCCCCACCGATCCCGAAATCCTGCGTCCCGAACTCACTAAACGCGGTCTGCAACTGCTCTCGGCGTTTGTTCCGGTCAATTTCGCTGATGAGAGCGCCCACGCGGCGGGTGAGGCTCACGCGCTGATGGTCGGCAAACTGCTGGCGGATCTCGGCGCAGTCTGCATCGTTCTCGCCGATGACAACGGCACCGTTCCCGAACTCGTCCAGCAGGCCGGGCGGCGGCACGGCAGCGCCCTTTCGCGGGATCAGTGGGACATCTACGCGAAAGGCGTCAACCGCGTTGCCCGCGCCGTCTACGATCAACTGGGGCTAAAGGTTGTCTTTCACCATCACTGCGCGGGCTACGTCGAAACGATGGAAGAAGTTCGCAACCTGATGAACCGCGCCGATCAGGATCTGGTTGGCCTCTGCCTCGATACCGGTCACTGGCAGTATGCGGGCGGTGATGCCGTCAAGTGTGTCAAGGAATACGGCGAGCGCGTGCGTTATCTTCACCTCAAGGACTGCGATCCAAGCATCCGCGAACTCGCCATCGCCGAGCGGATGGATTATTTCGCGGCAGTTGCCGCCGGTGTCTTCTGCGAGTTAGGACAGGGCGCGGTCGATTTCCCCACGCTGATTGGCGATATGAGTGGGCTGGGCTATGACGGCTGGGCAATTGTCGAGCAGGACATTCTCACTGACGATCTTGAAGCGCCGCGCCAGAGCGCCCGTCGCAACCGCGAGTACCTGCGCACGTTGGGGCTGTAAATTCCCGATCATGATTAGGCAGCGAACGAGAGGCCGCGCTGTTACGGTCTCAAGCTTAAGCTTGAGACCGTAACAGCGCGGCGCTCGTTCATGCCTACCGGTTTGCTAAAGACGTGCCCGCTTCTGCCCGCTGGCTTTGCCGGAGAATTTGCGCCGAAAAGCCGTGCCTGGACTGGTTGTCGCGTCGGGGCGATTGCGCTAGTATGATGAAGTGCGTTGTAATTCTATAGGAGTTTTCGATGCGTAATTACAAATTTTTGATGGTTTTTGTACTCATATTCGCCTTCGTGATGCCTGCTTTCGCGCAAGCGGAGCCTGCCACGCCGACGATGGGGCAGGATATGATGACCGCCTGCGCCGCACCGACCGACCTGCCTGCCACTGTCAATCTCGGCGTGATTTTTACGCTGAGCGGCGCAGCTTCGGTCTATGGACTGTCGCAGCAGGCGGGCGTCAATCTCGCTGTCCAGCAGATCAACGATGCGCACTACCTCGGTGACAGCACAACGCTCGCCGTCCAGTTCGAGGACTCGGCAGGTGACGCCAAGCAGGCGATCAACGCCATGACCAAGCTGACGGGCGATGCCAGCATTGTCGCCATCGAAGGCCCGACGCTGTCGTCGGAAGCGGTCGCCGCCGTCCCGGTGGCACAGGATGCGGGCGTGCCTGTGCTCGGCGTGAGCAACACCGCCAGCGATCTGCGGGCTACGCTCGGCGATTTTTATCACCGTGACAGCCTGCCCGAAGCCGTCGTGATCCCCGGCACGATCAAGCAGGCCACCGACCTGCTCGGTCTGAAGAACGTGGGCGTGCTTTATGGCAACGACGATGATTTCACGATCAGCGGCTATGATGTATTCAGACTGGCGCTCTACAATTACGGCGTGGACGTCGTCGGCGAGGAAACCTTCGCCAAAGGCGATACCGACTTCAACGCACAGTTGACCAGCCTGATCAGCAAGAATCCCGATGCGCTGGTGGTTTCGGCGCTGGCGGCAGAAGCGGTGCAGATCATCAATCAGGCGCGCCAACAGGGCTATACCGGCCCGATCATCGGCGGCAACGGCTTCAATTCCCCGGCAGTGCTCAAGCAGGCAGGCGACAACGCCGAAGGGCTGATCGTCGGCGGCGCGTGGAACTCCGGCAACCCGAACCCCAGCGAGAGCAGCAAGGAATTCGTGACGGCCTTCCAGGATGCCAACGGCGGCAACACGCCCGATCAGTTCGCGGCGCAGGCTTACAGCGGCGCGTGGATTCTGGCGACGGCGATCCGCTGCGCCAACTCGGTCGATCACGCGGCGGTCAACACGGCGATTGGCGAGGTCAAGGACTTCGAGACGCCGCTGGGATCGTTCAGCTTTGACTCGGATGGCGAACCCGTTCACGAACCGATTGCGCAAATCGTTCAGGGTGGAAAGTTCGTCCCGCTGGCAGCAGCGATGGGGATGATGACACCAGAGGCAACACCCGCGTCGTAAACACACATACTGTTGAGGGCATGGACAAGTACCATGCCCTCAACAAAAGCTGAATTACTATTGCATGACCATAAGGGAACTACAGAAATAAGAGGCTCGCATGACGAAACCCCGAATCTATGCTATGAGTTTCGCCCGTGTTTATCCCGAATATATCAAGAAGGCCGAGAGAAAGGCCGCACTAAAGCCGAAGTCGATCAAATTATTCGCTGGCTAACGGGCTATAGCCAGGAAGCGTTCGAGACGGAACTGGACAACGACACCGACGTTGAGACTTTTCTCATGGACGCGCCGCAGCTCAATCCTTCGCGCGCCCTGATTAAAGGCGTAGTTTGCGGCGTCCGCGTGGAAGACATCGAAGACCCAACCATGCGCGAAATCCGCTACCTCGATAAACTCATCGATGAACTCGCCAAAGGGAAAACGATGGAGAAGATTTTGCGGACGTCATAAATCTTCGGGAATTCATCGGCAATGTCGCTTTCGAACCGGGCTTTAAGCGTTACAAAAATGCTCTAACACCTCCAGATGACGTGACCATCTTTCAGCACGCACCCATCAACTGATGAACGTGCTCCCTCCGGGCGCGCACGGATGATCAGTTTGCTGCATGTTCCCTTCTGCCGCCACAGCCTTTATGCGCTGCAACATCTGTTCTAACAACTCCATAATTTACTCGTCAAAAAAGCTCATTTGTGCTATATAATGGATGGCATCGACCGAGTTTAAAAGGCGCTATCCATCAAAATTCCCATACGCTGTTTACAACTGACTTCATACCAGACGCTGCTGCCAAGATTTGTTCTTTTCCCTGAGAAGTGCAGTTAAGGAGACCCGTGAATGAGCTTACAACCGAAAGTCAATGTCCTGGTTGGCACGCGCAAAGGAGGCTTCATCTTCAGCAGCGACGCCGACCGCCAGCAGTGGTCGGTGAGTGACGTCATGTTCAAGGGCTGGAATGTGATGCACATGGTCAAAGACCCGCGTGATGGACGGCTGCACGCGGCGGTTCAGCATTTCGTCTTTGGGGCGACGACGCACTACTCCGACGACCTCGGTCAAACCTGGAAGCAAAGCCCCGCGCCGCCTCGCTTCACCCGACCGTCGGCGTCCGGGCGACCCGGTGGGACGCCGGAAGAAGCCTTTTCCGCGAATGGAATCCCCGCGACGCCGGAGGAAGTGCTTAAGGTCTGGAATATTGAGCCGGGGCGTGCCGACGAGCCGGATGTGCTCTACGCCGGGGTACAGCCTGCGTCGCTGTTCAAATCGACGGATCGCGGGGAAAGCTGGGTGCTCAACGAGAGCCTGTACGATCACCCGCAGCGCGGTAAGTGGAATCCCGGTGCTGGCGGGCTGTGCCTGCACAGCATCGTGCTCGATCCGCGTGATAAGAATCGCATGTACGTGGCGGTTTCAGCGGCGGGCGTCTATCGCACCGAAGATGGTGGGCAGACGTGGCAGCCGCGCAATAAAAACGTCCTGGCTGATTTTGGGGGCGACATCTATCCTGAGTTTGGACAGTGTGTGCATAAGCTGGCGATTCACCCCTCGCAGCCGGATGTCCTCTATCAGCAAAACCACTGCGGCGTCTACCGCAGCGACAACTGTGGCGACGATTGGATCAACCTTGACCAGGGGAAGCTGCCGAGCCGCTTCGGCTTCCCGATTGTCGTCCACCCACACGACCCGAAGACGATCTACGTGATGCTCGAAGAAAGCGATCAGTTCCGTATGAGCGTGGATGGTCAGGCGGCAGTCTGGCGCAGCCGCGACGCCGGGGAAAGCTGGCAGCGAATCACGACCGGACTGCCCGCCAACGCGCACGTCGTCGTGCTGCGTGAGGCGATGGTGGCAGACAATCTCGAACCCGCGGGATTGTACGCAGGCACCGACACCGGGCAGCTTTTCTACAGCCGCGACGACGGCGATAGCTGGGAGATTATGGCGGACTATCTGCCACCGATTCAGTCGGTCGAAATTGCCATAAGCTAAGGCGGATCAGCCGACAAACACCCCGCAGCAGGCGAACCCCTCACCCCGGACGCGAAGCGTCCTGCCCCTCTCCCACGCACGCGGGGAGAGGGGCAAAAACAAAGGCGTGGGATACAACGATTTGATTTTGCATACAGACCCTATTTCGATAGAATCGGCAGTCCGCAAGATTTCCCCACAGGGCTGTAATTACGGTATAATCCCCTAAAATTGCTCCCTTTCATTCAAATTCACGGCAAAGATCGTCGTATTGCATGACTGTCGTTCAACAGCTCACCCAACAACTGATTAATGCGCTTTCGCTCGGCACGATTTACGCCCTGTTCGCGCTCGGCTACGCGCTGATCTTCAGCGTGCTGGGCGTGCTCAACCTTGCCCACAGCGCGATCTTCACCTCCGGCGCGATCATCGGCCTGCTGCTGATCATTTACGCGAATTTTCCGCTGCCGCTGGCTTTTGTCGGCGCGATGATCGGCGCGGGCGTGCTCGGCATCGTGCTCGAACTGATCGCTTTTCGACCGCTGCGGCGGCGCAATGCCCCGCGCATCTCGCAGTTAATCAGCAGCATCGGCGCGGCGCTGCTGATCGTCAATCTGGCGCAGCTTCTGTTCACCAACCTGTTCAACACCACCGAAGCCTATTTCCCCAAAGGCTTAGTACCCGATCAGCCGATTCAGTTGGGCGGCGGTATGTTCGTCCAGCCGATTCGCCTGATCATTCTGGCGGTGTCGCTGATCCTGATGTTCCTGCTGCAATACCTGGTCAACCGGACGCACGTCGGGCGGCTGATGCGGGCGGTGGCTTACAATCAGCGCACGGCACGGCTGCTCGGCATCGACGTGAGCCGGATTTACCTGTTCACCTTCTTCCTCGCCGGGATGCTGGGCGGAGCGGGCGGTTTGCTCTACGGGCTGGCGTTCTCGCGGGTGACGCCCTTCATGGGGCAGGACATCGCGCTCGTCGGCTTGACGGCGCTGGTGCTGGGCGGGCTGGGAAGCATCCCCGGTGCGGTGCTGGGCGGCTTTTTGGTGGCGATTCTGCAAACGCTGAGCATCGTGATCGGCGGGAGCAGCTACCGCGATGCGGTCGTGTTCATCGTTTTCTTCCTGATTCTGCTGGTGCGACCGCAAGGTCTGCTCGGTCAGCCGGGGGACAGCCGGGCATGAACTTCTTCCAGAGCATCGGCATCACCGAGACGGTTTTCCAGTTCATGCTGGTTGATGCGATCCTCGGCCTGAGCATTTATCTGCCGCTGTATACGGGTATGTTCTCGTTGGCGAACGCGGGATTTATGGCGATTGGCGCGTATGCCGGGGTCTTGATCACGCAGACGCTCGGCCTGCCGCTTGGCGTCGGGTTGATCGGCGGGATGCTGGTGGCGGGGCTGATCGCGATCCCAATTGGTCTGCCCGCGCTGCGCCTGCGCGACCTCTATCTGGCGATTGCGACGATTGGCTTCGGTGAAGTCGTGAGCATTGTGCTGCTCAATCTGGATACGCTGATCGGCGGGATTCGGCAGGCAATCACGGGAGAAACAGCCCGTTTTGCGCTGATCAACGGCGCGCGCGGGATACGCGGCATCCCCAAGCTGACGACCACTGCCGAGTTGATCGTCTTTCTGGTTGCGGCGAGCTACGTGATTATTCGGCTGCACCGTTCTCGCTTCGGGCGGGCGATGGCAGCGATTCGGCAGGACGAGCGCGTCGCCGAAAATATGGGCATCAACACCGTCTACATCAAGAATGTGGTCTTTATCCTGAGCGCGATGCTGGCAGCGGCGGCAGGCGTGTTTTCCGCGCACCTGACGCGCATCATCACGCCGGATCTGGCGACGTTCGACCAGGCGGTGAATATCCTCGCATACGCGGTTTTAGGGGGAACATCCTCGTTTCTGGGGCCAATCGTCGGCGGGCTGGTGCTGGGCGCGCTGCCGGAAGTGCTGCGCTTTCTGGAGCAGTATCGCGGGGTGTTCAACGGGCTGGTGCTGCTGGTGGTGATCGTCTATCTGCCGGGTGGGGTGGTCAATCCGGCGGGGTGGGCGCGGGTGTGGAAACGACTCAGGCGCGAAAAGCCTGCGCCGGAATAGATTTCGCTGTGCCTGGGTTGCTCTGTATGACGACGCGTGTCGTTTGACAGATGTGCTGCTGATTGCTATAGTGACCGCGCAATTCCGCTTCTCAAACGCTAGTGACGTTCACGGAAAGGAGGTGCTGAAATGACTATACATTCAACTTCATACCTCCGGAAAACCGTGTGTTAACCGAGCGAAGTCCTCTTTCGGGCTATCTGTTTCATGCTGTGCTGCATAACCGCAGTCGCTCTCATGCGTGATTCTCTGCCCGCCTGAAAAAGATCATTCTCTGGTTAACCCTGTGACCGTAGGGAGACGTTCGCGAACCTGCGGTTTTTTGATTCCTTGTTCAACGTCATGGAGCAATTTCACGATCAATTTCACGAGAAAACGGAGCTTAAGCACGCATGAAGTACCCACCACAAACATGGCACTATGGTATCGTGGCCCAGCATTGGGCCGAGTTCAATCTAAACGGGCCGGAGATTGCCTACTACCGGAAGCTGATTGAACGTTATGGTCAACCCGCGCTCGATGTCGGCTGTGGCACCGGGCGTCTGCTGCTGCCCTATTTGCGAGCGGGGTTCGATGTGGACGGCTGTGACATCTCGCCGGATATGCTGGCACTTTGCCGCGAAAAGGCAGAACGTGAGGGTCTTTCGCCTAATCTTTATGTTCAGGCAATGCACGAACTCGATCTGCCGCGTACCTATCGGACGATTTATGTCTGTGGCTCATTTGGGATCGGCAGTACGCGGCAGCAGGATGCGCTGGCGCTGCACCGCTTCCATCAGCATCTCGCTCCCGGCGGAGTTTTGCTGCTGGATGTGCAAATGCCCTATGGAGGTGGCTCGTGGCACTGGGAACACTGGCTGATGGAGAACCGGCAGCATCTTGACCCGGATTTCTGGACGGAGGGTGAACGAGAACGCGCTGCCGATGGGAGCGACTATGTGATGCGTTCGCGGATAGAGGATCTCGACCCTCTGGAACAAGTCCTTACGCTCAAGTACTGGGCGCAGCGCTGGAACGATGCTCGCCTGCTGGGAGAGGAGCAGCACATCCTGACTTCCAACATCTATTTCAAGAATGAACTGCTGCTGCTGCTGAAGCAGGCCGGATTTGACGACGTCATCGTTCAAGGGGATTTCACCGAGGCGGAAGCAGCCCCGAAACACGAGACACTGGTGTTTATCGCAAAAAAGCAGTCATAGCCTGCGCTACCTGTAGACCTTAGTGCAGCGGTTCGCCAATAAAAGCACAGGAGATTGTCCCTGCTGGCAGGGGCAATCTCCCTTACAGATACAGAAACGACGTCCACTTCGAGTCGTAACCTTCAGCGAAAGCAGGTCGTTGAGGCCGCCGAGCAGCGACGTGACCAATACGTGCCAGATCGACAGCGATTGGACAGCTTCGCGACAGCGATCTTTCAGTTATATGACTGCTCACGATAGTGTTCCGGGCAGCTTTACTGACCTTTCAGTCTGGCGATTTCTGCGCGTGCCGCGCCGACCAGTTCTTCGTTGGTATGGGCGTGACCCCACAGCCCCCAGCCACCGGCGGCGGCTTCGGTGAGCAAGACCCAGGTGCGCTGTTTGATGGTCGGATCGCCGGAAGCGGCTGCAATCAAATCGGTGAGTTTTTCGACGACGGCAAGCTGTTTCTCGCGGTCGAGCGCGCCCTGATTGGTCAGAACCTGCACGCGAACATAGCTGCTGTCGCCATCGACGTTGGCGATGGATTCGGCAGGCAGGTCGTGGATAAAGGCGGCAGTGTTCTTCCTGAACATGGGAATATCAGGAACGGCTTCAACGGTTTTCACCGCTGCGGCGGCATCAGCCGCGAGCTGGTGCGGATTGCTGAAAGTTCCGGCAGTCGCATAAATATCGATCATTGGCATCATGGTTCGCTTTCGGATTTATACTCTTCTGACGTTTTCATGATAAATTATGATGACCATCATAGTCAAGAGGGAATTATGACGACCATCATAATTGAAAGGCATTATGGTACACGACAGTAAACAGCAAATGATTGAAGGCGCGATTCAACTGCTGGCGACCAAAGGGCTTCAGGCGACCTCCTTTTCGGAAGTGCTGGCGCTGACGGGCGCGCCCAGAGGGTCGATCTACCATCACTTCCCGAAGGGCAAAAACGAGCTGATAGCCGCCGCGATTGCGCTGAGCAGCCAGCGAACGCTCGCGCTGATGGAGACGAAGCGCGGCGAGAGCGCCCGCGCCATCACCGAATTTTTTCTGGATTCATGGCGGAAGCTGCTGGTCTATTCGCAGTTTCAGGCGGGGTGTTCGGTGCTGGCGGTGACGATTGCAACGGATTCCGATGAACTGCGGCAGCAAGCCGCCGCGATTTTCGAGGCGTGGCAGCAGAAATTGACCGACCTGTTTATCGCGGCGGGCATGGACGCGGAAAGCGCCTCCGATTTTGCGTTTGAATTGATCAGCGCCAGCGAAGGGGCGGTCGTCGTGGCGCGGGCGCAGAAAAGTCTCGCTCCCTTCGAAGCAGTCGCAAAACGGCTGGTGGTGAATGTGAGTTCAGCCCAGTAATCTGTGGGGTAAAAACGGGCGAGGCGTGCCTCGCCCCTACGACACCTCTGGCGCGAACACGTTCGCGTTACGCAAGCGGAGAGAGGGGATAAGAACAAGGACAGGTCTCAGACCTGCCCCATAGACATCAAGATAAGGTGTCTGCCTCGCACCCCTCACCCCCGACCCCTCTCCCACGCAATGCGTGCGCCCGAACAAGTTCGGGGAGAGGGGAGAAGCACAAGGGCAGGTCTCAGACCTGCCCCTACAATGTTGCACCCCATCGGGATCGGGTTAGGCAAGGAATACCCTTGTGAAATGACCTCACGCCTCGCCCCTACGACTCCTCTCGCGAGAATACGTTTGCGTTACGCAAGCGGAGAGCGGGGAGAAGCACAAGGGCAGGTCTCAGACCTGCCCCTACGAGTCATTTGCGAGAGCGATGCCGCTAGTTTTTCCGCGTCGATGATGAAACACCTTCACAGATGCGCGGGGTCGAAACCTTCGGCGACGAGCAGGGTATCTAATCCGTCGAGCAGCGCATTGATTTGATCGACCAGATCGGGCGCGGCGGCGCTGCTGACGAGCGCGGTGATCTGCTGGCGCATGAGCGGCGGACGCTGGTCGCAGAGTGATTCAGCATAGTGCAGTAAACGTTTCTCGCCGGGGTGCGGCAGGCGGTTGAGCGCAAAGAGGATGTCGAAGTAGCTGGCAAGCAGTGCGGCGACGCGATGATTGATACTGACGAAATCCTCGCGCTGGACGGCGATTTCGATCTGCTGCAAGTAGCTGGAGGACATGGCGCGCAGAATGGGGTGGTTTTTGGCGACAATCGCCGCGCGCAGGGCTTCGGGATACTTGCGCTCCGCTTCAGCGTGAAGCTGGGTCAGCCAGTGGGTGCGATCAAAGAGGATACGCCCGCTGCGGAGGCTGTGCCAGAAGGCGGTTGAGTAACCGACTGACGCCTCGTGACGGCGCAGGACACGATCCATTTCCCCCTCGATAAACGAGACCCACCAGTACAAGCCTTCCACGCGAATCCCGGTCGCAAGGTCGTGCCACGAATCGGCGGCTCCCCAGAATTGATTGTCGAATTCAGCATCGGCGGCGACGTAGGGCGAAGCGACGGCAATGCGGTCGCTGACGGGAATATTGGCGCGAACATAGACGTAGAGGTCAATGTCGGAATAGGCATCGGCGACGCCCATGCTGGCTGAGCCGGTGAGGGCGACGGCTTCGACCTGGGACAGTTCGCCAAAGCGGGTGGCGAGACGCTGCGCAAGGTCGAATTGAGGAGATGAGGTGTCGATCATGGATAGAGTACTCGTTTGTATTTATAAATTGGTTTATTTGAGACCCCCGGATTTATACCCGTTCACGCGCCCATCTGACAACAAAGCGTGATGTACGCCAGGGAACTGCTTGCCATTTTTTACAAGACCCGGCCTGACGGTTGGATTATCCTAAGACTATCGAGTGCAGCAGCTAATCCAAGCAAAGGGAAACCAAGATGAGCAGCATCGGGGCAGGATTTTCAATGTCGCTGGACGGGTTTATTGCCGATGAAAACAACGACGCCAGCCGCGTCTTCGCGTGGATGATGATGGGTGATACCGAAGTGAAGGTGCAGTCCGGCGAGAAGGATTACGATTTCAAAATGTCGGAAACCGGCGCGGAGCGGTTCGAGGAAGCGCCCAAAACCGTCGGCGCAATCATTTCGGGGCGCGGGATGTTCGATACCGCTCACGCCTGGGGCGGCAGGCATCCGATGGGCGTTCCTGTGGTGATTCTGACGCACAGCATCCCGCAGGAATGGGCAGACTCGCCGCATTTCACATTCGTGACCGAAGGCGGGCTGGACGCGGCGCTGGCGAAAGCGCGGGAAATCGCCGGAGACAAAGCGCTGGCAGTCGGCGGCGCAGAGATTACACGGCAGTTTTTGAAAGCGGGTCTGCTGGACGAAATCGGGATCGATCTGGTGCCAGTGCTGTTGGGCAAGGGCGTGCGCCTGTTCGAGTCTCTGGGGATTGAACCGATTGAACTGGACTGCACGAGCGCGGTCAAAGCGCCGGGGGTGGTGCATCTGAGTTTCAAGGTGAAGAAGTAAAAAGAAACCTCACCCCTCAATCCCCTCGCCATGCAGTGGCGAGGGGAAGACAAGCAAATCGCGAAGTGTAATTGACTCTGGAGACAACACAATGGATATGAAACTGGAACTGGTGCCGATTCCGGTAACGGATGTGGATCGGGCGAAAGCGTTTTACGTGAATAAAGTGGGCTTTCATCTCGATCACGACGTGGAGCCGGGGAACGGGATGCGGGTGGTGCAACTCACGCCGCCGGGGTCAGCCTGCTCGATTGTGATCGGGACTGGGATGGGCGAAATCACGTCGATGACGCCGGGAACGATCAAGGCGATTCATCTGGTGGTCAAGGATGTGGCTCAAGCGCGCGAGGCGCTGATCAGCCGGGGCGTGGACGTGGGCGACGTGAGCGAGGCGGGCGGCGGCATCAAGTATGCGGGCTTCAGCGATCCCGATGGCAATTCGTGGCTGTTTCAGGAAATGCCTTGGCGGTCAGCGGAATTCACCGATTAAAAGCAAAAACGATTGAACCACAGAGGACACAGAGGACACAGAGAAAAGATTGAGGGCAGGTCTCAGACCTGCTCTTACGAGAAGCGATCCGCTAAATGACGCCGCTGGCGCGGTGGGCGGCGATTTCGGCGTCGGTGAGGCCGAGGCGTTCGCGCAGGATGGCGTCGGTGTGTTCGCCGAGATCGGGCGGCGGGGTGCGAACAGATGGCGGGGTCGCGGAGAAGCCGACGGGATTGCCGATTAAGCGCAGATTGTCGATGACGTGGATGAGGCCGCGCGCCTGAACGTGCTGATCCTCCAGCATTTGCGAGACGGTGTTGAGCGTGCCTGCGGGGATGCCGAGTTCAAGCGCTCCGGCGACCCATTCGACGGCGGGACGCGTGACAAATACGCCGTCGAGCAGCGCGATCAGCACGGCACGGTTGGCGACGCGCGCCGGATTGGTCGCAAAACGCGGATCGGCTGTCCATTCCTCGCGGTCGATCAGGCGGCAAAGCTGGGCGAACTGGCGATCATTGCCAACGGCGAGGGCGAACTCGGCGTCAGCGGCGCGGAAGGTTTGATAAGGGACGATGCTCGGATGGGCGTTGCCGTAGCGTTTGGGTGTCTGACCGGAAACCAGCGCGCTGCTGGCGATGTTGACGAGCGCGGCGATCTGCGTGTCAAGTAGGGCGATGTCGAGGTGCTGGCCTTCGCCCGTGCGCTCGGCGTGACGGAGCGCGGCAAGGATCGAGGACGAGGCGAACAACCCGGCGACGACATCGGCAATGGCGACGCCGACTTTGGAGGGCGCGCCTTCGACTTCGCCCGTGATCGACATGAGGCCGCTCATGGCCTGAATGACGAAATCATAGCCGGGACGGTCGCTGTAGGGGCCGGTCTGCCCGAAACCGCTGATGCTGGCGTAGACGAGCGCCGGATTAAGGGCGCGCAGATCGTCGAAGCCGAGGCTGAAGGCTGCCATGCCGCCCGGTTTGAGGTTCTCGACGACGATCTGGCTGTCGGCGGCAAGCTGGCGGGCAATCTGCTGACCGGCGGCGGATTTCAGGTTGAGGGTGAGGCTGCGCTTGTTGCGGTTGACGCTGAGGTAGTAGGCGCTGCGACCTTCCGCATCGAAGGGCGGCCCCCACTGGCGGGTTTCGTCACCGTCGAGGCTTTCGACCTTGATCACGTCCGCGCCGAGATCGGCGAGGAGCATGGTGCAAAACGGCCCCGCCAGCACGCGCGTAAAGTCGAGGACGCGAACGTTTGCGAGTGCGGATGGCATGAGCGATTCCCTCTGATACGATCAACACAGGGCTATTTAACCACAGAGATCGCAGAGGACACAGAGGAAAAGCAAAATAGGGTGAGGCGTACCGTGCGCCTCACCAGATATAGGGAACCAGCCGTCGCGAATGTCCGGCGTAGGCTTCCCAGTCTGCACCGAACTGCTGGTGCATGAGCGCTTCTTCGTCATGAATACGCCAGAGCAGCAGCAGCGCCAGCAGCGCGACGATCAGCAGACCCAACCACGAGCGGAAAACGAGGGCGATCCCCAGATTGAATAAAAGAATGCCCGTATAACGGGGATGGCGAATCAGGCGGTAGGGGCCAGCGGTGACAAGCTGATGGCCTTCCTGAATCGTCACCTGCGTGCTGAATTGATGGCCTAGCACGGCGGCTGACCAGTTCATGAGCAGGAAACCCAGCGCAAACACGCCGAGACCCAGATAGCGCAGCAGATCCGCCTCACCGATCACGGCGATGTCGCGAGCGTCGGTGTAGGGGATAGCGATCACGATCGCCAGCGAGATGATTTGCAGCAGCACAATCGCCACCTGCTGCTGGCGTACCAATTTTTGCCCCTTGCTGCTGCTGCGTCCCGCACCGGGGAACTGCGCCGCCACAACAATTTGCAACAGAACGGTGATGATGAGATAGCCTGCTCGTGCCGGATGGGCGATGAATCCCTGAAAATCAGCGATACCCCAGGCCAGGATAGGCAACCCGGCAAAGAGAATGCTGCCAATGAGTGCGGTGACGAGGATTTGACTGAGCCTTGCCATTGCTGTGAACCTTGTGTGAAAAAAACTGACTTTTCGAGCGCTGCCTGACCCCTTAAAACCTCTGAGAGGCTTTCCAGACAGCTTATGCTGCTATTGTACAGAATGAGATCGATAGCGGGTATGGTCAATTGCAGAAATAAAAATGGGCGCACCCAGGTGCGCCCACAAATGCGTGAAAGCAGACGAGAATTAGCTTCCGGCGTTGGCGAGGACGTCCATTTGCGCGCGGGTGGCTTTGGCGGCATCATCCGCCATGCCCAGGCGCGTGAAGATCAACATGGCCTGCTGCAATTTGCGGGCGGCGGTCATGCCGTGACCGCGCGCCGCGAGGCTGAGCGCGTGCAGATACATGGTGCGGGCGGCTTCGCCTTCGGCCTTGATGCTGCGGAAGGCTTCGCTGGAGGCGCGGAAATGCTCGTCCGGGTCGCTTGACAGCGATGAATCTGCGCCCGGTGGCAGCGAGCCGACGGTCGTGAGGATTTCGCCGAGTGAGCGGTAGGTCAGGCCGAGGTGCAGCGGCTGCTTGATGTCCTGCGCGATTTTGAGGGCGGCAAACAGATAGACCCACGCCTGCTCATAATCCTTGAGGCGCAGATGCACCAGCGCGAGACAGGACTGCGTTTCGCAGAGCAGTTGCAGGCGCTGGTCGGGGCGCTCGGTGATTTGCGCAGCCAGTTGGAAGGCTTTTTCGAGGGTGGTTCGGGCGCTGTCGAGGTGCTCCATGCTCATGAGCATCTGCCCCTCGTTGGTGGCGGCAATCGTCTGGGTATCGACCGCGCCGAGTTCGGCAGCGCTATCATAGGCGCTGCGGAATAACTGACGGGCGCGGCTGAAATAGCCCTTCAGGCGATAGCTTTCGCCGAGGTTGAGGATGCAGCCGACGGCACGGCGGCGGTTGCCTGCCCGTTCGAACAGGTCGCGGGCGCGTTCGAAGTGCGAGATACTGGCGTCAAGGTTGGCGCGGTAGCCTTGTAAAATGCCGAGCAGGAGTTCGGCGCGCCCCTGATTGGGGAGATTGCGCGACTGCTGCGCTTCTCGCTCCAGCGCCGTCAGTTGATCGAGCGCATCCTTAAACGGCAGTTCGCCATTTTCCCAGCTTCCAAAGACCGCATTGGAACGGTCAAGAAACTCCGGCGTGGGTTCTGAAGCGGGTGCGGTGGGCCGTACGTTCATGCAAAAACTCCAATTTTTCGAAGATAGTAAAATCTTAAAAATATAGCGGTAGATTTGCTAGCGACATTTTGGTCAAGAATACGAGGATTGTAACCGTGAATTTCGTACAAAGCGAGGAACTGCACGGGTGGATTGAGCGGGCGCAGCAGGGGCAGCGGATCGGTTTGGTGACGGACATGGACGGGACGATCAGCCCGGTTGTGCCAGACCCGAACGCCGCGCAGGTGACGACGAAAAGCCGCGACCTGCTGCGCCGCCTGTCCGGGCAGATCACGCTGGTGGCGGCGATGTCCGGGCGCGGCGCGGACGACCTGCGCGAGCGCGTGGGGCTGGACGAACTGGTCTACGTCGGTAATCACGGGCTGGAACGCTGGCATGATGGGCAAATCGACGGATTGCCAGCGGCGCTGGCGCTGCGTCCGGCGCTGCAACGAGTGATTGAGACGATCACGCCGCAGATGGAGCCGGGAATGGTTTTGCAGGACAAGCGGATCACGGCGTCGTTTCATTACCGCAAAACAGCCAACCCGGCGGCGGTACGGGCGAAACTACTGCCGCTGATCGAGCAGGCCGCGCATGACAACGGCCTCAGCTTTTTCGAGGGCAAAATGGTGTTCGAGGTGCTGCCCGAACTTAAGGTGGACAAGGGCAGCGCGTTCGCCCGTCTGATTGAGGATTATGCGCTCGACGGCGCGATGTATCTGGGGGATGATGTGACCGATGCCGCCGCGCTGCGGATGGCGCAGACGCTGCGGCGTGAGGGCAAATGCTACGCGGTCGGCATCGGTGTGGCTTCGGACGAGACGCCTGCCGTGATTCAGGAAAGCGCGGACGTACTGGTCGAAGGCGTCAGTGGGGTTGAATTGCTGCTGGGATGGCTTTCCAACGCCCTAAGCGCGTCCTGAACCTGATTGTAGAACCAGGCTTTGACGCCCGCGCCGCGAATCTGGGTGCGCAGGGCTTCGGCGCGGCGGAAACGTTCCTCTGAGGGCATGGTGAGCGCCTGATGCAGGGCTTCGGCGGTGCTGTAGACATCGTAAGGCGAAATCGTCAGGGCATAGTCGCCCAGTTCGTAGAACGCCCCCGCCAGTTCGGATAAAACCAGCACGCTGCCGCGCTCGTTGACGAGTGGGCCTTCTTTGGCGACCAGATTCATGCCGTCGGCAATTGGGTTGACGAGCAGCACGTCGGAAAGCTGCATGGCAGCAATCGCACGCTGGTAGTTGTTACCGATGATGATGCGCGTCGGCTCCCAGATGCTGTCGCTGAATTCGGCGTTGATCAGTCCGGCGACCGCCATAATCTCCTGCAAATAGGTCTGGTATTCGACGACTTCCATGCGTGATGGCACGAGCAGCGCCAGCATTTTGATTTTGCCGCGATGTTCGGGGTGCTGTTCGAGCAGTTCGCGGAAGGCGAGAAAGCCGCGCAGGATATTTTTGCTCGGTTCGATGCGGTCGATGCGCAGAATCAGGCGGTTGTCGGCAATCGTGTGCAGAAGCTGCTGTTTGAGCAGGCGCGTCTGCCGATCTTCTGCCAGCGCTTCGACTTTCTGGACGTCAATCGAAATGGGGTAGGCTTTGGCATCGACGGTGCGCCCATGCCACTCAATCGAGGTACGGCTGCCATGCGAATGGGCGCTCTCGACGTAGATGCGGCAGGTCTGGACGAAGTTGAAGGCGTCGGCGCTGGTCTGGAAGCCAACGCGGTCGCTTTCGAGCAGGCTTTCGAGCAGCATCAGGCGCATTTCGCTGGGCAGCGCGCGCCATGAATCCGGCCCCGGCCAGGGAATGTGGATAAAGGGCTGAATCTGCACCCGCCTGCCGAGCAGTTGGCGCAGAAAGTGTGGCACGAGGTAGAGATGATAATCCTGCGGAAAGACGATGACCGGGCGGTTGGTATCGGCGACGCTGTCGTTCACGGCTTCGGCGATGACTTCGGCAAAGCGCCGGTTGATGGCGACATAACCTTCACGCCAGGCTTCCCAGGTGTCGCGGGTGATGACCGGATTGCGCGGCGAATCCCAGAGTTCATGGTGGATGAACCAGAGCAGCGGGTTGGAGATGACATTGTAATACATGCGGTAGCGGCGGTGATCCGGGATGATCAGGCGCAGACTCATGTCGTTGAGCTTGACGACCGACTTGCCCTGTGCGCTGGCCCATTCCTGATCGTCCTTGCTGAGCGCTGCTGCAATCCACAACACATCGTGACTCTGCGCCAGCGCCGCCAGCGCCGTGACCAGCCCACCCTCGCCGCGTCGGGTGGCAAAGCTGCCGTCCTTTTTCTTGCGAAAAGCGTATGGCCCGCGATTCGAGGCGATGACGATCAGCGGTTCGGTTGATTTTGATTTTGCTGCCTGTCCTGCTTGATCTTCCATGCGTTTCCCTTTTTTATTGATGATAACATATATGAATTTCGTGAACGACTGAGATAAACGTTTGTTAACGCTTGGCGAATTTTAGGCGTTTGCTTATGCGGCGTTAAAACATCCATGCTATACTTGTGAAAATCGGAACAATACAGAGTATTCCAGCGAATGAAGCGCCTCATCCTTCTCCTTGTGATCGTGGCAGCGGTGGTCGCGTTCGGCTTCAGCCTGATCAGCGTGAGCGGCGGCAGCGATGCCGTCAATGCCAGCGCGATGCTGGCGAACATCGGCGGCGACACGAGCGGTTACGCCCGCGCCATCGGGGCGCGCGACTGGCAGTTTCCGCAGGATTTCGGTGCGCACCCTGATTTTCAAACCGAGTGGTGGTATTACACGGGTAATGTGCAAGCCGACACCGGCGAGCGCTTCGGCTACCAGTTCACGATCTTCCGGCGGGCGATTTCGCCCACTGAGACGGATACGGCCTCGGAGTGGCGGACGAATCAACTGTACATGGTGCATTTCGCCGTCAGCGACGTGGCGGGCAATCAGTTTTTTCACGACGAACGCTTCAGCCGGAGCGGTGCGGGACTGGCAGGGGCGGAGATCGAGCCGAATTACCGAGTGTGGCTGGGCAACTGGCAGGTGATTGGCACCAACGCCGACGACACGCAGACGCAGATCACGGCGGCGACGGACAAGGTGGCGGTCGATTTCACGCTCGACCAGAGCAAGCCGCCTGCCCTGCAAGGCGATCACGGGCTGAGCGCCAAAAGCGCCGAACCCGGCAACGCCAGCTACTACTATTCGCTGACCGACCTGCAAACCAGCGGGACGATTACGATTGACGGGAAAGCCTACACGGTCAGTGGGGCGTCGTGGATGGATCACGAGTTTGGCACAAGCGCGCTCGGCGCGGACGCCAAAGGCTGGGACTGGTTCGGCTTACAGTTGGACGACGGTCGCCAGTTGATGCTCGGTCAGATTCGGCAGACGGACGGGAGCAAAGACCCGTATTTCGGCGGGCTGCTGGTGAATAAGGATGGTTCGACGCAGTTTTTGCCGTCCGACTCGTTCACGATTGCCTCCACCGGGACGTGGACAAGCCCGCATACGCACGCGTCCTATCCGGCGGGCTGGAACGTGAGCGTGAATATCGGGGAAAGTAATCCGTTGAAACTAACAATCACGCCGCAGATCGCCGATCAGGAACTGAACGGCAGCGGCATCGCCTACTGGGAAGGCACGGTCAAAATATCGGGTGACGCGACGGGGTACGGGTATACCGAACTGACGGGGTATGCGAGTTCGATGATGGGACGATTCTGAAAAGAAGTGCCGAGTACCGAGTGCTGAGTGCTGAGTAAGAACAGGACTGAGGATTGAGGACTGAGTAAAAGCGAAAAACAGTGATGAGTGATGAGTAAAGGGCGCACACATGGGCGCGCCCCTACAGGAACGCTCCCGCGTATTGCTAAAGATCAGCCTTCTGGTACGACGGCGATGGCGTCCATTTCGACGAGGAAATCGGGGTTGGCGAGGCCGGAGACGAAGGCCATCGAAATGGCGGGGGGATGAGGCTGTTTGACGCCGATGGACTGAAAGGCGGCATAGCCTTCGCGCAGCGATTGTCCCTGCACGACGTACAAATTCCATTTGATGACGTGTTCGAGTTTCGCGCCGCCTGCCGCCAGCGCGATTTCGATATTCCTGAGCACCTGCTCGACCTGTGCCTTGAGATCGCCCTTGCCGACGATTTGCCCGGAGGCATCGAGGGCGTCCTGCCCGCCGACATAGACGGTTTTCGCGTTGCCGCTGACGACGATCACGTTGCTGAAGGCCGGATTCTTGTTCAGACCATCCGGGCTAAGGTATTCGACACTCATGCGCTTTCCTCTTGAGATGCAGAGATCATCATTACTCTATGCGATTGAGCGGATGGGCGTGAATTTTGGGAGAGAAGTTGAGCAAAGGGTTACTGGTATAATAAGTTGATAGAACGTTGTAGCTTTCAAATCACGGATAATTATTTGGGTTATCCGTGTTAAATCCATCCCCCGCTGCCGCTGCCAACAGATTTTTGTCAGCACTGATAAAGATTATAGGTTCGCCGAGAGCATTCACGGCTTCTAAGGCACTTGCGAGTTGAATCGAATCGAGGGAACGCAGCGGGTAGCGGTTGAGTAAATCACGAGCGCGACTCAAAACCGCGTCTTCCAACACCACAGAAAGATACTCATGCTCAAAATCGAACAAGAAACGGCTCTGAAGGATCAATACATTCGCTGGAGTGACTGTACCCTCACGCTGCCGTCGCGCCAATGTTGAAAAAACTTCAACTGCTGTCAAATCGCAGACAATGATTACATTTCCGGCTGTAGGGTCAGCCAGTGTTTTTATCCAGGTTGATCCAGTTTCACTCACATAGCATTTGATGAGAGCACTCGTATCCAGGTAGTAATTGCTCACGCCTCGTCTCGATCTTCGTGAATGAGTTCCTCCGATGGACGTGCTCCAGAGGGTAATGCACCAGCCGAACGAACTTCAGCTTCACTCGGAATACGAGTTCCTGACGGGAGATGATGAGCAGAACTGAGCAATCCAGCCGCCGCTAATTTTGCACGTGCAGCGTCACGTGCCGGATTTATTGAAGCGCTCGGAATTGGATCGACCGAATGCTGAATGAGAAGTTCAACGCGACCCGGGGGAATTTCTCCCGGCACTTTGACAGTCAATTCATGATCTTCGGTGACTATCGCAGAAAGTCGAACGGCGGTCGTCATAAGCACCCTCCAAAACGAGCTTTAGATGTTTCATCTAGAATGTATTATACACTCGCGACGTTGAGGATGGTTTGCAGGAGGACGTTCGCGCCGTTGACGACATCCGACCATTCGGTGAATTCGCGCGGGTGGTGGCTGATGCCATCGACCGAGGGAATAAAAATCATGCCACTGGGCATGATTTTGCTGAGAATCTGGGCGGAATGTCCGGCATAGCTAAAGAGCGACATATGCGTCAGGCCGAGCGTGTCGGCGGACTGCTCAATGGCCTGAATCAGACCAGCCGCCATCGTGGCGGCTGGTACGTGGATAATCGGTTTGGGTTCGACCTCAAGGCCGTTGGCGGCGGCACATTCGCGGGCGATGCCGAGGAGGACGGTTTCCATCTCCGTGAGAATCTTTTCGCTGATATGACGACATTCCATCAGCAGGCGCGCGCCGCTGGGAATGATGTTAAACGCCCCCGGCTCGACCTCAATATCGCCGACGTTGAAAATGCCGTCGCCGTAGCGCTCACGGATGGCATCATGTCCCCGTACCACAAACAAAGCAGCGCCTCGTAACGCATCGCGCCGCTTATACATATCGGTCGTGCCGGAATGCCCGGCCTGCCCCCTGAAGGTCAGTTGATAGGTCGTGCGCCCGACGATGCCCGTCACCGCGCCGATGTTGACGCCGGAGCGAAACAGGCGCGCGCTCTGTTCGACGTGGAGTTCGAGATAGCCCGCCAGCGACGAGGGTGCGCGTTTGGCGCGCCCGATGTCACGCGGATTGATGCCTGCCCGCGCCATCGCTGCGCGAAAAGGTGCGTTATCGACCTGCTGGTCGGTGAGATCGCCCGATGTCAGCACTCCGGCGAAGGCGCGGCAGCCGAACATCGAGCGCCATGCGCCTTCGTCGTCGGTGAAATTGATGGCTTCGAGTGTAAGCGGGAGTTCGATCCCGGCTTCGCGCAGCGTGCGCAGACATTCAAGCGCCGCCAGCACGCCAATCGAACCATCGTAGCGCCCGCCGTTCGGTACTGTGTCGAGGTGCGAGCCGATCAAGAGGGTTTTGGCGTTGGGACGGCTGGATTTGAGGACGCCGCTGAGATTACCCGCGTCGTCGTCACAGACGATCAGTCCGGCTTCTTCGATGCGATCCGCGAACCAGGCGCGGGCGGTCAGGTCTTCTGGCGAAAGCGCGACGCGGCTGACCCCGCCATCCAGCGTTGCGCCGATGGTGTTCAGATGCTCAAAATCGGCATGGAGGCGCTCGCCGTCAATACGCAAAGTGGGAATCACAGTAGGAGAAGTTTGCATACTTTCCAAGTCATGTAATGCTTTACACGTTTGCCGCTCCATTATAATCCGGCTTTAAAGAACGCAACAATTCTTAATCTACGGGTTGATACGAAAATACAAACCTTTCATCGAGGAGGACTGGGGACGGATAGATGACCGATACAGACACTGCCTGATTTGGGTGGCTTGGAAACAGGGCGCAGCGTGCTGCACCCCTCCAAGAACCAGGGCAGGCACACGGGTCTGCCCCTACAGATTAGGCCGTATCGATTTAGGTCATCTATGAGTAAAGAAGTAAAAGAGAGAAAAGATTCAAAGCAAAGGTGCAAAAAAATAAATCGCGCAGCAAGCACACACCTAAGTTCTGTATGAATGTTTTATCACTGCCTCCCAATTGGTGGGGGACTGGGTTAGGACGTAAGGACTATAATTAGGATAGTTATGAAACCTATCTGCGGGGTTTAGGCCGAAATGGCACAAATTGATCCCAACCTCGTTTATCTGATCCTGATTGCCGGGCTGTGGCTGAGCGTGGTCGCTATCCACATGCCGGGGACGGGCATCGCCGAAGTGCTGGCAATTCTCGGCGTCGGTGGCGCGCTGGTCGCGCTGGCGAACCTGCCGACCAACTGGTGGGCGCTCGTGCTGATCGTCTTTGGCGTGCTTAGTTTTCTGGTCATGCCCTTCCTGGATCGACGGCTGCTGCTGCTGGCGGTCGGTGGGCTGGCACTGCAAGCGGCAGGGAGCGTGAAACTTTTTGACGGGCTGACCGTTTCGCCGCCGCTCATCGTTCTGACGATCATGTTCTCGCTGCTGTACTATCGTTATGCGCTGGTGCGGATTTTCAACTATCGCCATCTTGGCCCGGCACGGGTCGAAGACCAGTCGATTGTCGGGGAAGAAGGTTACGTCAAGAGCACGCTCGACCCGCTGGGAACGGTCTATGTGCGCGGCGAAACCTGGACGGCGCGCAGCGATCACAGGCTGGATACAGGCACACCGGTCGCTGTTGTTGAACAAAATGGACTCACCCTTTACGTCGAAGCAGTCAAGCAAAAGCGCCAAGAGGAGGCATAACAGACATGGAGAATATCCCTGGCATTCTAATCGTTTTTCTGGTTCTGGTCGTGTTCTACGTTATTTTCAGCGCAGTGCGGGTCGTGCCGGAATACGAACGCCTCGTCGTGCTGGCGCTGGGTAAATATGCCGGGACGCGCGGCCCCGGCATCACCTTCATCATGCCGTTTCTGGAAACCGCCAAGAAGGTCGATCTGCGCGAGCGTTTCCTCGAAATTCCGCGCCAGACGGCGATCTCGAAGGATAACACCGCCATCGACATTGACTTTCTGGTGTACTACCGGATCGTCAACCCGAAGCTGTCGGTGCTGGAAGTCGAGAACGTGGTGCAGGCGTCGCTCAATATCGCGGCGACGACGCTGCGCGCCGTGATCGGCGATATTGAACTGGACGACGTGCTGTCGAAGCGTGAGAGCATCAACGACGTGCTGCGCGTCAAGCTGGACGAAGTGACCGAGCGCTGGGGACTGAAGGTGACGCGGGTGGAAATCCGCGAGGTTGACCCGCCGAAACTGGTGCAGGACGCCATGAATCGCCAGATGAGTGCCGAACGCGAGCGCCGTGCCGCCGTGACGAAAGCCGAAGGTGAACGCCAGTCGGCGATCAACGTAGCGGAAGGCGAGAAACAGTCGAACATTCTGCGGGCGGAAGGTGAACGTCAGTCGAACATTTTGCGGGCGGAAGGCGAGCGGCAGGCACAGGTCTTGCTGGCGCAGGGTCGCGCCGAAGCGCTGGAAGCGCTGTTCTCTCAGGCCAAGACCATCGACGAAAAGACGATGATGCTGCAATATCTCGATACGCTGCGCTCGGTGGGCGCGAGTCCGTCAACCAAGTTCGTGCTGCCGATGGAGCTGACGAGCATCATGAGCCGCTTCATGAGCGCGATGCAGGCGGCGGGCGACGGCAGCGCGAGTGAGAACGGCAGCGGGTCGAGCAGCAACGGTCAAGCGCCGAAAGCATAGTGTAACCTCACCCCTGCTGACCATGCGAACAAAAGACGTTCGCAATAGGTCAGCTTCCCCTCTCCATAGGGAGAGGGGATTGAGGGGTGAGGTTTGTTTTAGGCGGGTTCTTCGTCGCGGGGGGTGATGTGCGAGATGATGATGAAGCCGAGAGTCGCGAAGACGAGCAGGTGAAAGCCCCAGGTATACAACTCAATCGCCCAGGGCTGGAACATCCCGGCGATACCGAGCAGAATCCCCGCAATCAGAATGCGCTCAATCCACAAATGAATGACTTTTGGCATCAAATTACCCTCTAAGTGTGTCGAGCAACCGCTCGATTTCGGGCAGTTTTAATCCCGTGTATGTGCATAGTAAATCATACACCCGCTGATAATCTTCGCGCTGGCGGCGCATGATCTCGACGGTATCAGGGCGCATTCCCAGCGCGTCCGCGCCTGCGCTGAGCGAAACGGACAGATCAACCAGACGGCGTAAAGCGCCAATCACCTCGAAATATTCGATGTGATCGACGGGTTGACCGCGCAGGCGCTCATATTCGCTGAGGATGAGGTTGCGTTCTTCAATTGATCGGAGTGCGGAGAGAATCAGCGTCCAGCCGAGATCAAAGCGGTAGTCGTTGATTTCGATCAGGCTCCAGTCGATGACGAAGGGCTGATCTTCGGGCGAGAGCAGAATGTTATAGGGGTGAAAATCGTTGTGGATGATCGAGAGCGAGGCGGTCTTCAGCACATCGGGTAGGCGCGCTTCGAGCCAGTCAAAGATCGGGATTGCCCACACTTGCTGGAATTGATCGATAATGAGTGCGCGGCCTTCGCTGAATTTGCGGCGGATCAGGTCGGCGGGCACGGGGTCAGTATTGGGTTCGAGCAGCGCACGATAAGGCAAGCGATGCAGATTGACCAGAAGCTGAACGAACATTGTGAATAGTGCGCTGTGGCGCTCAGGCTGTTCGCGTATCACATTGCCGAGTGACCGACTGTCGATCTTCTCCATGACAAGAGCTGGTTTGCCAAGCTGTGCTGCATCCTTTACGCGATAAATTACGCGAGGAACGGAATAGCCCATCATCTTTATGTACGTCATTCCGACGTATTCACGTTCGCACTTTTCGGCAGCATTGTCACCGGGATACATACGCAAGATTAAATGATTCTCGACAGGAGTTGACGGCGCAATATTCAATCTCGCTGTGAATGAATAAATTTCCGTTTCCCAGCCACCACCAATTGCCATCAAGTCGCTAATCTGCGCTTCTGGATGATTTGGTTCACGATAATAGTGTTCCAGCCGATCCCTCAGCGCTAAATCTTCGCTCACCGAATCGCTCCATGCGGCAGAATCGCGTGAACGCCGACCACGCCGTTGACGATCTGCGTGATGTGCAAATCAACGGTGAGGCTGGCAAGCGCAATCGCGTCGAGCCGTTCGAGCGCATACTGCTTCTGCATCAGCGCGAACATGGCTTCGAGCGCCATGTAGGTGGCGTCGTCGAGGTTATCGCCGAAACCCATCGTCAGCCAGCCGTTTTGCGTGTGGGCGTGTGGCACGCTGATCGGGAAATCGTCGCGCACATCAAACGTCAAATCAACCTTCTCCATCGGGCATTCAATCGCCGTGATACTGACTTCGCCATCCCCTTGCACGCCATGACCGTCGCCCGTCGAAAAGAGCGCGCCTTCGACGGCAATCGGCAGATAGAGGGTCGTCCCCGCGATCAACTCCTTGCAGTCGAGGTTGCCGCCCGTCACACGCGGCGGCGGGGTCGGGTGGCGTCCCGGTTCCGCCGGGGGCAAGCCCATCACGCCCATGAAGGGGCGCAGCGTGACGGTATGGCCTAAATGATTTACGGCGGTCATGGTCTCGGTGTTCATTTTCCAGGCGTGCGCGATGCCGTGATCCTCAGTGCCGTAGCGCGTGTTGACCGGGTTTTTAAAGCCACCTGCCAGCGTATTGCCCCAACTCGCCGGGATGATCTCGTTGATGCGGATGGCAAGCGTCATGCCGGGTTTTGCGCCGCGCACAAATACCGGGCCGATCAGCGCGTGACCACGCCCATGCACTTCAGGATCGTGACCGGGATAGCGGGCTACATCTTCGTAAGCGCCGCCTTTGAGCGGCTCGACGCGCCAGCCCGCTTCGAGCGTCTTGTAGATCACGGAATCGCCGGGATCGATGGTGAGAATGGGCGGGCGCTCGGCTGAGAAATAGGCGTGGAGGTTGTCGACGGTGGGTTCGAGATGGTAGGTTTGGGGCATGGGCGTCCTGTGGATTAAGGATGATCGGTGATTTTGTAGGGGCGACCTGGCAGGTCGCCCCTACATTGGGCAGACACACGGGTCTGCCCCTACAAAACAATTGGATGGTTAGTATTGAATATCGACCTGACGACCCGTTTCGGCGGATTTGAGGATCGCGTCGCTGACGACGGCGGTACGGTAGCCATCCTCGAAGGTCGCGCCCAACGGATTGACCGGATCACCATTGATGATGGCATTGAAGAAATGATGGAACTCGTGGACAAAGGTCTCTCCCCAGCCGATAATATGGCCCTGAGGCCACCAGTTTTCGTAATAGGGGTGAAACGATTCGGTCACGGAAACGGTGTGGAAGCCGCGTGTGTCGCGCGGTTCTTCGTCCGCCCAGTAGACTTCGAGTTCGTTCATGCGCTCCATGTTGAAGCGGATCGAGCCATGTTCGCCGTTGATTTCGAGAACTTCGTAGTTCTTGCGTCCGGCGGCGAAGCGTGAGGCTTCGAGCGTGCCCATTGCCCCGTTCTCGAACTCGATCAAGGCGGTGAAAGCGTCATCGACATCGACTTCGCCGCGTCCGCCGGAGCCGTCGAGCAGCGGGCGTTCCTTGATGAAGGTCTTGGTCATCGCCATCGTTTTGGTCGGCTCACCGACGAGATAGCGCGCCAGGTCGATGATGTGCGAGCCGAGATCGCCGAGCGTGCCGCTGCCCGCGATACTCTTATCGAGCCGCCAGACCTTGCCGAAATTCGGATCCATGATCCATTCTTGCAGGTAGACGGCGCGGAAGTGATAAATCTTGCCGAGCTTGCCGCTGGTGATCAGGTTGCGCGCCAGCACAATCGCCGGGACGA
Organism: Anaerolineae bacterium; assembly: GCA_034432495.1. Lineage (GTDB taxonomy): Bacteria > Chloroflexota > Anaerolineae > Aggregatilineales > Phototrophicaceae > Flexifilum. The sequence continues at coordinate 87,461 of DAOUCB010000205.1, read as the reverse complement.
AGCGATAATTGTGAGCGACCATATTCTGCACGCCTGCTTTGGCGACCGCATCGAGCATGATTTTGGCTTCTTCAGCGGTGCGACCGAGCGGCTTTTCGCAGAAGATGTGCTTGCCCGCTTCGGCGGCGGCGATACACGGCTCGGCATGTACGTCATTGGGGCCGCCGTTGTCGAAGACCTGCACATCGGGGTCGTTAATCAGGTCGTGCCAGTCGGTGTAGTATTTCTCGTAGCCGTAGCGTTTGGCGGCTTCGGCGGTGGCTTCGGCGTTGCGTCCGGCGACGGCGACCAGTCGCGGGATGGCGACGGGCGGATACATCATGTAGGGCAGCTTCTTAAGGGCATTGGAGTGCGCCTTGCCCATGAAGGCATAGCCAAGCATCCCGATGCCGAGGGTAGGTGCTTCTTTTTCGGCTTTACGCCCCGCCATGGTCACAAATCCGACTTCATCTGGCATGAAAGAACTCCTTTTTTAGCAATGAGCTTTGAGCAGTTAGCTTTTAGCTGAAAGCGAAGAATATTTAACGTCAGTTATGGATAAGAATAGCAAACCTTTTTTATTATGATGCGGTCATGCTATACTCGCCACACCTTAGCAATCAAAGAAAAGTCCATGCATATTTTACACGTCTTCCTTCATGTCAAATCGGAATATGTGGAAGCCTTCAAAGCGGCGACAGTCGAAAACGCTCGTAACAGTATCCACGAGGCGGGCATCGCACGTTTTGACGTGATACAACAAGCCGACGACCCTACACGCTTCGTCTTGGTCGAATTCTATCGCTCAAAGGATGCACGCACCCAGCACCGCGAGACTGACCACTTTTTGAAGTGGCGTGATACTACCACTGATATGCTTGTGACACCGCTTACGCGCACCGAATACGTGAACATCTTCCCCGACGACGATGCCTGGTCGTAGATAACGTGAGCTTTGGATCAAGACATTTTTACGAGGTCTTAAGCAAAACTCACGTTATTCAGAGCGCCACCAGAAGTAAGCATGGATAAGTAACTTACGAAAGAAGCGACGTCCGTAGGGGCGCACGGCCGTGCGCCCCTACAAAAACATACCTAACCTCACTGAGATTTTACCCATCTTAACGATTAAAGACGGAAAAAGGGACGTTATGTACTTTTCCGATGAGAACAGAGTTTAGCCATACCCGACAACCCGTTTTTCTCCCTCTCCACTTTGTAGCTGAGGAGGCGGGGGGAGACGTGCCTCGCCCTTTTTCTCTGCGAGCGCATTTAGTGCGGAAAAAATTTCCAATGGCCTTCGGAGATGACTTCGGCGGCTCCGTCCACCACTTTGATGGCCGTCTGATCGTCAATCGCATAGGCCGCGTTCGGGAGCGTGGCTGCCCATTTTTCCGCGTGTGCCATCGTGTTGTAGGGCAGAGCCGGGTGATCGAGGTGCGGGAAGATCGAAAAATCGACCAGTCCCAGCGTTTCATCGCCCCCGGTGGGCGGTTTCCAATTGACGAACCATTCCCCGATGCGCGGCGTCATGATCATGCTCCCGGCGCTCAGGCTCACCCAGACCGCGTTCAGCGACGGCAAAACGTCTGCCAGCCCGGACTGCTGCATCCAGTAGGACAGAAACATCGGGTCGCCGCCATTCACCAGCAGCACATCCGCCTCGCGGACTGCGGGAAGCCACGTCTCCTGACCGACGCTGGGCAGCGCGGTCAGTTCCAACACGCCCATCGATTTCCAGCCCAGTTCGATCATGGGCGTTCTGGGTTCCTGCCCGCTGATGAAAACCCATGCCCGTTCGGCACCGTTGGACTGGGCGTATGACGCGGTGGGAATGCAGAGCGCGCTGCACTCAGCAATCGGTTTGCCCAGCAGGTCAAGCAGCGCGTTTCGGATGCTGGTATTGATGATACCGGCAGAAGCGAGCAGAAATTTGTTCATGGTTCCTCTCCCTGGCGATGTGATGGAGCCGAAACGCTCCGCTTGCCCCCTCGCAATGAGCGGACATTCCCCTTAATGACAACAGCACAGGAGTTCGTGCCTCTGCAAGTCCTGCCGTGTCGCGAAGTGCCGAATTCTGTGGGTGTTCTTGCAGGGGCGAACCTACGTGTTCGCCCTGGCTTTGGGCAGACACGTCGGTCTGCCCCTACCAATGCTCCCTTTTTTCGACACTTCCCGCGCCGGGATCACCGCCTACTCTTTACTCGCGAAGGCCGCATCAAAGGCCACGTTCGAGGGTGCGAAATCGGTCTTGCGCACGTAAGCAGCAGATTCGGTCGCGCCGTGTTCGCGATCCATACCGCTGTCTTCCCACTCGACCGAGAGCGGGCCGTCGTAGCCGATGCGGTTGAGCACGCGAATGATCGACTCCAAATCCACGTCGCCGTGCCCGACCGAGACGAAATTCCAGCCCCGGCGTGAATCGCCAAAGTCGAGGTGCGATCCCAGAATGCTGCTGCGCCCGTTGAGATGCACTTTCGAATCCTTGACGTGAACGTGATAAATCTTGTCGGGGAAGCGCTCGATGAACTCGACCGGATCGAACTGCTGGTGGATGAAGTGGCTGGGGTCGAAGTTGAAACCGAAGGCCGGGCGGTTGTTGAGCGCCGCCAGCGTCTTTTCAGCGGTATAAATGTCGTAGGCGATTTCGCTGGGGTGAGCTTCGAGGGCGAAGCGCACGCCGACTTCATCGAACACGTCGAGGATCGGGTTCCAGCGGTCGGCGAACTCGCGGTAGCCTGCATCGACCATTTCGTCAGTCGTCGGCGGGAAGCGGTAGATCAGATGCCAGATGGGGCTGCCGGTGAAGCCGTTGACCACGTTGACGCCGAAGAGTTTAGCGGCCTGCGCGGTGTTCGCCATTTCCTGCGCGGCGCGCTGACGGACGCCTTCGGGGTTGCCATCGCCCCACAGACGCGGCGGCAGAATGCTCTTGTGGCGCTCATCGATGATGGGGTCGCTGACGCATTGACCGACCAGGTGATTGCTGATGGCGAAGCATTTGAGGCCGTGCTTGTTGAGGATGTCCCAGCGGCTCTGGACGTAGCCGTCGTCGCTGAGCGCTTTGTCCACTTCAAAATGATCGCCCCAGCAGGCCAGTTCGAGGCCGTCATAGCCGAAGCTGGCGGCTTTTTCGGCGAGGGTTTCGAGCGGCAGATCCGCCCATTGTCCGGTAAATAAGGTGACAGGTCGTGCCATAAGAGTTTCTCCTAAAAATAGTACTGAGTACTGAGTGCTGAGTACTGAGTCAAAAACAGGGATTAGTTATTGCCGGGTAGTTTAATAAATTGAGGCGAAAATTTCACCTTTTGCTGCATCAGGCGCATTATGGATCATAATTTTGAGCGGAAATTTCAATGGGACATAACACGATGATGCTGACCCTCAGCAGCGAGGCTGCCCGCCGCTTCATTCTGGGCAAGCAGGGCTTATGGCCGGGACGCCGCTGGCGCGGCCTTGAGGGCACCGAACAGGCCATGCACGCCATCGAGTACTTACAGCTTGATCCGCTGCAAATCATTGCCCGCAGCCAGGACATCATGCTCTACGGTCGCGTGCTCGACTACACACCCGGCCTGTGGGAAGAAGCCACCTACCAGCAGCGCAAATTCTTTGACTGGGGCGGCTGGCTGGCGGTTCGACCGATGGACGAACTGCCGTACTGGCGCGTCGTCATGAATCGCGAGGCTGCAAGCGAGCCGCGCCTGCTGGCGACGGCGCGTGACCATGCCGAGGCGATCCTTGAAATGCGCGCCATTCTGCACGAGCGCGAGACCGTCAGCAACCGCGATTTTGCAATGAAGACGCGCACGCGCACCGAAAGTTATCGCGGGCGCAAAGACAGCGCGCTGGCATTGTATTATCTGTGGATGACGGGCGAAATCATGACGCATCATCGCGACCGCTTTGAGCGCGTTTATGCCCTTACTGAAAACGTCGCCCCTGCCCACCTGATTCGCGAGAGCAGCGAGGAAGAGGTGGATCGCTTCCTGCTCGAAAAGGAAATCAGCTTCAGCGGTCTGGCGGAATTGAAGCGCACCAGCGATTCGTACCGTCGTGGGCAGCCGGATCGCGCGGCGAAACGGCTGCTTGAATTGATGCTGGACAGCGGCGAGGTCATCGAGGTCAAGGTTGAAGGCTGGAAAGCGCGGCATTATGCGCTTGGCAGCGACTCGGACGCGCTGAGCGATTTAAGCGCCGGGCGCATCCCGCAGGCGCGGACGCCGCTCGAAACGACCACGACCGAGGAAGCCGTCTTTCTCGCGCCGCTGGATCACGTCAGCGCACGCGGACGTGCCAAAGTGTTGTTCGGCTTCGATTACGTCTGGGAAGTTTACAAGCCGGAGCATAAGCGCAAGTTCGGCTATTACACCCTGCCGATTTTGTGGGGCGATAAACTGGTTGGGCGCTTCGACAGCAAGCTCGACCGGACGAGCAACACGTTCGTGATCCTCGGTCTGTGGCTAGAAGATGCAGCGCTCGGCAGCGACGAAGCGTTTGCGGAAGCGCTGGCGCGCGGGTTTGCGCGCTTCGTCGCCTTTCTGGGTGCAGACGGTCTGGATGCCAGCGCGGTTCAGGAGCCGCTGCTGCGCGAACGAATCGCCTCACGCAACAAAAACTGATTTGAGTGAATGTTTTGTCCCCCTCGCAACCTCATCTCCCAGCCTCCTCTCCATAGGAGAGGAGGAGCAAACAGGCGTACGGTTTTTCAAGTCCCCTCTCCCCGGCAACCCGTTTTTGGTTGCACGGAGAGGGGATTTAGGGGTGAGGTCAATCAACTGGCATAATTGCTTACTCAGCACTCAGCACCCAGCACTCAGTACTGTTTTTCACGCAATCGCATCCCCTGTCGCCTTGTCGAAGATGTGCAGCACCGCAGGATCGACGGTGAGCCAGAGCGTTTGCCCCGGTGATGCTTCGAAAGCGGGCGACGCCTTGACCTTGACGTTCGACTGACCGACATGAATGTCGATGATGGTGCGGTCGCCGAGCGGCTCGATGACGTAGACGGTTCCCTCGATGCCGCCTTGCACGAGATCGGTGCTCAATTCAATGTCCTCAGCCCGAATCCCCATAATCAGCGCTTCACGTTTGCCAATCTGGCGCACCTGCTCGGCGTCGAGCGCGACGCGCCACGCCAGATCGGCGCTGACGAGCAGATCACGCTCCAGATGGCAGGCGACGAAGTTCATGCGCGGGCTGCCAATGAACCCGGCGACAAACTGGTTGACGGGGTGCTGATAGACGTTATCGGGCGTGTCGATCTGCTGCAAGACGCCGCGATCCAGCACGGCGATGCGATCCGCCATCGACATGGCTTCGACCTGATCGTTGGTCACGTAGAAGAAGGTCGCCGCCAGTTCACGTTGCAAGCGCTTGAGTTCAGCGCGCATTTCGACGCGCAGCTTGAAGTCGAGGTTGGTCAGCGGCTCGTCCATCAGGAACAGGCGCGGCGAGCGCACCATCGCCCGACCGAGCGCCACCCGCTGCTGCTGTCCGCCGGAAAGCTGGGCGGGTTTTCGATCCAGCAGCGTATCAATGCGCAGCTTATGGGCAATCTCGCGGATACGAGTGTCGATTTCGTTTGCGGACAGGCTGCGCGCTTCGAGCGGAAAAGCCATGTTCTCGAACACAGTTTTACGCGGGTAGAGCGCGTAGCTCTGGAAGACCAGCGCCACGTCGCGCTCGGCGGGGCTGAGCGAGTCAACCGAAGCGTCGTCCATTGCGATTGTGCCGCGCTCCGGCTTTTCCAGCCCCGCGACACAGCGCAGGGTGGTCGTCTTGCCTGCCCCGGTTGGCCCCAGCAGGATCAGGAACTCGCCGTCGCGGACTTCGAGCGTCAGATCGCTGATCGCCTTCGTCCGCCCGAAACTTTTACTGAGATTGTCGATTTGCAGATCAGCCATCAAATAAAAGCCCTAAAGAAAAAAGATATTGAACCACAGAGACCACTGAGAACACAGAGAAAGAGGGCAAGGCACACCCCGCCCCTTCAATAATCCCACTTATGCTTGACTGTAGGGGCGACCTGCCAGGTCGCCCCTACGATTCCTTACGACAGCGTTTCGATCCGCGTTAGTGCCTGCTCGGTGGCGGCGTCGAACAGGTGAACGCGGTCGCGGTCGATGTTGAGGCCGACAGTTTCACCCGGCTGGTGCATCTGGCGCGGCGGCGCTTTCGCCATCAGCGTGACACCGCCGACTGCGACGGTGTAGATTGTCTCGTCGCCAAGCGGCTCACGCAGCAGAATTTCACCGCGCAAATCGGCATCGCTATCCGCCGAAACCAGCGTCATCGACTCCGAGCGGACGCCAAAAATCACATTCTTTCCTGCGGGCAGGCTGGAATCGCCCAACGGGAGGCGGAAATCACCGCTGACAAAAATGCCGTTGTCGCCCATCTGACCAGCAACTGTGTTCATCGGCGGGCTGCCGATAAAGGTCGCTACAAACAGCGTCTGCGGATGATTGTAGATTTCCAGCGGCGTGCCGACCTGCTGCAACACCCCCAGATTCATCACGGCGATGCGGTTGCTCATCGACATGGCTTCGATCTGGTCGTGGGTGACGTAAACGGTGGTCGTGCCGAGTTCCTGCTGCAAATGCTTGAGTTCGACGCGCATATCGGCGCGCAGGGCGGCGTCGAGGTTGGTCAGCGGCTCGTCCATCAGAAAGACCTGTGGCTGGCGGACAATCGCGCGCCCTAATGCGACGCGCTGCTGTTCGCCCGCTGGCAGGCGATTTGGGCGGCGCTTGAGGACGTGCTCGATGCGCAGGCGCTCGGCGATCTCGCTGACACGCTTATCGACTTCGGCTTTGGGAACCTGCTGCGCCCGCAAGGGAAACGAGATGTTGTCGCGCACGCTTAAATGCGGGTAGAGCGCGTAGAACTGAAAGACGAAGGCGATGTCGCGGTCGCCGGGAGGCAGGTGCGTCACCAGGCGATCCCCAATCGACACTTCGCCGGAGGTGGGCATTTCCAGCCCCGCGATCATGCGCAGCGTGGTGGTTTTGCCGCAGCCGCTTGGCCCTAGCAGGACGAGAAATTCGCCGTCGCTGATGCTCAGATCGAGGTGATCGACGGCAGGCGGGATGCCGGGGCTGAATTCCTTGACGACGTGGGTGAGGGTTACCTGTGCCATCGAAACCTCACCCCCAGCCCCTCTCCACTTCGTAGAGAGGGGAGCATTGCAGTGTGTGATCGTCGTATAGGGGCACACAGCCGTGCGCCCCGACGAAAACGAGGGCAGACACGTGGGTCTGCCCCTACGAAACTACTCCACATCAATATCATGGTTGTACTCATCGGCGCACCGCCCCAAAGGTGACGCCGCGCAGCAGGTGATTGCGCACCAGAAAGGTGAACACCACAATCGGGATGACGAAGACGACTGAACCTGCCGCCAGCCGCCCCCACTCGACTGCGCCGACGCCGATGATGCTGTTGAGGTAGGGCGGAACCGTCGCGGCGTAGGTACGGTTGAGCAGGTTGGCGAAAACGAACTCGTTCCAGGCGACAATCGCCGAAAAAACCGCCGTCGCCGCCATCGCCGGGATGGCTTCGGGAATGACGATCTTCTGGATGGCCTGCAAGCGTGAATAGCCATCGACCATCGCCGCTTCTTCGTATTCGAGCGGGATTTCGTCGAAGAAGCCCTTCATCATCCAGACGACGAAAGGCAGATTGGCGGTGGTGTAGAGCAAAATGATGCCGGGATAACCGTCGCGCAGGCCAAGATTGCTGAACAGGAGGAAGATCGGGATGAGCACGACAATCGGCGGGAGCATTCGCGTGCTGAGGATGAAGAACATCAGGTCATTTTCGCCGGGGATGCGGAAGCGCGAGAAAGCGTAAGCCGCCAGCGTGCCGAGAAAGATTGCCAGCAGCGTTGACGACCCGGCGATGACCACACTGTTGATCAGGCGGTCGCGGAAGGCGCTGACATCGGCTGAAGCGCGCACGCCCGTCGAGCTTTCGACCGAGCCGCCGATCAAGATGTCGCTGTAGTTTTGCAGGGTCGGCTCGAACTGGACGAAGGGGATAAAGGTTGGCACGCGGCTGATGACGTCGGCGCGCACCTTGATCGACGAGACGAGAATCCAGTAGAGTGGGAACATGAAAAAGAAGATCACGAGGCCGAGGCCGATCCAGAAGCCGATGCGGCTGAGGCGCGAGGGTTTAGTTTCCATAGCAAAGTACCGAGTGCTGAGCGCTGAGTGCTGAGTGAAAAGGCAGGACTGAGGACTGAGGACTGAGGGAAAAGACGGTGCTGAGTGCTGAGTGAAAAGACAGGACTGAGGACTGAGGACTAAGGACTGAGGGAAGAGCAAAAGATTCAACGCAAAGGCGCAAAGAGAAAAGAAAGGCGCAAAGGAAGTTAGATAAAAATACTTTGCGTCTTTCCCTTAAACTTTGCGCCTTTGCGTTGATGATATTATTTTTCATGGGCTAGGCTTTCGTCCGGTTGAGGACGCGAATGAACAGGTTCGAGAGCGCGATGATGACGATCAGCATGATATAGCCGAAAGCCGATCCCTCGCCCGTCTGAAAATTCTTGAAGGCAACTTCGTAAACGTAGAGCGCCGCCGTCTGCGTGAAGCGCCCCGGCCCGCCGCCCGTCAGCACGAAGACCTGATCAAACAGCTTGTAGGCGTCCATCGTGCGAAAGATGACGGCGATCAGCAGCAGCGGCGTGACCATCGGCAGGGTGATGTGGCGGAAGCGAAACCACGCGCTCGCCCGATCCACCGCTGCCGCTTCGTAGAGATACTTCGGCACCGCAGACAGCCCCGCCAGCGAAATCAGCATGACGAAGGGCGTCCACATCCACACGTCCACGATCACCAGCGACCAGGGCGCGATACTGATATTGGTCAGCCAGAGGATCGGCTTTTGCCCAAAGACCTGGGTGACATAGTAATTGAGAACGCCTTCACCCTGCATCATGAAGCGCCAGAACAGCGCGACCACGACCGGGGAAAGCATCATCGGGATGAGCAGCAGCGTCATGATCACGCTGCGTCCCCGAAATTTGCGATTGAGGAGCATGGCTACGCCAAAGCCGAGCAGCAGTTCAATCAGCACTGTTGGGATGACGAACTGCCCGGTGACGACGAAGCGCTGCCAGGCCTGCTTGTTGGTCAGCAGATCCCAGTAATTGGCGGTTCCAATCCAGACAGGCGCTTTATCGGCGTCCTGAATGACCGACCACTGGGTAAAACTGAGGTAGAGCGACCAAAGCAGCGGAAATACCGTGATGAACAGCAGCAGGAGCATGGTCGGCGTCAGAAACGAGACTGCGATCCAGCGATCCGTGAGCCAGCCAAAACGGGGGCGAACAGGCGCGGAGTCGGTTCGCTGCGCCAGGTGGGTACTTGCCATAAAGAACGGTTCCTGAAACAGAGGCTTAAGTGATAGTTACGTACCTATTTGATGTGTGTAGGGATGTTCAATTGAACACCTCTACCGCCCCTCTCCCCCAGCCCCTCTCCCACGTAAACGGAGCGAGGGGAGAAAAGACATCATTGTTTTCTCCCCTCCCTGAAGTCGGGGAGGGGTTGGGGGTGGGGTCAAAGAGGGCGCACAGCCGTGCGCCCCTACAAATTTGTCGTGACACTTAGCTGCTTGCCATCGCGGGCGGGCCATCGGGATAGGCATCGTCGAGGACAGCCTGCTGCTCACTGGCGATGCTGTCGAGCGCTTCCTTCGCGTCCATCTGACCGGAAATGGCGAGGTTCAGGTACTCTTCCTCGATGGTCAGCAGTTGGTTGTATTCAGGAATATTCCAGAAGTCCTTGACGTACTTGAAGGCTTCCGAGAAGCTGGGATTGTAAGGCGCGGCGTTCAGGAAGGCATCGCTGGCGAGGATCGAGGTGCGACCGGAGAAGCCGCCGCCCTTGACCCACTGCGTCTGGAAGTCGTCCGACTGAAGCCACTTGAGCAAGGCCAGCGCAGCATCCTGATTTTTGGAGTAGGCGCTGACGCTCATGCCCATGCCGCCCAGGCTGATGAAATGTTCCTTTTCGCCGGGAACGACAGCAAAGCCGAGATTGGCGGACTGTGGGCAGGTATCGGCGTTGGTGAAGGCACTGCCAAAACCGTACCAGATTTCGACCATTGCCGTCGAACCGTTGCAAATCGTGCCGACGGTTTCGTCAAAGCCGAAGCCCGACGCGCCATCCGGGGCGGTCTTGTAAAGTTCCTGCGCGAACTGGAGCGCGGCAACGCCCGCGTCGTTGTTCAGCACGCCTTCGACCTTGTAGGTCGCCGGATCCCAGAGTTCGCCGCCCCACGACCAGAGGATATGATTCCAGGTGGTGGCGACCAAATCGCCGCTGTTCGACCAGTGAGACGCATAACCGTTGTCGATGTCGGAGCCGTCCTTAAAGAACTGGGCAATCGCCAGCAGTTCCGTCCAGGTTTGCGGCGTTTCGAGATCGTTGCCCGTTGCGGTCTTGTAAGCAGCCATGATGTCGGGGTTGGTGAACAGGTCTTTGCGGTAGACCAGCATACGGGCGTCGGTCATGAAGGGGATAGAGAAATAATGCCCGCTGCCGAGCGGAATTTCAGCGTAATAGCTGAGCGCGGTCGGGTTGAAATCGTCAAAGGGAAGCTGATTCTTGATCACGTCAGTCAGGTCAACCAGATGACCACCCTTGACCGCTTCGCCCATGAACTGGCTGTCGAGGATCGGCAGGTCAGCGCCGCCCTTCGCCGCAAAGTCAGCGAAAATCTGGTCGTGCCACTGGTCAATCGGGACGCAGCTTACGGTGACGTTGGCGTCAGGATAGGTGGCGACCAGGCTGCTGAGCAGATCGCAGGGAGGCCAGGCGAACCAGACAATCGACAGGTTCGGCTTGTCCTGGGCGGCGGTCGGCGTCGCGATGACCCCTGTCGCCAGGATGAGCAAAAGCAAAAGTGCAAAGAATTTCTTCAAGATAGAATTCTCCTTCAACAAAATTATTGAGTGCTGGTGTCATTATAGTAGATTACGAAAATCTGAGCCATTGAGAGGGCGTGACCCGTTTGACAGAATTGGCAGACAACGATATTGTATTTGCTCAGAACATAATTTCTAGCGTAAGGAGTCGAGATGGAATTTAATGTCGAAGTTGCCGATCAACTCGCGCAGGTGATGAGCGAACTCCCCGAAGCCAAAGCGGGCAAGCTGTTCGGGATGCCGGGGTATAAGGTCAAAGGCAAGGTCGCCGTCGGCATGTTCGAGAATCTGGTCGTGGCGAAGGTGGGGCCAGAACGGACAAAGGCCCTCGTCGGTCAGCCCGGTATTGGGACGTTTGAGCCGATGCCCGGTCGCACCTGGAAGGACTGGATCAGCATCAGCGATTTGACGGAGCATCAGGCGCTGCTCGAAGAAGCCGTGCGTTACGTCGCCGAAAACAGCTAGTCACGTCTGCGCAGCAGGGTCTCTAACGAAAGGCGTTCGCCTTCATCATCGACGCGCATGTTTTCGAGCGCGTCGAGATCGTCGTCGTCGAGCGTTGCCACCAGCCGCTTGATGCGGGCATCGCGGTTATCACGCTTGGCTTTTTCCAACTGCCTTGCGGATACCGGCTCCGATTTCCCGGCCTTGCTTTCCCAGATAGCGATGGTCGCGCCCATCGCACAGCAGACGAGCATAAAGATCAGTACCCCCGCGCCGATCTGCCAGCCGCCCGACGCATAGACGGTCTGCGGAATCAGAGCCGATGAGTCGATGGGGCTTTGAACCAGTTCCGTATAACGGACGCTGGCGAGAATGCGATCAATTGAGATAGCTAATGCAATCCAGATAACAGAAGTCGTAAAGGCACGCTCACGCATAAGATTTCCCTCCGCACGCCGTTTTGATTCTGTACGCAGGCGCGTTGTCAATCGTTGCAAAGCCGTAATTTTAGAATCAAAAAGGGCAGACCGATAGGTCTGCCCCTCCAGAGATTCGGTCTGGGTTAGTCCTCGACCTTGACGCCCTTCCAGAAGGCGACATAGCCGGTGATCTCTTTGGCGGCGTCTTTCGGCGTCGGGTAATACCAGGCGGCGGCGCTGTTGGTCTGTCCATTGACCTCGACATTGTAGTAGCTGGCGAGACCTTTCCAGGGGCAGGTGGTGTGCATGGTGCTGGATTTGAAATACTCGGTCTTGATTGCGTCGGGCGGGAAGTAGTGGTTGCCCTCGACCATGACCGTATCATCGCTCTCCGCCAAAACGACGCCGTTCCAGATTGCCTTTGCCATGTCTGAACGATTCTCCTGATGCTATGGGTGCTTGGTTTGCGTGTATACGATTTAGAAGTTGCGATAGCGAGCGTTCTTACACGGGTTGACAGAGATTCACGAGATATTTATGTGACCGCTTGTCAGCGCGATCTAAGCGCAGTGTTCTATAATAGATAGACGGGACAGGAGTATCCGAAATGACACAAATTACTTACGAAGCAGTCGTTAAACTGGCGGAGCAGCTTTCGCCGGAAGCACAAAAGGCGCTGATTGAACATTTGCAGGAAATCGCCAAGCAGCGCGACTTAAGTTTCGAGGAATGGAAAGCATTAATTGACTCAACGATTGATCATACGCCTATCGTGAGTGATATTTCGCCGCGCCGTGAGGATTGGTACGACGATGACGGACGCTAAAGCATTCGTCGATACGAATGTGCTGCTCCGTTCATTTCAGGCTACAATGCCATTACACGACGAAGCGCTCGCACTTATCACAAAAGCAAGAAATGACGGCTATGAACTATGGGTTAGTCGTCAAGTGATGCGAGAATACATCGTCCAAATAACACGCCCTGGTGTCTTGACAATCCCATTCGATGCGGAACAGGTCATGGCAAAAGTTAAAATTATCAGAGCGACGTTTCAAATCGCAGATGAAACAGAAGCTGTCACCGACCAACTGATCGAGCTAATCCGAGAATTTCCGACGGGCGGCAAACAAATTCACGACGCGAACATCATTGCGACGATGTTGGTTTACGGCATTGACACGCTTCTCACCCAAAACATCGAAGATATGAAGCGCTTTTCAAGCAAAATCAAACTCGTACCTCTGGTTCCAAATACCCTTTAACCACCCGCTGCTTTCACCTGCCAGACCTGTGCGCCATCCTGATCGAAAACTTTCGTCAGATAGGGCGCGTCCTCGATTTTCGACTGCATCGGCGCAACGTCGTTGAGCGGCAGACGCCAGCGCACCATCGTCTCGATACTGGCTGGATCGGTGATGATCTGCGGCACAATCACATAGCCAATCTTCGCCTGACGGAGTAACTCCTCGTTGGCGGGATTCGCCGGGTCGCGCCAGAAAGCCAGCATCGTCTGCTGCTCGGCTTCGACGGCTTCCGTCCCCTGGAAGAAGGGCTGCGGGCGGAAATAAACGCTGTCGCGTTCACTCAGCACTGGAACCCAGTCGCCTTCATGCGCGCCAGGGTAATTGAGAATGCGCGCATCCGCTGGCGCGTTGGTCTTGATCCACTCCATCGCCGCGACATCGGCAGCCGACGAGAACGCGCCGAAGAAGCTGACCTGATCCTTGCTGATCTCGATAATCTGCGGGCTGATGATCAGGCCGACGACTGCCAGCGCCGACGCGCCAATCAGCAGCACGGGGGCGACGCGATGCAGCGTCACGCCGATGCGCCGCTCGAACAGGCGATCCCACAGCCAGAGCAAGCCCGTCCCGCCGAGAATCATGTACGGAATAATCGGGCCGTGCCACGCAATGCTGAAGGGATAGTCGTAGCGCAGAATCGGCAGCCAGGGCAGCAGCCGCGCGATGAAGCCGGTGGTCGAGAAGTCGAAAACCAGCAGCAGCCAGCCAAGCGCCAGAATCGCCAGCGGATCGCGCTTGCGCAGGCCGATCACCGCGCCGAGGATGGCGAACGGCACGATGATCACGCCCTGATTGAAGATCATCAGCTTCCAGTTGTTGGGGTCAATCTCGAAGGGCGAGACGATGTTCGCGCCGAGCAGATCGCGAATATGCAGCAGCCAGGGCGCAATCGCGATCACAGCGATCAGCGGAATGCCAAGCGCCAGCACGAGCCAGGTGCGCAGCGTCGGGCGTGGCTTGCTCAGCCAGATCGTCAGCAGCCAGGGGACGTAACCCAAAATCAGAATAATCGTCATGTCGGGGTGGCTGAGGACGACCGCGCCGAGCATCAGCCCAGCGGCAATCGCGTCGCCGGGGTAGCGATGGCGCATGTAACGCACGACGTAGGTCAGGAAGCCGAGCGCGAACAGCAGCGCCAGCAGCGTCGTGAAATGCGAATCCATGTAGGCGGTGAACAGCCCCAGCCCGCCGAGCATCGCCAGCGCCATCGCCCGACCGAGCCGCTTGTCCTGCACTTCTGAGCCGAAATCGTAGGCCAGCCAGACCAGCATCAGGCACAGGATCGCCGCCACGCCCATCTGAATCAGGTTGAGGCCGAGGCCAAGCTGGTGGTTGAGATAGGCCAGCAGCGCCGGGAATCCGGGGGAATACAAGTAGTGAATCTCCGGGTGAAGCGGCGCAAGCGTATCGAGCGTGCTGCCGAGGCGGGTCGTCAACGCCAGATAGCCGAAGCCCTGGGCGTCGGTGTCAAGCGGGACGGGGACGATCAGCGCCGGGATGATGAAGATCAGTCCGGCGAAGCCGAACAGCAGCAGGTCGCGCACGCTCGTCCAGCCTTGATCGGCGTCGGAGAGTTCTTCGCCGCGCTTTTCGGCGCGCTTCTGCCCGTAAGAGAGCGTCCCGAACAGGAAGATGCTCGATACCAGCGCGAACAGCAGATAATCGACCACCAGCGTATTCCAGCCGAACAGTTCCGCCCAGAAGATCGCGCCGCCGATCACCACGCCGAGCGCCAGCGTCGCCGCAAGACCGATGCGCGGCTGATGCGTCGGCCAGGCCGGGGCGAGCATCGCGCCAGCACCGATCACCACCGCGCCGAAAATGAACATGACAAACAGGATCATGGGAAACTCGTCGTCTGCATGGATGCGTTTGAAATCGGCGCAAGTATAGCGGATGCAAAGATGTTTAGCTACGCTAAGGAATTTTGGGGTGTGAAGAACGCGATAAGTGGCGCGTCGATGTTTGCATGAAAATCCCCTGGAGCCTGTTATGAACTTCTCGGCTGAATTTCCCCTCACCCTGGACGCTGACGCGCCCTGTCCCTCTCCCACGCGAGCGGGTAGAGGAACAAAAACGGGTTTTCCCCTTTCTCCCCGAACTTGTTCGGGCACACGCCTTGCATAACGCGAACTTGTTCGCGCGAAAGGGAAGCTGACCTGCACTTGGTCAGCGGGATAGAGGGGCTTTTTTCGCGAAACACCCTCCGTACATCTACGCAAAAGATGAGCAAAGCGTAAGTACTTTCACGTATTTTCCCCGAAAATCAATGCGCGATACATCCAACGACCCTTAGGATGACGACAGCTATGGCAACGGAGTACTTCCTGAAGTTTGTTGTTGATGTTGTGATGACCGGGATTTATGAAAGGATCGGCACCATGAACTTTAGTCGGCGTTCTCTCTTGAAAACGACAGGTCTGGCGGCAGGCGCGACGGCGCTGGGCAGCAGCCTGTTC
Source organism: Anaerolineae bacterium (assembly GCA_034432495.1). Taxonomy (GTDB): domain Bacteria; phylum Chloroflexota; class Anaerolineae; order Aggregatilineales; family Phototrophicaceae; genus Flexifilum. The sequence continues at coordinate 71,914 of DAOUCB010000205.1, read as the reverse complement.
GGAATCAGCACTGCGTTCGCACAGGCCACCCCCAATGATGACGTGCAGACGATTATCAACCTGGCGGCGACCGCTGAACTGTTCGCCTCGACCCACTACCTCGCCGCCATCAACGGCAGCCTCGGTTTGGGCGATGTGCAGATGAACTATCTGAAGGCGGCTTTTATCTCCGAACGCGACCACCTTGATTTGCTGGTCTCGCTCGGCGCGAAGCCTGTCGTCGAGGAATTCTACGTACCGGACGGCCTGTTCACCGATAAAGCGATGTTCGCGCAGATTACCGAAGTTGCCGAGACAACCTTCGTCTCCGCCTACCTCGCCGCGACCCGCATTTTCTCCGAAGCCAAGCAGACCGCCTTCGCCGTCACGACCGCGCAGATTGCGGGCGTCGAAGCGGAACACCGCGCCTTCGTTCGCCAGATTGGCGACCTGCTGCCCAACAATATTCCCTATGCCCAGTTCCAGTTCAGCAATGTTTCGGATGCCGTGCCCGTGCTGCAACCGTTCCTGGATGGCAAGACCTCCGGCTTCGTTGGCCCGGTCACGCCGCCCACCGATGATCAGGTCGCCGCGATTCGCGCGGAAGCCGACTCGCTGGGCTATGACACGACGGTCAAGCCTTTCGCCGCTCAGTAACGCTCGCTTATTCCTTTGAAACTTGCAGGCGCGGAGCGCCTCGTTAACCAGGCTACGGAGAAAAGAAAAACCATGAAGCAAAATCTGTCTCGACGTTCTTTCCTGAAAGGTACTGGCCTTGTCGCGGGTGCGACGCTGGTCGGTTATGAAAGTTTATTCGGCATTAGCACGGCGTTTGCCCGTGACGCCGCCAAACAGTCCGGCACGCCCGACGACGACCTCCAGACCGTGATTAATCTGGCGGCGACGGCGGAACTGTTCGCCTCGACCCACTATCTGGCAGCCATCAATTCCGCCGCCAGCGGCGATCTGGCGCTGGACAAGGATCAGGTCGATTACCTCAAGACGGCCTTCCTGGCGGAACGCGATCACTATGATCTGCTGGTATCGCTCGGCGCAGTCCCGGTGGTGACCCAGTTCTACGTCCCCGATGGACTGTTCACCGACGTGGCGATGTTCTCGAACATCACCGAAGTCGCCGAAGAAGCCTTCGTCGCCGCCTATCTGGCAGCGGCGCGCATCTTCACCGAACTCGGTCAGCCTGCTTTCGCCGTGACTGCCGCGCAGATTTCGGCGGTTGAGGCCGAACACCGCGCCCTCGTCCGGCAAATCGGCAAGCGGCTCGCCAACAATGTCTCGTATGAGAAGGCCAAGTTCAACAATGTCTCGGATGCAGTGCCTGTGCTGCAACCGTTCCTCGACGGCAAGTCGGACGGCTTCGTCGGCCCGGTCGATCCGCCGACCGATGCGCAGGTTCAGGAAATTCGCGATCAGGCGGCAGCGCTCGGCTATATGGCGACCACGCCCTACGCGGCGATGGCATCGAGCAGCGCTTCGTCGTCCAGCAGCGTCGTCACGGTGACGGCCTTCAATCAGGCGGTCAACATCCGTCAGGAACCCAGCACGTCGTCGGGAGTCGTCGGAACCATCCTCGCGAAGGCTCAGGCGTCGATTGACGGTCAGCGCACGGTCGATGGCATCATCTGGTGGCACGTCGCAACCGGCGGCTGGATTCGTTCGGATACGGTCAGCGAAGGCGATGGCGCGTCCAACCTGCCGACGATGTAATTCGACTCACCTCAGAAACGATGATGTAGGGGCGCAGCGTGCTGCGCCCAGCCGCACGCAGCCGTATTTTGCCGGACTATCCGGCAGGAGCGGCTGTTTCATTTCTCCCGTCGCTGGCGCTTTTCAGCAGGCCGGGCTAGAATGCTCTACGGTCTAGAAGGGGTCAAGTGATGACGAATATCTTTGAGGGCAAACTTGTGCGGCTGCGCGCCGTCGAAGCCGACGACTGGAAGAATCATGCCGAATGGGATCGCGATACCGAGATGGCGCGCCACCTCTACGAAATCCCCTTTCCGCAATCGACCACCTCGACCAAGCAGTGGGCGGAACGCGAAGCCCAGCGCAAGGACACGCCCAGCGACAACTTCCAGTTCGAGATCGAAACGCTCGACGGCGTGCAGGTCGGCTCGATTGGCACGCACGACTGCGATCTGCGTAACGGGACGTTCAGCTACGGGCTGGCAACCATCGACAAGTATCGGCGCAAAGGCTATGCCTCGGAAGCGATCCGCCTGCTGCTGCGCTATTTCTTTCAGGAGCGGCGCTATCAGAAATGCACGACGGAGGTCTTCAGCTTTAACGAACCGTCGCAGAAACTGCACGAGTCGCTTGGTTTCACGCTCGAAGGCCGCCTGCGCCGCATGATCTACACCAACGGCGAATTCCACGACGCGCTTTTCTACGGCATCACCAAAGAGGAGTTTGCAGCGCAAGGACTGAGGTTCGAGGACTGAGGACTGAGTTTTTACTCAGTCCCGAATTTCGAGATTCCGATCCTTTACATATAGCAGCGTGGGACGAAGAGAGTCTTCATTCCTGTAGTAGCCAATAAAGCCGTCTTCAGCGATTCCTGTTAACCAGTCTACAAAGGGCATCAGGGCTTGGTCGAAATCATCATCCATGATGTTGCGCTGCGAGAATTGAAGTCGGTAGCGATAGACCTCACCTGCCTCGGTATTGTGTCGGAAGCGGTTTTGAAAGCGCGAGGCCACTTCCTCGTCCGCTTGTTGAGCGAGGAATGGATAATTGAACAGGGCGTTCAAGCCCGGATCGTATGCATGAGAGCAGTCGAACGGCGGTCGTGTCGCGGGGTCAGAGGCAGGATCAGCCAGCCATTGGATCAACCTGATACAGGCTTCTGGCGTATCCTCGCGTAAATCGCACATAATCACCAGATCAAAGAATACGCTCATCGTCTCTACCGCCTTTTGCTTTTACTCAGCACTCAGCACTCAGCACTCAGTCCTTCTTTTACACCCTCGGCGATTTCCCCGTCAGGCGCGTAAACGTCTGGTAGCCAATCCAGCGGAACGGTTCGGGCGGGATGGCGAGGTGCGGCTGCTGGTAGAACGGCAGACCGCGCCAGCGCTCATCCGATCCCGAATAGCAGTCGGTCAGCACCTGCCCGGCGAGATTCGCCAGCGTCACGCCATGCCCGCAGAAGCCAATCGCGTAGAAGATGTTGCGCGCGTCGCCGCGCACGCCCATGATCGCCTGCCGGTTGAGCGTGATGCCGAGCGTTCCCGTCCAGCGATAGGCAATCGGCAGCTTACCGGGCATGTATTTCTGAAGCGTATCTTCCATCGCCTCAAAGGAGCGCGGCGTGCTGGTCGGCGTGCCGGGGTAAGCCGTGCGATTGCCGAACAGGTAGGCATACGATTGGTTGCTGCCGCCGCCGAAAACCAGATGCCCTTCTTTCGTCAGCGCCCCATACGAAATGCGATCCAGATCGTCGCTGAAACCCGCGATCTCGCCCCAGCCAATCTGGTCGCGTTGCTTCTGATCGAGCGGCGCGGTCGCGAAAACGTGCGAGTGCAGCGGAAACAGCGCCTCACGGAAGTAGCCGAGCTTGCCCGTATAGCCGTTGGTTGCTATGACAATCGCTTTGGCGCGGACTTCGCCGTTGGGCGTCGTCAGTGTGATTTCGCCCCCTTCGCGGATTTTGGTCACGGGCGTGCTTTCGTAGATTTCGACGCCGCGTTCCAGCAGTACCGGACGCAGACCGCGCACCAACTGCGCTCCGTTGATCTGCCCCGAATTGGGGTCGTAGACCGCGCCGTAAACCCCGTTGAGGCGCAGTCGTTTGGTGAGTTCGGATGAGTCCCAGAACTCCTCGCCAATCCCAATCGACTGGTAGTATTCGACTTCCTCGTGGGCGGACTCAGCGCGTTTGGCGTCGGTGTAAACGGTGACCGTGCCATCCTTGCGATAGGTCACGGGCAGGTTGTGCTTGGCGATGATGTCCTCAATCGACTGGATACCCGCGTTCGTCGTCGCGTAGATGCGCGCGGTCAGTTCCGCGCCGTAATCGCCCATCAGCGCCAGCCAGTTGAGCATCAGGCCGCCGTTGCGCCCGCTCGCGCCGTTCGCCAGCGATTTAGCTTCGAGCAGGACGACGCGCTTGTCCGGGTAGCGCTGGCTGAAGTGATAGGCGGTCGAGACGCCCGTGAAGCCTCCGCCGATGATTGCCAAATCTGCCGTGATATTCCCCTTCAGCGGCGGATTCGGCGTGTAGTCGCCCGCCTGCGTGATCCAGAGCGACTGGTTGTCGTCGATTTCGAGCGTTTCGGGGAACAGTTTGGCGGCGACAGGCCATGTTTTCGAGGTCAGGCTGGCGGCGGTCAGCAGCAGGCGGTTGGCGAGTGTGGGCATAGGACGATCTTTCGTTGAATAGACAGCGTTGATTGTAGCGGGAAAAGAAATTGAACCACAGAGATCACAGCGGTGAGGTTAGATATATTTTTGTAGGAGCGACCTGCCAGGTCGCTCCTGCGAATCATACCTGAAGTTACTGAGATCGCAGAGGAAATCCTAAATCCTCAGGTTGGTCGTGTGGTAGATTATGGGACATCAGAGGGTTGAAAGAGCAGTTTATGCGAGAGCAGCGCGAAGTCAAATACATCATTCGGCTGAACCGCTATTACATCTTCTGGGAGGATTACGGTCAGCCCTTCGCGGATAAAGCTGCCGCCGATGCCGAAAAAGCGCGTCTCAAAGCGGAAAAGCCGCCCTACTGGAACTGGAAAATCGTCGAGCAGGAAATCATCACCCGCGAAACTGATTTTTTCGATTAGTCGCGTTTTCTCCCCTCGCCCCGCTTGCGTGGGAGAGGGGTCGGGGGTGAGGGGCTATCTTTCCGGCGCGAACGAAATCGTATCGACGGCGACCGCCAGCTTGCGCGAATCGCTGCCCTGCCCGACCTCTGCGGGAACGACCGTCGCGTCGTAATCGAGCGTCAGCTTGAGGTGCTGCCCGCTCCCGATCACTTCCGCCGGAACGGAAAACGAGTACGGATGCAGCGCATCGGGCGTGACCGTGACAGGGTCGCTCACTGGCTCATCATTGATCAGCAGGCGCAGGCGGCGCGGCTCGTAAAACGACTGCGCGCTGATCGTCAGGGTATAACCCCCCGCTGGCAAATCAAAATAGACCTGCGTCTGCGGATATTCGCCCGTCCAGCGCAGCGTGAGGCCGGAAATCGTCTCCGCCTGATGCCAGCCCCAGCCGATGTAATGCAGGTCGTCGGTCGCGCCAATGTCGATCAAATAGTCCCCGTTGGCGTCCTGTGGCGGAATCCGTGCCGGACAGCCATCAGGATGCCACGCCGTCCGGTAAACAATCGCGTCGCCCTCGATCCACAGCGGGCAGACCAGATCACGCAGGGAATTGAAGTAGCCGAGGATTTCCTGATCGGTCACGCTGCCGACGCCGCCAATCCGGTCGCGGTGAATGACGAAATAGCCAATCGGATAGTCGAAAATGCGCTGTTTCATCTGCGCTTCGACGGCGGGCGGATCAATGTAGCGGCGCTGACCGAGCCACGCCAGCATCGGGTCGTCGGTGCGCATGTACCAGTAATTCGAGATCGGCACGCGCGAAAGGTGGGCGTTGACCATGCGCTTGCCGTGATAAATGCCGTAGAACATGACCTGCACATCACGCGAATCGCCGACGATACCTTCGCCGCTCATGGCGGCGGTCGGCACTTCGAGCACCACTTCGTCGTAAGGTTCCTTGCCGATGGCGTCATAGAAGGCGTAGTGCGTCGGGATCGGCTGGATCGGGAACGGATCGAGCATGTGCGAGTCGGCAATCACGAGGAACATGAGCGCCGCCGGAACGATCCAGCGCGCGAGTCGGCGGCGGGCGAGGATCGGCGTCAGGGTCAGCATGGCGAACAGCACGCCGGGGATCAGCGCGACCGGGACGAAGCGCTCCGGGTAGCGGAACATGCCGCCGAACAGGTTGTGCAGCCACAGATAAGGCAGCGTGATCTGCGCGCCGAGCACGCTAATCGCTGCGCCCGCCGTGAACAGCAGCGGCAGCGGCACGAGCGCCAGCCAGAACCAGCGCATACGCCCCAAACGGGATCGTAGGGGCGCACGGCCGTGCGCCCCTACAAACGACAACGCGATTGCAATCAGAAGCAAGGGGAGGAAGATCGCGCCGAAGGACACATGGCGCGTGCCATCGGGATCATCGTGCCAGAGAAAGCCGAGCGGAAAGGGAACGCTGACGGCCTGATCGACTGGGGTGAGCGCCAGATCGCTGCCGTCGAAGCTGAAAATATAGGGCAGCGGCCCGACGAACCAGAGCAGCGCGACCGCTATTCCAACAGCGACAAAGCCAGCTATCACCAGTTTGATCCGCGCCCGCATCGAACCGACGCGCCAGAGCATCCACAGCGCATAGGGGACAATCACGAAAGCGTTGAGCAGCGCATATTGCAGGTCGGTCAGCAGCATCGCCCAGATTGTCGCGCCGAGCAGGAGGGTGAGGAGGATGAGTTTGCGTTTTACCTCACCCCCCGCCCCCCTCTCCCTATGGAGAGGGGGAGCGGAAGGGGGTTTGAAGTCCCTCTCCCCGTTTACGTGGGAGAGGGATTTAGGGTGAGGGGCAGCCGTCCGTACCATTTCGCCCCAAGTCAGGATCAGCAGCGGCAGCCAGAACCAGCCCATCAGGTTGATGTTTGTCCAGAAGACGGCGGTGAACATCAGCGGCGTCAGTTCAAGCATCGCGCCGCCGACCAGTGCCAGCCCAATCGAGACGCCTTCGCGCCGCAGCAAGGCGTAAAAGGCGACCGCGCTGGCGCTCATGGCGAAAATGAAGATCGCCGTCATCGCGGCAACCGTGCCGATCAACGGTTCGAGCAGCGCCCAGATCGGATAGAAGAACGGCGTCAGCGTGTGAAAAGCGAGATTGTTGATCGTGGGGGCGAGCAGATAATTCGTCAGGTAAACGTTCAGGCCGTTGTTCAGCGCATGGCGAATCCACCAGTAATTCCAGTGGAAGTGATAAAAATCGGTGACGGGCAGCCCGGTGAGCGAGGTACTGAGGTGGAACAGCGGATTATAGAGCGCTACGACTGCCAGCAGCGCGTAAAACCCGACGATGGCAAATTTGCGCATAGACTCGGCTTATCGACAGGATCGAACGTGGGCATTGTAGCCGAGTTCACAGGCAGAAAAAAGACATTAAATTGAACCACAGAAGTAAGCATGGATAAGTAACTTGCGAAAGAAGCGACGTCCGTAGGGGCGCACGGCCGTGCGCCCCTACAAAAACATACCTAACCGCACTTCTGTGGTGAAAATTGTTTTTGGGCGGTTAAATTCATGGAGTCAGTTCGGGAAGCTGGGATAAGCTGCTCTGAGAGTATTGTCTCAATGCGCCTTGCGCTTAAGCAATGTATACTTTTTGATAATTAAGCACGCACGGAAGGGGATGGTTTTATGGCGAAGCGAAAAATACTATTTTTGCTGGCGTTCGGACTGATACTCATGCTCGTCATCGGGTCGATGATCAGCGCCGATAGCTCGCAGGATTTTGGCACGAACTGGACAGCCAGCTATTACAACAGCACCGATTTAACCGGATCGGTAGTTTACACTGAGGTACTGCCTAACGGCATCAACATCAACTGGGGGACGGGTTCGCCCAATGCTGCCGTGAATGTCGATAATTTCTCTGCCCGCTTCACCTCGGTGCAGTTGTTCAACGCGGGAACCTACGAATTCGTCGCCTCGTCGGATGACGGTATCCGTGTCTTCATCGACGGGGTGCTGGTGCTGGATCGCTTCATCGGGCGGGTGCTGACGACGGATCGCTTCCAGCAAACCCTGTCCGCCGGGACGCATAACCTGACCGTCGAATACGTCGAGTTCATCGACCAGGCGGCGGTGCAGTTCCAGTGGTTCCAGGTGGCAGGCGGCGGCACGCCCGGCCTGACGCCCGGCGTCGGCGGTGGCGGCGGCGCAGCAACGGCTGGCCCAACCCCCAGCCGCGTGCCGACATCCCTGCCCTATATTCCGCCGGGGGCGCTGTCTGGCACGGTCATTCGCGCGACGGTGCTGCTGGCGCGGCAGGCTCCTTACATGGGCGCTCCGGTCGTTGGACGCGTCCTGCGCGGGCAGACGTATCAGGTCGTCGGGCGTGATAAAGATGCCTACTGGTTCCTGATCCAGATGAGCAATGGGCAGGGCTGGGTCTGGGGCTACTATCTGCACGTCAACGGTAACGAATTCAGCGCGCCCATCGCCAGTCCGTTCGTGACGCAGGGCAACCCCGCCGCCATGACCGGCGTCGTCGTCCAGAGTCAGGCCGGACTCAAGCTGCGCGCCGCGCCGAACACGGTTTCGACGCAAATCGGGCGCATCCCCTGGGGCGAAATCATGCCTGTCATCGGCAGAACCCGCGACGGCTGGTATCAGGTCGTTTTCCGGGGCACGGTCGGCTGGGTCGCCTCTGGCTTCGTCAAGGTGGTCGAGGGCGACGTGAATAGTGTTCCCCTCAGCTAGCACGATTTTAAGCGAGACTGCGCACCGCCCCTGGGAACTTCCCTCAGGGGCGTGGGTGCTGGCGCAGACCTGGCAGCAGTTGTTGTTTGCCCACTGGCGCGTCGATCCCCAAGTCGTCGCGCCGCTGATCCCGGCTGCGCTTGGGCTGGAACTCGATACGTTTGACGGATCGGCGTGGATCGGTGTGGTTCCCTTCCTCATGAACAACGTCCATCCACGCGGAACGTTCAACGTCGCGGGGTTGTCCCGCTTCCCCGAACTGAACGTGCGCACCTACGTCAGGCGCGACGACAAACCGGGTGTCTGGTTTCTCTCGCTCGACGCGGGTAATCGAGCGGCGGTGCGCATCGGGCGCGGTTTGTTCCACCTGCCTTATTATCTCGCCGACATGGACATCTACACGGAAAATGGCTGGGTGCAGTATCGCTCGCACCGCAAAAGCGAAGGCGTCGATTTTGAAGGCTGCTACCGTCCCACAGGCGACGTTTATCGCTCGCAGCCGGGGTCGATTGACGCATGGCTGACCGAGCGCTACTGTCTGTATACGGGTGATGCGCTCGGAAACCTGATGCGGCTGGATATTCAGCACGCTCCCTGGCCTTTGCAGCCCGCCGAAGCGCAGATCAGCGTCAACACGATGGTGGGCGATGGTATCGCCTTGCCGAACGATCCGCCGCTGCTGCACTACGCGGATCGCATCGACGTGCTGGCGTGGTATGTGAATCGCCTGCCGCCGTAATCGGCTTTTTCTCCGTGAAACGACGCCTGACCATCGGATTTTGCATCCTCGCCGGATTGATTTACGGCATCGGGACGGTATTTACCTTCCTGCCTGTGCAGGTCGCTGATCAGTTTCCGATCCGGTATGTCCTCAACGGGGTTGGGGCGTTGATGCTTGGTCTTCCCGGTCTCGTTGGCTATGTTCTAGCGGGCCAGATTCCGCCACAGTCACCCCCACTTCAAAATGCAGGGGGTTCGATAACGGTCATTTTTCCAGCGAACATCTGGCACTACCTGATAGCAGTTATCGCGGGACTGCTAGTGGGGATGATTGTGTACAGGGTGACTCGCTTTCTGGCGCGTCGTCATCAATCTGTGTTTGCTTTTGTGTGTCTTCTGTATTTGCTTCAAGCCAGTTGTATTTCCTCCGCCTACTGGTTCATCACAGACGATGATTATCGGCACCATAATATCGTCTATCCCCCAAATGTGACCCACACGTGTGAACGCCAGCTTGGAGACAACTCTTTCCGACTAATCGATTACGGATACAGTGAGCGAATTTTCACGCAAATCAGTCAAGATCAGGGGAAGTCGTGGCGCGATCTCTGGCTTCTATACGGGAATAATGCTTTCGATTGCGACGATTTCGACACGAGTCAATCTGTCATTTGGGGGCGAGACCAAAACACTTTACTCATTTCCAAAGATGGCGGCAGGAACTGGTCATTCTGGAATCCTGGCATGGTCGATCCTCCAATTGAGAACTACAACTGGAAATACAGTCACATTGAGTCCGTGCAATTTGAGTCGCCCATGCGAGGCCAGATGCATCTCGCTCCAAACGTTACCGCCGAACAGATCGGGTCTCTGGACTTACAAACAGAAGATGGAGGTCTTCACTGGTCAGTTGTAGAAACGGGGACGCCGCCTCAATGATACCTATTCGACAGAGGATTTGAGCGGTGCGGTTCTCCCCAAGATACGCAGCACGACCCACGCAATCAGCCCCACGACCCACGCCGCCCCGCCGACAATCGGCGCGATCGGCAGCCATGCCGGACGATACTCGAACACGACTTCGTTTTGCCCTGCCGGGACTTTGACTGCCCGAAACATCACATCGGCGCGCTCGACGGGGGTATCCACACCGTTGACGGTCGCCGTCCAGCCGGGGTAGTAAGCGTCGGTCAGGACGAGGTAGCCCGCAGTTGGCGAATCGACCGACAGAGAGACCTGTGTATCGGCATAGTGGGTAAAAACGACGCTGCTGTTGGCCTGATCTTCTCGAAATCCTCTGGCCTCGCCCGCAAAATCGTGGGCGATGAACGCGGTCTGCAAGGGATCGAACGTGGGCATTTGCATCTGCTCAAGCGCTGCTTCCGTACCCGCATCGCTGGTATTGGGAAAATACACTTCATGAACGACGAAGGCGCGCGGCACAGTGGGATAGGTCTGGTACATTTTGATGTCACTGGACAGTACCCGCGTCCAGGGATCAGGTGTCAACTGTTGAAAATCGCCTGTACGCGTATCAACCAGCGTCACCGCGTCAATTTCAGGAGAGCCAAGCGCATCGCTTATTTGAACCGCTTCGCCCGTGATGGCTTCAGGCAGGGTGTAGCGCTGACGTGTAAAATTCCCGACCGGAACAGAGTCGCCCAATTCTGCGATTTTTGAACCGAACTGAACCCGCAAATCAGAGCCGCAGGGGTTGCACAGGACATCGACTGCGTTCGCCGTGAAATTCTGCACGTTCGCATAAATTCCACCCGCGGTTGCAAACTGAGTGTCGTAGAAGATGCCGTCATTGACCAGATCGTAAATCTTGTCAGTGACCAGATAGCGCACGCCCATCAAATTAAGCCACTTTGAATCGGGAATGCACGCGCCGCCGCACTCCGGTTTGGCGAGGATTTCGCGCAACCGTCCATCGACCGTGCGCAGTTCGCCTTGCGGCAGAAACAGCGACGTAAACGCCGTGTAGTAAGCGGTCGGCAGGAGTCCGCCGTCGTAGCCATCGACGCTCTGGATGCCGTATTGCAGCGGCAGATTTGCGCCGATGGTTTCGCGCAGCTTGACGGTATCGAAGGCCAGCGCGGTCGCCTCTTTCGACAAGCCCGCCGCCGTGTACTGCGCTTCGAGCGCCGCCCGATCCCCCGGATCGAACAGCAGATTGCTGATGCTCAGAACGCGACCGGGTGGTGTTTGCCCCTGATCATCTGCGATCAACTGGCTTTCGGTGAAACGCTGCGCGCTGTAGGCGTCGGGCGGGACGAGTTGGTTGTAGGGCATGATCTGGGCGGCGCACCACAGTTCGAGCAGGAGCGCGCCCGCCAGAATCACAGGCTTGCGCCGCCACACGCCGATCAGCAGCACCAGCAGCGCAATCGCCCATCCCGCCAGCGTGATCGGCGTCGGCAGGCTGATCGGCGTCTGATCGTTCTGGCGTAGGGTCAGCGCGCTTGCCACCGCCAGACCGCCGATGATAATCACAATCGCCACATACACGCGGCGATTTTTCTCCCCTCGCCCCGCTTGCGTGGGAGAGGGGACGGGGGAGAGGGGTTGTAGGCGCACCTGCGTGTGCGCCCCTACGGTATCACGGATGGCATCGACTCCTAGCCCAGCTAGCATCGCGATCCCCAGCACGAACAGCGCCAGCCAGCGCGCCGGAACGCGAAACAGATCGAAGCCGGGCAGCGTGCCGATCAGCCAGTAGATCGGGTTATACAGGCCGTAGGCGAAAGCCAGGCCGACAAGCGCAATCATCAGCCAGGTTGCGCGCGGCGAAAGCGGCAGGCGAATCCGCCAGATTTTTTGTAGGGGCAGGCAACCGGAGGTTGCACCGCGCCTTGCCCCTACGGATGACAACGCACCCACAATCGCCAACCCCAGCCCAATCACGCCGGGATAGGCAACATATTCGCCGAAAATCAGCGAGTCGTAGCTCGGCAGCAGTCCGCGCCCGGTCACGAACGGGCTGAACGAGAACGCCGTCGCCTGATTGATATTCAGGCCGCCGCGCCGGTTGGAGACACTCGCCATTTCCAGCGTCGGAATCAACTGCGGAACCGCCAGCAGCAGCGCGATCAGCCCACCAACAGCCAGCGTGATCAGGCCGCGCACGGGTCGCTGGCACAGCGCGTAAATCCCCAGCGCGACCGCCGTGATGAAAACGGTCTGCGTGTGACCTGTGAAAAATTGCAGCGCGATGCCCATGCCCAGCAGCAGCGTATTCGGCAGGGGGCGCTCAAGGGCGCGATCCAGCAGATAGATCAGCCAGGGCAGCCACGCCAGCCCCTGGAGCTGGTTGATCTGCTCGACGTGCGCGCCAAGATGTCCGCTGAAGGCGAAGAGCGCCGCCGCGCACACTGCTGCCAGCCGACTCACGTTCAGCGTGCGCCGCGCCAGCAAATAGGTTCCGATACTCCCAAAAGCGACGTGCAGCAGAATACTGACGCGGACGCCATCTGGCGGCGAAAGCGGCGCGACCAACCAGTTCGGCGGATAAAATGTCCCCAACTGGCTGTTGGCAAGCAGCGGCACGCCCATGAACAGATCGGGCGACCACAGCGGAAGCTGACCGCTCAGCAGGGCGGCATTGCGCACGCCCCAGTAAGGATAGAAATAGGTGAAGGTATCGCCGCGCGCGAGGATCAGGTTAGTGAAGGCGAGGCGGTAGAAAAAGAGCAGCGTCAGCGCGATCAGCAGCAGCAGCGCGAGATCAACTTGTCTGAAGCGCTTCAGAGGGTTCTCCTCGCGAGGGAAAGCAGATGCCGCTGGCAATCATGGACTGCCAGCGCCCGGCTTTGAATCGCTCGTTTAAGCCAGAACAGCGCCTTATTCGGTTTTCGCGTCAGGCTCCGGCGCAGGTTCGGCGACGGGCGCAGGGGTTGGCACCGAGGTCGTTCCTGGCTGAGCGGTCGGCGTCACGGCGGGCGTGCTGCCGGGCTGGGGCGGAATATACCATTCCTCATGTTCGACATTTTCGCGGACGACCATAAACAGCGTGCCGCCGACTGCAAATAAAGCCATCGCGATCAGAATAAAACCCACTAAAGGCATTCGACTCTCTCCCTGGACGATTCCCGGAACGAACTGCGCCTATTGTACACGATTTCTGCCGATTCAGACCTTCGTTTACGAATGATACGAGTTTTTTTCCGCATCTCTGTCCCTTGCTCACCTAGATGGGGCGGGGGCAAATGCTTTTGTCCCTCGCCCCGCTTGCGTGGGAGAGGGACGGCTCGCGCAGCGAGCAGGGAGAGGGGTGGTTCGTTGATGATGAACGAATTCCATTCGTTCGTTATGTCCCTAAATCGGGCTGATAGGCAAAGTTGATCGCGCCTAGTTCGGGCGGCGGCGGGGGCAGCGGCTGCTGCCAGAACACCGGGCGGATAAAGCCGCTGGCCTGACGGTTGAGGCTGAGCGCGAACGTCCATTCCTTGCGCACGGCGGCGGACTGCGCTGACGCCTGCGACCAGAACAACTGGAAAATATCCGCCTGTTCGATCAGGCGCGGCAGTTCTGCCGCCCAATCCTGCCCGCTTTTGAGCGTTTCGACATCGCGCAGAAAATCGAGGCCGAGCGCTTTGTACGCCCGCTCGACGTGTTCGACAATCTGCGTATCCTGACGGCTGTAGCTGCAAAAAATCGCCTGATAGACTGGGCGCGTCACGGGAACCGCTTCGACCGTCGTACGTCCCGGTATAGTTTCGCTCACGTAGATCGACAGCGGCACGTCGCAGACGATCACGCCCTCGACGCTGAAGGTGATCCGCCCGTTGCTGGCCTGATCGAGCGGCGCGCTGACGGCGCGCAGCTTGAAATCGAAGCGCTCGAAATCGTTGTAGAAAGCGATCTGCGCGCTGGGTGGGTTGAACTGAAAGCCGCCCAGTTCGGGCGTGGCGGTGATCAACGCGCCCTCGGCGACAGCGGTCGTCGCGGGGCGCGAAACGTCGCGGTAGTCGGCAAATTGGTCGCCTAACTGCTGCTTCGCGTCAACCGTCACCTGATCCGCTGCCGACTGTTTGAAGATGTAGGCGCGCACAGGCTGCCAGCTATTCGGCATCATCTCGCGCGGCGTATAAGCCGAAAACTGGACGGGGGCGTCGGGCGCAGCGGCTTCTTTCGCCTGTGCTTCATCGGCGGGCGCGGCGCTGCCTTCTTCCGCTGGCTGATTCCCCTCGTCGAGGTAGCTCTGAAACAAATCGTGCGGGATGCTGCGCAGGGTTTCTTCGAGTTCTTCCGGCGCTTCGGAGGTCGCGGGCGGCTGCGACTGCTGCTGCTGGGACTGCTGCTGTTGAGGCGGCGGTTTGGTAATCGGTTTTGGCGGCGGAGTGTGCGATAGTGTCACGTCGGCATCGGATGGGACTTCGAAAATGTAATGATCCCCGTCCCACAGGTGCTGAATCGCCGCCAGCGCTTCCGGCGTGCCGATTTTGTGCAGCGCCATCGCCGCCATCGCCGAAAGCGGCAGGTCGTCGCTGTCGAGGGCGCGAATCAGATCGACCACCGAGCGCGGGTCGCCAAGCAGGCCAAGCGCCTCGGCGGCGGCAAAGCGCACATTGACGACTTCGTCGAATAAAACGTCGGTCAGCGCCGGAACCGCCGACTGATCGCCCAGCGCGCCGAGTGCGTCCGCAGCGGCTTCGCGCACGTCGGCTTCGGTATCGTACAGCACCCGAATCAGCGATGAGACAGCGCTTTTATCGCCGTTCCTGCCCAGCACTTCTGCTGCTAACCGCCGGATCGTCGAGTTCTCGTCGCGCAGCAGCGGTGTCACCTTCGGCGCAATCTGGCTGTCCTGGTGGGTGCGCAGCCGGTGCAGCGCGTCGATGCGTTGGACGACATCGGTGCTGTCCAGGTCAGCCAGCGCCTCTTGGACAAGGAAATCGTTGGTCATGGGCGGGTCGCCTCCGTTCGCAAGTCTGCTTCGATTGTACATCAAGCGGGCAGACGTTGGTGTAGGAGGGCGATTACATTATCACACCCGTTGTCAGGAAAGCTTAAGTACAACCACAAAAAAAGCGTGAGATGTTTTTGTAGGGGCGCACGGCTGTGCGCCCCGCGTATTGTTCGCGTAGAGGCGGGGCACGCCTCGCCCGTTCTTATCCATCATGACTTCTTTGGTGGTACTTAGTGTTTCATCTCACAAGACTTGTGGGTTATCTTTCTCCCCTCTCCCCGAACTTGTTCGGGCGCGCGCGTGCGTGGGAGAGGGGCCGGGGGGTGAGGGGGTCCGCAGGAATTACGAGACGAAGCACTTAGAGTCCTGCAAACCTTCTGGCAGCGTTAGCCTCGCCAGGACGGATACGCCAGTGCCTCGCCGCGTTCCAGCAGCGTCTTCAGGCTGCTGAGAATCGCCGCCCAGCCTTCCTTGAGGATCGCAATCGTCTGCGGGTCGCCGCGCAGCCCTTCGTGCGTGACCATCAGGCGCGTGTTCGGCTCCTGATATTTCAGGCTGAACGTCACTCGTGACGGCTCAATCCCTTTGCTGTTCCAGCTATAGCTCAGCAGCGTGGGCGGGTCAGATTGCTCCACTTTCCCTTCCCAGTCGAAGCTGCCATCCGGGCGCAGATGGCGTACCGATGCTCCCAGCGTCCAGTCAGACTGAATGTGGCGTCCGCCCCAGTATTGTTCGGTGAAGCTGCCCGTCGTCAGTGCTTCCCAGACCGTTTCGGCGCGGGCGTTGATGTAGACGACGTAGGTGAAGGTCTCGCCTGAAATTTGCTCACTCATGTTCATGCTCCTGATTATTCGTTTCGAGGGTACGCTTTAAATCGCTGAGCGCTTGCAGGTGCTGGCGCTCATATTTGGCGATCCAGCGCTCGTAGACGGCCTGAATCGGCACCGGATTGAGATAGTGCAGCTTTTCCCGTCCCCGCCACTGCGTCACCACCAGTTCGGCTTCTTCCAGCAGCGCCAGATGCTTCGAAACCGACTGGCGTTTGATGCTGAGGTGCGCGCAAATCTCGCCCAGCGTCTGCCCGCGTGTTTCAAACAGGCTGTCGAGGATTTGCCGCCGGGTTGGGTCAGCCAGCGCTTTAAAAACGGTGTCGATGTCCATGTGCTTATTATGCAGCCATTTGGCTGCATATTCAAGTGGCAAATAGTTACAAGTCTTGGGCGTTTATGTCGTGCGCTTCTAATTTCGCGTCAAGTCCCGATGTTTTATGAATCAACCGAAGCAACTATGCGCGGGCTTTTCGTCCCTGTCTCCGCTTGCGTGTTTCGAGGACGACATTTTTTGTGGATTGTCGTGCCAGATCGAAGTTTTCCGGTCGGGTCAGAGTCGGCTTCAGCCGACTTCCCGACCGAACCATTAGCCAGGGGTTTTAACCCCTGGCGGCAAAACACGACCGTTTATTAAGAATGTCTCCCCTGTCTCCGCTTGCCTGTTTCGAGGACGACACACTTAATCAATTGTCGTCCAGCAGCTGTTTTTTCTCCCTCTCCCCGAACTTGTTCGAATCTCAACTTGTTGAGACGCACGCTTGTGTGGGAGAGGGAACGAGGGAGAGGGGGTGTAGGGGCGAGGCGTGCCTCGCTCGCTTCGTTTGAGCCTCCTTCAACAAAATAGGTGTCGTCCCCCTCCCCGCTGGCGTAACGCGATTTTGTTCGCGCGAGAAGGGTTGGGGGTGAGGGGCGGAAGGGCATATCCCTGTTTTTCCTCACTCCCGTGCACCAGCAGTATTGCGCTTCTTGCTTCGGTGAACTACACTGGTGTGCGCCTATCGGTTCAATACAGCGTTTTATGGGTCATAATTCAGGGTCGAGAGTTCATGTCAGCAGCGCACAATCCAGCTTATGATCCTAATCAGCCTGTGGGCTATCGCCAGTTGCTTAAACAGAATCCCCGCTTTCGCACGCTGTGGATCGCCCAGCTCATCTCGACAGCAGGGGACTGGTTCAACAGCGTCGCCGTCCTGGGGTTGGTCTTGCAGTTGACGCGCAGCGGCCTCGGTGCGAGCCTGGTGCTGCTGGCAGGCACACTCCCCATGTTCTTCCTGATGCCTATCGCTGGGCCAGTGGCGGATCGGTTTGACCGCCGCACCGTGATGATCCTCTCGAATCTTTTCTCGGCAGGCGTCGCCCTGCTGTTCATCCTCGTCAAAACCGAGGATATGGTCTGGCTGCTCTACGTCGCCAGTGTTTTGCTGGTCGTCTCGGCCTCGTTCTTCAACCCGGCGAGTTCAGCCAGCATCCCCAACATTGTCACGCGCGGCGAGTTGTTTTCCGCCAATGCGCTCGGCGGGGCAAGCTGGGGCATCATGCTGCTGGTCGGTTCGGCGTTGGGTGGGATTGTCTCGACCCTTTTAGGGCGCGATGCGGCCTTTGTCATCAACGCTCTGTCGTTCCTGCTGGCCGCTGGCCTGATCGCGCTAATCGAGATTCCGAGTCCCAGGACGACCCACCAGCGGATGACTCCCGTCAGGGATTTCGTCGAAGGGATGCGCTATCTGCGCGCGAATCTCCCCTCGATGGCGCTGGTCGCTATCGAGTTGGGCTGGGGCTTTGGTGCCGGGGTCGTGGTACTGCTGAGCGTGTTGGGAACTCAGGTGTTCCGGGCGGGTGATGCGGGCATCGGCATTCTTTACGCTGGGCGCGGGCTGGGGGTGCTGATTGGCCCGTTTCTCGTGCCCGCCCTCGCCGGAAATAACATCAGGAAGCTGCGCCATGTGGTCTGGCTGTCCTTTCTGTTAGCGGCGATTGGCTACCTGATCGTCGCCTATGCGGGTTGGAAGGATAGCATAGGGCTGGCCTTCTTCGCGCTGATGCTGGCACATTTCGGCGGCGGAGTCATCTGGGCGGTAGCGAGCATCCTGCTCCAGATCACGACGCCGGATCGCCTGCGCGGGCGCGTGCTGGCCGTCAACGGCGGGCTAGGCACGCTCGGATCGGGCATCTCAACCCTGCTTTTCGGGCTGGCGCTGGAAGCAGGCACCGTGCCGATGACGCTGGCGGTGGTCGGCGCAGCGCTCTTTGCTGCCTACGGCCTGTTCTGGGGACTCGTCACGGCAGGCGGCCCCTTCCATATCTCGGAAGCCACGATGGTCGATTCAGAACAGCCCGTCACTCAGTCCCAGTCGGCGGATTAGCGTCTGTTTTTGAACGCCGCGCTCGCCCGTGCAGCGGTTGCGACGCTCTAGGGGAGCCACGCGACCGGAAGCAGCCGGAAGGGAACAACGGTCGCGACAAGCGAAGCCAAAGCGGAAGGGAGCGGCTTCCCGTACAGGTGACCGCTTTCCCCGTGCGCCCCATCACTTGAGGGAAGAAAAAGCTAGTCAAGCACGTCGTTCGGGCTTGGCTCGCGCTGCTGCATACGAGCGCGATAGTCGCGTAGCTGCCGCTCAACATCGACCCGCGCCAGCGTAACCGTATCGTCTTTTTCGGTCAGCAAGTCTTTCGGCACGGGAATATGCTTCTCGCTCAGGTAATCGACCAGCGCGTCGCTGAAGGTGCGCACGTCGGCTTCCTCGCCGTAAGCCTCCTTGACTTCGCGCAGGTGGTCGATCATCCACAGATAGAGGTCGCCCTCGGTGCGTTTGGGCATGTACTTGAGCATGTCGTACTTGCGGATCAGCGTCACCGCCGGACGGTAGACATTATCGTACCAGTCGGCGGCAGCTTCTTCGATGGTGACGGGATGCCCTTCGGTCGATTCCATGACCGAGCGATGCAGGTTGATGTGCCCCAGCAGGTCGTCATAGCGCGACGGCTCGCTCAGCGTCATCGACTGGTGATGCGGGCGCAGGTGCGGCAGGCGCGTAATGTCGAGAAACTCGGCGTAAGCGGTGACGTTGCCCAGTTCTTCTTCCGACATGCCCGGCCTGAGCGAGATCGAGGTTGGCAGTTCGGTGACGTGCGCCTGAATCGTTTTCGATCCCAACTGACGCGCGACCGAGACGCGATGATTGCCGTCACGCACGAAATAGACGTCACCCACCTTGTAGAGTTCAATCGGTGGCAGGCCGGTCATGCCGCTGGCCTGCGCATAGACGCGGCTCCAGCGTTCCTGCATCTTGTTCTTCTTGGGCAGAAACTTACCCGTGAATTCGCGGTAGCGTCCGACGCTGCCCGCGATCTGGTCGAGCGGGACTTCCTGCAAGCCCCGATAGTTTTCTTCGCGCAAACGTAAGCGGGTTCGAATATCCTCGAAGCTGAGCAGCTCCGCCGGTTTCCCCCGCACCAAAGCCAACACTTCATCCCAGAAAGCATGGAGGCGCGCGCTTTGAAACGCGCTCACGCCTTCCAGAAAATTCGCATCATTCTGAACATCCGACATCGAATGTCCTCCTAAAACTGCCATTTCAATGCGTACTGTATCTGAATGTGAAATTCTATACAATACGTGATTCATACAACCATTCTACACAACATCTCGTGCAAAACGTCAGGTAAGCGTTAATGTTCGACTAAGCTTTGACGACGGTTTCCCGTGAAATCTTCACATTTGGGCGTTTTTTCAGAGCGAATTCATAAAGATCAGTGGGAGAGCGGCGGTTAACCGCTTTAGGCAGCGTGGATGGATCTAAAGCTGATCCTGACGCGTGGTCTGCGGAATCTGCATGATGAAATCCGCGCCAAACGCTTGTGCTGGGGTCAGCGCGCCGACGGGAGCGTCGGCAAATACACGCTCGACGGCGTTGACAGCGGCGAGAATTGTCAACTGGTAGGCTTCGATGGTTTCGAGCCAGGCTTCGGCCTGCTGCCCCTCTTTTCCGGTCACGTGAGCGTAGAAGTGTGAGCGCCCGGTTTGGCGGGTGTGTTCGCTGGGGCCGCTGATATGCTGCTCGATCTGGCGGGCGGCAAATCGGCGCAGCGGCTCGATTTGCAGCAGTGCCCGCAGCAGAAAGCCCGCGCCGTAGCGCAGCGCATAGGCCTGCTCCGGCGCGAAGGTCATGTAGGCGGTGACGTTGGCGATGCCTGCGGGACGGTAGGCGGTGACGACCTCGCCCCAGGGGATGATCAGGGCGGTGCGTGGCCCGTCGGCGAAGCGGAAAGTTTTTAGTCCTGCGCCGACATCGACCGGAACCAGCGCGTTGCTGCGACGCACGACAAAACCAGCGGCGATCATTTCGAGATTGGTTTTGAGCGTCCCGGCGCTCGCGCCGATTTCACCGCTGGCAAGGCCGGGGCCACCCACGACGATTTCGAGGCTGTGCGGCGCTTCCACCTTGTCGGCGACGTACTGAATCAGGCAGTTGCTCGGCACAATGTCGAAGCCGACGCCAGAGATCAGCGCGACGCCTGTCTCACGGGCAGCCTGATCATGGACGAAGGTTTGCTCAAAGACGGAAAGCTCGCCCGTGATGTCGAGATAGTGCGCGCCGACGGCGAGACAGGCGTCGCGCATGGGGCGGCTGGTGTGGATGAACGGCCCCGCTGCGTGCAGCACCAGCTTGATCTGATGCTCACGCAGCGCGGACTCGGCGGCGTTCAGGTCGAAGGCGGCGAAGTCGAGGCCGAGCCGCTGCGCCAGCGGACGCAGCTTGTCAGCAGAACGCCCGCCCAGCAGCGGACGATAGCCGCGTTTGACCGCTTCCTCGGCGATCAGCGCGCCGCTGTAGCCGGTTGCGCCGTAAATCAGCCACGGTTCCATCGACTACCCCTGTTGATCGGCGGCGAGGACTTGCAGGCAGATTTCGACGGCGTCGATCATGGTTTCGAGGGCGAGGCCCGTCGTCGTTTCGCCGTCCGTGTGCAGCAAATCAGGGACGTGGATGAAGCCGCAGGGGATGGCGCTGCCGAGCTTGTCGAGGATGTGGCGTGCCGTGTAAAAGGCATGATTGCAGATATAAGCTCCGGCGTGGTTCGAGATCGCGACCGGAATGTCGTGGGCTTCGAGGGCGGCGCGCATGGCGTTGAGCGGCAGGGTTGACCAGTAGGCGGCGGGACCGTCGGGCGCGATCCGTTCGCCAGAGGCCAGATAGCCCGCGTTATCGGCAATTGCAGCATCATCGACATTGACGGCGATCCGTTCCAGATTAATGGCGCTGCGGCGCTGCGCTACGCCCAGCGACAGCACCGCGTCTGGCGCGAACTCGCGGATGGCGGCTTCGAGATAAGCGCCCGCCCGTCGATACTCGGTCGGCAGGATGCTCGTAATCAGGTCGTCGCGATGCTGCGCCTGAAAATATTCGACGATGCACTGGGACGGATTGACGGCAATATCGCCAAACGGCTCGAATCCGGTCAGGAGAACACGCATACAGGCACTCCCATGCTCACGAACGACAGCGGCTAACTATAATTGAGCGGAACGATCTGTGCAAAAGAAGCTGCGCCCCCTACAATAACGGCGGCCTGTTGGTGGTCGATAAGGACACGCATCTATGACAAAAATCATCGTAACGAACGACGACGGCGTGCAGGCACCGGGGATTCTGGCGCTGGCGACGGCGCTGCGCGCGCTGGGCGACGTGCAGGTCATCGGCCCGGCGCTCAACCAGAGTGCCAGCGGACATAAGAAAACGCTGCGCCAGGATATTGCCGTCAGCGAGGTGACGCTGGCGGACGAGACGAAAGCAATTTCGGTCGGCGGTTCGCCCGCCGACTGTATCGCACTGGCGGCGCTCGGCATGGTCGATTGGCCGCCCGCCGTCGTCGTCTCCGGCATCAATCGCGGGCCGAATATGGGGCAGGACGTGACCTACAGCGGCACGGTCACTGCCGCGCTCGAAGCGGCGATTCAGGGGATTCCGGCGGTCGCCGTCTCGCTAGCAGCGGGAACTGCCAGCCACGTCGAGGAGTACGAGGAAGCGGCGCGCATTGCCGTACAGGTGACGGCGAAAGTGCTTGAGAAAGGACTGCCGCCGCTGACGATCCTCAACCTGAACGTGCCCATGCTCGCTCCCGTCAAAGGACTGCGCCTGACGCGCCAGGGCGTGCGCATTTATCAGGATGAACTCGACGTGCATGATAACATCTACAAAATCGTCGGGCCGGAACCGGGCGGTCAGTTCGAGGAAGAAGGCACGGATGTGTGGGCGGTTCACAATGGCTACGCCAGCGTCACGCCGATTCACCTCGACCTCACTGCGCACCATTTCATGGCGACGCTGGCGGCCTGGGATATTACGGTCTAAGCCATGAGCGCTTCCGATGTGCTGGATGATTTAACGCTGCTGCTTCACAGGAACGGCAGCCTGCAAGCGGATAAACTACTGCCACACCACGATCACATTCAGGCGGGCGCTTTCGGTTACTGCGCGGACGGCGGACAGGTGACCGCGATGTCGCTGCGCGGCTGTCAGCTTGAGGCGCTGCCGGATGTGCTCTGGGCGTTGACGAGCCTACAAACATTGATTCTCGGCGAAAATCCGCTGACGGCGATCTCCGAGCGGATCAGCGAGCTAACGCGGCTGCGGGGACTCTATCTTTACAACACAGCGGTGACGAGTCTGCCGGAATCGCTGGGAGATTTGACGGCGCTGCGCATCCTCGATTTAGGTCATAATCGCCTGACAGTGCTGCCGGAATCGCTGGGCAAGCTGGCAGAACTGACGTTTCTGTACGTCCATGACAACAAGCTAACAAGCCTGCCGGAGTCACTGCTTGCGCGGCTGGATCAACTGCTTTACCTCAACGTCGGCGAAAATCCGCTCAGCGCCCTGCCCGACTCCGTTAGTGACTTAACGAGACTAAAGGAACTGCGCGCTGACAATGCTCAACTCACGGCGCTGCCCGATACCATCGGCAAGCTCAGTCAACTGCGCGAATTACACGCGCGCAATAACAGGTTGACGACGCTTCCTCCTTCGCTGAGCGATCTGCAATCGCTAAGACGGCTGTATTTGCAGGGGAATACACTGGAATCACTGCCCGACTCGCTCGGCAATTTGCGCAGCCTGACCGAACTCGATTTGCGCAATAACAAGTTGGAATCACTGCCCGACTCGCTCGGCAATTTGCGCAGCCTTGTCTACCTCGATTTGCGCGCCAACCCGCTGACGGTGCTGCCGGACAGCCTCGTCGATTTGCCGACGCTGGAAAAGCTGGATTTGCGCTGGACACGGCTGGCGTCGATCCCCGACTGGTTCGAGACATTAGCGGCACGCGGCTGCGGCATTTACCTTTAGCGGCGCTACTTCATCATCTGTTCGCCGATGAAAAAAGCCCCCACGCTTTCCTGTTCGCGCCCCAGCACGCGCACAATCCACGTCCCGGTGCTGTCAATCGTGCAGATGTAGGTGACATTGTTATCACCTTCGAGGATAGCGTCGCGGTCACAGGCAGGCGTCGCGTCCGAGCCATCCGGTCGCAGCACGACGACGTTGCGGCTGACCCGTGTGGCGGCAACTGACAGGAATTGTACATAGATCGCAACATCCGCTCCGGTTTCGGCCTCGAAGGTGAAATCGTGGACATAACCGGGTTCGATCATGTCGATCATCTGATTCGGCAGCGGCAGCGTCTGCGAGGGCGGAACCAGCAGCGGCGCGTTTTCGATCTGGCTGAGCGGCTGTCCATTGATCTCGTGGACGGGCGCATCCCCGCCTGTCAACTGAGTGACGGCAGTGATCGGGCCGGTGATTAGCCCCGCAAGATTGAGTGTGATGATCGAAAGCACAGCAGCGCAGAGCAGCAGCCCGAAGACGATCACCGTGCGGCGGCGGATGCGGGGCTTTGGAGGGGGAAGAACAGGGCGCGGCGGCGCGGCTTCCAGCCTGAGCAGCAGGTGTTGGGCGCGGCTGTAGCGAGGTTCCAGCGCCAGTGCCTGACGCAGACAGTAAATCGCTTCGTCATTCGAGTGGCAGGACTGCGCCGCCAGCATCCAGGCTTCTGCGGAGGGCTGGTGACGAAGCAGTACCCGCAGGCTGCGCTGCGCGGCCTTGCGATTGCCCGTCTTGAGCGTTTTTCGGACGGGATAGAGCGGATCGGTGGCTATGGACAAGGACAAGGAGGGACTTCACTCCTGCGATTTATTCAGATAGGGCTGAGTGCAACCCTGTACTTCCCGTAGGGTAATCCCAAAATCTGAATTGCTTTTTGTTCTGTCAATAATCCCTGACAGATCGTCTCGTCCGGTCTGCTTACGGCGCAAACAGCATCCAGAGCCGCCTGACCAGACCGCGCGTGCGCATCGCCAGATAGAGGATAAAAACAGTCACAACAAAGGTGGCGACAATCACAACCCACTGGGCGTTGGTCGGTGGGATGAATTCCAGCCAGTGTGGCAGTACATATGGCCCGATCAACGTGCCGATGACCAGCACCAGCCCCAGCAGAAAGATGCGCAGATTGGCGCGAATGGTGCTCAGATGCAAGAGGCGGATGCCGAGAATATTCCAGAACACCAGCACGCCGAAGAGCGCGATAAAGAGCATCACCGTGCTGCGCGCCTGCTGTAAATGATGATCGCTGGTGATGAAGGCATAGCCATAGACGAAGGCCATGCCCGTCGCGCCGACGAAGCCCGCCGTCACCGCGTAATCGAGCACGTCGTGGCGGAACTTTTTCATGAAAGCGGGCTTGATCAGGCGCAGGGCGACCAGCGTCGCCGGGACGTTGATCACGCCGAACGTTACCCAGCTAATGTGAATCGGGTTGAGTGGAAAGGGCATGAACATCAGCCCCGCGAACAGGAAAAACAGCAGACTGTAGACATTCTTGACCAGAAAAATCTTGCTCGTGCCGAAAATCGTCTGGGTGACGGTACGGCCTTCGCTGAAGGCCAGCGGCAGCGTCGCCAGTGAATTATTGAGCAAGACAATATCAGCGATGTCTTTGGCGATCTGCGCGCCGTCATTCATGGCGACGGCCAGATGTGCTTCCTTGAGCGCTGGAACGTCGTTGACGCCGTCGCCGACCATCGCCACATACTGCCCCTGCCGCTTGAGTGCGGCGATCAGCTTGCGTTTGGTGTTCGGCTCGATGCGGGCAAAGACGTTGGCCTCTGTCACGGCATGTTCGAGTTCGGCGTCCGACATCTGTTCCAGTTGATCGCCCGTAAATGCGCCGCTGATCTGCATTCCGGCTTCCTGAGCGATTTCGCTCACCGTTTCGATGTTGTCGCCGGAGATGACCTTGAGGGCGACGTTCTGGTCAGTGAAGGATTGCAGCGTCGCCTGAATATCGTCGCGCACCTCATCACTGAGGATGATCAGCGCCAGCGAGTCGCGTGCCGGGTCGAGCTTGCCGTCCAGCATCGGCGTGGTCGTGCGCGACAGCGCCAGCACGCGCAGCCCCTGCGCCGCGAGATCGGCGGCCTGCTGAATGGCTTCGTTATCTTCGGGGCAGAGCACGCGCTCTGGCGCGCCCATGATCAGCGTCTCCTGCGGCAGGACAATCGCGCCCCATTTGCGTGCCGAGGTGAACGGGACTTCGCGCGTTTTGATAACAGCGGGGAGCAGCGGCTGCCCGGCATTGCCATTCTGAAGGTAGGTGGCGACGGCAGAGGCGGTGCGGTTGAGATGCGAGAGGTTGCCGGTATACAGGCGCAGGCGGTCGGCGATGTCACCGTCGGAGAGCTTCGTTAGCGTCACAATCTGCTGGACGCTGAGCTTGTTGCGGGTGAGCGTGCCCGTCTTGTCGAAACAGAGCGTCGTCACGTTCGCCATCGATTCGACGGCGTTCACGCGCTGCACCAGCGTTTGCTTGCGGCTGATGCTAATCGCGCCAATCGTCAGCGAGAGGACGGCGGTTAAAACCAGTCCCTGCGGCACGATGCTGGCGACAAAAACTACCGCGTCACGGATGGTCGTCAGCGAGATGATTGTGCCATGCTGCAAATAGCCGGAGACAAAGACCATCGGCGTGCAGACGATCATGATCACAACGGAGAGCCAGACAATCAGGTTGAGGCGTTCCTGCGTCGGCGTCAGAACGTGTTTATACTGCTTGGCGAGGTCGGATAGCTTGTTGATGGCGCTTTCTTTGCCAACGACTGTCGCTACCATCAGGCCGCTCCCCGCGATGCAGAAAGACCCCGACGATACTTTATCGCCGTCGCTCTTGAGGATAGCATCGGATTCGCCTGTGAGCTGCGACTCGTCGATTTCCAGCGCATCGCTGTGCAGCACGATGCCATCGACCACGATTTTGTTGCCCGGTTCAAGCGGGATTACATCGTCCTTGACGATCTGCTGGGTCGAGATCGTCACCACCTTGCCATCCCGGTAGACGCGCACATCGCTCAGCGAGAGTGCTGCCAGCGCATCCAGCTTGCGTTTGGCGAAGATTTCCTGAATCATGCCGAAGAAGGTGTTGCTGACGACGCTGAACCCGGCAAAGATAAAGGTCGAATAATCGTGAAAGAGCAGCACGACCACCAGAAGCACGCCCAAGACGAGGTTGAATAAATTCAGCAGGTTATCGCGGACGATTTCCCAGTAGCTGCGTCCGACTCGCGACTGATAATCATTGCTTGCACCGCGCGCGACACGTTCAGCAGCCTGGGCAGATGTCAGCCCTGTGGTTGTATTCGGGGATAGTTCGCTCAATCGAGTGTTCTCCGAGGACGATTGTCGTCCTATTGTACCAGTGAATGGAATTAACTACGTGCGTGAACAACGATTCGGTGCAAAGGCGTGGACTGCTGGCATCGGCGGGGAATGGTCGGCATGGTCGGGGGCTGCTGAGACGTTCAACGGTGTGGTTTTGCGCAGAAAATTTCGTTCGATCTGCTGCGCAAAAAAGCACCCACCGATACTTTCGGTGGGTGCCTGTTCGTGCAGATGTTGGCGTTCCCTGCGAGGGGCGAACGCTTTAGCAGGTGTCGCTGTGGCGGCAAATCTTGCAGATAATCGTGATGCGCGACGAGTTCTCGCCATTCAGCGCCGGGGTGACAATCGCCGAGGCCTTAATATGAGAGCTTTGTCCGCCGACCAGCGAACCGGCGATGTCCATATAAGCCACAAACGGCGCATCACTGGCATTGCCATTGGTCGGCGTATTGACCGGAAGACCCGCCAGCAAACGCCAGTCCGGCGTAAATTGACCGCTGGACGTTTGGCTGCCGTGGGTAATCACCAGTTCAATGTTGCCGCCGGTCGTCAGCAGCGTAAACGTGCCAATGTTGGCAAATTCGATGACTTTGTCGCCATTCGACTGCGCATCGGGCGCACTCTTGGCGCTGCTCGATGGCTGGATTTTCGCTGCGCCAGCAGGGACAACCACCCGTGTAATCGTGACACCGTTAAAATCGCGCGTCGTGGTGGTTGCGCCGGGCTGCTTGAGCGCTGCATCAATCAATGCCTGCGTCGCAGTTGCAGCCTTGCTCGTATCTGAGGACTCGACCACCATCAGGAAGTAGGAGGGCGTTCCAGTCGTCGTCGTATCATTGAAGACCGGGTAATCGAGATACCCCATCGTGATCGACCCGTCGATGTAATTCAAGACATCGCTGGTCAATCCGGTCTGTTGGCTGAAGGTCGTTTGCGGTGTATTCGCCGAAACATCACGCAAGGTGCTGAAATTGCTGGTCAGGGTGCCCCAGGTCAGCGCTTCAAATGTCTGCGGCGTCAGGAAGCCGAACAGATTCAGCCCCGCGTCATCGACAATCTGCTTCAACTGATCCGCTGGCAGACCGGTGATTTGCTCCAACTGCTGTTCGTTGACACCGGACACCAGGTCAACCGTGAGGCCGCTGCCCGTGTCGCGGAAACCAACGCCATAACCCTTGAAAGTGTTGTCAAGCAGTTGAATCAACTGCTGCTGAATCTGCTCTGGCGTGCCATTCGGATCGACGCTGGGAATGGCGAGTTGTCCATTGGCGAACAGGTCGTTCTTGAGCGCCGGGTAGAGGATTGACTCATGCAGTGGGCAGTACAGGCCAGGGCTGACGTAGACCTTCGCAAACGAATTCGGTACCAAACCGCCGTACACGTCCTGGAAGTTCTGCGACCCGCCCAGCGAGGGCGACCCATTCGCCACATCGATGATGGCTTCGTAGGAGGTCTGGCCCTGCGTCAGCACCATATGATCACCCACGATACCTATCGCAAGGGGCGGCAGGTCGGGATTGAAAGTCGCTGCCGTCGGGTCATTCAACAGGGTGTAGTTGAAACCGTTATAGGTCATCGAACGCTTGGGCGCATTTTCCATCGTGCCCGTCGTCAGGGTATGGTCGATAAACGCCTGCGCGCCAACGGGGTCAATAATCGACGCCATGATGACGACGCTCGGACGCGGTGTCTCATCGAGCGCACTCGACATCAGGAAGTCTGACATTGTGACCGAAAGGCATTGCAGGTTGACAATCGAAACATCGCTCCCCAGCCAGGGACGAACTTCCTGCGCTGTGATCAGCGGATTGTTGAACAGCAGGCTCAGCATCCGCTCGATGTCGCCCTGGAATTGCAGGCCGAGACCGCTGCCGCCGTTCATAACGGTGTACAGATCCGACATGCGATCAAAGAAGCCAGGGCTGGTATCGACCGAAATGTAGAGGGTTGATTTCGACGGCGCGAGCATGTCGGACTGCTCTTCGGCAGCCACGTTGACGACCCAGGAAGCCACCCAGGCTTTCTGCCCGCTCGTCGGTTCAACTTCGTACCAACCATTCACGTCGCCCGCCATCGCGAGGATAGGCAAACGCAGTCCTTGATGCACACGCGCAACGACCGCGTAATTTTGACCGGGGCCAGACCGCAAATTCACTTGATTGCTCAGGACGGTGGCCTGTAAGTGCTGACTCTCCAGATTAACGACCGTTGGAGAATCGTCGGCAAAGGCGATGCTCGACCATCCCAGAGACATAATAAGGAGTACAAGAATGAGAACCCCAAACTTTCTCAACGCGACCTCCAATACACCCACTTTATGGTTTACCCTTCTATACTACAACGTAACTCATTAAACTCAAAGTGATCAAAATAGTTTATTTTAGAAAAATTTACCTAAATTCAGTAAACATTTTGTTGTGAAAATGTTCAGAGAGTGTTGTCGTGGCCTATAATTCAGCTTTTGCGAAAGGCTTCTATGGATGCAATCAGCCCCTCTATCCGGTGAAAATCGGAGCGCCCAATGAGTAATGCGCCGATGCTCAAAACGAAACGTCGCTTCACGCTGCGTCGATTTCTGATTTTGCTGCTGGTACTGGTCACAGCGGGACTCGTGGTTGCGTTGGTTTTGCCAACAATCATGCTGCGGGTTCTGAACTTCGTGCCGCGTGGCGACCTGCAAGATTACTGGAACCAGGTGCAGATAGAAACCGGTACGGTTCCGGCGAGGCTCCCTTCGATCCTGCAAACCCGACAACCAATTCAGGTGATTGCGCTGCCGACGGCTTCGGCAACCAACACCGCACTGCATGCCAGCGCAACCGCGTCACCTCAGCCGACTCAAACGCTTCTTGTGCCGACAACGACACGAGTGCAGGCGACAACGCTGCCAGATGAGACGACTGTCCCGACGCAAGAGCCTTCTGCGACGCTGATTCCCTCTGCTACCTTGATACCAACCGCTACCCTGACACCCTCGCCCACGCTCGAACCGACCGTGACCAACCCCTATGCCGCCTGGTTCTCAAGCGCGTTTGAGCCGGATAAGATCAGAATTCTCTCGAAGGGCCACATCGATCTGACGCTCAACGGGAGTCACGCCTTCGCCAATGCCCTGTGGGTCGGTAAAGATCCCGATAATCAGCCGTTAGGAATTGCCGAATTTGACGAGAATGCGATTCCGCAGCTTTGTGCAGTCTATCTCAATAATTGTCGTGATCCGCGTTTCCGCATCGACAAGGTCGATTTTCGACCCGGTGGAATGCTGGTCTATGGGAGTGTCAACGTTGCGAATGTCTTCTGGCAGCAGGTCGGCGTGGTGCTGCTGCTCGATGAAAACGGCCTCACTCTGAAGGTCGCCGGGATGATCTGGAATGATGAGGTCTACGAAGTCCCGAAAACGGGACAGGTGGCGGTCACACTCAACGATCTCACCGCGCGCGGGAACGCGGCGCTGAGTACACTGGATATTTTTGTGCCGGGTTATGATCTGACGATTGCGCAGATGTATCTGGATGACAATCGCTTCATCGTCGTCCTTAAAGATGCTGGGGGAAACTAACCAATTCCGGGCCAGAAGTCGGAGCGGTCACACAGACTGCGTAATTGACAAATGTTGGGGATCGATTTAATCTACCCAGCGAGCTTTCCAGACTTTCTCCCGCAAAATAGCAGCCCAATTGACCATGCTTTACCGGGTCATCGTGTCTGCTTTCATTCATGAATGAACTCAGGTTTCCCATGAGCAGCTTTTCGGGCAATACTGGTTATATAAGGAAAGACGATCTCAGTTTGAGAGGAATTTCGCCGTGCGCATTCTGATAACGGGCGCAGATGGCTTTGCGGGTCAGTATTTGCTGCGAGAGCTGGCTTCGACCAGCGCCGAACTTCATGGTACCAGTTTTCGCCGCTTCGCCCAGCCCATGCCGAACGTGATTTATCACACCGTCGATCTGCGCGACGAGCAAGCGGTGGATGATCTAATGGCGGAAGTTCAGCCTGCTCAGGTCTATCATCTGGCAGGGACGGCGAATGTCGGGCAATCCTATACGGCTGCCTGGCGCACGCTCGAAAACAACATTCGTGCTCAGCTCAATCTGATCCTCGCCTGCCTGAAAAAGGGTCTCCAGCCGCGTATTCTGGTCATCAGTTCGGGCGACATCTACGGTGACCAGTTGCTTGACCAGCCCGCGACCGAAGATATGCCGCTCCGTCCCGGCAATCCCTATAGCGTCAGCAAAGTGACGCAGGATATGCTGGCGCTGCAATACTATCTCAGCCACGGCTTGCCGCTCCTTCGCGCGCGCCCCTTCAATCATATCGGGGTTGGTCAGAGTCGCGGCTTCGTCGCGCCCGATTTCGCCTTCCAGATTGCCAAGATTGAAGCCGGACAGCAGCCGCCCGTTATGCATGTCGGCTCGCTCTCCGCCGAACGCGATTTCTGTGATGTGCGCGACGTGGTACGCGCCTATCACTTGATCATGAACCAGGGCGTCCCCGGTGAAGTCTACAATATCGCCAGCGGCATCCCGTTGCGGATTGGCGACCTCCTGAAGATGCTCATGGCTTACAGTCAGGCGAATGTCCAGATTGAGACGGATACCGCGCGGCTGCGACCGGGACGCATCAGCAAGGTCTGGGGCGACGCCACCCGGCTGCGGCAGGCGACGGGCTGGCAGCCGACCATCCCGCTTGAACAAACCTTGCATGAAATGTTAGACGACTGTCGTCAGCGCAGCAAAGCCCCGCTTGAAGATTCTAAGTGACGCTTGTCCTATAAACCTGATAGGTCGGGATGAGGTCGCTTTTACACCTCAAACATCCGTTTGATTTCCGCTACCACCCGCCCCTTGTTCGGGATCACGTAATCTTCCAGCGGCGCGCTGAAGGGAATGATCGACGCGCCCAGCGTCACGCGCACAACCGGGCTTTCCAGCGACCAGATCGCCTCGTCAGTGATAATCGTGACGACTTCCGCGCCCCAGCCGCCCGCGTGCGGCGCTTCCTCAACCGTCGCCAGCCGCCCGGTTTTGCGCACCGAGCCGACAATCGTCTCGACGTCGAGCGGAACCAGCGTGCGCGGGTCAATCACTTCGCAGGAAATCCCATCTTTCGCCAGTTCTTCAGCGGCCTGAAGCGCCACCGAAACCATCCGCTGTGTGGCGATCACGGTGACATCGCTGCCCTCGCGCACGATTTTGGCAACGCCGAAGGGAATCGTATATTCCTCGTCCGGCACTTCGCCCTTTTCGGCATACTGGGTTTTGTGTTCGAGAAACACGACCGGGTTATCGTCGCGGATCGCCGTCTTGAGCAGGCCGATCACGTCCGCTGGGTTCGACGGCACGACGACTTTCAGCCCCGGCGCGTGCATGAACCACGTTTCGACACACTGCGAGTGCTGCGAAGCGAAGCCCGCGCCTGCCCCCTGCGCTCCGCGAATGGTCAGCGGGACTTTCAACTGCCCGCCCGACATATAGCGGAACTTCGCTGCCTGGTTGATGATCTGATCGAGCGTCACCGCCGCGAAATCGGCAAACATCAATTCCACGACCGGACGCAGGCCAGTCACTGCCGCGCCGATCCCCGCGCCGATGATGGCGTTCTCGGAAATCGGCGTATCACGGACGCGGATGCCGCCGTATTTCTCGAACAGGCCGGGGGTGGTCTTAAAGACGCCGCCCGCCGCGCCCACATCCTCGCCAAACAGGATCACATTTTCGTCGCGCGCCATTTCTTCATCGAGCGCGCGCTTGACCGCTTCACGATAGGTAATCGTCGCCATAGTTAGCCTTTATCGTCAAAAAGATCGCACATTCTTCGATTTCTACTGCTTCTTTGACCTCACCCGCGTCGCTGCGCTCCGCCGCCCTCTCCATAGGGAGAGGGCACGACCGAGGTACGAGGTCGGGGTGAGGTTCTTTACTCAATCCTCAGTTTTCAGTCTACTTTTCATACCCAAATATCTTCATAAACGGCGTCGAGTGCCGGATACGGCTGTTCGAGCGCCCACGTGGTCGCTTCCTGCACATCACTCTGCGCTTGCTGATCAATCTGCTGGAACTCGCTGTCGGTGAGTTGACCGTCGGCCTTCATGCGCTCCGCCAGAATGTTGATCGGGTCACGCGCTAGCCATTTGTCGAGTTCGCCTGCCGGTCGATAAGCCGCTGGATCGGTGCGCGAGTGGCCTTTATAGCGGTAAGTTTTGGCTTCGACCAGCGTCGGGCCGTTACCTGCGCGGGCATGTTCGACCGCCGCCTTGACCGTCTCGTAAACGGCTTCGGCATCCTGCCCATCGACAATCACGCCGGGGATGCCGTAGGCGGCGGCGCGATCCGCCACATTGGGAACGGGGGCGGTCGCTTCGTAGGGGCTGTATTCGCCATAGAGATTGTTTTCGCATAGGAAGACGCAGGGCAGCTTCCAGACTGCCGCCAGATTGACGGCTTCGTGCCACGCGCCGATATTGGCGGTACCGTCGCCGAAAATCGAGATGCTGACCGCGCCCGTTCCCTTGATCTGCGCCGTCAGCGCTGCGCCATTGGTCACGGGCAACCCCGCGCCGACAATCGCGAAGGTGCCGATCAGGCCGATACTCATATCGGTCAGGTGCATCGAGCCGCCCTTGCCTTTGCAGCAGCCCGCTTCCTTGCCCATCATCTCCGCCATCATGCTCTTGAGCGGCAGGCCAAGCGCCAGCGCGTGCCCATGCCCGCGATAGGTGCAGGTGACGGTATCGCCGCGTGGCACGTCGATGTTCGCCGCCATGCCCACCGAGACAGCTTCCTGCCCGATGCACAGGTGCGTCGTGCCGCGAATCACGTTTTCGAGGAACAATTCCTGTATCCGCTCCTCGCAGTGGCGAATTTCCAGCATCCGCTGGAGCATGTGGCGGCGTGTATCCGCTGGGAGAATTGTGGTCATAAGGTCGTCCTTTCGTTGAGCTTTTAGCGGCAGCTTTCAGCTATTCCACTCACGGTAATGATTTACCTGTAGGGGCAGACGTATGTGTCTGCCCTTTGTTTAGGGCGCACACACGGGTGCGCCCCTCCAAATGTCGTTCTCTCCACAAAGCAGTCTTTAGCTGACCGCTGGTAGCTTATAGCTGACAGCTATCCACTAAATCCCTGCAATGCCGTATCGAACGCCTCTAAGAAGCGCGCGGCGATCATCCCGTCGATGATGCGGTGATCAGCGGAAAGCGTCAGGTGCGCCGTCGTGCGAATGTGCAGCCCGCCGTCGAGCACCAGCGGGCGCGGCTTGGCAGCGCCGACCGCCAGAATCCCGACCTGCGGCGCGTTGATCAGCGCGGTGAAGCGGTCGATCTGCCTGACGATCCCCAGATTGCTGACCGAAAACGTCCCGCCGGAAAGTTCATCCGGCTTGAGCTTGTTGGCGCGGGCGCGGGCGATCAAATCGCGTGAGCGGTCGGCTAGCCCCGCCAACGAATAGTCGTCGGCGCGATGAAGTACAGGCGCGATCAGGCCGTTGGGCAGCGCGACGGCAATCGCCAGATGAACGTGATCATACTGGTAAAGGCGACCGTTCTCGTAGGTGGCATTGAGTTCCGGCTGGGCTTGCAGCGCCCGAATCGTCAGGTAGAGAATCAGCGTATTGACGCCGATGCCCTGCGGCAAGGCGGCAATTGCTCCCGTGAAATCGAGTTCGGCGGTGGTGTAGAAGTGCGGTGCTTCACGTGCCGTCTGTGCCAGATGGCGGGCGATGGCCTCGCGCATGGGCGTGATCGGGATTTCGCGGCGGTCAGCATCAGATGGGTCGGAGACTGACGCTGCGACAGGCGAAAAAGTGGCGGTCGGAGACATTGAGACAGGCGCTGGCTGTATCGTCGCCGGGGCGGTAGAAGTCAAAGACTCGTTTTCACGCAAAACTGCTTCGACATCGGCGCGGCGAATAATGCCGCCTTTGCCTGTCGCCTGCACTTGAGTCAGGTCGATGCCGTTGTCACGCGCCAGCTTGCGCACCGCTGGAGCGGTCAGCACCTTGCCGGGGCGATGTCCGTTGTGCTGTGTGCCATCGATGACAGCCTGCACATCCTCGCGGGTGATCTTGCCGTCTGCGCCTGTGCCTCGCATCGCCGCCAGATCGATGCCATGCTCGCTGGCAAGCCGCTGCGCCACCGGCGAAACTTTTGGCTCACGCGACCGATTCTCAGCGGAAGGGGGGACGGGTGAGCCGGAAGCAGACACCGGATCGTTTGCGCCGACACGAATCCGCGCCAGCACCGTCCCCACTGGAACCACCTGCTCCGCCGGAACGAGGATGGCATCGAGCACGCCATCGACCAGCGCTTCCAGTTCGACGTTGGCCTTGTCGCTTTCGACTTCGGCAATCGCTTCGCCCTTGCGCACGGCCTCGCCCGGCTGTTTGAGCCAGGCCAGTAAACGGCCTTCTTCCATGCCAAAGCCGAGATTGGGGAGAACAATTTCAAAATCAGGCATAAGTATCCTTTAGCAATTAGCGGTTAGTAAAAGCTAAAAACTAACCTCACCTCCGACCCCTCTCCACATCGCTTCGCTTAGGTAGAGAGGGGAGAAAACGGGCGAGGCGTGCCTCGCCCCTACAGATACTGATGAAATTCAGGCGGGCGCACACGTAGGCGCGCCCCTATCAGAACGCAACCATTCACGACCACCATTACTGGGTGGCGGTGATGCCGCCGTCGAGATAGAGCGTCTGCCCGGTGATGAAATCCGAGGCGGGCGAGACGAAAAACAAAACGGCGTGCATGACTTCTTCCGGCTCGGCGACGCGCCCCAGCGGGATGCGGGCGGTTAGCGCCTCGTAGAATTCCGGGTCGGAGAGCATGGCGGCGACCTG
This sequence comes from Anaerolineae bacterium, assembly GCA_034432495.1. GTDB lineage: Bacteria > Chloroflexota > Anaerolineae > Aggregatilineales > Phototrophicaceae > Flexifilum. Next base: position 36,405 of record DAOUCB010000205.1, on the reverse strand, counting down.
CTCGGTGCGGACAAACGTCGGCGCAACCACGTTGACGTTGATATTGTGCGGCGCGAGTTCTGCGGCAAGCTGTTTGCCCATCGTCCCCAGACCGCCTTTCGCCGCGCAGTAAGCCGCGTAGCCGCGCCCGCGCAGCGCCAGCAGCGTGCGCACCGAACCGAGATGCACCTGCTTGCCGCCGCTGCCGTAAGCGATCATGTGCTTGGCGGCGGACTGCGCCAGAAACAAGGCTGATTTCAGGTTGGCGTCGTAGACCGCGTCGAAGTTTTCCTCGGTGATGTCGAGCAGCTTTTCTTCGCGGTTCATGCCCACGCAGTTGACCAGAATGTCGAGCCGCCCGAAGTGCGCTGCTGCGTCATCGACCATGCGCCGAATGTCGCTGACCTGAGCCGCGTCAAAAGCGGCAGCGTAGGCGTCGTGGCCTTCGTCAACGAGCGCGCGCGCCAGCGCCTGCCCGCGTTCGGCGCTGCGCCCGGCGACGATTACCCGCGCGCCCGCCGCCGCCAGTCCGCGACAGACTGCCTCGCCAATGCCGCCGTAGCCGCCTGGTACCAGGGCAACTTTCCCATCCAGCCGAAAAAGCTGTCCTACAGTTTGAGATGTAATCAAGGTCACGGTGACATCCTTCAGCAAGCAATAAGTCGGTTTTTGCAATGAGCTATCAGCGGTCAGCTAAAAGCTTTACTCACCCCCAACCCCTTCTCCACGTCGCTTCGCTTCGGTAGAGAGGGGAGAAAAGCAGACCCCACCCCCGCCCCCCCGACTTCAGGGAGGGGAGAAAAACAGCGGATCGGAGACGGATTGTGTTACGCATACAGAGAGGCCGTTTTGATGGGCAGCCCGTCCTGCGCGGCAGATTTATAGGCCGCGTCGAGCAGTTCGACCGAGTACAGCCCCACGTCGCGCCCCGGCGCGGGATTCGACGCCTCTCCCAGAATCATATCGACAAAGCGCTGCGGCGATTTTTGCCCCAGATCGGGCGTCCCGGCGATTTCCTGACGTTCTTCGCTGCCGCTGTGCTGGCGTAAATAAAAGTATCCGCCAGAAAGATCGACGCGCAAACGCCCCTTGCTGCCGTGCAGATGAACTTCCAGCACGCCGCGATCCCCCGGCGTGATATTCCCCGTGCTGCCGACGGTCGCGACCGCGCCGTTGTTCATACGCACAGCAAACGCATCCGCCACATCGACACGGGTATCGAGCGGATTCATGAAAGCGGTCACGGTTTCGGCGCGCAGCCCCGGCGCAAGCGCGAACATCAGTCCCGTCGAGTGCGTCATCTGCAAATGCCCCTGCCCGCCGCCGGAAATGGCGGGGTCGCTGTAGCTGTTCGCGCCCGGTCGCGTGACCGGATAAGGCATGGTCGCATCATACGCCTGCGGTCTGCCGCGATAGAGTTCAATCGTGAGCGAGGTCATGTGACAGGTGATGTACTCCACGTCGCCAACCAGACCGTCGTCGATGCGTTTTTTCGCTTCCTGATAGAGCGCCGTGTGCGGATAGAAATAGCCGACCATAATTTCGAGGCCGCGTGCGTCCGCGAGTTCGACCAGATGGCGGGCGTCTTTGGCGTAGAGCGTCATCGGCTTTTCGATCAACAGATGCAGGCCGCTTTCGAGCACTTCGCGCCCAACTGCATCATGGAAGCGGTGCGGCACGGCGACAATCGCGCCGCGCAGATCGGGATGATCGACCAGCGCTGCTTTCAGGCTGGTATAGGCGGCGCTCAGGCCGAAATGCTGCGCCGCCCGATCCAGCGCCTCGCGATTCGGGTCAACCAGGACGATCTCCGCCTGCGGGTGCTTGAGCAGGCCGGGGATATGGGCGGTGGTCGCCCACCAGCCTGTGCCGATGACGGCGATTTTTACCATTGCCCCTCTCCCCTGCCGACCGTGCGAACGGGCAACCAACCGAAGGTCGCCCTGTTCGCATTGCGGGTCGGCTTCCCCTCTCGCGCGAACAAGTTCGCGTTACGCAAGCGGGGCGAGGGGAGAAAAGCAGGGCACACACGTGGGTGCGCCCCTACAAATTGACCCCACCCCCGACCCCTCCCCGAATTCAAGGAGGGGAGAAAGGCAGGGCGCACACGCAGGTGCGCCCCTACAACCGCACCCTTGCCCTCGCTCCTACCGAATGGGGATGCCCCAACAAGTTGGGGAGAGAGGAGAAAAGCGAACCTCACCCCCAGCCCCTCTCCAGGGGGCGAGGGGAGAAAAGCGGGCGAGGCACGCCTCGCCCCTACAACCTCACCCCCGTCCCCTTCTCCACGTCGCTTCGCTTCGGTAGCGAGGGGAGAAAGCAAGGGCGCACAGCCGTGCGCCCCTACAGGCACAATTGACGACGAGGGCATGGGCATGGTCATGATTTGAAGCTCGGCGCGACGTGTTCGGCGAACAGGCGCATCCCGTCGGTATCCGGCGCGTCCATGAACCAGAGCATAAAATGGGTCGCGCCGAGATTGATATACGACTGAATCTGCGCTTTGACTTCTTCCGGCGTGCCGACCAGACCGTCGGTCAGGTAGTGCGGGTAGTCATCGCTCGCGCCGCTGACGAAGGCTTTGAAATCGTCATCCTGCGGCGTAACACCGTCGGGCGGCGTGAGCGCCAGCATCGCTTTGAGCTTCTCGCGGACACCCTCACGGGTGGGGGCGATCAGGATTTGCGTCTCGTAGCTGATTTCGAGTTCGCTGAAGTCGCGCCCGACTTTGGCGCAGGCCGCACGCAGTGCATCGAGGCGTTCCTTCGTTTTTTCGATCCCGACCGGGACGGTATTCCAACCCTGTCCCAAGCGCGCCGCCGCGTCGAGCGTGAGCGGGTGCGGCTCGCCGAACCAGATCGGCGGGTGCGGCTGCTGAAGGGGATGCGGCGTGCAAACCGCCTTCTCGACGTGATAGTGCTTGCCCGTGAAGGTGAGCGGATTGGCTTCGCTGGTCTGCCAGAGTTTGAGGATCAGGTCGATGCCTTCGAGAAAATCGGGCATCCGGTCTTCCATCATATCGGGATAGCGCAGCCCGTAAGCCTGATGCTCGTTGGCGCGTGTGCCCGTGTCGGCGAACCAGATGAAGCGTCCGCCGGAGAGCTGATCGAGGGTGGCGATCATCTTGGCGGTGACGGCGGGATGGCGAAAGAAATGCGCCTGATGAATGATGCCGAGTTTGACGTGTCTCGTCCCGCCCGCGATGGCGGCGAGGGTCGTCCAGCCTTCGAGAATGGCCTGATCCTTGCCCAGCATCAGGTGATCCGCCACCCAGACCGAATCATAGCCGAGATGATCCGCCAACTGCGCCGTTTCGAGGGCGGCGTGCGGATCGAGGTCGGGGAAATTGGGCGTGCGGAACAATCCGCCGCCCGGCCAGGCGAAAATCGGCACACAGTAGCCGAACTGCGGTGCGTGAGTCGCGGTCATGGCGACACCTGATAATCGAGCGGCTCACCATGCAAATGATGGAGCACGTTGTCCCAGATGTTGAGCGAGTCGCGCACCCACGTCCAGGGGCCTTGCCAGGCCGAATGCGAGGTCAGGGTGACGTTGTAGCTCAGGTCTTCGTTGAGTTCGTGCAGCGGATCATCGACGGGCAGCGGTTCGGTGTACATCACGTCGAGACCCGCTCCACCGAGGCGATGATTACGCAGCGCGTCCACCAATGCAGGCTGATCGACCAGCTTGCCGCGCGCGGTGTTGATGAAGAAAGCGTCCGGCTTCATGAGGCCGATTTCGCGCGCGCCGATGATCTTCTCGGTGGCGGGCATGATCGGGATATGGACGCTGAGCACGTCGGCGTTTTTCCAGAGTTCATCCCACTCGACGTACTGGATGTGATATTTGGCTTCGAGTTCGGGGAAGCGTACCTTGTCCCAGTAGATGCAGGGCATCTCGAAGGCGTGGGCGTAGCGTGCCATCGGGCGGGCGATTTCGCCGAAGCCGAGCAATCCCAGCGTATAATCCTGGACGATGCGGACGTTGGGCACGGTCGCGCCCCAGCCGCGCTCGACGTAGAGGCGCTCCTTGATCTGACGCTTCTGCTCGTCCATCTGCTTGAAGTAGTTGAGCAGCAGCGTCCAGGCGTGTTCGGCGACGGCGATGTAGTTGATGAGCGGCGTCGCGCAGACGGGGATGTTCATCGACTGCGCCATCTCCAGCGGCACGCCGCGATAGTCTTCGCCGAGATGCTGAAGCAGGCGGATTTTCTTGCCTTTTGCCAGCACTTCAGGTGTGAGCCGTTCCTTGTGAATGACGAGATAATCGACATCCTCGATCACGGCGTCGAGTTCGGCGAGGGTATGGACTTCGTGCAGCGTTACGTCGTAATCGGCGAACATCTTGCTGAACTCCGGCACAGTATCAATCGCTGCCGGATCGGTCTTGACGAGCTTGTCCTGCCAGCCGTCGCCGAAGCCTTTTTCGAGGCGAACACCGAGTAAAACATTGCCAATATTGTCCCAAACTGCAATCGTTAAAGGGGTTGCCATAATGACTTATGATCTCACTTGCGCCCAGGCGCGCATAAAGGTTCTTTTTCCGTTGGCAAGCACCGCTTCCGGGCTTTCTTCGCCGGGAACGGGGCGCAGTTCCATCGACAGAATCGGCGTCGAGCCGAGTTTTTCGCGGGCGTTGGCCCAGTAATTGACCGCGTCCAACTGACGCAGATAATCGACGACTTCGGGCAGATCGTTGCGCCCCAGCGGATGCCCGAAACGCGGGTGAAAGTCGCCGTAGAGCGGTGAAGCGGGGTAATCGATGACAGCATTGCCGATATGGGCGTGAATCAGGTGTGGCGCGGCGGTTTTGAGGGCGTGTTCCGCCGTCTCATGCAGCAGCGGCAGGTGACTGAGGTCAATCGTCAGGCCGAAATTGCGCCGATCCACCGCGTCCGCCATCGCTGCGGCTTCGACGGTAGGGCCAATGAGCCGCTTCTTTTCCACATCGCGGTCGAAGTTCTCGAAGGTGATGAACAGCAATCGCTTGCGCGACTGTGCCGCCGCGTAATCGCAGAGTTCCTGCAAATCGTCGATCAGGCGGGCGGTGGTGGCCTCGCGCTGAGACTCGCCGGGGTCGAGCGGGCCTTGCACCATCGCCATGACTGCGCCGAAATCAATCGCCTCGTCGATCAAGCCTTTAAGGCGGGTCATCGCCCGCTTGCGCAGATCAGGGTCGGCGCTGCCGGGTTCGAGCTTTTCGAGCAGGACGGGCAGGATCGGCAGATAGACGATTTGCAGCGCCGACTGCGCCAGCAAGGCTTTGGCTTTCGCGCGGATTTCGGGGTTCCTGGGCGGGGCGATCTCAATCGCGCCGAAGACTGTATCGTTGATGATCGTCGGCAGCGTTTCGAGGATCGGGCCTTCACCCGTGCGACATTCGAGGAAAATCAGCGGGTGGATGACGCCGAAATCCATGAGGTGTGACCAGTTATTCATACCTCACCCCCGACCCCTCTCCGTAGGGAGAGGGGAGAAAAGCGGGCGAGGCGTGCCTCGCCCCTACGAAAACCGCGCCGTGCTGCCGTAGGGGCGACCTGCCAGGTCGCCCCTACATGAACCTCACCCCCTGCCCCCTCTCTACGAAGTGGAGAGGGGGTAAGGCTCGTTTGCAACCCATCTTTGAAGTCCCCTCTCCATTGCATGGAGAGGGGATTTAGGGGTGAGGTCATCTTAAGCATTGGAATTGGCCTTCATGGCCTGAATGATTTCGAGTTCGTAGGGCAAATCGCGGCGCGTGAGGACTTCATCGGTTGTGACGATGCGACCGAGCTTTTCGGCTTCGATCACGCCGAAAATCAGCGCCAGCGAACGCAGCCCCTGTTCGCCATTGACATCCGGTTCACGATTCTGCTGCACGGCTTCGACAAAGTCGGCCTGTTCGATGCCGAGCAAGCCAGAGTCGATGTCGGGATAGGGCATACTGTAAGTCGTAATGCGCTGACCGCCGAACAGGGCGGCAGTCGTGTCATCGAGCGCGAAATCGGGGACGAGGCCGAGCAGGTCTTCGGTCGGGACAGGCACGTCTTTGCCAGCGCGGCGCTGGACGAGCTGCGGGGGCTTGCCATTGCGGTCGCCGGGGATCGAAAGCGATCCGCTGGTGCCGTAAATCACCCGCTGCCACAAGCCTTCGCCGCGCCCTGCCAGATTCAGGAGCAGGTTGGCGATTGCGCCGCTCTGATAGCGCATGACGGCGACTGAGAGGTCTTCGGCATCAACCGGATGAAGCGCCCCCTGCGCGTCGAGACGCTGCTGATCGACAATGTCGTTCATACCGACGACGCTGTCAATCGCACCCAGATAATATTCGAGGATGTCGGCGTAATGGACGCCCATGTCGATGACGATGCCGCCGCGATCCTTGCGATGTCGCCAGGGCGTGATGATGACAAATTCGCCGCTGCCGGACGATTGCTGCGTCATCAGGAAGGGACGACCGACCGCGCCCGCATCGACCAGCGCCTTGCCGAGACGATTGATCGGGTCGCGGCGGTAGTTCTCGGCGACCGCCAGCTTGCGCCCGGCTTTGCGTGCTGCCTCCACCAGCGTGACGCCTTCGGCAACCGTCAGCGTGATCGGCTTCTCGCACAGCACGTCGATGCCAGCGGCGAAGGCTTTCAGGGCGACTTCGACGTGGGTTTCGGGCGTGGTCGTGATGATGATGCCGTCGAGATGGACGGCCTTGATCATTGCATCGAAATCGTTGAACAACTGTGGGCGCACGCCGATCATCTGCTCGGCGTGATCGACCATGAGCTGCCCGTTTTCGGGGAAAATGTCGCAGACCGCCACCAGATCGAAGTTCATGCGCCCGACGGCCTTGAGCCTGCTCATGCCCAGAACATGCCGCCGTCCCATCCCGCCGCAGCCAACTAATCCCAGCGCGAATGTCATGCTTATTTGCCTTCCGGTAGCTCTATCGCGTACTTGTGGGCACGCAGGAACTTGGCGTTGATGCGCGCGCTTTCGGCAGGCGAGACGTCGCTGCGGCTCTGCTCGATGACGACCCAGCCCGCGAATTTCTGGGCGATCAGTTCATCGAGAATGGCGACGAAATCAAGGCCAATCGTCCCCTGCCCCATTTCGACAAATTTGCCCGCCGCCCAGTCCTTCAGGTGGATGTAGCCCGTGCGCGCCTTGTATTTGCGAATGTGGGCGACCGGGTCTTCGCCGACGAGGCCGATGTGCGAAGCGTCGAGGCACAACTGCGTGACTTTGGTTTCGTTGAGCAGAATGTCGATTTCGGCTTCGGTTTCGATGGTGCAGCCGACATGCGGGTGATAGGCCAGCCCGATGCCTTTGTCCGCGCCGTATTTCGCCAGTTCCTCGCAGCCTTTGGCGAGATTTTTGTATTCGTCCATCGTCGGCGGGCGCGTGCGCAGCCGTCCGCCGCCAACCAGACCGTACATCTCTGCGCCGAACAGGGCAGCGTAGTCGATGCGGTTTTTGTGGACGGTGAGTTGATCCGCGCCCAGCGGAATTTCGACGCCGCCGAACGAGGTCGCGACCTGAAGGCCGCCGAGCAGCGCTTTCAGGTGATCGGGCGTGCCCATCCAGTCGAGCGAATGGTCGAACAATTCGACCGCGCCCCAGCCGATGTCACGAATGTCCTTAAAGGCCGCGCCGAGATCGGGCTTGGTCGTCCAGTTGATGGTGCTGTAGGCAAAACGGAGGGCATGTTTCTTCGAAGCTGCTGCTTTTCTTGGCATGACAGAGAGAACTCCAGATAAAGTTAAAGTAGATTGACAGCTAACCGAAATTTCGGTCGATCACGTAAATTGTTTTTGGTAGGGGCGACCTGCCAGGTCGCCCCTACGAACCTCACCCCTGACCCCTCTCCCACGCAAGCGGGGAGAGGGGAGAAAGACAAGTTCATATGAGGCGAGGTGAAATTGCACTACGCCGCGTCCTCGTGCGCGTCGAGCACACGAATATTCAAGTCCCGCGCGATGCTGTGAAACAACTCGCCGACGGCGGGCATTTCTTCGGCAGAAGCCCCCTCGACAATCACCGGGAAATCGGGCGACAGGTCTTCCATGCAGCGAAACAGGGTATGGAAATCCATGCTGCCCTTGCCGGGACAGCCGTCCTGCAAATGCAGCGCCAGCCGGTTCTCGATCCAGATGTCTTTGGCGTGGCAGCTTACGATATGGCGCTTCAGCACGTCGAAATGGTGACTGACGGCCTGCGCCGTGTTGTAGACTGTCTCGCGGGTGATCCAGTTGGCGGAGTCGTAATCGCTGCGCACCCAGGGCGAACCGACCTGATCGAGAATGGCGGCGGTGACTTCCGCCGATTCAAGCGTGACCAGTTGGTGGCCTTCGACGCTCAGGAATACCCCGGCGTCTTCGGCGGCCTGCGCGCACTCCTTCAGGCTCTTGACCAACTGCTTGCGCGCAGCGTCCGTCCAGTTATCGGGGTGCGGAAACCAGGGGCCTGCCGGATTGTACGAGCCAGGGCCAGTGTCGATGCCGCGCGCGCCTAGCCAGCCCGCCAGTTTAAGCGCGGCCTGCACGGTTTTCACCGAAGCAGCGCGCGCGCTTTCGTCGGGCGTGACCAGATTCTGCCAGTAGCCCGTTACCTGATAGAGCCGCAGTCCTTCGTCTTGCAGCAGTTGGCGCACGCGCGTCGCTTTGGTCTGCGGCGTGCTGTGCGGATCATTTCTTCGGAAGCGGGTGAAAATGCCGGAATAGCCCATCGCGCGAACCGACCGACACATTTCGGGCGTCAGGTCGTCCATGTTTTCCGGCAGAAAGCCCCCACACATTCCCAGGCGCATTTGTTCAGCCTTTACTCGTCATGCTCGATGACGGTTCCATGCGCGGTAAAAGGGTCGGTGATGATTAACGAGATAAAAACGAGCGGCTCGAAGCCCGCGTTGCGAATCTCGTGCGGCGTGGTCGCCGGGATGTGCAGATAGCGATTCGCCGCCAGTCCACCGGATAACTGGTTGAGCCGTACCTGCGCCGCACCGCTGACAATGTAGATCACGCGATCTTTCAGATCAAGCACGCGCTCGGCCTCGGCTTCGCCCGGTTGCAGCGTGATCCGCTCGACCTGAAAATGCTCGTTCGAGGGCAGTTGATCGGTCTCGAAGACGTTGGCGAAGGGCGCGTCACCCGTGTAGTTGTCGGGCGTGAAATCCTTGTCGCGCAGGCGCTTGTATTTGTGATTGGGCGCGACAACAACGAAGAAGCAGGCCGTTTCGCTGCCCTTGAACCAGTAATTGTGATACTTGTTGGGCGGCATCATGATGAAGTCGCCCTGCTGGTAGACGCGTTTGCTGCCGCCGACCTCGATTTCGAGGCTGCCCTGCGCCAGAAACGCGATCTCGGTCGCGTCGTCGTGGACGTGCGGCGTCGGGCCGAGCCAGTCATTGTTGAACCAGTTCACGTCCGGCGTCCAGATCAGCGGCAGGCCACGACAGCGTTCCGCCAGCATTCGGGGCTGGTTCATCCACGCCTGAATATCAATCGAAGCCATCAGACTAGCCTTTCAGGCCGCTGGTCACGAAGCCATTGACGATGTAGCGCTGCGCGAACAGGAACATGACGATCATCGGCAGCACCATCAGCGTCGAAATCGACATGATGTAGTCAGTGCGCGGAAGCTGCGGGAAGACGCTGCGGAAAATGTTCAGGCCGAGCGCCAGCGTATAGTTGTCCGGGCTGGTCAGGTAGATGAACGGCCCTAAAAAGTCATTCCAGATGCCCAGCACCGTTAGCAGCGCCACCGAAATCATGGCGGGACGGGAAAGCGGCACGTAAATTCTCCACCAGATAGTCAGATGCCCCGCGCCATCAAGGAAAGCGGCTTCGTCTAGGTCACGCGGGATTTGCATGAAGAACTGGCGCAGCAGGAAAATGTTGATCGCGCCGCCGCCAAACCAGGCTGGGACGATCAGCGGAGCAAAGGTGTTGAGCCAGCCGATTTTGTAGAAAAAGATGTAAAGCGGGATCAGCGTCACCTGCGGCGGCAGCATGATTGAGGCCAGCACCAGAATGAACCAGACATTCCGTCCCTTAAACTTCAGCCGGGCAAACCCATACGCGCAGAGCGATGACGTGATCAGAACGCCGGGAAGCGTCGCGACGATGATAAAGAGCGTGTTGAACGTCCAGCGTGGGAAATTGGTATTCTGATAGTTCCAGGCTTCGCTGTAGTTGCTCGTGACAATCTGATTCGGCAGAAACGTCGGCGGGTAGGTGTTGATTTCAGTAATCGGTTTGAGCGAGGTGCTGACCATGATAATCAAGGGAAGAATAAATATCGCCGCGCCCGTGATGAGCAGGAAATAGATGATCCCCTTGCTGATGATTTCCTGACGGCGGCGAACCGCTTTGACGGTCGAACCGGGACGCGTGTAGACAGCCGTACTCATGAGCGCGCCTCCCCTTCATAGTAAACCCACAGGGAAGAACTGCGGAAGATCAGCAGCGTCAGCACAATGATGATGGCGAACAACACCCAGGCCATCGACGAGGCGTAGCCCATCTCCAGCCACTTGAAGGCTTTATCGTAGAGGTTGTAATTGTAGAAGTAGGTTGATTTCACCGGCCCGCCCGTCGTCATGATGAAGGCCGGGACAAAAAACTGGAACGCGCCGATGATGCCCGTGACCACGTTGAAGAAAATCGTCGGGGTGATCATCGGGATGATGATGCGGAAGAAGCGCTGGACGGCATTCGCGCCGTCAATCTTGGCGGAATCGACCAGTTCTTCGGGAATATTTTGCAGCCCCGCGACGTAAATAATCGTCGTCACCGCCCCTGACCAGACGCTCATAATCACCAGGGCAAACAGGGCGGATTGAGTCGACCCCAGCCAGTTGATGGATGGAAGGCCAAGCGTTTTGAGAACGCTGTCAATCGGGCCGTATTCTTTGTTGTAAATGTATTTCCACAGCAGTGCCGAAGCGACATAAGGGACGATCAGCGGCAGATAAAAAATCGTGCGGAAAATCGTCAGGCCGCGTACTTTTTGCGAAAGAAGCACCGCGAGTCCCAGGCTGACCACCTGAGCCAGCCCAACGTACATCAGGCCGTAGCGAAGCGTGACGCTGATCGAATTCACAAAATCCTTGTCATTCGTGAACAGGTCAACAAAATTCTTGAGGCCAACAAACTGAGGCTCGGAGATGATTTTATAATCCGTCAGGCTGTAATAGGCCGACGCAATCATCGGGCCGAACGTCCAGATCAGCAGCCCCAATACCACCGGTAAAATAAACAGGTATCCGCGCAGATTATCCCGCCAATAGGTCGGACTGCGTTTCACTTTCGGACGGGACAACGCCATAACATTCATTTTCGCCTCCAGATAATCAGTTTTTCTATTTTTCGATGGTTGAACTGATTATCACCTGAACTGCTTACAGAGACCCGCCGCAGGATGGTCGCTGCGGCGGGTGAACTCACATGGATGATTGATTACACCATCACGACGGGATTAACCGTTGAGGCAGGACTGGATGGTGTCATTTGCGGCGGTGAATGCGTCCGTGACCGACGAGCCGCCATCGACCACAGCGTCAAAGGCGCTGTTGATCTCCGAGTTGATCTGTCCGGCATACAGGCTGCCGCAGTCACCGGGGAAGTAGGTCGGGGTGATGCCGTTCGCGCCATTGTTGAGGAAGGCTTCGATATTGTCCGGGGGGCCAGGCAGCGCGAGGATGTCCGGGTCATTGCGCAGCGACTTGAGCAGCGGCATACCGGAGTAGTTCAGCGCAATCTGCTTCTGGGTCTGCGCGGAGAGCAAGCCCTTGATGAAATCCCAGGCCAACGCCGGGTCGGTCGCATCAGCGGTGATGCTGAAGCCATAGGTTCCCATCCCCGTGACTTTGCCGTTCGGCAGCGAGGGAATGACTTCCACGTCCCAGTCAAACGGCTGGGGTTCGAGGGCGCGCAGGCTCGCCATCGGGCCGGGGATGGTCAGTTGCAGCGCGCATTTGCCGACGATGAAGCAGTCGCCGCCCGCGTCAAAGTCGCTCGGCTGACCGATACCGTCCTGCGTCCACATATTGGTGAAGGCTTCCAGACCGGCGAGGGTTTCGGGCGAGTCGAACATGGCGGTCTTGCCATCTTCGCTTAGAACGCTGCCGCCGTAACCGACGATCCAGGGAACGTAGACCGCCCACCACTTCAACGAGCTGTAGGGGAGGCAGTAATTATCGGTCTTTTCCTTGATGATCTTGCACGAGGCAATCACATCATCCCAGGTCGAGTCGGCTGTCGGCAGCGGAGCGCCTGCGGCTTCAAATATTGTCTTGTTGAAATACAGCGTTACCACGTCGTAGGACGAGGGAATCATGTAGATGCCCTTGCCTTCAACCGTGCTCAGATTGAGCATGTTTTCATACACGTCGCTCAGATCAAAGGTCGGGTCGGCTTTGGCAAGCGGCTCCATATCAATCGAGATGCCTGCTTTCGCAAACGGCACAACGTACAGGTCAGCCGTGAAGATCACGTCCGGCAGGCTGTGAGCAGCGGCCTGAGCGATCAATGGGATCGAGATGTCATCGCCGGTGAGAACTTCGGTTTTCACGGTGACATCCGGGTGCGCGGCAGTGAACTGATCGACCATCATCGTATTCACGCCGTCGATGAAGCTGCCCGTCAGCGTACCAAAGCGGATGGTCTTCCCGCTGTCCTGGGCGACGACGGGCGACATTACGCCGACGCTCAGCAAAACGAGCATGAGAGCAAGAACGATTTTTCGTGTAAGCACAGACTTTTCTCCTTCAAATGAAAACAGGTTCTTTGCGTTCAAAGTTTTCGGCGTTTACAAGCGAGCCACACCTCCCTTAACTCAGGCTATTTAGTTCTTGGCTGTCGGATCATCATCGGACTCTTGCGGTAGCGGGGGCAGCGGTCGCTCTTCGAGCGATTGCAGGTGTCCGCCCCGCGCGGTGTTGTCGGGAGTAATATCCTGGAAGATAATAAGAATCGATTCGCGTTTGGCGTTTCCGTCTTCGATCAGCGCGTCGGTGATGCGCGTGGCGATTTTCTGCTTCTGTTCGGAGTCGCGACCGGGATACCAGTAGACTAAAACCGTGGGCATGGCAAACTTTCCAAAAAATACTAATTCCGGTAGAATTCGTAAAACGATAATCGAAATCATAGTTTCGAAATTCGAATTTGTCAAAAAACTCGCAGGTGATGAAGGATTGCTATGATCTATAAATCGTTCACCCCCATTGAAGATGACCGGCGCACGCTCGCGGCTCAGGTTCAGGAGCGCATCCGTGAGGCAATTCTCAAGCAGATCCTCAAGCCGGGGGATCGCATCGACCAGAACAAGCTGGCGGATGAGCTTCAGGTCAGCATGGCTCCGGTGCGTGAAGCGCTCAAGGGTTTGGAATCTGAGGGACTGGTCACGATCCAGCCGCGACGCGGGGCATTTGTGGTCGAAGTCTCGATCAACGACATGGACGAACTTTATTTCACGCGCCAGTTGATCGAAGGCGAGGCGATCTATCTGGCGGTGCCGCGCCTGAAGGAGAAGGATTTCGCCGATTTACAGGCCATGATCGACACCATGCGCAAGGCGACCGACAGCGACGACATCAAAACGTATATCGCTTACAACCGCCTCTTTCACCTGCGCATTTACAGCGCGCTGGAAAACCAGCATCTGCTCCAGGTGATTCAGATGCTCTGGGAGCGCAGCGAACTCTACCGCTATCGCTATATGTTCATGACCCGCGATCACGACCGCATTCACCAGGAACACGAGGCGATTCTCGAAGCCTGCCGCCAGCACGATCAGGCACTGGCGAAAAAGCGCGCTCAGGATCACATCACCCTGACACAGCACGCGCTCGATGCGCAGTTGCGCGGCGACACGGAAGCCGGAAATTTGCGTGACGAATAAGCCTCAATCGAGGCCAAAGGCGTCGCGTAGGATGGCGCGCTGGATGCGCTGATAGGCCTGCGCCATTTCGCGGGCATCATACGGGGCGTGGCTTTCAACCCACCAGTAGACAAAGCCCATCTGTGCGCTCGCGAGATAGTTCGCCAGCATCTGCCAGGGCAGCGCGCATGGTTGATGATCAAAGACAGTCCGCAGACTGTTTTCCATCCGTGCCGCGTAGCGTCCGCGCACTTCCCGCTGAAACAGTGTCATATCTGCGCCTTGAATCAGCTCAAAAAAGAACGGGCGCGTCTGCTGCATTCGTTCAAACATCGTGACCAGACGCTCCGGCGCAGTTTCCGCGAGCAGTTCTTCGCGGGTGAACACCAGCGGCACAAGATCGCCCACCTCCTCGAAATGCGCCTGGATGAGTAGGGCTTCCTTGCTGGCGAAATGGGCGTAAAAGGTTGTCCGCCCGACGTTGGCACGCTCGGCAATCTCGCGCACGCTGACGTTGTAATAGCCCCTCTCGCTTGACAATTCCATCAGCGCTTTGTAAAGAAGCTGTTTCGTCCGCTCCACCCGCCGATCCGCTTTTTGTCCGTTCATCCTCAAATCCTGAACACTTTGTCGGCTCTGTTCCGAAACGAACAGTTCTCCGCCTGTGTAGATAGACTTCTGTTCGGTTTCATCGTATCACTAAGCATGACGCGAAGCACATTATCGATCAAAGGATAAATCAGGATGCATCACCATGTTTTGCCCACGCTGCCCGATTATCAACTGAAAGTGCCGCGCAGCCTGCAACTGCTGGTTCTGTTCGGCGCGCTGATCGGCATTTTCAGTTTTTTCCTGTTTCTGGAACAGCAACCGCTCATCGCCAGCCTGCTGCTGATCGCCGCGCTGGTCATCGGCGGCATCGGCCTGCTGCTCTACACCATCATCGACCCGCGCGGACGCCAGCGCGCCCAGCAGCAGATGATCGCCGCTGTTGCCTGGACGGGCAGCGAGCAGGTGCTGGATGTGGGCTGCGGCAACGGCATCATCACGCACGCGGCTGCCCAGCATTTGCTCGTGGGTAAGGGGAAAGCCACCGGTATCGACATCTGGGTGGAAAGCTCCGGCGATCAAACCGCGCCGAATTTCTGGAAGAATGCCGCGCTCGAAGGGGTAACGGAGCGCGTCGATTTGCAGCCCGTCGATGCGCGCAGGATGCCCTATGCCGACGCCACATTCGACGTGATTTTCGCCAGTCTGTCGCTGCATCACATGGGCACGGCAGCGGATCGCCAGCAGGCGGCAGGGGAGATGCTGCGCGTCCTCAAACCGGGCGGCTCGATCCTGATCTATGACATTCTGCCGATTGCCAGCGGCGCGGCAAGGACGCTGCGCGGTCTCGGCGCAAGTAAAATCGACCGTTTGGGGGGAGGCATCATGCGGACGCTGCGGATTCAGAAGTCCGCATAACGTGGAATTTATAGGGGCGCACGTGCAAACAAGTTTGCCTGGGTGCGCCCCTCGATGGCTCTACACACCGAAATCAATTATCGTCTGAGCGACCCATTCCTTGACGCGCCCTGGCGTCGCATCGGCCTGCCCTTCCTGATCCATGCCAACGCCGAGGAAGAATTCTTCCGCACGGGCTTTCGAGTCCTCAAATTCGTAGTTCTTGTTCGACCACAAGCCCCATAACTGCGCGCCCTGCTCCATGACCTGATCCGCCAGCATCCCGACGGCGTCAAGGAAGTTGAAACCGTAGCCATTCTGGTCGCCCAGCCCGAAGATGGCGACTTTTTTGCCCGTCATATCATTTCCGGCGAGCTTGGGCAGGAAAATTTCCCAGTCATCCTGAAGCTGTCCGGTATTCCAGGTGGGAATGCCGAAGATCAACAGGTCGTACTTGAGCATCTGCTCCGGCGTCGACGCGCCGATGTTGAAAATATCCACCAGCGACGGGTCTTTCTTGTCGAATTCGGCTTTGATTTCATACGCCACGTATTCGGTATTGCCCGTGCTGCTGCCGTAAAAGAGGCCGATTTTTGCCATAGGGTCTGTCCGCTTTCTGCTCAATGCAACTCGACGAGTATACCCTGTATTTTCTCACGGATATGCCCGAATGAGAATCCTAAGGGTGGGATTTTAGCACTCAAAAGCGGCAAAGGGGAAATTTTTGTGCGCGCCCGCTTTCGCTAGAACCTGTTTTGAACTTCTCGGCTGAATTTCCCCTCTCCCTGGACGCTGGCGCGTCCTGTCCCTCTCCCACGCAAGCGGAGAGAGGGACGAAAACCGGATGTTTCCCCTTTCTCCCCGAACTTGTTCGGGCACACGCCTTGCGTAACGCGAATTTGTTCGCGCAAAAGGGAAGCTGACCTGTTCTTGGTCAGCGGGATAGAGGGGTGTAAAAAGCGCTTAACAGCCCTAGAACATCTGTCTTCATCAAACGTTAAAGCGCCGCGTATCGCATTTTCGATTTCGTTATCTTATACTTAATTGTATAGGTCAACACCTCAAGTCAACAGACGGGAACGAATGATGGACTGGCAGCCCACGCTGGGTGCGATCCTGCTCGATGATAATCAGTGTGAATTTCGCGTCTGGTCGCCCTACGCCAAAGCCGTCGACGTGCATCTGATCGGCGCAAGCAAAGCCGATGACCGTTATGTGTCGATGGCGCGCGTCGAAAACGATCTGTTTCGCGCGGTCATCGAGAACGTTATGCCGGGGCAGTTGTATCGCTACCGGATTGATGACAAAAACGAGTATCCCGACCCGGTTTCGCGCTCGCAGCCAGACGGCGTGAGCGGCGCGTCGCAGGTGGTGGACAGGCGCTATCTCTGGAAAGCGGAAAGCTGGATCGGCCTGCCGCTCAAGGACTACCTGATCTACGAAATCCACGTCGGCACATACTCGAAAGAAGGCACCTATCAGGGCGCGATCCCGTTTCTCGACGAGCTGGTCGAACTCGGCGTCACGGCGATAGAGCTGATGCCCGTCGCTCAGTTTCCCGGCGACCGGGGCTGGGGCTATGATGGTGTCTTCCAGTTCGCGCCGCAGAACAGCTACGGCACGCCCGACGACTTCAAGGCGCTGATCGACGCCTGCCACGAGCGCGGCCTCGCCGTAATTCTTGACGTGGTCTACAACCATTTTGGCCCCGAAGGCAATCCGCTCGGACATTATGCGCCGTATACCACGCCGATCTACAAAGGCCCCTGGGGCGATGCCGTCAACGTCGATGGCAAATACAGCGACGAGGTGCGTGCTTTCTTCATCGAGAACGCCTTCTACTGGCTCAATGAGTTCCGCATCGACGCGCTGCGGCTCGACGCCACCCACTTTATTTATGACTTTTCGCCCTATACCTTCCTCGAAGAACTAACCGACAAGATCGACGTGTTGTGCCAGCATTCGGGGCGCAGCATCTACCTGATTGCCGAGGATGACCGCAATCTCGCCAAGCTGGTACAGCCGCGCGATGAGGGCGGCATCGGCATGAATGCCCAGTGGCTCGACGATTTTCATCACTCGCTGCACACCAACATGATCGGCGAGAACTTCGCCTACTATCAGGATTTCGGCCAGTTCTGGCAGTTGGAGCAGACGTTCCGCGAGGGCTTTGTCTATACCGGGCAGTACGCGCCCAATCGCAAGCGGCGGCACGGCACGTCGTCGGCGGACATCCCGGCGGAGCGTTTCATCGTTTTCATCCAGAACCACGACCAGATCGGCAACCGGATGCCGAACGACCGCATCACCAAAATTTTCAGCCACGCGCAGTTCAAGCTGGCGATTGGCACGGTGCTGATTTCGCCCTACCTGCCGATGCTGTTCATGGGCGACGAGTACGGCGAAAGCGCCGGTTTCCAGTATTTCATCGACTACGAGGGCAAAGACCTGTTGGAGGCGGTGCGCAAAGGCCGTGTCGAAACCTTCGGTTTTCTGATGCCGCCGGGAACCGAACCTCCCGACCCCGGCGCGAAACATTCGTTCACCATGTCGAAGCTTGACCACAGCCTGCGCGATCAGGGCGTCCACCGCGTCCTGCTCGACTATCACAAAACGCTGATCGCGCTGCGCAAGTCAATTCCCGCGCTGAGTGAGCCGAATAAAGTGCGACTGGAAGTTCAGGCTTACGGGCGCGAGCGCGTTCTCTATCTGCGCCGCTGGAACGGCGACAGCGAAATCTTTGCCGCGCTCAGCTTTAGTTTCGATCCGGTGACGATCAAACTCGATGTCCCCGGCGGCAAGTGGAAAAAGCAGTTCGACTCTGCCGACCCGCGCTGGAACGCCGACTCCGATTTATCGAGCAAAGCGAAGGCGCACACGCTCAAGTCGGATGGCACGGTTGAACTTACGCTGCCGCCGCATTCGTTTGTGCTGTATTTGAAGAATAGTGATGAGTAACGAGTAATGAGTGATGAGCGCGCACCCCTCTATCCCCGACCCTTTCGCGCGAACAAGTTCGCATTACGCAAGGCGTGTGCCCGAACAAGTTCGGGGAGAAAGGGAGAAAGATGGCGGATTGGGGAGTGGGGCAACATCCGTATTCGCCGCCGAGGGTTTAAACCTTCGGCTATCAAAAGATTAGCCACCCACTCAAGGGGTGGCATTCCGTGAGCGTTTTGCGACGACCCCTTCAGTGGGTCGTTAGGTTCTTTGTAGCTGGGGGTTTAAACCCCCAGCGGCGCGACAGACGATGATTCTAATAATGGTGAGCCAAAACCCATGAGCTACGATTTCAATCTGCTGGTCGCAGAGACTGCGCACCGCATCGTCAATCGCCAGCGCATCCCGCGCGCCACCTACCGGATGCAGTTCAACCGCGATTTCACCTTTAAGGATGCCGAAGCGCTCGTCCCCTATCTCGACGCGCTTGGCATCAGCGATCTCTACACCTCGCCGATTCTCAGGGCGACTCCCGGCAGCACGCACGGCTATGACATCTGCGACCCGCGTCACCTCAACCCGGAACTCGGCACGCCGGACGATTTCGCCCGCCTGTCGGCTGCGCTCAAAGCGCACGGCATGGGCTTGATCATGGACATCGTGCCCAATCACATGGGCATTGGCACCGATTGCAACCAGTGGTGGCTCGACGTGCTCGAAAACGGCACGGCCTCGGCCTATGCCAGTTTCTTCGACATTGACTGGAACCCGATCAAGCCGGAACTCAAGGATCGCGTGCTGGTGCCGCTGCTCGGCGAACAGTACGGCACTGTGCTCGAAAGCGGGCAGTTCACGCTTGCGTTCAGCGACGGCGCGTTTCACCTGCGCTATGCCGATCACGTTCTGCCGATTGCGCTGGCATCCTATGGGTCGATCCTCGATGCTCCGGCGTCCTATCTGCTGCTGCAACTCGGTGAAACCAATCCGCACGTCCAGGAGCTTTTGAGTATTCTCGACGCGCTCAAGCTGCTGCCGCAGGCTCCAGAAGCCCCCGCTGACCGCGCCGCTCGCCATCAGGCCATCAAGCAGCGTTTGGCGGCGCTCCACGACGCCTGTGCCGAATTCCGCCACGCGCTCGACGAGGCGCTGGTCAAATTCAATGGCACGGTCGGCGATCCGCGCAGCTTCGACACGCTCGACGCGCTGATCACCGCGCAGTCCTATCGCTTAGCCTACTGGCGCGTCGCCGCTGAAGAAATCAACTACCGCCGCTTCTTCGACATCAACACGATGGCGGCGATTCGCGTCGAACTGCCGGAAGTATTCAACGCGACCCATCAACTGATTTTCGAGCTTTTGCTCAGCGGTCAGGTGACGGGGCTGCGCATCGATCACCCGGACGGATTGTGGAATCCGGCGGCCTATTTCCGCCAGTTGCAGGAACAGTTTGTCGTTCGCTGCATCGACGCCGAGCTTGAGCAGCCGCTTTCCGCCAACGAGCGCGCCGAACTCGAACACGCTGTCTCTTTCTGGTTCGAACAGCGCGAGGATCACGAGGGTAGGGTCGCACATCCGGTCTACACCGTCGCCGAGAAAATCCTCTCGGAGATGGAGCCGCTCCCGCTCAACTGGACAGTCGATGGCACGACGGGCTACGATTTCATGAGCCTCGTCAACAACCTGTTCATCAACAGCCGCGACGAAGCCGAACTGACGCGGATTTTCAGCGAATTTACGGGGCGTTCGGCAAATTTCGATCAGTTGGAATACGCCAGCAAAAAACAGACTATGAGCACCGCGCTCGCCAGCGAGATCAACGCGTTGGCGCACCGTCTGGAACGGCTGAGCGAACACGACCGCCACACCCGCGATTTTACACTCAACGGGCTGCTCCACGTCCTGCGCGAAGTCATCGCCTGCCTGCCGATTTACCGCACCTACATCACGCGCGAAACACCGATTTCGCAGCGGGATCGCCAGTTCATCGAGCAGGCCGTTGCCGAAGCCAAACAGCGCAATCCACACCTCGATGCGACGATTTTCGATCACCTGCAAGCGACCCTGCTGCTCGACAATCTCGAAGCCTACACCGACGACCAGAGCCGTGACGTTTTCGACTTTGTCATGCGCTTCCAGCAGATCAGCGGGCCAGTCATGGCGAAAAGCATCGAAGACCGCCTGTTTTACGTCTATAACCGTCTGGTGTCGGTCAACGAGGTCGGCAGCAGCCCGGCCATGTTCGGCATCAGCGCTCAACAGTTCGCCGAGGAAAACATGGAGCGCTGTCGTTTGTGGCCTCACACCATGCTGGCGACTTCGACCCACGACACCAAGCGCAGCGAAGATGTGCGCGCCCGCCTCAATGTCCTCTCAGAACTGCCGTTGGAATGGGACGCCGCGCTCGACTCGTGGGCGCGTATCAATACCAATTACAAGGTCATGCTCAATACCGGGCCAGCACCTAGCGCCAGCGACGAGTATCTGCTTTATCAGACGCTGCTCGGCACGTTCGAAGGCGATCTGGCATCCTACTATATCGACCGGATCGTCGCCTACATGAGCAAGGCCACCAAAGAGGCTAAAGTTTTCACCAGTTGGACGAACGCCAACGCCGCCTACGATCAGGCCGTCGAGAATTTCGTGCGGGCGATCCTGAACAATGACGAATTCGTCGCGGCCTTTTTGCCTGTGTACAGGCGAATCGCCTATTTCGGGCGCTTCAATTCGCTCAGCCAGACGCTGCTCAAGCTGACCTGCCCCGGAATGCCCGACACCTATCGCGGCACGGAAATCTGGGATTTCAGCCTGGTCGATCCCGACAACCGCCGCGAGGTCGATTATGAACATATCTGGAATCTGCTGACCGATATTCAGGAAAAACTGGAAAATCGCGCGGCGCTGGCGGACGATTTGCTTGCCCATGCGGACGATGGGCGCATCAAGCTCTACGTCACGCAGACCGCGCTGCAACTCCGGCGCGATTCCCCGAAATTGTTCACTGCCGCGCCCTACGAAGCGATTCCAGTTGAGGGCGCGAAGGCGGGATGCGTCTGTGCCTTCATCCGGCGTTACGGGGACGTGATCGTCCTCGTGATCGCGCCGCGCCTGATCGCCCTCCTAACCGAAGGCCAGCAAACGCCGCCCATCGGCGCGGTCTGGAACGACACGGTTCTGAAATTGGACGAATATGCGGGGAAAACGGCGCGCAGCCTGTTCACCGACGAAGCGATCCCGCTCGACGGCAGCACGCCGCTGGCAAGTCTGCTCCGGCGTTTCCCGGTCGGCTTGTTCGTGATCGAGTAGAATCGCCGCGCCGAAAAGTAAAAATCCGTCCTCTAGGGACGGATTTTTGCGTTCAGGCTGTGCATCTTGGTTTGGCGTGACCGGGACATTGCCGCCGTTCAGCCGGGAATGACCGGGACGTCGCCACCTTTGGTCGTGCCACCCGCGCTGACGCTAATGTCGTCGCTGGCAGCGAAACCGGGAACAACCGGAACGTCGCCACCTTTACCCGTGCCGCTTCCAGCCGTGATGTCGAACGAACCCTTTTTGTCGACGCCCGTAAACACCAGCATCAGCGCCAGAGCGACGGGGAGGAAACGAGAAATGTGCTTCATGATGTATTTCCTTCATCTGTTAAAGTGAATGTCGATGCTTGAAGGATACGTCGGAAGCGGCGGCGCTTCTTCCGCCGGGCGGCTAGACTCTGCGTGGCAGAAAGTGAAGGAATTCCGCTCGCCGAAGAGGCGAGGGAACACCTGACCCAACGATCAGCTTGGCGTCCCGTGATTTACATGGTATTGAGCAGCCAGCCGCCGTCCGCCGCGATTTCGGAGCCGACCA
This sequence comes from Anaerolineae bacterium, assembly GCA_034432495.1. Lineage (GTDB taxonomy): Bacteria > Chloroflexota > Anaerolineae > Aggregatilineales > Phototrophicaceae > Flexifilum. The sequence continues at coordinate 14,347 of DAOUCB010000205.1, read as the reverse complement.
CGAACGACGAGTCGTCCGAGGCGAGAAACAGCGCGACTTTGGCGATTTCTTCTGGCTGACCGAGCCGCTTCACCGGCGAGCGGCTGACGCGTGCCACATCCTGCGCGTCAAGGATCGCCTGCGAGGAACCAGAGCGCGTCAGGAGATGGGTCGCGGTCGGGCCAATCGTAATCGTGTTGACGCGAATCCCGCGCCCGATCAGTTCTGCTGCAAGCGCCCGTGCCAGCGCGTGAACTGCCCCTTTGCCCGCCGTATACAGCGAACTGTCGCTGATGCCCGTCAGCGCATTGACCGAGCCGTTGAAGATGATCGAGGCGGGCATATTCAGGTAGGGCAGCGCCTTCTGCACGGTGAAATACGAGCCTTTGAAATTGGCATCCATCATGTCGTCGAAAGCCGCTTCATCGACAGCTTCCAGCGCCGCGCCTTTGTAAATACCCGCGTTGACAAACAGAACATCCAGCTTGCCGAAGGTTTCGTAAGCGCGGCTCATCAGGCGGTCAATCTGGTCGAGTTTCGTGTTATCGGTCGGAACCGCCAGAATATCGTGACCGAGTTCCTGCACCACCTTGTCGAGCGTCACCGGGTCGCGCCCGGAAATCACGACCTTCGCGCCACTGGCATGAAATTCGCGCGCGGTCGCCAGCCCAATCCCGCTGTTTCCGCCCGTCACTAAGGCGACTTTCCCCTCAAGCGAACCCATCATCAGCCTGCCTTTCATCCCCGAACGTGATGGCCTTAGCATACGCGCAGGCGACAGCGAGGTCGTGAGCAATTCCACTCACTTTTGCGCAGATCAGGCAGTGATGCGCAATAATCGGCGGCAAAGAATTTATTTTCAGGAGAAAAATCATGGCAGCTCAGCAAAAGGTGCGCGTCGCGCTGGTAGGACTTGGTTTTGGCGCGGAATTTGTGCCGATTTATCTGCATCATCCCGACGTTGCCAACCTGACGATTTGCGACGCCAGCCCGCAGATTGTCAACGCCGTCGGCGATAAGTTTGAAGTTCGCCAGCGTTCAACCGATTTCCAGCAAATCCTCAATGACGACGACATCGACGCGGTGCATCTGGTCACGCCGATTCCGCTGCACGCCCAGCAGTCGCTGGCCGTCCTCAACGCGGGGAAACACTGCGCCTGCACCGTCCCAATGGCGCTGACTCTGGAAGACCTGCACGCGATTGTCGCGGCGCAGCACCGCAGCGGCAAGGTTTACATGGGCATGGAAACTGCCGTCTACACGCGCCGTTTCCTCTACGCGCAGGCGATGCAGCAGCGGGGCGAACTGGGGCGAATTCAGTTTCTGCGTGGGGCGCATTATCAGGATATGGAACACTGGCCTCCCTACTGGAAAGGGCTGCCGCCGATGCACTACAGCACCCACGCCGTCGCGCCGATTCTGGCGCTGGCAGGGACGCGCGCCAGATCCGTCCACAGCTTCGGCTCCGGCGTTATGCGCGAGGAACTGCGCCAGCAGTACAACAACCCCTACCCGATTGAGACCGCCATTTTTGAACTGGAAAGCCCGACCAGCCTCGCCGCCGAAGTGACGCGCAGCCTCTTTCACACTGCCCGCGCTTATGCCGAGATGTTCACCGTCTATGGCGAAAAGGCCACCTTTGAGTGGGAGCAGATCGAGGGCGAAGCGCCCGTCGTCTTTCGCATGAGCGCCCGCAGCGACTCCGACGCGGGATCAGGTCGCGGGAACGCCATCAGCGTCGAACGGATCAGTGCCCCGGATCGTCCCGACTTGCTGCCGCCAGAGATCGCCCGTTTCACCCAGCGCGGCGTCTACGACGAAAGCAGCCCGCATCTCTCCTTTCTTCAGGGTGGCGGACATGACGGTTCGCACCCGCATCTCGTTCACGAGTTTATCCGCAGCATTGTTGAAGGCCGTCGTTCCCGGCAGGATGCGGTCACGACCGCCAACTGGAACGCGCCCGGTCTGTGCGCGCACCAGTCGGCGCTGCAAGGCGGCGTCCGCGTCGAGATTCCCGCCTTCGAGGAAACCGACAGCTAACCGCTGCGCGAACGCTGTCGTTGGACTCGTCCGTGTTTTTTAGGCGGAACTTGGGTATAAAAGCCACCCAATCAAATTCAGCGCGACCACACTCCAAGTTTGCGTGGCGCTGCGTCTGGCGCTGACGCAATACACAACCTTATCGAACAGAGGGAGGACTGCAAGCAATGGCATCGGCTCAACCCGCAATTGAACATGCTCACGTCAACCATGACCGTTATATGAATGGCTATCTCGAACTGCTGCGCATTCCATCGGTCAGCACCGACCCGGCCTTTAAAGCAGAACTGGAACGCTGCGCCGACTGGGTGCGTGACGAGATGGAGCGCATCGGCTTCAAAAACTGCGTCAAAATGCCCACTGCCGGGCATCCTGTCCTCTACGGTGAATGGCTCGAAGCAGGCGCGGATAAACCAACCGTGCTGATCTACGCCCATTACGACGTTCAGCCCGTCGATCCGCTCAATCTGTGGACGACGCCGCCCTTCGAACCCAGCTTCCGTGATGGCAGATTGTATGCGCGCGGCGCGATCGATGATAAAGCGGGCGTCTTTGCGAACCTCAAGGCGCTCGAATCCATTTTCGCCGTCGATGGCAAGCTGCCCGTCAACGTCAAGCTGTTTTTCGAAGGCGAGGAGGAATCCGGCTCGCCCAACATGCACCCCTTTGTCGCCGCCAACAAAGACCTGCTCAAAGCCGATCTGCTCATCCTGTGTGATGGCGGTTTCGAGCCTGACCTGCCGACCATCGCCTACGCCGGACGCGGCATCGTCGGCACGGAAATCACCGTCACCGGGCCGGATCACGATTTGCATTCCGGCGTCTACGGTGGTGTCGTTCACAATCCGCTGCACGTCGTCGGCAAAATCATCGGTTCCTTCCACGACGAGTCCGGGCGCATTCAGATTCCCGGTTACTACGACACCGTCCGCCAATTGAGCGGCGATGAACTGGCGAATTTGGACAAGGTCTGGGCGCTGACCAGCGAGCAGTATCTCTCGCAGTCCGGCACGAAACATTTCTGGGCAGAGGCGATGGGGTCGATTCCGGTACGCAACACCGCCCAGCCCACCCTTGAAGTCAACGGCATCTGGGGCGGCTATCAGGGGGCGGGAACCAAAACGGTTATCCCGTCGAAAGCCGGTTTCAAGGTGACCATGCGGCTGGTCGCTGACCAGAATCCCAGCGCCATCGCCGAAATGTTCACGAACTACGTGCAGAGCTTCGCCAGCGACACCGCCGCCATCGAAGTGAAGATTCTGGCGCTTGGCTCGCCCTTTTCCGGCCTGTTTGACGGCACTGCAGGCGTCGAAGCGGTGCAGCAGGCGCTGCTGGCGACGACGGGAAAGCGCGCCCTGATGGAACGTACGGGCGGATCGATTCCGATAGCGGGCATGTTCCAGCAGGAACTGGGCATTCCGCTGACCAATCTGGGGCTGGGGCCGGGCGATAACATTCATTCGCCCAACGAGTACGTCCGCGTCGACGATTTCTACACGGCCATCGATACCGCCATCCATGTCTACTACAACCTGACTGAACTCAGGTAGTCACAGCTTTTCCCAAATTTATCGCGATTCGCGGGGGCGCACGACGATGCGTCCCCGTCGAAGGAATGCGTGGAATGCGATCTGCGTAAAACCCACTGATCGTTGATCGCTGGCAAAAAATCAATTTCTTGTGACGAATGTATTCTTTTAAGGGACTGACATGAAACTCGAAGGTAAAATTGCGGTGGTCACGGGTGGGGCGGCGGGCATCGGCAAAGCGATTGCCGTCGCGCTGGCGAACGAAGGCGCGGACGTTGCCGTCGCCGACCTTCAGATCGAGAAGGCCGAATCCGTCGTGGCGCAGCTTAAAGCGCTCGGACGCCGTTCGCTGGCGCTGCAATGCGACGTCGGCGACTCGGCGCAGGTGGAACGCATGATGCGGCAGGTGCGCGATCAGTTTGGCGGGCTGCATATCCTGGTCAATAACGCCGCTGTCATCGCGGCAGGCACGTTCTGGACAGTCACCGACGACGCCTGGGATCGCATCATCCGCAACAATCTCTCCAGCGTCTTTTACTGCTCCCGCGCCGCCGCCAAAATCATGATCGACCAGCAGCAGGGCGGGCGCATCATCAATATGTCGTCGATTCACGCCACGCTCTCCGAACCGAACGCCGGGCCATACACGGCGGCGAAGGGCGCGATTGAGGCCATGTCGCGCACGATGGCGACTGAGCTTGCACCCTACAAAGTGCTGGTCAACTGCGTCGCGCCCGGCGCAACCTACAGCGAACTGACGACCCCGATGTACACCGACTCCGTCAAGCAGGCGTTATTTCAGCGCGTGCCGCTCAAGGAAATCGCTCAGCCAGAATGGATCGCCTCCGGCGTGGTTTTCCTCGCCAGCGACGATGCGCGTTATATGACCGGGCAGGTTCTGACCATCGACGGCGGCTATGTTATGGACGGCAGTTTGCCGGGTGCGGAATACTGGGAGGAGTAAAACAGTCGCGGGATGCTGCGCTGTATGAGTATGGTGCAGCATCCCGCGAACAAATTCGCCTTTACGAGACTTCAGCAGGTGCAACCACGTAACGCGCGAAATGGCTCGTCATCGTCGCCCGTCCATGTTTGTCGATCATGTAGCCTTCAAAGTCGTCAAGCTGCTCGATAAAGCGGATGCCCGCGCGCCCCATCGCGAAGGCGGCGGTCGCGAAACGATCCGCTTCATAGATATTCGGGCCAATCACCGTCAGGCTGACGATCTCGTCCAGCGCATCGCTGGCGTTGAGCGGGTTGTAGATGTGATTCCCGCGCACGTAGGTGCCGGAGGTCGCAATCCCGCAGTCCGTCAGCGCCAGCGTTTTAACGATTTCATGCAGATTGAAGGGGTTGCCAATCCCCAGCCGCCAGAGATCGCCGTGCGCGTTTTTTCCACGCACCTGCACATCGCCCCCGGCATCGACGTAGAAATTCTCGTAGCCTAAATCCAGCAGCAGCTCAGCCGCATTGTAAATCGCCCAGCCTTTGACAATGCCTGACGGATCGATGCTGTCGCCGTGTCGAATGTCGAAGAAACCATCGGTTTCCTGTCGTGTCTGCTCCGCCAGCGCGAAGATCAACTGCATATCGCTGCTGGCATCTTCGAGCGTCAGTTCCCCGCGATTGATCTGCGAGATTTCGCTCTCGGATTTATAGGTGCTGAATTTGGCATCCACATACGCAAAGTAGTCGAAAACCTGGTCGAATGCCTCGGTTGTCACCGAGGCATCGACCACTTCCACGATAATGGGCATTCCCATCATCAGGCGTGTCTGTTTCATAGATTTGTGCCTGAGGCGTTCGCCGCCGGAGCAGCGGTCGTCGCTGCCGCTCCGGTCGCCGCCTGATCCAGCGCCGATTGCAGCGACTCGATAAAGGCTTCGCTGGTCAGCGTCGCCCGCGAAATGATGTCAATAGTGCTGCTCTGTGCCTGAATTGCCTCGTCCATCAGTTCGGGAATGGCAATCTGGCTGATGCGCAGCGACAGCGAACGACTGTGGGGGTAGTCGCTGAACTTGAAGCTGCTAATCTGCCCGTTGACGATCACCACCGTCGCCTGCACGTTGCCATAGCGCCCTGCTGCGACCGAGTCGCCTGCGTACTCGCCATCGACGTAAATCCCGGTGGTTGCGTCCGGCGTCACCTGTGCGACGACACTCAGGGCGCTTGCCGGAAGCGGATCGACCGCATCGGCGCTGACGGACGAGCGCTGGTAGAGCGAATAACCGCCGATGGTTGCGATCGCGAGTGCGGAGAGTCCCCAGTTGCGGGCGCGGCGTGCGAACTTGAAATGTTGGCGGGTTTCCTGAGTAGACATGGATTTACTTCTCCTATTTTGCCGCTGCCAGAACGGGTGAGCGGCGCTTGAATTGTTTGAGCGTGAATTTGAAGACGTACTGAACGACGATAAACACAGCGGTTGTGGCACAGATGAACCAGACGTTGTAGAGCACATCGCCAATGTCTGACCACGAGATGCTGTTCTGATCACCGCGATCCGGCCCGCCGAAGCCATTCGCGCCGGGGTCGCCCAGCGCGCCGCTGTCGCTGCTGCTCAGATCGCTCACAGGCGGAAGCTGGAGGCTGGCGGTCGTGCTCAGACCTGTCAGATCGATCCCGCTGGTGTCGCTTAATCCAGGCAGCGTCGTGCTGCTCGACGCGGATGGGTCGCTGAGCGCGGGCAGCGCTGTGTCGCTGGATGCGGGCAGCGCGAAATCTGAGTTTCCAGAATCGGGTGCGAAGGTGTGTCCGAAACGGCCTCCACCGTCGCTGCCCAGCGAACCGCTCAGGAAGGCGATCTGGTCGAAGGGATTGTTGTCATAGCCCGCCGCGTTGAGCGCGTAGCCGCTCACCAGAATCATGGCGACAAACACGATGAAAGCGACGAAACCGACTGATTTACGCTTGCGTTTCATGACTGACCCTCCTGAGCAATCGGCTTCGCCGTGACCATCACGGCTGTGCTCGCTTTCGGCTGGCGCGATGGCAGCAGATATTTCTGAGCATGGGTGATAATCCATTTCCAGTGAAGCGCGACATGCAGCCCGATCAGCACCAGACTCATGTAGCTGGACAGCAGATGAATCGGCTCAACGATACCTGGAACCGCCAGACGCAAACCGATTGTGCGTGAAATCAGCACGCCCGTAACGACAATCACTGCCATATCGACGAACAGCGCGACGTTGAGGACGTAGTTCAGCCGCGACTCGTGGAACACCTTGCTGAAGAAGCGCTTGGTAATGCTCACGACCCAGTTCCAATGCAGGGCAACGTGGATCAGAATAGCCAGTCCGAACGCCAGACCGAGTAACTCATGGTTGTGTAACCCGGTGAAATGCTCTTCCATCTCGACGACGAAGGCGATCAGCAGCCCCACGTCGAGGTAGAGATTGAGCTTATTGGGGTTGCGCCGCAGTTTTGCGATCACATCCTACTCTCCTAAAACCGAACAACGTCCCCACTCTAGTCGATTTCGCGCCGCCTGTGGTTATGCCGAACTTAAATAACCTCAAATCTGGCTTAAATGGCTTGATGAACAGGCCATAAAAAGACGATACTGAAGGCAGTCGCCTTTTCAGGGAAATTCATCATGTCAACCATTCTGCTCATCGAAGATGATCCGCTCATCGTCGAGCCGTTAGCGGGTTCACTTCAGGAAATGGGCTTTACCATCCTGACCGCCTTCGATGGCGTTTCAGGAGCCAACCTCGCGCTCACCCAACCCTGCGACCTCATCATTCTCGATATTCTGCTGCCGGGGATTAATGGCTGGGAGGTTTGCAAGCGGATTCGCCAGAAAAGCGTTGTCCCCATCCTCATGCTGACCGCCTTAAACGAAGAAATTGATCGCATTCTCGGTCTCGAACTCGGCGCGGACGACTATATGACCAAGCCCTTCAGCACGCGCGAACTGCTCGCGCACATCAAGGCACTCCTGCGTCGGGTCGAGTTTGATGCCACCTGGCGCGAGCAGCGCAGCATCCTCGTTTTTGACAAGATCAAAATTAACCTGGAGCAGCGCCAGGTCTTCAGGAATGATCAGGAATTGGTGCTGCGCTTCAAAGAATTCGAACTGCTCAGCCTGCTGGTTTCAAAAGCGGGCGAAATCGTCACCCGCGCCGAGATTTTCGACAAGGTTTGGGGGACGGATTGGCTCGGTGACATGCGCACGTTGGACGTTCACATTCGCTGGCTGCGTGAAAAGCTGGAAGACAACCCCAGCGAGCCGCGCTACATCCTGACGGTGCGCGGCGTTGGCTATCGCTTCGTCATGGGAGACCCAGCATGAAGCTGCCGCTCCAGCGGCTCAGTATCCGCACGCGCCTGTTTGTGGTCTATGTGGCGATTCTGCTGCTCGGTTTCGGCGGCCTGACGTTAGTCGCGGGTCAGCAAATCTCGGCGGGCGCGCGTCAGGATTTCGAGGAGCGCCTGAAAAGCGAGATCGCGCTCATCGCCCAGGCTGTCGCGCGAAACGTGAGTGTTTATGCCCAAAACGGCCTCAGCGAAACCGATTTGGACATCGTCTTCGCTGAATACGAAACCCAGATCAATGGCACGCTCACCCTGATCGCGCTGGGCAACCCTCATCCTTCTGACGACGGCGGTCGTGACGGGCAGGGGCGTCCCGGCTTCCGCGCCGAACCCGAACTGGAAGATGCGCTCCGGGGGACGATTTCGCTCGATGAGCGTGTAGATGCCAGTGGCGAAGATACGCTCTACACGGCGGCGCAGCTCACCTACAACGGGCAGGCGCTTGGCTTGCTTCAGCTCAGCGTGCCTGCCAGCAACCTGCAAACCATGATCGCGCAGCGTTGGCTCGAACTGGGCATCATCCTCGCGCTGGTCGCCTTGCTGGGCATCGGCGCGGCGGTCTGGCTGGCGCGCTCGATCATCCAGCCGCTCTACAAGCTGCGCGAATCCGCCGTTCGGCTCTCGCAGGGTGATTTTTCGCATCGGGTTCACTACGATCATCAGGATGAAATCGGCGAAGTCGCCCACGCCTTCAACGAAATGGCGATTCAGGTCGTCAGTATGCTTGAAGAGCAGCGCGCCTTTGCCAGCAATACCTCGCACGAGCTGCGCACGCCGCTGACGACCATTCGCCTGCGCACCGAGGCGCTGCGCTACAACAAGTCGCTTGCGCCAGAGACAGCCAAACGCTACATCGAAGAAATCGACGACGAAGTCGAACGTCTTGGCAATCTCGTGCAGGATTTAACTCTGCTCTCGCGCTTTGACGCCGGACGCGCCGAACTGGGGCAGGAGCAGATCGATCTGCTGCGCTTCGCCAGCAGCCTGCATGAGCGGATGCTCCCGCTGGCACGCGAAAAACACATTACCCTGACGCTCATCCCCCCGCCGGAAACCCTGATCGTCAAGGCCAGCATTACGCATTTGACCGTCATCTTTCGCAACCTGCTCGATAACGCCATCAAATACACGCCTGAAGATGGGACGATTACCTGGACGATTCAGAAAACCGACGCAGGAATTTGCCACACCATCGCCGACACCGGACACGGCATCGAGGCCGAGCATCTGCCGCACCTGTTTGAACGCTTTTTTCGCGTCGATAAAGCGCGTTCCCGCGATGTCCCCGGAACCGGACTAGGACTCGCGCTGGTGAAATCCATCATCGAGGCTTACGGCGGCAGCATCACCGTTGCCAGCAGTGGACAAGATCAAGGCACGACGATCACTGTAATTATGCCCCACACACCGACCGATCTCCTCTAAGTGCATCACGCCACCCTCTCTACCGTCGCGCCGTTTTTCCCCTCCCTGAAATCGGGGAAGGAAGGCAAACCTGCTTTTGGTTCGCTAAGGGTAGGGTCTGGAAGAGTGCACCGCTCTGCGTCCCCAAGTTTCCACAAATCCCCCCTCATGCTGGGGGTCTCAAAAACCGCGCGGGTGTTACACTGATTTCGATAATGCAACCATGAGGGAAAATGGGGAACCATGAACCACGAAGAATTTCGCAAGTCTCGCACTTTACGCACTCTGATGCTGCTGGGCGTTATGCTGCTCATGCTGGTCGCTGCCGCCTGCTCGCCCAACCGGATCACCGGGCGCAATCCGGCGACGCTGCGCGACCAGATCTTTTCGGTCGAGCCGCGCCAGAATGGAACGGTGAGTATCTGGATGGTACACGATAACGTCGGGACGTACTGCACCGCGAATGGCGATCTCATCAACAAGATCAATACCATTTTCCGCAGCGCGGATCCTTCGGCCTATGTCTCCTATCGCACCTTTCAGATTGGCGATCCGGCCTGCGGTCAGGAGGGCGATGCCGACTCCGGCTTCCACACTTATCTGATCACCGACATTCAGCCAGTATCTCAATAGCGCCCTCGTCTACTCACCGACAGACGCTCGTTTGTCAGTTTGTAGAGCACTTAAAAAGACGGTCGTAAGGCCGTCTTTTTGAGTCTCCATTGAGATTTCGATTAATGACGATTTTCTAAGAGGTGCTGCATCTTGAAATTAAACAATACTGATTCATCAGTCATGAATTTTCGCTTCATAAAGGGAACTATTCAGCCTGTTCTATCCCTAAGCCGAAGGCGTCGCGGATCGCTGCACTCTGCAAGTGGTGGAAAATTTGCGCCAGTTTTTCCGACGATTGCGGCTGCCGTTTCTCCAGCCACCATTGCACCAGCGCGATCTGCGCCCCTGCCAGATAGGTCGCCAGCAGGTCGAGCGGAACAATACTCTCCGTATCGGCAAAGACGCTGCGCAGGTTCACTTCGATTTCCTGTGCGTTCACCTTACAGATTCGTCGCAAAATCAATGCGCCATCCCTCCCCTGAAAAATCGGCGACAACTGTGTCCGCGCCGCTTCCAGATGTCGATAGGCGTCTGCCAACCCCGGCGGCGCTTCTGGTGATAGCAGTTCTTCACGAGAAAGCGGGTGCGAATAGAGCAGACCGGACTGGAAATCATGTAGAATCGCCTCGTGACAGCTCATAAAGAGGTCGTCTTTGCTCCGGTAGTGGACGTAGAAGGTGGCACGCCCCACGTTGGCGCGATCCACAATCTCCTGAATCGTAATCGTGTCGTAGCTGTGCACACGGATCAGGTCAATCAGCGCCTTTTGCATCAGCGCGCGCGTGCGTTCTACTCGTCGGTCTGTCTTCGTCATCGAGCCTCCTCAGTGTCTACACAGTGTGTCAAAGGGAGAGGTCTGTCGTCACTTCCCTTTTCCTGTCCCGCAGTGGGCAAATCCTTTGCGGATGCGCAGCGGCAAAGTGCCGTAGGTTGGCCTCTCACACGGGGAAACCATTATGGCATACTCCGCATCTGCATTCCTCAAAACCTGCTGAAATCTGCGTTACTATAGACCAAACCTGAAGCGAACGTAAAACGTGGCAGCGCTGAAAAGGACAAAATATCATGAGCGATGCACAAAAAACTCCCACCACGATTGACGACTACATTGCTGCCTTTCCTGAGGACGTTCAATCCCGCCTCGAAGCTGTGCGCCAGACCATCCATGCCGCCGCGCCGCAGGCGAAGGAAATCATCAGCTATGGAATGCCCTGCTTTCGCCTGAATAAGAATCTGGTCTACTTCGCCGCCGCCAAAAAGCATATCGGCTTTTACCCGACCAGTTCCGGCATCGCTGCCTTCCAGCCGCAGTTATCGGCCTACAAAGGCGCGAAAGGTTCGGTGCAGTTCCCGTATGATCAGCCGCTGCCGCTCGACCTGATCGCCGAGATCGTCAAATTCCGCGTCGCCGAAGTCACGAAATCCTAGCCGCTCCGCGCCAGACCGCGCACTCATTTCCCCTTGTTCGCCCCATTTCGTTGGAATTGGGTGATCTTTGCGTCAGGAAACTGTCAGAATTGCCTCCAAAAACGGGTTGGGATTTGCCAACTTTTCGTCACTTTGTACGAAAGTGTGCCCCCATCGAGCGGGCTATTTTGGGATAAGTTTGGATATAATTTCGGCCATTTTCGTGTTATAATTTAGAACTTCGGTGCGATACTTTGAGAGAGAAAACGTCCACTTTCTGTGATTTTCATATCACAGAGTCTAGTCGAAAATAGGTGAACTATGCAAATCGTTCCCGTAACCGACACCCTGCACGAAACGTCCCTCGACGAGCGCATCGTCGAACTGGTCGAAAAAGTCCGAATCCACCGCCAGAAAATCAGCGCGCTGGAAGCCAAAAATGACGCCGCGAGGGAAGAACTGCGCCAACTGCTCGAACTGCGCGGCGAAAACTGGTCGGATGACGACGGCTATGCCCGCCTCGTCCCGGACAGCACGCGCGTCTCCTACGAGACCAAAGCGCTCGACGAACTGATCATCCACGAGCCGCTGCACTACGGCTGGCTCAAGGATTATCGCAAGGAATCGAGCATTCGCAGCAGCGTGCAGGTGAAATAGTGCTGAGTGCTGAGTGCTGAGTGCATGTTTGTAAAGGGAAGTATTGCATTTGATTAGCACCCCTCACCCCCGACCCCTCTCCCACGCAAGCGGGGAGAGGGGAGAAAAGCAACTCGAAATTTGCTTCAGTTGCTAAAGACTGGGCAGAGATTGGCGCGATTTGAGTGTCATAAAAACATTCACAAACACGCTCTGAGTGCTGAGTAAAAAACAAGTGCATAGGGGGTGTGTGGAGGGGGCGCTCGTATGAACAATTTGTACGAACGCCCCTTTTTCAGCGACTTTGCAGTAAGCAGGCCGACGTTCCCTTCCGGTAGGGCTTCCCTCACGGTATCCGTTGTTCGCTTCCGGCATGATCCGGTTGCCTGAGCGAGGGGAAGGTTACGCGACCGGAAATGGGCTAAAAAAGGCGGGGCAAATCCTGAAAAGCAGCACGACGAATGTAGTGCGGTTGCACAGTATATCCTACACCCGAAATCTGGGTGCAAAAGGTACGTTTGTTCTACAAATGTACCTATTTTTTGGAGATGGGAAGTTCCTATGCCTATTGTGATTTTCGTGGGGGCAGGTTTGTGGGGGGCGACCTGACAGGTCGCCCCTACGAAAGGCCTACCAGATTTTGATTGGTTGTCTACTCATTACAACCACAGAAATCACGTGGAGTTAAAACCGGGTGAGGCGTGCCTCGCCCCTACGAGGGCATGGGCAGACACGTGGGTCTGCCCCTACAAAAGCCCACCGGATTTCGATTGGCTGTCTACTGGGATCGGATGCCCCACAGACGCACCGTGCCGTCGTAGCCTGTCGAGGCGATCAGCGTGCCGTCGGCGTTGAAGGCCACGCTCGATACGCCGCCGTTATGCCCGGTCAGCGTGACCAGCGAGCCGCTGTCCTGTGTGACGGTGGCATCCCAGACTTGAATTGTGCCATCGTTGCTGGAGGAAACGAGTAGGCGGCTGTCGGGGCTGAAAGCGACATCGGTCACGGCGCGGATATGTCCATGCAGCGCGGCGATGTCATTCCCAGTTTTGGCGTCCTTGAGGTGGATGACGCCGTCATTGCCGAAGGTGGCGAGGATCGATCCGTCAGGGCTGAGGACGGGGAGCGGTGCATCACTGGGCTGACCCTCGAGCGACCAGAGATAGGGCGATTGGAGCGGGCTTGCGCCGACGCGACCATCGGGCGTGAAAAAGACGCCGCCGGGTTCGCCGTAGAAACCGTCGAGCGTAGCTATTAATGTATCTTTATCCCAAATCTTGATCTGTCCAGTATCGGTGGAGTGGTCAGCATGATGATCACCTTGACTTACAGCAAGGAAATTTGTTATGAACTGGATTCCACTGGAAGGACACGGCAGCGGAGATAGAACTGAGCCATTTGTAATATCCCAAGTAGAGCATTTCGAAGGATTGTCGTCACTCGCCGTTAATTCTGTCATTGTGGGATAGAAACTGAGTGATGCAATCTTCTCGGTCATCGCCAGGACACGGTACTCGCTCCAGTTCGACGTATCCCAAATGCGGACGACGCCGCTCCAATCACCCGATGCTATCCATTTTCCATCGTCTGACCACGCAACGGCGCTGACCGGATAAATGTGGTTTTCCAACCGCACAACGGTTTCGCCCGTTGAAGCATCAAACACCATGACACTGTTGTCCTCGCCGCCGGACGCGATCATCGATCCGTCCGGCGAGAAGGTCACGCTTTCCGCGCCGCCCTGACCTTCGAGCGGATCGGGCGAGGCGTGCCTCGCCCCTACAGACAAATCGACCTGCCAGATGCCGAGGGTTGTTGCTACGGCGAGGCGAGAGCCATCCGGCGAGAAGGTCATCTGCCTGGGAACGCCACTGCCGATGCGCTGAATTTGGGTTATCTGAGCGGCGTTGTCTGCGGTGATTGGGATATATAAGCCTTGAGCGTATGTCGGAACGGTAAGCGCGAGGATCAAAAATAGTGAAACGATCAAGGTTTGAGGGAAGAATCGTTGTCGCATCCACAAGCCTTATCTGTTGGGATAAGCGGAATCTTATCGCAATATATCGCAAAATTGGGATATAGGGTTGGGATATAGGGATATATCTTGAATAAAGTAGGATCAGGAAGGATCAATTTGGGATGAAGAGGACATGATAGCGCCACGCCCCCATTCGCATCAACTTAAAGCTTTTGTCTTAGAGCGTGTTTGTAAAGGGAAGTATTACGTCTGATGATCACCCCTCACCCCCGACCCCTCTCGCGCGAACAAGTTCGCATTACGCAAGCGGGGAGAGGACACGTTTTACACGATGATGTGCATTCGGGGAAATTTCTCGCTCGACCCCACCCCCCGACCCCCTCCCCGAATTCAAGGAGGGGGCGAAAAACAAAACCGTTCACGGGAAGATTTTTGGCATTTT
>DAOUCB010000204.1:0-3973 GCA_034432495.1 Anaerolineae bacterium | reverse complement strand
GGGCTGAGGAGAGGACACCTTTGTAAAATGCCAAAAATCTTCCCGTGAACGGTTTTGTTTTTCGCCCCCTCCTTGAATTCGGGGAGGGGGCCGGGGGGTGGGGTCGAGCGAGAAATTTCCCCGAATGCACATCATCGTGTAAAACGTGTCCTCTCCTCAGCTTGCGTGGGAGAGGGGTTGGGGGTGAGGGGTGCTAATCAAATGCAATACTTCCCTTTACAAACACCCTCTCAGACCTCATCTTGCACACGCCAAGACGTGAAGTATAATCGCCATTAAGCGATTTTTGTACGTTTACACGACCGAGCCGCAGTTGGATAAGCAAAAAGAACCCGTTTCTTCTTCTCTCTATACCGAAGAATATTTCCGCACCGCCTGTGAAGGCTTTGACGTTTTCAACACCAGCGAAGGCGAGCAGTTATCGCGCCGCCTGTCGTCCGCCTTCGCGCTGGCGGAGGTCAAGCCAGGGATGGCCGTGCTCGATGTCGGCTGCGGGCGCGGCGAGATTCTGCGCCATGCTGCCCAGTTGGGCGCGGACGCCTACGGCATCGACTACGCGCCGGTCGCCGTCGAAATGTCGCGCCGGGTAGTCGATCCGCTCGATGGCGTCGCGCCGGGCAAAACGGGCGTTTATCTTGCTGATGCGAAAATGCTGCCTTTCCCAACCGCCTCGTTCGACCGCGTGCTCATGTTCGATGTCGTCGAACACCTGCATCCCTGGGAACTCGATCAGGCGCTCAAAGAAGTGCGCCGCGTCCTCAAGCCAGACGGGCGCTTTATCGTCCATACCGCCCCGAATATCTGGTACGACCACTACGCCTACCCGGTCGTGCGCACCGTGCGCCGCCTGATGGGACGCAGCGTCGATCAGTACCCCAAGAATCCGCGTGAATTTCTGGTTTCTGTCAATGAGCATGTCCACGTCAATGAACAGTCGATGTGGAGCATGAACAAAACCCTGCGCGACGCCGGATTTCAGGGCAAAGTCTGGTTGGAAAGCCCGCCGCAGCATGGCGGCGAAAACTTCGTGATCGACAACCTGCGCACGATGCTGTTCCGCGTGCCTCCCTTCCGCTGGTTCTTCGAGCGCGAAGTCTTCGCAGTCGTGGCAAAGCGATAACCGCCGATGCGTGACAAGCGACCCGTTGACGAACTGAGCGTTGAGGAACTGGAGCAGGTGCTCGCCATCAAGCGGCGCGAAGAACGCCAGCAGCGTATGGCGCGAATGCAGCGCAGCGGACGTGTGATCGAAACCGTCGATGCTGCGCCGGAAGCTGCCGCCGATACACCAATTCCAGCGCCCGCCGCTCCCGTGACGCCACCCCCGCCCGCCCATGATCCGGTGGCTGCCGCGCTGGCCTCGCTGACACAGCCCGCCGTTCGGGAAATGGCCTCGTCTGATCCGTCGCCGCGCTTCGAGGACAGTACCTTTGAAGCGCCGCCGCCCGCGCAGGTCAAAGCGCGCAAGCGCGCCCGCCGTCGCGTCATGGATCGTGTTCTGCTGGGGATCGAAGTCCTTGCCGTCCTGATGATCGTGTTTATCGGCTTCAATCTCTTTCAGGCGATTGGCAAGCTCGACGTGGAATCTGCCAAAGCGCAGCAGCTTGCTGACGAGCAGCGCCGCCTGACCATCCCGACGATTGCGCCCACGCCGACCATCCGCCTGGAAAACATCGTCCTTCCCGGCGGTCACATCGTCTCGGCGAACGGGGGTGCGCCCCAGTTCAACTACAACGAAATCCCGTCCAGCCTGTATGCGCGCGTCCAGAGCGAATGGGTGCAGCCCGTCCTCAATCGTCCGCCGCAAACCAGCGAAACCGCGCTGGCGCTGATTGTGCCCAAGCTCGGCCTGAATGGGACGATTGTGCAGGGGGTAGACTGGGAAGCGCTCAAGCAAGGCGTCGGGCAGGTTCCCAACGGCATCAATCCCGGCGATGATGTCGGCAACGTCTCGTTTGCCGCGCACAATGACATCTACGGCAAGCTGTTTCAGCACCTTGACCAGCTTGAAGTGGGCGACACCTTCCAGATTCAGACCAAAACCGCCGTTTACACCTACACCGTTTCGGAAACACGCATTGTCGAGCCGAACGACGTCGGTGTGCTTCAACCGAGGCAGGGGGCGACAGCCACCCTGATCTCGTGTTATCCTTATCAAGTTGATAATCAACGTATCGTGGTCTTTGCCGACCGCGTCAGTTAGGAGTTCGATTTTGGCAAAGAAAAAAGCAACCAATCAGCCCATTGTTGCCGAAGAACCGGCTCGCCCGGAAGAGCAGTTCCGCGTCGATCAGTCCGAAGTCGCGCCGCCGAGCAGCCGCCCGATTGGGGGACGCTCGAACGTCGCTGGCAGCGACCTGAAACGATACGGCGCACGTTCTGCCCGTGAGCGGCGTGAAGCAAGCAGCGCATCCCGCTCGTCCTCAACCCGCTCAACCCGCTCGTCCCGTTCGAGCAGTTCGCGCAAGGAACGCACCGTCCGACCGGAAATCGTCAACAATATGCTCGCCAACCCGACGATCATGGTCACCGAAGCGGAACTGCGCAAGGAATACGGCTACGTGATTTCTGACCTGCGCAGCATGGGCATTGTCGCGCTTGCGCTGATCGCTGCGCTGTTCGTGCTCGCGGAAGTGCTGCCCAAGTAAGTAAAAGCGCGTGCCGATTACCGAGTGCTAAGTACTGAGTGAAAAAATTTATTCAGCAGGTTACACTCTGTTGAAAATTATTGTTTGACGGAGTACCTTGGAGACGCGAAATAAAAGTCGCGTCTGTTTTCTTTTACTCAGCGCTCGGTACTGATTTTGATAGTCTAGCCCACGAATGCCATGTATCAGCAGGATAAATCCAGCAGAGTCGATTGGCTGAAACTCCCGTTCTTCGCCGGGATGAGTGTGGCGAGTCTGGATCGCGTCGAGGCGGCAGCGCATCGCCGCAGTTATCAGGCGGGCGCGGTCATCTTCAACGAGGACGAGGACTGCGCCGGATTTCACATCGTCGTCGATGGGCTGGTGCGTATCTACCGTGTCAACGCCGAAGGCCGCCTGCATACCCTCAGTCTGCTGCGTCCTCCCTCAACCTTCAACGAAGTCGCGGCAGTCGATGGACGGCACAACCCCTTTAACGCCGTCGCCGTGACCAACGTGAACGTGCTGGTCATCAGCCACCAAAGCCTGATCAACCTGATGGCGACTGAGCGCACCCTGTTGAGCAACACGGTACAGGCGCTGGCGCACCTCAACCGCGAATACATCGAACGGCTGGAAGACATGACCTTCCGCACGATCCCCTCGCGCCTGGCGAAACTGTTTCTGCATGAAACAACCTACGCCGACCAGATTTCCGAAACTCCTTCGCAGTTGACACAGGAAGAAATGGCCTCGATTCTGGGCACAACCCGCGAAGTCGTCGGGCGGGCGCTGCGCGGCCTGATGAACGCGGGTCTGCTGCGCAAGAAGGGTCGCTATGTCTATGTGGTGGATCGGGCGGGGCTGGAATATCTCGCCAACACCAATGCCATGCCCAACGAACGCATCAGCAAGCTGTAAGACAAGCGATTTGCCATTAGCTTTTAGCTGCTCTGTTGCGGACATCAGTATTTTTGGATGACTTCATCCGAAGCAGTAGTTTTTTGTTCTTGCCCCTCCCTGAATTCGGGGAGGGGCAGCGACCTGCTTTTGGTCGCGGGGTGGGGTCAACATTATCTTTGCAACAGAGCAGCTTTTAGCTTTTGGCTTTTGGCTAACCGCTAAGAGCGTGTTTGCAAATGTTTTTTTACGCTTAATTCGCCTCAAGTCCGCTGTTTATGAAGCAATCTATGAAACCATGCCCTTGTATTTCTCCCTTTCTTGTATCTTAGAGGCATAGAATAGAAGGAATGAGGCGGTGAGAGCTTGGAACTTTCTGAGGGAGAGACCCTGTCGGAGAGATGAAGCCCACCGGTGAACTCCGTGGACGTGAGGCTGAACGGTAT
>DAOUCB010000203.1:0-24368 GCA_034432495.1 Anaerolineae bacterium | reverse complement strand
TCGAAATGACAGGAGGATAATCAGCAGCGGCAGCGCCACCGGCAGGATAATTTCGATGAACAGGCGGGTATAGGGGTCTTGCGGGGCAAAGCGAACCAGATTGATGAGAATGAAGTACGCGCCTCCGAGCACCGTCGTCGTGACAATCGCAGGAATCCGCGCGGGAATCGCCGCGCCGACCAGCGCGCCCAGCGCGCCGATCATGATCGGTTCGATCAGCACGCGCACAATCGCCATGCCCAGCCCTAACGCCAGACCGACGCGCATCAGAATCGGGTGGGCGCTGAAGGACAGGTAAATATCGTACTGGATGATCATCAGCGGCAGGCTTGCCAGCGCCGTCCCCATAATGATCAGGCTGAGATTTTCCGTCTGCCGCCACATCGCCGCTGCGACTTTGCTGAGGACGGTGTGCAGCGTCGTGTGCGGAATAATCAGCAGCAGGTCAAGTGTGGCATTGCTGCGCTCCCTGACCACTGAAGTCACCGATGCCGCGCCAATGCTGTAGAGGATTTGGGCATACATCACCAGCCCGACAGGCAGCAGCACCAGCGTCACGGTCACCGTAGGCATGAGCAGAATGAACAGTATTGGGAAGATGAACGACAGCAGGATCAGCCCGACTTGCAGCAGATAGACGCGCAGCACCAGCGCCATATCCGGCGTCAGCGTTTTCCAGTACGAGCCGAGATCGCGCCGCACAATCGGGTTGGTACGCCGCGCCCACAGAGGCAGGTTGGTATCAATTTCGCTGGTAAAGGTCTGTTTGACGCGAATCGCTGCTGCGTCGAAAAAAGCTCGATCCAATTTTGTTAATCCCGTCGGTGTGCCGTGATTAGAAATAGCCACACCATCGCACTTTTGTTCAATTTTAGTGTAGCACAGTTTATCTCCGCTTCTCGTGGACATAAAAGTCCTCGGCTGATCTGTCGGGCGTTGTGTTAAAATGAGATCAGTGGAGACAATCGAATGAGCGAACCAACTTCAACCCTTAGCCCACGCGCCCAACGGCTGCGTGATGCGGGTTATAAACTAACCAATGCGCGCCTGACCGTGCTTTCTGCCCTCGAAGGCGCAGACGGGCATATCACCTCGACGGAACTGCTGACCCGCGTCAACGAGCTGGATGCCACTATCGGGCGAGCGAGCGTCTTTCGCACGCTTGACCTCTTCACCCAGTTGAACCTGATTCGCCCGACCTACATCGACAGCAGCGTCACGCCGACCTACGTCCTCATGCCCGATGGGCATCATCATCACATCATCTGCACCAACTGCAACCGGGTGATCGAGTTTGAAAACTGCGGCCTCGAACAACTGACGCAGGAACTTGAGCGCAAGCTCCATGTCCACCTCACGGGTCACCTGCTCGAATTTTACGGCGTCTGCGACGACTGCGAGTCGTGAGCCTGATGCACGTCGTTTACAACGGCTGGTTCTGGGATCAACCCAACACAGGCAGCGGGCAGTATCTGCGCCATCTGCTCACCCATTTGCGCCGCATTTCGCCCGACATGGAATTGACGCTGGTGCTTCCGGCGGATGTCACACCTGACGACCTGCCGCCCAATGTCAATGTCATTTCGACGGGTGCGAGTCGTTCGAATCTGGCGAAAGTCTGGTTTGAGCAGCAAACCTTCCCCAAAATTGCAGGCAAAGTCGGCGCGGACATCGCCCATGTCCCCTACTGGGGATCGCCGCTGTCGTCACCGATTCGGGTGGTCACCAGCATCCTCGACGTGATTCCGCTGGCGCTGCCCGAATACAGCGCCGGGTTCATGCCGCGCCTGTATACCTCGCTGGTGAGTGCCAGCGCGCGCGGATCGTCGCATGTGATCACCATCAGCGACGCCGCCAAAGCCGACATCGTCAAGTATCTCGATCTGCCTGCCGCCAGCATCACGACCACCCACCTCGCCGCCGACGAAGCCTATCATCCCCGTATCGGCGCGGAGCGCGACGCGCTCGTGCGTGCCAAGTACAATCTGCCGGATCGCTTCGTGCTCTATCTCGGCGGCTTCGATCCGCGCAAGCGTGTCAGCGATGCCCTGCTGGCCTACACCTACGTCGAGAAGTCACACGGCGACGAAATTCCGCTCGTGATTGGCGGGCGCGAACCGCAGTGGGGGACGCCCTTTTTCCCCGATTTACACGCCTATGCCGACGAACTCAAGCTGACGCCGGACGTACTGCGCTGGATCGGCTACGTCGATGAAGCCGATAAGCCGTCACTCTACCGGCTGGCGGATGTATTCGTCTTTCCGAGCATGTATGAGGGTTTCGGCCTGCCCATCGTCGAGGCCATGCAAAGCGGAACGCCGGTGGTCGCCCACCAGATGCCGCTCAACGAGGAAATCGCAGGCGACGGCGCGTATCTGGTCGAGGATGCGCGCACGATGGCAGGCGCGATCATCGCCCTGCTGATTCAGGAGCCGCTCCGTCAGACGCAAATCTCGCGCGGGCTGGCGCAGGCGACGCAGTTTAGCTGGCGCAAAACCGCCCGCGAAACGCTGGCAGTCTACGAGCAAGTCATGAATAGCAAGGATTGAATGGTAACATTCCCGCGTTGCAATACGGTACAATAAGTGTTGAACGGTTTGTCCTGCGCCGCTGCCCAAATCATCTCGTCAACAGAGAGTTATCCATACCATGTTTGCTCTGATTACGTTCTTTATCGGCCTGTTCATCCTGTTTAAGGGAAGTTTTCGCCTCGGAAACCGCTCGGTGACCCAGGCGCAGGCGCGTACCATTGGCTTTTACCTGATGGCTCCGCTCGGCATCCTCTTCTGCGCCAGTACGCTGCTGGTCTACAATTACATCGAGTTCAGCCCGGATGGCACCTTCACGATTGCCGCTGACGCCTTCAACTACGTCTCGAATACCATCGGCATCATCGAACTGATCGCCGTTGGCATCGCCGTGATGCTCGTCGCCTTCACGATCTACGGCACACCCGCCGGAAATGCGGCACCGACGCGAAACACAGCGCCCGTGCCCCAGCGACCGCAGCCTGCCGCGCCCCAGCCGACCGCAGCGACCGCACCCAACATCATGACCGTCGCCGAAGCTGCCGCTTACATGCGCGTCACCGAAAAAGAAGTGCTCGGCCTGATCGACCAGGGTAAGCTCGGCGCGGCGCGCATCGGCGACACCTACCGCATCGCGAAAATCGCGATTGAAGACTTCATGGGACGCAGCTAGGTCGCGTCCTCAGCCGAATCTGACTCTTTGGCCTTACTCCGCATCTTTGCCTGAGGTCGAGCCGATCCATCCCGGTGCATCACTGCCGGGGAATGATTCTTCCGATGCTTCCTGCACAACGCTCTTGGCGCGCGTTTCATCGAGCAGCTTGAGATAGGTTTCGTCGGATTTCGCCGCCATGACAAAATCGTTGCGATGCAGCCCCTTGATAGCGTGGGTGTTCCATGTCAGCGTCACTTTTTTGTAGCCAACGATAATCGTCGGGTGATGATCCTGTTCTTCTGCCAGCCGCCCCACCCGCGACGCGAAGATCAGGCCATCCGGGTAGCGTTCGAATTCGTAGGTGCGCTCAATCTGCTTGCCTTCGTCCCCGTCCGCCACTGCCCACATCGGCACGTTCATGTGCAGTTCCTGAATCTCGGCGTCGCTCAGTTTGGGAACGTCGCCCGTGCAGGGAACGCACTGTTCTTGCGCTAACTTCTCCATGCCGCACTCCTTGATTACAATTGAGATGACATTTTGTAGTTTACCCTGATTGTGTTACTTTTTCCATCATTCTGTGCGGCAAAGGAGCAATCTTCATGACGGCAATCGGACTGATGTTCGAGGGACAGCAAGGCTTAAACTGGGATCGCTGGCGGCGCTTGCTCGAAGCCGCCGATACGCTCGGCTATCAATGTGTATTTCGCTCGGATCACTTCACCGAACCGCAGCCGCCGGATCAGGACTCGCTGGAAGCCTGGGTCGCGCTGACATATGCCGCCGCCTCGACCTCCAATATTGAGTTCGGCACGCTCGTGTCGCCCGTCACCTTCCGCCACCCGGCGATGCTGGCGCGTACCGCCGCCGCCGTCGATGACCTGAGCGGCGGTCGTCTGGTTTTTGGCATGGGGGCAGGCTGGCAGGATCGCGAGCATCACAATTTCGGCGTCCCTTTTTATGATCGCAAGACGCGCCACGAAATGCTGCACGACGCGCTCGAAGTCACCACGCGCCTGTTCAACAGTGACACACCCGTCAGCTATCAGGGCAAGCATTTCTCGCTGGATGGTGCGATTATGCTGCCGCGTCCCCAGCGCGCGGGCGGCCCACCGATCCTGATCGGCGGGAACGGCCCTAAATGGACGCTGCCGCTGGTCGCCGAATTTGCTGACGAGTGGAACAGTGTCTACACCGACACGACCACCTATCGCGACCTGAACAACCTGCTCGACGATCTGCTCGCGCAGCGCCAGCGCGCTCCCGGCGATGTCAAACGCTCGCTGATGACGCACGTCGATTTCGCCAAAGATGACGCCGATTGGCAGCGCATCAAAGCCGAACGCTCGCTGGACGACACACCAGGACGGACGATTAAAGGCACGGCTTCGATGGTCATCGACCAGATCGGCGCTTATGTCGATGCCGGGGCTGAGCGACTGATGCTGCAATGGGGACAACTGGACGATCTGGATCGAATCGCGGCGATGGCGCAATCGGTACTGCCGCACTTCCACACGAAGGGATAAACCCATGAAGGGTTCGAACCGCACCTTTGTCATTCTGGCGACAGCCATGATTATTCTGTTTGTGCTGGGGTTGATTATGGTGATTGTGCTGGCGACGCGTCGCGGGTAAAGGTTGGTCGATTAAGTAACGAATGGTGCTAATTTGTGGGTCTAAACGGATGTTATTGGGTCTGTAGGGGCGACCTGGCAGGTCGCCCCTAAGAATACCTTCCCTCAAATTTGGCACTAGCACCATAGGTTAAGTATCGCCGCGTACTGGTAGCAGTGAGGAGCGCACGGCGAAGCGCTCGATGGGAATGGTTTACCTTGAGGAACTTATGATTATTGGCGGCGGCTGGTGGGTGCGACGCCTTGTGGCGCTCGTGCCCATCCTCGTCGTGGTGTCGCTGCTGGTCGGCTTAATTCGTCCGCGTCTCCGCCCTGTAGAGATCACACCGACGCGACCGACAATCATGGTTGCGCCGACGCAGCCCCCGGCAGCCATGACCTTCGTCGCCCCGACGACCGCCCCCACCGCCGTCGAAACGCGCGTCCTCGCACCGTATCCCGTTTACGGCCCGGCGGTCGAACTCCGTGATGGCG
This sequence comes from Anaerolineae bacterium, assembly GCA_034432495.1. Lineage (GTDB taxonomy): Bacteria > Chloroflexota > Anaerolineae > Aggregatilineales > Phototrophicaceae > Flexifilum. Next base: position 19,077 of record DAOUCB010000203.1, on the reverse strand, counting down.
TCTGGCTCAATACCGACACGCCGCCGCGCCTCGCCGATTTGCGCGGGCGCGTCGTCCTGCTCGAATTCTGGGCGTTCGATTGTGTCCCCTGCGTCCCTGTGCTTTCCAACGTGCGCGCCTGGAATACCATCTACGGCGCGGACGGCCTGACCGTCATCGGCATCCACTACCCGAAAATCGCCGAGGAACGCGACTACGACGCGCTGGCGGCGGCGCTCGTCCGCCTCAACATCACCTATCCGGTTGCGCAGGACAACGATGGTCTCACCTGGTCAGCCTATGGGCAAACCGTCTGGCCGACACTCACGCTAATCGACAAGCGCGGCTACATTCGCTATCAGCAGGTTGGCGCGGGCGGCTATGATGCGATGGAAGCCGCCATTCAGGCGCTCATCGCCGAAGCAGATTAGCAGACGACCAAGCCAATTACGGTGGATTTTGTAGGGGCGCACGGCGGTGCACCCCGCGTAGTATTATCGTAGGGGCGAGGCGCTGCCTCGCCCGTCCACCAAAATCAGAAGAGTCATCTACTGGCAATTATCGCGCCGTTAGCGAATCGTAATCATCTTCTGGCAATCTGTTGTCAGCGTGAACAAGATGAGGACGTTCGTATGCGTAACCTGACAGGTATTCTTCTGGGTCTGGTCGGGGCGCTCGGCGTGATCCTGCTGCCGCAGCAGTTTCAAAAGCCAGCCACCACGATAACAACAGCCGCCCCAACCGCTGAGCAGACACTCACCGTTGAGGCGACCGCCGAACCCACCACAGAAGTCGTGAGTAAGCCCGCGCCCTATCCCAATCTGGGCGTCGCGCCCGAATTTCGCGATGACGTTTGGCTGAACACGGAAAGCAGCACCCCGCTCCGCCTGACCGATTTGCACGGGCAGGTCGTCCTGCTCGAATTCTGGACGTTTGAGTGCATCAACTGCCTGCACATCCTGCCGCACGTACTCGACTGGTACGACACCTATCACGATCAGGGGCTGAACGTCGTTGGCATCCATTTCCCCGAATTCAGCTATGAGGCGGATTACAACAATCTGGTGGCGGCGGTCAAGCGGCTGGAGATTCCCTTCCCGGTCGGGCAGGATAACGACGGCGCAACCTGGAACGCCTACGGTCAGCGCTACTGGCCCACCGTCTACCTGATCGACAAGCAGGGCAATATTCGCTATGTCCACATCGGCGAAGGCGGCTACAACGAGACCGAAATCGCCATTCAGGGGCTGCTTGCGGAAAACACGTAGTCAGTGCTGGGTGCTGATAGATGACCTAAATAGATTCGCCCTAATCTGGTAGGGGCAGACCCGTGTGTCTGCCCCGGTTCTTGTAGGGGCGCAGCGTGCTGCGCCCCGTTTCCAAGCCACCAAAATCGGGCAGTGTCTATTTCGGTTATCTATCAGTCCTGTTTTACTCATCACTCAGAGCGTGTTTGTGAATGTTTTTATGACACTCAAATCGCGCCAATTTCTGCCCAGTTTTTAGCAACTGAAGCAGATTTCGAGTTGCTTTTCTCCCCTCTCCCCGCTTGCGTGGGAGAGGGGTTGGGGGTGAGGGGTGCTAATCAAATGCAATACTTCCCTTTACAAACACCCTCTCATCACTCATTACTGCTTTTACTTTTAACTTTGAACTGTTTTTGCTCAGTCCTCAGTCCTCGAACCTCAGTCCTGTTTATTCCTTCACCCAAATCGGATTCGACCAGGCGTGATTGCCATCTCTATCGCGGACAGTCACGCGGCAGTAAGGCGCATTCAACTGCCGAATATCCAGCTCCGCCTCGATCATGCCCTTGCCATGCTTGAACCTTGACCACGCGCCCTTGCCCGTCACGAAAATTGAGTCAGCAGGCGAACAGCGGACTTTAATGCTCTCGCCCGGTTTGACCTGCAAATCGAAAATCTGCGGGCCGGTGCTGCTGTAGTAATCGCCGCGCTTGAGCGCCGCCAGCAGCGCTTCCGGCGTCCGTTCCTCGCTCTTGACCCACACCCAGCCGCGCACCCGATCATTATGCTCAGCTTTGAAATGAGCATCGTCAGTCGCACACGCAGTGTAACGATAACCACGCGCGAGCATCACGTCGAGCATGTACCAACTGTCGATCCGGTCATTATGATCCGCCGAAATGCCGTTGATCGTCTCGATGGCGTGGACGTTTCCCAGCGAAATCACATCTTCTTCAGTCAGGTTGTACCAGGCCGGATGCGCCACCGCGACGAACGCGCCTGCCTCCAGCGCCCGCGCCGCGATTTGTGGGCCATCTTCATCAGGCAGATTCTTCGGGAAGTCGAGCGGCAGCCCCACCGCCAGAATATGCCACAGTTCGTCGGTGACGGTCTTGCCCGCGTGCAGTTCCGCCCCGAAAATTGTCGTGAAATCGTCGGTACGGTAGGCGCTGGTATCCGTCACCGGGTAGCGAAACTGTTCCATGAAATGATCGGTCAGGGCGAGGAAGTCGTAGCCCATATCCTTGTAGAACTGGCAGACGGCTTGCGGCGACAACCGCCCATCCGAGCGCGTCGAATGGGTATGGATGTTGCCGCGATAAAAGCGTCCCGGTTTGTCGAAGGGAAAACTATTCATGCAAACTCCTTTTAGAGAAGCGGTCAGCAGTCAGCTTTTCAGCAAAAGATAAAAGACCGGAATAATCGACGGTACTTATCTTTAAGCTGACCACTGATAGCTGATAGCTGATAGCTGATAGCTTCTTCTAAATCGTCAGGCTTTCCAGATCGCGCGGATAATACGTGTAAATGTCGATGCCCGTATCGGTGACGACGACCGTATCGCTGTGGCGGAAGCCGCCCAGGCTCGGCGCGTACAGCCCCGGCTCGACGGTGAACAGCATCCCCGGTTGCAGGATCGTCTGGTCGCCAATGTCGAGGAATGGCGCTTCGTGATAGCGCAGGCCGATGTTATGCCCGACGTGATGCTTCCAGTAGGGCATCAGATCGTGCTTCTCGTAGTAGGCGCGCACCGCCTTATCGACGCTTGAGCACGGCTCCCCCGGCTTGATGGCGTCAAAGGCTGTTTCCTGAAGCGCCAGCATGTGCTCGAACATCGTCTTGACTTCGTCGCTGGCCTTGCCAATCACCATCGTCCGCTCAAGTTCGGAGTTGTAGCCCCACATGGTCGCGCCCGCGCCCGTGACCAGCACGTCACCCTCGCGGAAGACGATGTTGTTCGCCAGCGCGTGCGGGATCGCCGCGTTGCGCCCAATCTGCCCACGATAGCCCGCGCTCGCGCCCGTGCCGTAAGTGCTTTGCGCGCGATAAATCGGGCCAATCGCGTCCATCATCGCGCGCGTGGCTTCGTCGCTGGCGCGCTGGCTGACTTCGGTTTCGGTCGCGCCCGGTTTGGTATAGCGCTGCAACAGCGTGTGCGCGAGATTGCCCCAGACGCAGCTTTCGCGAATCAGCGCCAGTTCCGCCGGTGATTTGGTCATCAGCCGATCTTCGATGAAGGCGCGCACCGGGACAATCTTTCGATCTGTCAGCTTGCTCAGGCTTGGGCCGCGATAGCCGAAAATCCAGGGATAGCCATCGTCGTCCGCGCCGATCTGTGTGTCCGCCCCGCCGACCATACCCAGATCGTGCATCAGGCGCAGCAGCGCCGCCGTCGGATGCGGATCGTGCGGGTACTCGATGTAGAAGTCCACCCGGTCGATCAGGCTGTTGGCTTCGGCGTGTTCTTTTTCGAGGCGCGGCACGAACAGTCCACGTTCACCCTTGCTGTTCATCAGGAAGGCCATCGGGCGCTCGGTTGGGATGAACGAGAAACCGCTGTAATACTGCACGTAGGCGTTATCGAACAGCACCACGCCGCTCAGGTTGTTGACTTGCAGGTGTTCCACCAGCGCGTCGCAGCGCGCCTTGTGTTCTTCCGGACTGATGCGAAGCTGCTTGATCGGTACGGCCATTGGTTAGAACCTCCCAGACTTAGTTTGAAGACGGCAAATGTACCCGAAGTGAGGCCGCGACCGCTAGTGCCGTCGCCCGCCAGCGATCCAATTCGCCGGGAGCGGCATACAGCGTCAGCGCCGACCGGCTGCCATCGGAATTGTCCCGCACGAGGATCAGCGCGTCACCGATATGCTGGTCGCCGTCCTTGATTTGCAGCTCGATCAACTGCGCCTGCTGATTTCCCAGCATCAGGCTGTCTTTCGAGATCACCTGCCCACCCTCGATCTGCCCGCTCAGTTGCTCAGCCGACGCGCTCACATCGCCCGTCACCCGATTCGCGGTCGTGATTTGCAGTTCCAGCCGCGCCTGCCCCGTACCCAGCATAGTCTCCGATTTGAGATCGGCAGTCTCGTAATTGGTCAGCCACACCTTGAACAGCGGCGCGCCATCCGCCGAAAGCTGCGTCGCCGCCCAGCCTTCCGGGAAGCCAAACACCACCGAACAGTCGTTGGTCGGGAAGCTCTGCGTCAGCGGCAAACTGCCTGCTGCATCAGCGAAGCGTGGCACGTCATCGGCGCTCAGCGACTCCGCCAGCGCCAGCGCAGTATCGTTCCAGCGCGTCTGCTCGTTCGGGTTCGCCGCCAGCAGCACCATCCCCAGCGTATTGGCATCGAACGCGGTCAAAATCACGTCTTCGTATTCAGCGGACATTGTGCCGGACGCCTGCGCCGCGTCGTGACCGCCAATCGTCAGCGGCGTGATCGCGCTCAGCGTGAACTTGAGCGAGGTCGGCGCATTGAGCAGCCCCTTCAGCAGCGTACTGATGTCGGCATCCGCCGCAACATTCATCGAATCGGCAAACGAGGTGCGGTCGAACACGCCGATGATCACCGACGATTCATCGGGGTCGAGCAGGCTGGCGTATTTGTTGAGTGTATCTTTGCTGCTGGCAATCGTCTGCCCGACCGAATTGCTCGTCCGCGTGATCGATCCGGCTGCCCAGCCATCCGGCAGCGTGTAGGTCAACTGGCCGCCGCAGTAATCGCGGGCGTTCTGCGATACGGTTTCGGTCGCTTCAGGAACGACTTCAGTCGCCGCCTCCTGGGCAAAGGTCAGCGGCGCTGCCAGCAGAGTTAGCCACAGGCACAGGCTCAATCTCACCCATCGCCAGCCGAATCCCCGCTCAAAAGCGATTTGCGGAATCGCCTTTTTCCCTTGCTTTACCCCGTGATTGAATTGAAGCGAATAATCTCCATCGCGAGCGCTTTGTAGGGCCGCACGGCTGTGCGCCCCTTGTAGTTCAGCCCCGTTCACGGGGCTTGGTTTTCGTAGCCACACCCTTTGAGGGTGTGGCGGCTGAAACTCAGAACAATTTATTTTGCGATGCCACATCTTCTTTTTGCGCCTTCTTGAAATTGTCATCGCCGTAACGGTAATCCATGTACTGCGGGCGTTCTTTCCCCGAAAGCAAGCCCTCAATCGTCAGAATTTGCAGGCGCGGGTACGCTTGACCGTTCCCCGCGTGATAAAATCCCGCTTTCGCGGCGGTCGTGATCATCGGCTGCGTCGGCTCGAACAGCGTCACGAACAGGCCAATCTCCGCGTCGTTCTGCTCGACCACATTCCCCAGTTCGCGGATCATCTTCACATCCACGTTCTCGCCGCCTTTGACGCTGACGATAATCTTGCGCGTCTCTGGCTTGTCCTCCACGATGTCCGTGAAGAAGATTTGCCCGTCAATCCCCCCGTCCGCGCCCTTGCGCTTGCCCTTGTACGGCTGCGCTCCCACCAACCCGCACGCCCACCATTGAAACTGATACTTGTCACGCTCTGCCAGATTGCGTGCGCTGCCGAGGTCTTTCGGAATCCCTTCCACCACGAACTCGATGTTCGGGAAGGCGTCCCGCATCCGTTTTTCGATCAGGTTGATCGCCAGATACGTGATGTCGATTCCGATCCAGCGCCGACCGAGCTTTTCCGCCGCGTGAACCGCCGTCCCGCACCCGCAGAACGGATCGAGCACCACGTCGCCGGGGTTGCTGCTCGCGTTGATGATCCGTTCCAGCAGCGCCAGCGGCTTCTGCGTCGGGTAGCCAAGCCGCTCCGCAGACTGCGCTTGAACAGGAAGTAAATCAGTCCAAAGGTCTTGCATGGGAATTCCCGACATTTCATCAAGATAGCGTTTGTATCGTGGAACACTACCTGGATTTGCCTGAACGATGCGCCCCTGCTCGTATAATGATTGCATTGTCTCTTTGCTATACCGCCAGTACCGTGTAATCCCTAAGAATTCATATTGCGGATTCCCTTTTGATGCTCCGCCGGGGCCGGTAATATCAGCAAGTGTATACCGACGACCATCTGGATCAACGTGTCGGTAGGTTTTCGAAATATAGCCTTCATCATACGGCTGATAGATTTCATTTCTCGTCGTGAAATCGCTCTTAACATAAAACAAGATAATGTCGTGAATACGCCTCATATGAACGACGTTGCCTTGTTTTGTATCACTATGCGCAGACTGGCGTTTCCACACAATTTCATTTCGATAGTTCACCGCCCCGAAAATCGTGTCCATCACAATTTTGAGATAATGGCTTGCCGTCGGATCGCAGTGTAGATACAGGCTGCCCGTCGGCTTCAGAACGCGGTGCAGTTCCAGCAGGCGGTTGGTCATCATCACCAGATACGTCATCATGTCGCTTTCTTTGAGAAAGCGCCGCAAAGCGATGATCATGTCGGCGGCGTCCGTATTCCCGCAGCGCACGATCTGGTCGTATTCCCGTTCTGCCTCGCCCGCCCAGTGCCACGTATCCTCGAACGCCGCGATCTGCGCCTCGGATCGCTGGCCTTTGGGTGACGAGAACAGCACGTTGTACGACTGCTGCGAATTGAACGGCGGGTCAAGATACACCAGATCGACGCTCTCGTCGGGGACGTCCTGCCGCAGAATGTCGAGATTGTCACCGAAATATAGGGTGTTCTGGCTCATATCTGCCCCTCGCTCCCGCATACAATCGTGGCTGCTTTTTCGCGTGTTTCCCGTAAACTTCGAACAAATCGAACAAATCGAACGCTGGTTTTTCCCCTCAATCGAACGCTCTGTTCGAACGCTTTGTTCGATATTTTGCTGCCTGTTCTGCCCAAAATCCGCCCTTTTTCTCCCGTAAATCGCCCATTTTTCCCACCCCCACCCCTCTGCTGAGAATGGCGTTTCGAAATCGAACAAGTGTTCGATGTGTTCGTTCGATATAAATTTTTTATTGCATTACAAATCTGAATATTTCTTGTAATAATCAAGTGGGGGGCAGCGAACCCGCCCCTGCCCCCTCAGCGCCTACCCGTGAATCTCCGGCCTGCGATTATGCCATTCCGTACTCTGCTCGTAGGCGTGACCCACCCGAAGCATAACGTCCTCGCCAAACGCAGGCGCAATCAACTGCATCCCAATCGGCAGATTGTTCCCGTCAAAGCCGCACGGCACGCTCATCCCGCACACCCCGGCGAGGCTCGGCGGCAGCGTGAAAACGTCCTCCAGGTACATCTTGATGGGGTCGTTGGTATTCTCGCCAAACTTGAAGGCCGTACTCGGCGCAACCGGCGCGGCAATCACGTCCACGCGCTCAAACGCCCTGTCAAAGTCCTGCTTGATCAGGGTGCGCACCTGCTGCGCTTTGCCGTAGTAAGCGTCGTAGTAGCCCGCCGAGAGCGCATACGTCCCCAGCATGATGCGCCGCTTGACCTCCGCGCCGAAGCCCTGCCCACGCGTCGCCCGGTAGGTGTCCCACATATCGCCCTTGTCGATGCGCGGCCCAAAGCGAATCCCGTCGAAGCGGGCGAGGTTGGCGCTGGCTTCCGCCGGAGCAATGATGTAGTAAACCGGCAGTGAATATTCGGTGTGCGGCAGGCTAATCTCGACGATTTCCGCGCCCAGCGTCTTCAGGTGATCAATTGCCGCGCGCACCGCTTTTTCGACGTCCGGCTGCATCCCGTCGATGAAATACTCGCTCGGCACGCCGACGCGCAAACCTTTCACATCACCCGTCAGCCCAGCGACGTAATCCGGCACGGGCGTATCCATACTCGTTGCATCCAGCGGATCATGCCCCGCCATCACGCCGAGCAGACGCGCCGCATCCTCGACCGTGCGCGCAATCGGGCCGGGGCAGTCGAGCGACGAGCCGAAAGCGACCACGCCGTAGCGCGAGACGCGCCCGTAGCTCGGTTTCAGCCCCACCACGCCGCAGAACGATCCCGGCTGGCGGATGCTGCCGCCCGTGTCCGTACCAAGCGCGCCCGCCGTCATCCCTGCCGCGACCGCCGCCGCGCTGCCGCCGCTGCTGCCGCCGGGGACACGCGCCGTATCCCAGGGATTGTAAGTCACGCCGCAGGCCGAGTTTTCGGTCGATGACCCCATCGCGAACTCGTCCATGTTGGTTTTGCCGAGCATGACCATGCCTGCCGCTTCCAGCCGCTGAATCACCGTCGCGCTGAAAACCGGATCGTAGCCGTCCAGAATATTCGAGCCGCAGGTCGTCTCGATGCCTTTGGTCGAAATCACGTCCTTGATCGCCAGCGGAACGCCCAGCAAAGGCCGGTCATCGCCTGCCTTGCGCGCCGTGTCTGCTGCTTCGGCATCCTTGAGCGCGCGTTCCTTCGTCACAGTGATGAAGGCGTGAATCGTCGGTTCCAGCGCTTCAATCTGCTTGAGATACGCCTGCGTCAGTTCAACCGACGATATTTCGCGGGCGCGCAGCTTCGCCAACGCCTCGGTAATGGTCAGATGGTTAAGATCGGTCATATCACTTTCCAGAGTTTCATGCTTTGATCAAGAATAGGCAGAGTATAACACCAATGCAGTATGAGCTTAAGTCCCTCTCCCCGCTTGCGTGGGAGAGGGATTTAGGGAGAGGGGTTAGTGAACATGAAAACCATCGGATTAATCGGCGGCATGAGTTGGGAATCGTCGGCGGAGTACTACCGCATCGTCAACGAAACTGTCAAAGCGCGGCTTGGCGGCTTACATTCCGCCCAATGCCTGATGTATTCCGTCGATTTCGCCGAGATTGAGCGCTTGCAGCACGCTGCCCGCTGGGAGGAAGCGGGACAACTGATGGCGGAAGCAGCCCAGCGCCTCGAACGCGGCGGCGCGGATTTCGTCGTCCTCTGCACCAATACCATGCACAAGCTCGCCAGCTATATTGAGCAGGCCGTCAGCATTCCGCTGCTCCACATCGCCGATCCGACTGCCGAAGCAATTCAGGCCGCCGGGATTCAACGCATCGGCTTGCTTGGTACGGCCTTCACGATGGAGCAGCCCTTCTACCGTGACCGCCTGATCGAAAAGTTCGGTCTCGATGTGCGTGTCCCCGAAGCCGACGAACGTGCCATCATCCATCGCGTGATTTACGAGGAACTGGTGCTCGGTATCGTTAAGGACGAGTCGCGCGAGGCTTACAAGCGCGTGATTAATCATTTGGTCGAGCGCGGCGCGCAGGGCGTGATCCTCGGCTGCACCGAGATCATGCTGCTGATTTCAGCCGACGATTGTCCCGTTCCCTCATTCGATACAACCACCCTGCACGCTGTCGCCGCCGCTGACAGGGCGCTGGAACAGATCGCTACGTAAGAAACCTTTCGAGTCTGCTGTCGATACTGGTAGGGGCATGGCGCGCCATGCCCTACGGCTGTCACTGACTAAAAGGAGAGCAGCACCATGCAGATTGCCATCCTCGGCGCGGGCAATATCGGCGGCACGATTGGCGAAAAATGGGCGCAGGCGGGGCATACAGTCAAATTCGGCGTGCGCGACCCGCAAAAGCCGGAACTACAGTCACTGGTCAAATCGCTCGGCGCGAACACTTCGGCAGCCAGCATCGCCGATGCCATCAAGAGCGCGGAAGTGGTTTTGTTCGCAATCCCCGGCAGGATAATGGCGGACACGATTGCCGCCAACGCACAGGCGCTCGACGGCAAAATCCTGATCGACGCGACCAACAACATGGGCGCGGACAGCGTCAACAGCTTTCCGGCTTTCAAGCAGCACACCCCTAATGCCAGCCTCTACCGCACCTTTAACTGCTATGGCTGGGAGAATTTCAAGAACCCGATCCCCGGCGCGGATTTGTTCTACGCGGGAACCGATGGCGCGGCGAAAAAGACCATCGAACAGTTGATCAGCGACGTGGGGCTGCACCCGGTCTACGTTGGCGGCGTTGATCAGGCGGGTCTGCTCGACGGCGTGCTCGGCTTGTGGTTCGCGCTGGCAGGCGGTCAGAAAATGGGGCGTAAGCTCGCCTTCAAAGTCCTCACAGGCGAATAGACTTAACCCGGCGACAGCACAGGATCAAGCTGCCTGAACCTTTCGTCCGCTTGATCCTGTGGCAGTCCAATCCGGTTCGGCGTGCTTCTCCGTCTTTTCAAGGATCAGAAACAGAGGTATCTTACTCCCCGCTTCGCACGAACATTTTATGCTCGACATGATGGTGACATGAACGCTTTCGGTCAGATATTCGCTGTCTGGCGTAGCAGCTTTAGCCCCCTACGCTTTGCCAACCTTCGCATTTATCTCAGCGGGCAAGCCGTCTCCCTGATCGGAACCTGGCTGCAACTCACCGCACAAAGTTTGCTCGTCTATCAACTCAGTGGAGGATCGGCAACGGCACTCGGCATTGTCGCCGTCGCAAGCGCCTTTCCGATGCTGGTCTTCAGCCTATGGGTGGGAGCATTCGCCGACCGCTTTGATCGGCGCAAGTTGTTGATCGCCACGCAGATTGGCGAAATGATCCTGGCCTTTATCCTGGCGTGGCTCGTGCAATCAGAACGGGCGCAGTTGTGGCATGTTTACGTCCTCGCTTTCCTGCTTGGGACGCTGGAGTCGATTGTCTTCCCCACGCAGCAGGCATTTCTCGCGGACGTTGTGAGTATAGGTGAAATTCGGAAAGCGGTTACGCTCAATTCGATGATCATCAACGTAAGCCGCGCCATTGGGCCAGCAATTGCGGGTTTCATTGTGGGGCGCTTTGGACTCGCGCTCACCTTCTGGCTGAATGGGTTGAGCTTCCTCGCGGTTATCTGGAGTCTGATCGTCATCCGCATTGAATCGAGCCTGTCCGAGACGGTACGTCACGGCTCGGCGACAAGCCTGAGCGATGGGCTGCGCTACATTCGAGATCAGCCGCAGGTGCGCAATATCGTGCTCGCCGTCGCGGTGCTCAATGCCTTTGGGCTGTCGGTCTATGCCATTGCGCCCGCCCTTGTTGCGGGCGATGCTGCGAATACGGGCCTTCTGCTGGGGGCGGCAGGCGCGGGATCGCTGTTTACGGTATTTTTTATCATGCCCTTTGTCAATAACGTCCGCCGCGTTGGTGTGATGCTGTCCGGCGGATTAATCTGGATGGGGTTCTGCCTGACGCTGCTCTCGCGCAGTAGCTGGTTCCCGCTCAGCCTTCTGGCGATTTTCCTGGCGGGCATCTCGACCACGATTGTCTGGGTCGGTGCGCTCGGCCTGCTGCAAGTCATCCCCCCGCCGAATATGCGAGCGCGCATGTTTGCGATGTTCAGCATCGTGAGCTTTGGTGTGCAGCCGATTGCCGCGCTGCTGCTTGGCTCACTCGCTGACCAGATTTCGCCACCGTCCGCCGTTCTGTTGAGCAGCCTGACGATGGCTCTGATCGGTATCCTCATGCTGCTGCAAGCCGCGTGGCGCAACTGGCAATTCCAGCCGACCGCTGAGCAAGGGACACAACGACCAACGGATGTTTCCGCAGAACTCAGCCAGCTCTAGGACAGAGCACCTCGCAGAGTGAAGTTTATACTTTTTGCGCGTAAACCGTGCGCTCCAGGTCAGAGACCGCTTCGTGCCGCCCAACGGGATTGACGTAACGCTGGCGATATTCCTGCGCGCCCACCTGCTCGATCACCTGCCAGCCATATGCACCGATGAACCCTGCCACATCGGCTGAATTTAGCCCGAACTTCCAAAGCTGACTGCTGACCCGCATCCGCTTATAAAGCGTATCGAGGCCCAACGTATCCACGCCGTCGATGAAGTCCTTGAGGACATAGGTGAAGATCAATCGGCTGCCTGCGCTGGCCTTCGCCAGAAACTCGAAGGTTGCGCGCACCCCTGCTTCAGTCAAATACTGTGTGACCCCTTCCCAGACGAACAGCGTCTCCCGGTCGAGGCTGTAGCCCTGTGTCGTCAGCACTGCATCGAGCGTCTGTGTCTCGAAATCAATCGGCACATACGTGACATTGGCGGGCAGCTTCTGATAAATCTGCCGCACCTTCTTCTGCTTGTAGCGGATGATCTCTGGCAGATCGACCTCGTAAAAGCGCAGCGTCGTCAGTTCCGGGTGGCGATACGCCAGCGTATCCAGCCCCGCACCGAGGATCACCACCGTATTGATGCCCGCCTTGACCGAGTCCACCAGCGCATCATCAATGGCGCGTTTGCGGCTGAGGATACTATCGGCAATCCCCGGCGCGTACTTTTCGAGCATCCGCGCCATCGGTGCGCGCAGCAGTTTCATGCTCATGACCATCGTCATCGCCTGATGCAGCGGCGGCAGCATTTGCACCGCCAGCGGATCGTCGTAAATCCGCTGCGCTTTGGGGACAGCCTGTTCGAGCGCAATCTGCGAGACCACGCCGTAACCGGTTGAGGCGGCTGATTCCGCCATGATCTGAACCTTTCTACACGTTACACAAATCGAACGCCTGCCTGAGCGACGCGACGGGATCGCCTTTCGGGATGAACTCCTGCGCGACGTAGCCTGTGTAGCCCGTCGCGGCAATCGCCTTCATAATCGGCGGGTAATTCAATTCCTGCGTCTCGTCAATCTCGTTGCGACCGGGGTTGCCCGCCGTGTGATAATGCCCAAAATAGCGGTGACTATCTTGTATAGTCCGGATGACGTCGCCTTCCATAATCTGCATGTGATAAATGTCGTAGAGCAGCGTCACACTTGGCGAATTGACCATCTGGCAAATCTGCATACCCCAGGCCGTCTTATCGCAATGGTAATCAGGATGATCGACCTTGCTGTTGAGCAGTTCGAGCGCCAGCGTTACCCCGGCATCTTCGGCAGCTTTGGCGACCCTGCCCAGAGTCTCGGCGCTGATCTCCGCGCCCGTTTTGTCGTCCAGACCGTTTCGATTGCCACTGAAGCAAATCAGCACGGGAATTTTCCACTGTTCCGCCAGCGCGATATTGGCGCGCAGTTCCGCTTCGATGCGCGCGCCGTTCTCACGGCGGTTGAGGCCGTCGGTCAGCGAGGCATGTCCGCCGACGGCGGCGATTTTCAAACCGTGATCCTTGATCATCTGCCAGTATTCCTGCGGCGCGAGATCAACCCCTTCGTAGCCGATGTCAGCGGCAGCGGTCAGCAATGCTTCGGGCGTCATTTTTGCCGGGGTAAAGCACCACCAGGCAACGGATTGTTTGAAGTGAGCCATAAGTTGACAGTCCTTTTCCGTGAGGTTTATTCAAAAAAGCGGATTGTACCGCAGGGATCAGCCGTTGGACGACGCCTTTGACTGCCTCTAAACCTTTTTTCGACGCTGTCTCGTTCCGCAAAAATCTGCCCTTGTCCCTCCTCTGTGTTCTCCATAAATGAAGCGATGTCCTCCGTCACTTCAGCTATGTTTTTGTAGGGGCGACCTGGCAGGTCGCCCCTACGGACGCCGCCTACTTCGTAAGTTACTTACCCGCGATCACTTCTGGGATGAAATCGCTTCTCAAATCCTCATTGGTTCCGGCGCTTGCGCTAGCCTTGATGCAATCCGCTCATTTTTGCGTTAAGTTCTTCTGCATCTTGTGTGAGAAGGAGTATTCTCCATGTCTATTGAGTCCCCGAACGATATTACCGGCCTGATGCGCATTGGGCGCATCGTCGGTCAGACGATTGCCGCCATGCGCGACGCGCTCGAACCCGGCATCACGACTGCCGAACTCGACGCCATCGGCGAGCGTTTTTTGCAGCAGCATGGCGCGCGCTCCGCGCCGCAGTTAGCCTACAAATTTCCCGGCGCAACCTGCATCAGCGTCAACGATGAAGTGGCGCACGGCATCCCCGGCACTCGCGTGATTCAGGCGGGCGACGTGGTCAATATCGACGTTTCGGCTGAACTCGACGGCTACTATGCCGACTCTGGTGAAACCGTCCCTGTCCCGCCCGTGACCGCCGAAACCGAGCGCCTGCTTGCCTGCGGACGGCGCGCACTCAACGCCGCCATCGACGCAGCGCGCGCGGGCAACCGCATGAACGCCATCGGACGCGCCGTCCAGACCGAAGCCGAAAAGGGTGGTTACAACATTATCCGCGATCTGGCGGGGCATGGCGTCGGGCGCAAGATTCACGAGAAACCAAGCGTCCCCAACTACTTCACCCACCGCGCCAAAGACAAGCTGACCGAAGGCTTGGTCATCACCTTAGAGCCGTTCCTCACCACCGGCTCAGGGCGTATCTACACCGCCGATGATGGCTGGACGCTCAAAACCGTCGATAAGAAGCCGTTCGCCCAGTTCGAACACACCATCATCATCACCAATGACAAGCCGATTCTGGTGACCGCCGTTTAAATTCAGGCAACATTCGGGGTGTAGTCTACGTATCTAGAAGTAGATTACGAGAGTTGAGGGAGAGTCCAGTATGAACCTTGCCACCGAGTTCAACCCGCTTTCGCCGGAATTTCAGGCGAATCCCTATCCCTACTACGAAATGCTGCGCAGCGCCGCCCCGATCTATTACTGGGAACAGTGGAATATGTGGTTTCTGACGCGCTACGAAGATTGCGCCGCTGTTTTGCGCAGCCCGCACTTCGGTCACGAGATCACCCGCGTTATGTCACGCGAAGAACTTGGCTGGAGCAGCGAGCCGCAGCCAGAAACCGAACCGTTATGGTCGATGCAGCGCCAGTGGATGCTGCTCAAAGACCCGCCCGATCACAGCCGCCTGCGCACGCTCGTCCACAAAGCCTTCACGCCTAAAATGATCGAGCGGCTGCGCGAACGCGCACAGGCCATCACCGACAATCTGATCGATAAAGCCGAACCCAACGGCGGCATGGACTTGATCGGGGAGTTCGCGCTGCTGCTGCCCGTCACCGTCATCGCGGAACTGCTCGGTGTTCCGCCAGAAGATTTTGAAATTCTGCATGGCTGGTCGCGTGATATTGGCGACACGCTCGAACTCTTCGAAGGCGAAGAAATCGCGCGGCGCGGCGCGAAAGCCACCGTCGAATTTTCCGCCTATCTGCGCGACCTGATCGCCCAGCGCAAGCAAGCGCCTGCCGACGACATGATCAGCAGTCTTATTGCCATCGAAGCCGAAGGCGACAGACTCAGCGAAGATGAAATGGTCGCTATGTGTATTCTGCTGCTCTTCGCGGGGCATGAGACGACGGTCAACTTGATCGGCAACGGAACACTGGCGCTCATGCGCCATCCTGAGCAGTGGGAACTGCTCAAGCGTGATCCCTCGCTGATCAAGCCCGCGACCGAAGAACTGCTGCGCTACGACAGCCCGGTGCAGATCACCACACGCTTCGTCCTCGAAGACCACGAACTAGCGGGGCAGCAGTTCCGCAAAGGCCAGAACGTCGCGACCATGTTCGGTGCGGCTAACCGCGATCCCGCCAAATTCACCAACCCCGGCGAACTCGACATCACCCGCGACCCGAATCCGCACATGGCCTTCGGCAACGGCATTCACTTCTGCCTCGGTGCGCCGCTGGCACGCATGGAAGGGCAGATCGCTCTGGCGACACTGGCACGCCGTCTGCCCAATTTGCAGCTTGCGAGCGAGAATCCTCCGTACCGTGCGACCTACGTGCTGCGCGGGCTGGCGCATTTGCCCGTCACATTTTAAGCGAACAGCAGTCAGAGCGTGTATGTAAATGTTTTTTAGCTTGATTCGCCTCAGATCCTGATGCTTTCTGAAGCAATCAATGAAACCGTGCACTTGTGTTCTCCCTTTCTCCCCGCTTGCGTGGGAGAAAGGGTCGGGGATAGAGGGGTGCTAGACAAGTGTAATGTTCGTTTTTACAAACACGCTCGCAGCTTTCAGCAAAACGCGGCGGGGTGATTTGCACATCCCGCCGCGTTTCTATAGTTTGGATGTGTCTTATCTATCCCCAACCCGCTATTTTTCTCCCCTCTCTTACGAAGTGGAGAGGGGTCGGGGTGAGGTCAATAAGTGGTTTTTACGGCTGCCAGTGAGCATCCGTCAGCGATGCGCCGGTATCCGATAAATAGGCGGTCGCGCCGCTGCTGAGATCGAGGCTGCTCAGCCCGCTCGACGTTTGCACCACAGCGAAACGCCCATCGGATGAAATCACTCCGGCGCTTGCCCCACTCAGAACGGTCTGCGCTGTGCATGACGATGGGTTGCTCACACAGCCGAGGTTGAGCGTCTGCACTTCGCGATCACTGGGGTCGTTGGGGTTCTGCTGATAGGCAGTGTAAACCAGTGTGCCATTGGCAGCGCTGATGGCAGTCTGCGGCGCGGCATTGCCAGCAATCGCGACTCCGTTACAGCTATTTCCGCAGTCGAGATTGACGGCGTTGATGTTCCCGTCCGCACGGTAATAAAGCATGTTTCCGTCCGTCGCCACGTCCGTATCCGCCACTGCCAGCACAGGCGCGCTGTCAAGCGGGTTGCCATTGCAGCCGCTCGGCAGACAGGCGAGATCCGCCATCCGAATCGACCCGGTTGTGTCGCGGAAGATCAACTGCGCAGACCTCGGTCGCCACGCCAGCGGCGTGATCGGCGCGCTCCTCCCGCTGTCCAGTGTAATGACATTCCCCGACCCAACATCATCGACTGCGAGAACGCTGTTCCCGGCATAGCCCCAGTAGGCCACCAATGTACCAGACCATAGCCCGCTGTAAGGTGCACCGCGATCATTCGTCAGAGAGAGCGACACATTCCCCGAACCATTCAACTGCTGAAGGGCATAGCTGCCATCCTGCTGCTGATAAAACAGACTTTTCCCATCCTGCGCGACCGACAGCATCGTGCCCGACGCCGTACCAATTTCGCTGACCGCCTGACTCGCGGGATTGGCGACGCGCAGGCTCGCCCCTACCGCAAACGTCAGTCCGTTCACCGTCCAGGAGGGTTCACCGGCGAGCTTTTCGCCGGGGTTGGTCACAATCCAGCGATAACTTGCCCCGTCGCCGCTGCTGACGATCAACTGTCCACTGCTGTTCACAAACGCGACCAGCGGTGAATTTTGCGCCGCCGCCGGGAGTGCGATAACCAGTAAGCAAAAAACAACGAGCAGCAGAACTCGCCCGTGTTTCATCAATGTTTTCCTCTCAATTTCGAACCTTTTACCCACTTCTGTTTATAGTTATACAAGCATATCGCGAAACGTGACCCCCACAAACGGGGGCTTTTCGAAAGATTAAGCGTTTTCCCGTCAAGCTTAAGGTTTGTAGAGATTTGCATCCAATTTAAACAGGAAAATCGTTAATCTATGTTAAGCTGTAAACTTGAAACATTGTATCTCTTTCGTTAGTCGGGTCTTTCTACCTGAGGATACAGTATGTTCCGGGGACGCATTCTACAAGTCGTCGTACTTTCCGTCATCCTGGTTTCAGGATGCAGTAAGCTGCCGGGGCTGCAAGTCCTTGCTGGACAGGATGCTCAGGGCAATAATGTCGCCACCACAAACCAGACCGTTGCCAACCTCAATCTGGTCATGGCAGACAAAACCGGGGCGACCGATCCCAGCCTGCTCGCCGCCGCCGACCGTATCGAAGCTGCCGACAAGCAGATTAACATCATCGAAGTTCGCCGTAACGACCAAACCCGCGTCTTCAGCGTTAATATGCTGATCGATCTGTCCGGGATTGATATGAGCACTCAGGCCGGCCAGATTGAGTACCTTGACCGGACACGTCGCGCCTTTGAACTCACCTGGCAAGGCACCCTTCAGGTGAGCGAAGGCACCGATCAGATCGACATCAAGCTGCTTGGCCCCGCACAAATCGCGACTCTCGATCACGGGACGAGTTTTGCGGGCGTGCTCATCGCCGAAGGCAAGATTGATCGCACTGAAGCGGCCCACTACCTCAGCGGCGCGCGCAACCTGAGCAATTTCTACGACCTGATTGTCAATGGCACCCTCAGTTACCAGTCTCCATCGCAACAAGTGTTATACGCTGGCACACCCAATCACCCGATGTTTATGCTACCCGCAGTCACCAGTGGTCAGTAAGCCTGCGCCGGGGAGAAGCGTCACCCTGTTCTGCCCCGGCGCAAATCTCCCGTACTTTCCGACCGACCCCGTTGAGTGAGAAGGACGATTTGAATGAGCCTTGCCAAGCTCGACCCGAATGCTCCCGTTCCTGGGGGGCGCAGACGTTATAGTTGGGAAGAAACAGAAACGCTGGTCGAACGCCGCCGTAAACGGTTGCGTTATCGCATTCAGCGTTTTATCAGCGGCATCTGGATTTGGGCGCTGATCATCGCGCTCGTCATCTTCGCGCTTTTCGACGCCAGCGTGATGCGGATTATCCTCAACGTTATCCCCACCCTCCTCTACCTGTTTGTCATCATCGGCATCACCATTTTGCCCCTCGTCGCCATGTTCTGGTTTCTGGGCAAAAGCCGCATGTACACCATCTGGCCGGGTGCGGGATCGGAAGGTGTCAGCTTCAAGGATTATCGCGGTCAGCCAGAGCTGCTCGAACAGGCCAAGCAGATCGTCAAGCTGCTGCGCGGCGTTCGCGCCTTTGAAGAGGCGGGTGGCGAACCGCTCAATGGGCTGCTGCTCGAAGGCCCTCCCGGCACAGGCAAAACCTGGCTGGCGCAGGCCATCAGCACCGAAGCGGGCGTTCCCTTCTTCTATCTCGATGCCTCGTCGATGCAGTCGATGTTCATCGGTATCGCGCCGCTCAAAGTCGCCAATCTCTATCGCAAGGCGCGCCGTGCCGCGAAGGAATACGGCGCATCAGTCATTTTTCTGGATGAGATCGACGCGGTGGGTTCACGCGCTGGTATGAATTCAGGCGGAAATCGCGCGGACTCCAACCGCCTGCCCATGATGATGATGCCCGGTGGCGGTTCAGGTCTGATGAGCACGTTGCTGATCGAAATGAGCGGCTTCAGCCTTGAACATGGCTGGTGGGCGCGCAAACGCACCTGGTTTTACAAAACTTTCC
>DAOUCB010000202.1:0-2798 GCA_034432495.1 Anaerolineae bacterium | reverse complement strand
GACCCCACCCCCCGACCCCCTCCCCGAATTCAAGGAGGGGGCGAAAAACAAAACCGTTCACGGGAAGATTTTTGGCATTTTACAAAGGTGTCCTCTCCTCAGCCCTCAAGGGAGAGGGACTTTCTCCCCTTCGCCATCAGTGAGAACAGTGAGAAGGGGCAGGGGATGAGGGAAAAATCATTTTACGCGCAACTTTTTAGACACCCTCATGGTGTGCCCCATAGACACCAAGATAAGGTGTCTGCCTCGCACCCCTCACCCCCGACCCCTCTCGCGCGAACAAGTTCGCGTTACGCAATGCAGGTGCCCGAACAAGTTCGGGGAGAGGGGAGAAAAACAAACCTGCGGGTCTTCTTGCAGGGCGAGGCGTGCCTCGCCCCTACAAACCAACCGTCCATAAGCATGACACTTTTTAAACACCCTCATAGCGCTCCTACACATTTAGCGTCAGGATGTAATCGCCTTTTCAAAGGTTTGAAACGCGTCTCCGCCCAATAAAGTCTGTGCCTGTTGATTTGAAACTGGGGAGAAACAAAAAACGGTCGGCGAACTTAATCGCTGACCGTTTGCCAATCCATTTTTGAGGTGGACTGGGTGTTTAACTGAGAACCTTCTTGGTGGCGAATACGCCCAGAACGAGCGCGCCCACCATCAAAACCACAAACAGGACAAAGAGGAACTGAGCAATCGATGCCGCTGCCCCGGCGATACCGGTGAAACCAAACACGGCAGCGATGACGGCGATGATGAAGAAGGTCAGAGCGAGCTTAAGCATGATCATGTCCTCCGTGTGTTATGGTCGGCTAGAGCGCCCGACGACGTCCGAAGATCAGCGAAATGACGAACAGAACCAGGAAGACGACAAACAGGATCTGCGCGATCCCTGCCGCTGTACCCGCGACGCCGGTGAAACCGAGAAATGCTGCGATCAAAGCGATGACCAGAAAACCGATAGCCCAACTTAACATGGTGTGTATCTCCTCGTAGACAACTTTTCGGAAACAGCCTTCCGTAATGTCGTTTGAAAGACTGTGTATGAAAACCAGTATACCGCAATTTACTTTGAAATGTTTCTCCTCTCATGATTTTTTAATTACATTTGTAATTAAATATGACCAGTTCGGGGAACTTCGCGATTTTGGCGGCAAAATATTGTAAGATTTGAGGGTCAAAAGGACTGGAAAACAGGCAGCGCTCATGCTCAAACACGTGTTTCCCGCATTGTTATGTCTCGTGCTGGGTATCGGCAGCGGCGTCGATGGTGCTTACGCACAAGACGATCTGAAAACAGAGGTGATTGCGCCGCAAGCCTGCACCGCACCTGGAAATCTGACGATGTGGGTCTGGGATCAACACTGGGCAGACATCATCAACACGTCGGTCGACCAGTGGCGGCAGGATTACTGCCCCGGCGCACAGGTAGACATCAGCGTCCATGACTGGGGCGCTTACTGGAATACGCTCGACGCCAACGCTGCCAGCGGCGACCTGCCCGACATTTTCAATATGTCGCAGGATCGCTTCTACTTCTACGCCAGCAAAAGCGCGCTGCTCGACTTGCAGCCGTATTTCGACGCCGACCACGTCGATACCTCAGCCTGGGCGTCCGGCATGATCGATCCCTACCGCTTCGGCGACAATTTCCACATGTATGCCGCGCCGGTCAACTGGGACACGGTCGTCATTTTCTACAATAAGGATTTGCTCGACGCGGCGGGGCTGGCGTATCCGACCGACGCCTGGACGTGGGACGATTTCGCCACCTACGCGCAAACCCTGACCGACTCCAGCAGCGGCGTCTACGGCGCGGCGGTTTACAGCGGCTACCAGGCGGGCTACGCCAACTGGATCGCTTCGACGGGGATTCCCCCGGTTGTCGGCGCGGCGCGGCGGCAGTGTACCCTGCGTGAGCGGCGCAGCATGGAAGCGTTGAGCTTTCTCAAGCGGCTGTATGACGCGGGCGACATGCCGAGCATCTCAGCAATCGGCGGCGCATCTGCGGACAATGCCTTCGACTTCTGGATCGACGGCAAGGTTGCCATGATCTCCGGCGGATCATGGAAGCTGCCCGACGCGCTCTCACGGGCAAAATTCCGCTGGGATGTGGTGCAGCTTCCGCGTTATCCGGTCACGGGGGAAAGCCGCTCGATTGTCCACTCGGTCGGCTACGTTGCTTCGGCACGCACGGCACAGCCCGCGCTGGCTGCCAACCTGATTCAGTTTCTTGTCAGCGATGAGGGGCAGCAGTATTTCGCGCAGGCGGGCGGGGTCGCCCCGGCGAATCCGTCGCAGCAGCAGGCGTGGATCGACTCATTTGGCGATACGGACGTGAACATTCATGCGTTTGTCGATGCGCTTGATAATTCGCAGGGCGTGACGGTCTTCACGCAAATCTGGGACACGATCAACAGCTATCTGGTGGTCAACATTTTCGACCTGAACATGAGCGTCGATGACGCGACCAAGCTGGTCTGCAATTACGTCAACGCCAATCTGCCGCGCCAGAATTGAGGGCAGCCACCTCTCCCCGGCTCCTCTCCCATACACGTGAGGCCAGGGGCAAAAACAAAGATATGGTGCAAATGAATTGCGTTTCAGCGAATCTCGAATTCGCGTCGTTAGCCCTCATCCCCCGCCCCTTCTCCCTCATGGAGAAGGGGAGAGGACACGTTTTACAAGATGATGTGCATTCGGGGAAATTTCTCGCTCGACCCCACCCCCCGACCCCCTCCCCGAATTCAAGGAGGGGGAGAAAAACAAAACCGTTCACGGGAAGATTTTTGGCATTTTACAAAGAT
>DAOUCB010000201.1:0-9040 GCA_034432495.1 Anaerolineae bacterium | reverse complement strand
GTGAACGGTTTTGTTTTTCGCCCCCTCCTTGAATTCGGGGAGGGGGTCGGGGGGTGGGGTCGAGCGAGAAATTTCCCCGAATGCACATCATCGTGTAAAACGTGTCCTCCCCTCTCCTCGCTTGCGTGGGAGAGGGGAAGGCGAACCCGTTCTTGGTTCGCCAGGGGTGAGGGGTATCCGCAGGAATTACGAGACGAAGCACTCAGTTCGCCGCAGCGTCTTGGGTCGCGGTGACCATAGGCTGATGGCTCAGCGTCAGAAATTCCGGGACGGGGCTGCCCGCCAGCGCCTTGACGATACCGCTGAGGGCAAGCTGCGCCTGTTCGGTGTGGCTCACCGGAATTGATCCGCGCACGTAGTAGCCGGTCTGAATATAAGTCGCAATCGGTTCAACGTCGTTGGCGCTCACGATAAAAACATCGTCGGGCGAGCGGTGAGCGGCCTTCAGGGCATCAATCACGCCGAGCGCGCAGGCATCGGTGATGCACAACACCGCGTCGAAGTGCGTACCCTGTGCGATCAGGTCGTTGACCGACTCAGCCGCCTGCTGGCGAGTATAACCCTGCAACGGGTCAAGCACCGTCACCAGCGGCGCGGTCTGAATCAGGCCGTCTTTCATCCCCTGCGCGCGCAGTGTCCCGTAATTCGTGCCGAGAAACGTCAGGAGAACCGCCGTACCCTGCCCATCATGTTCATTCAGAAAGATGTGTCCGGCGAAACTGCCCTGTTCGCTGCCAATAGCCTCGTCATCCGGGTCGATTTTGATGCCGTAATCAGAATTGTAGCTCTGCGACAGCACCAGCGGAATATGGGCTGTCTGGAGTGCCTGAATCGAGCTGTCGAGGAGTGGTTCACCCAGCGGG
Source organism: Anaerolineae bacterium (assembly GCA_034432495.1). Taxonomy (GTDB): domain Bacteria; phylum Chloroflexota; class Anaerolineae; order Aggregatilineales; family Phototrophicaceae; genus Flexifilum. The sequence continues at coordinate 8,177 of DAOUCB010000201.1, read as the reverse complement.
CAGAGGATAAACGCCTTCGCACCATCCAGCCGCGCCCGTTCAATCAGCGTGACCTCCTGCGCGGGATCATCCTCTGTGTCATAGCGGCGAAACGGCAGATTATGGCTTGCCGCCAGGTCTTTCAATTCGCGCGCCATCGCCGTCTGATAAGTATCGACGTGAGTGCAGGGAAAATCAGCGATAAACCCCTGCGATCCCAGTTGTGTTCGCGCATTTTTGATCTCGCCGTCGGTCAGACCCAAAGCGTCGATCCCAGCGGAAACGCCCTTCTCTACATTCATAACCATCGGGCTGCTGCCGCGCAGGAGCAGCCCCACCATGATGATAATCGCGACAGTAACGAGCGCAAAGAGAGCCACATAATACGGCGGACGCGACCTGACGACCGTGTCGCGCAGCAAATCGGAAGCGTACAACGGCGGGATGCGCGCCATGCTGACCGGAGCGAGGCGCGCCGCCGCACGCAGTTCATATGCCATTTCTTCTGCGGACAGATAGCGTTCACGCGGGTTTTTGCTCAGCGCACGCAGCACCACCGCCTCGACTTCCTCTGAGAGCGCCGGGTTGAACAAACGCGGCGACGGTGGATTTTCGCGCAAATGCTTGTAGAGCATCGCCGAAACACCGCCGTCGCTGCTCTCGAACGGTGTGCGTCCGCAGAGCATTTCGTAGAGCAGGACACCCATACTGTAAATGTCCGAGAGGTGGGTCGCGCCTTCACCGCGAATCAATTCCGGCGCGATATAGGCAGGCGACCCGGCAGCGTTGATGTCGTCCTCGCTGACGCTAAGCGACCCGGTAATTCGCGCCAGGCCAAAATCGCTCAGATAAGCATTGCCGTCGTCGTCGAGCAGAATGTTGCTTGGCTTGAGGTCGCGGTGAATCACGCCGCAATGATGCATATAGTCGAGTCCGCTGGCAATCTGCGTGAACAGATCCACCACGTCATCCAGCGGCAGCCGTCCCTGATGCAAAACATCGGCGAGCGTCCCGTGACGGAGCAGGCGCATGGCGAAATAGGCAAATTCGCCCTCCAGCACGCCGTAGCCGTAGACGGGCAGAATGTGGATGTGTTCCAGCATGGCGATGACTTCAGCTTCGCGCGAAAAGCGCCGCAGGAAATCACTTTCGTTTTCTAGCTGAAGGTCAATAATTTTGAGGGCGACTTTGCGCTCGACAGAGCGCTGACGGGCGGCGTAAACAACCGCCATGCCACCGCGCCCGATGGGTTCCTCAATTACAAAATCACCGATCTGTCGTCCAGTCCAGGACAGCAAGAAGCCCACCATAACGTTGTCTGTGCGTTGCAGTGATTATAGCGACGTGTGCTTTATTTCGTTATGGGGAAAAGCGGTAAGATTGCTTAAGGTTGTAAACTCAGTTCCCCGTTGCCATCAGGACTTCGCGCGTCAGCACTTCGCCGGGAGGATAGCTGACAATCTGCGGGACGGCGCTGCCCGCCAGCATCTTGACGATGGAATCGACGGCGATCTGGGAGCTTTCCTGCCGGTTGAGCGAGACCGTGCCGCGCAGAAATTGTCCCTGCCGGATCAATTCCTGAGCGTAACTTTCGCCATTGGCGCTGACGATGATCACGGAATTGGGGTCGAAGCCGGCTTCCTGCATGGCTTTGACCGCCCCATAAGCGCCGACGTCGTTGATCGACAGGATCACGTCGAAATGCACCTTTTTCGTGATCAGATCGTTAATCGAGGCGTAACTGTCATCCTCCGTAAAGCCGGGAACACGCCCCAGGAAATGAGCGTCAGGAACCGTCTGCCGAAAGCCATCCTCCATGCCAGCATCGCGGCTTTCAGTCGCGGGAAAGCCAGGATAGGAGAGCACAACGACCTGAGGCGGAGTCTTGTGTTCCTCCGCATAGATTTGCCCCGCCAACCGACCCACGACCGTACCAATGTCATAGCTGTTCGAATCCTGCTGAACGCCGTATGGATTATCGAAAAGGGTAATGTACGCCAGCGGAATGTTGGCGGCTTGCAGGGAACGAATCGAAGCACTAATGGTGTTGTTATCGACGGGGCAAAGGATAATCGCTTTCGCCCCATCAAGCCGCGCCTGTTCAAACTGGGTGATCTGGGTATTGGCATCATTTTCGGCGTTGTAAACCTTATACTTAAGGCCGAATTCTGCCGCCATATCGCCCATTTCGCGGGCGCGCGTCGCCTGCGTCACATTTTCGAGGGTGCAGGCCAGGAAAGCGATAAAACCATTGTCGCCCAGGTGCGCTTGTGCCATCGCGATCTCGGCTTCACTGGGGGTCACATCGTCAATCGTCCCGCGCTCACCGCTGTTGATCACAAACGTCGTATCCGCAGGACGCGGCTGAGAGCCGAACATGGCAACTGCGCCGACGGTCAGCAAAATCATCAGCAGGATCGCCAGCAGGGCACGGCGGATTGTGATATGGCGCGGGCGCTTGATCAGCTTGAGCCGCTCTGGCGTGCGCAGCGTCATAAAACTGCGCAGGCGCGTCTTTCTGCCCAGCGCGAGATTGAAGTCTTCGACCATTTCTTCCGCGCTTTGATAGCGCATGTCGGGGTCTTTTTCGAGCGAGCGCAAAATCACCGCTTCGACGGCAGGCGTAATACTCGGATTGAGCAGATGGGGAGGAAGCGGCGCTTCTTCTACATGCTTGTACAGCAGTGCAGCAATCCCCTGTTCAGAAAGCTCGAAGGGCGGACGACCCACCAGCATGTGATACAGCAGAATACCCAGGCTGTAAATATCCGAGCGCACATCCGCGACTTCGCCTCGCACCTGCTCCGGCGCGACATAAGCGGGCGTCCCCACAAGGTTGCCCGATTTCGTCAGGTTGACCGTGCTGCCCACCATTTTCGCCAGCCCGAAATCGCTCAGGTAGGCGTTGCCGCCGTCGTCAAGCAGAATGTTGCTCGGCTTCAGGTCGCGATGGATGACCCCTTTGCTGTGCGCATATTGCAGCCCACGCCCCACCTGCGTAAAGATGTCTGCCGCCCGCGCCATTGGCAGCGGGCCTTTACGCAGCAGCTCGGCAACCGAACCGCCGCGCAGCAGGCGCATGGCAATATAAGCAAACTCGTTATCAACGATGCCGTAGGCGTAAATGGGCAGAATGTGGATATGTTCAAGCAGCGCGACCACCGTCGCTTCTTGAGCGAAGCGCTTGCGAAACTCGTCGCGTTCTTCCTGATTTGGACTGAGGTCGATTATTTTTAGCGCAATATAACGGTTGATAGAGATTTGGTGCGCGCGAAAAACTGTTGCCATGCCGCCGCGCCCAATTCGATCCTCGACGATAAAATCATCGACCTGCCTACCGACCCAGCGTGGAAGCACCGTGGTTCTGTCCCGCCTTTCAGTCAAAAGTTCCACCAGCGATTCACAGTATAACGATCCTGAAAAGGACGTCAATAGTCGGGCGCGCTGCGCTGCAAAATTTTGGCGATTTTTATAAATGGTCGTGCTAAACGCTCGCTCAACCACGCTCAAAACGGCCATTTTTGTATTAATAGATGTATTATAATTTCACAGATTTTCAGAGCTTCAATTTATTGTAATATTCTGAATTATAACGGTACTTTTGCAAGCGAAATCAGGCGGCGCACCCAGGTGTCCCTACCTCGCCCCATTTGCCTAACGCGAACTTGTTCGCGCGATAGGGTTCGGGGGTGAACGGTATCCACTTTCTTAGCCAGAGTTCGAAAGTCGCGTGAATTGGAGATAGTAAAGCGCGCCTGCGAGGGCAGTGTGTAGGGGCGAGGTGTTGAGGCCATTTCACAATTGTATTTCCTGCCCAATGCCATCACCAGTCAGAGCGTATCTGTAGGGGCGCACCCAGGCAAACTTGTTTGCACGTGCGCCCTTTTTGTCTCCCCCTCCTTGAACTCGGCTGAGGGGGCAACCGTAAATGTAGGGGCGAGGCACGCCTCGCCCAATGCCCTACTGATCAAAGGCACTTGAGCCTCCTTCAGGAGGCTTGTTTGCCCTAGCCAGACCCTTTGAGGTTCTGGGGGCGCAAACAGGTGTCGCCCCTTCTCTCCTTAAAATCGGCTGAGAGGGCGACAGTCAATGTAGGGGCGAGGCACGCCTCGCCCGTATCGGTCTTTTGAGCGTTAAACAGCATCATCTCTCGGCGGCGACTATTCGGACAAGCCTCTGTGTGTGCGCCCTTTTTGTCTCCCCCTCCTTGAACTCGGCTGAGGGAGCGACAGTCAATGTAGGGGCGAGGCGTGCCTCGCCCGCTGTCCTACAGATCAAAATCTTCAACGGGTACCTGAGCCTCCTTCAGGAGGCTTGTTTGCCCTAGCCAAACCCTTTTGACGGTCTGGCGGCGCAAACAGGTGTCGCCGCCTCGCCTCGCTTGCGTAACGCGAACTTCTTCGCACGACAGCGTTCGGAGGTGAGGGGCATCCGCAAGAATTATGAGATAGAGCACTTAGCTGGTGGGATTAATCGTCGAAGTCAGGTTGGCGCGGGTCATGACCTGCCCCGGCGGGACGAGGAATGTTGCGGGAACGGTTGACCCCGCCAGCAGCTTGACCATGACGTTCACTGCCGTCTGCGAGAACAACTGTCGATCCACATCGACCGAGGCGCGCATAAAGTGACCGCTTTGGATGTATTGGCGCGCGACCGATTCAGCATCGATACTGCTGATGATGACCGAACTGGGATCAAAATCAGCCTTCTCCATCGCTGCAATCGCGCCATAAGAACCCGCATCATTGATACTGAGAATGACATTGAAATTCAGCCCATCGGCAATCACCTTGCTGACCGACTGTTCCCCATTCTCCGAGGTCGCACCGAGATAGCGTCCGATGACGTGCGCCCCCGGCGCGATTTCAAGCACGCCGTCTTCGAGGCCGTTAGCGCGCATCACCAGATAATCCAGGTCGGGATAATCGAGGATGATGACGTTGGCACGCCCATCCATTTCGTCGCGGATCACCCGCCCCGCCGCGCGTCCGGCCTCCACGCCCATCAGGTAATCGTCCCCGCTGATCAGCACACCGCCGTAGTTGTCGCTGTTGGAGGTCATCATCACCAGCGGGAGTCCGGCCTTCTGCACCGACGTGAGCGTATCGTCCAGCGTTTTCAGGTCGAGCGGGCAGACGATCAGCCCGGTCGCGCCATCCGCTCGCGCCCGTTCGATCTGCGAAATCTCGTCTTCCTTCTTGTTATCGCTGTCGTAAATCCGCGACTTCAGTCCATCTTGTCCCGCCATATCACCGATTTCACGCGCCATCGCCGAATGATACTGGCTGGTTTGATTGCAGGTCACGTAGGCGATAAAGCCGCTCTCGCCCAGCCGCACCTGGGCGCGCTCAATTTCGTCAGGACTCGGCGCAGAATCCGCTGCGACTCCCGTTTTATCTTCCAGCACCGTCGGCGGTGGTAAACGCAGCGCGGTTGTCCTGGGATAGAGCACAAGCGCTGCGACCACTGCCAGCAGGACGATCAGCACACCCGCAGCCGCCATATACAGGCGTCGGCGGCGCTTGAGCGGCATCCCCAGATGATAGGTGTCAGCTTCACGCATCGACGGTCGGCTGTCAACGTGGACAGCCGGGAAGCTGACCGTGCTCAGCCTGCGTCCCAGCGCTTCGTTCAAAGCGTCCGCCATCGCATCGGCGTGGAGAAAGCGCTCATTCGGGTCTTTCTGGAGCGCGGTCAGCACCACCGCTTCCACCTCTGGCGGAACGATGGGATTGAGGCTGCTGGGCGGCGGCGGCGCTTTCTCAAGATGTTGGTAAATGATCGAAACCACGTTCGACTCGGACGCTTCAAACGGCGGATGCCCCACCAGCATGTGATAGAGAATACAGCCCATGCTGTAAATGTCGGCGCGGTAATCAATCGGGTCGCCGCGAAGCTGCTCCGGAGCCATGTAAGCGGGCGTGCCGACAATGTTGCCCGATTTGGTCAGGTGCAGCGAGTTTTCGACCATCTTCGCCAGCCCGAAATCGGTCAGGTAGGCGTTGCCGGAGTCGTCGAACAGGATATTGCTCGGCTTCAGGTCGCGGTGGATCACGCCTTTGCTGTGCGCGTAGTTCAGCCCGCGCGCAATCTGCGTGAAGATGTCGGCAGCGCGGTCGATTTCCAGCGGCCCGTCTTTCAGTAGATCCGCCAGCGTACCGCCGCGCAGCAGGCGCATGGCGATATAGGCGATCTCGTTGTTCACAATTCCGTAATCATATATCGGTAAAACATGAATGTGCTCAAGCGCGGCGATCATCCGCGCTTCCAGCTCGAAGCGTTTGCGGAACTCGTCACGCTCGCCGACGTTCGGGTCAAGCGTGATGATTTTCAGCGCCACCGAGCGATCTACAGACGGTTGATGCGCGCGGTAAACCGACGCCATGCCACCCTTGCCAATACGTTCCTGGACGGTGAAGGCGTTGACCTGTTTACCCATCAACTGGTCGGTGTGCATGGAGCAGGAGGTCTCCCAAGCCAGTATCGAAAATCACGTTTATTACAGTATATAACGTCACCGACATGATTACGACAAGCGAACGCTGAAGAAGCGACGACCATGCGGTGACTGATCGCCGGATAGTCGCACGGGATTATCCCCAACTTTGCCGATATAATCAATGCGCATAGAAAGTAGTTAAGGAAACGAAAGTATGTCAAAAAAAATCGCAGCATGGTGCTGCCTGCTGATGCTCGTCGCCGCCCTTTCGGTGGGCGCGGCGCAGGCGCAGGATGGGCAGGAAGTTGCGTCGAGCGGTAGTTTACCAGCCTCGTGGAGCCTCACAGGCATACAGCATATTTATCAGGGCTGGAATAACTGCGGCCCCGCCACCCTGACAATGGGTCTCACCTATTTTGGCTTCAAGAACGACCAGTATCCGGCGGCGCAGTGGCTCAAGCCGAACTCCGAAGATAAGAACGTCAGCCCCTGGCAGATTGTCGAATACGTCAACAATCAGATCGGCGGGTCAGTCAAGGTGCTCCTGCGCACAGGCGGCACGCTGGATCGCCTGAAGCAGTTGATCAGCAATAATTTCGTCGTCATCATCGAAGAAGGCTACGATCCCCCCGGCAAAAATCTCGGCTGGATGGGGCATTATCTGCTCCTCTCCGGCTACGACGACAACTCTCAGCAGTTCACCTCACAGGACAGCTACGAAGGCCCCAACGTCATGGTTCCCTATGCGCAGGAAAGCCAGTACTGGGAGCATTTCAATCACCTTTACCTCGTCCTCTACGACGGCAGCCGCGAAGCTGAACTCATTTCGCTGCTCGGTGATGACGCCGACCCGCGCCAGAACAGCTATAACGCGCTCGTGCAGGCCACCAATGACGCCCGCGCCAATCAGGCCGATCCCTTCGCCTGGTTCAACATCGGCACGAATTACGTCGCCCTCGGCGATTACGACCGCGCGGCCTCAGCCTACGATCAGGCGCGTAAGCTCGGTCTGCCCTGGCGTATGCTCTGGTATCAGTTTGGCCCCTTTGAAGCCTATTATCATATGCAGCGCTATCAGGACATGATCGATCTGGCGCAGGCCAATCTCAACGATGGCGGCGGTCAGTATGTCGAGGAGACCTTCTACTACGGCGGACTGGCACGCGAAGGTTTAGGCGAGAACGACCGCGCCATGAGCAATTTCAATGGCGCGCTCTCCTTCAACCCGAACTTCACGCCCGCCCGTGACGCCCGTGACGCCCTCGCCGCCAAAATGAACGGCGGCGCGTAAAAATCAGCCGTCCTGTAGGGGCAGACCCGCGTGTCTGCCCTTGCCCTCGTAGGGGCGCACCTATGTAGACTTGTCCGAATACTCTCTGCCGAGGGAGTTAACGGCTTATCCCGTATTGGGAATTGCACTTTACCCACTCGTCGCCGCACGAAACGGCCTGTTTTTCTCCCCTCCTTGAATTCGGGGAGGGGTGGCTGTCCTGCTTTTGGACAGCCGGGGTGGGGTCAGATGTTCATTTTCGGACAAGCCTCTATGTTCGCCCTTGTTTTTCTCCCCCCTCCACTCGTTTCACTGCACGACAGATGTAATGAAGAGGGTATTTAGCACACGTTTTTCTCCCCTCTCCCCGCTTGCGTGCTGAGGAGAGGACACCTTTGTAAAATGCCAAAAATCTTCCCGTGAACGGTTTTGTTTTTCGCCCCCTCCTTGAATTCGGGGAGGGGGTCGGGGGGTGGGGTCGAGCGAGAA
>DAOUCB010000200.1:0-5816 GCA_034432495.1 Anaerolineae bacterium | reverse complement strand
AAACAGTATTACGCTTAATTGCTCTCCTAAATCCGAGAACAGCGCAAAGAAAAGCGCCGTTTTCTCCCCTCTCCCCGCTTGCGTGGGAGAGGGGTCGGGGGAGAGGGGTGTAATAAAACTTTAAACGGTAATCCTCTCATCACTCATTACTGCTTTTCCTTTTAACTTTGAACTTTCGACTTTGAACTGTTTTTACTCAGTACTCAGCACTCGGTACTCGGTACTCTTTTCCCTACCACGCGCCTTCCTTTTCGAGAATTTCGCGCAGCAGGTCTTTGCGCGCGCCGCCGCCGAGCATTTCCAGCTTGCGCACGTTCAGCGGGTCGATTTGCTCACGCAGCAGCCGAATTTCTTCGTCCGATGGCGGCGGCGTCTCATGAATATCGGACGCGACTTCGAGTTCAAAGCCTGTTTTCTTCTGCACATCGGCAACGCTGATACCGGGATGCGTGCTGGTGAGGCGCATTCGCCCGTTCGCCCAATCGAACTGCCCCAGATCGGTAATGAGGTAATTCGGGCCGCGCCCTCGTTTGCGTTCTGGCACGTGCCCCATGCCACTGACGAAATCGAGCTTCTCGACGAAGGTCACCCGCGAATGACGCGGCACGTACAGATAGATGTGTTCGGAGTAGACGGACACATCAGGAATGCCTCCCGAACCGGGCAAGCGCATTCGCGGGCGGTGGTAGTCCTTGCCGAAAGCGATATTGTTAAAATTGCCTACAGCATCGACCTGAGCAGGCCGAAAAAACTCTTTCGGGTTGAACTTGGGCAGTAAATCCGCTGCTGCCGAAACAAAGCCAAGATGCAGCAGTCCTTTGCCCAGCCACAAGTCCTCGATGCGTCCGACGCCAAGCGGTGCCCATTCGCGCGAAATGCTCTGACCAATCGCCGAAGCGAAGCTGACGTTGGGCGCATGGGTTAGCTGCGCGAGGATAAACCCCGCCACGACCAGCGGCGTATTTATCCCCTGTGCCAGCACTTCACCGTCTTCGACCTGACGCGATATGCAAACACAGATGAGTTCGTCTACCGTGAAATCCATTGCATCCCCTATCTGCTTGTACAGCGCAAACTGTGTTACAATCTGCGCCTAGTGTACACTGCCGCCCGACAAACCAGGAGATTGAAATGTCTGTGGTTTCGACACTGCGTCAAGCAGACATTTTTTACGAGCTGACGGTCACGCAGCTTGAACTGATCGCTTCGATTTGCACCGAACACGTCTACAATCTGGGTGACATCATCTTCGAAGAAAATACGACCGGCGACGAGTTGTACGTGATTGTCGATGGCGAAATCGATATTCAGGTGGATCCATCGCTGGTGGGGAAAGCTGGCACAGGCGAACCCCAGACGATTGCGCGGCTGCGCCGAGGGCAGTCCTTCGGCGAAGTAGCGCTGGTCGATGAAGGGGTGCGCTCCGCGCGGGCAGTCGCCGCGCAGCCTGATACCCACGTTCTGTTGATCCCGCGTGACAAGCTGATGCTGATGTGCGATTCCTATCCGCAGATGGGCTATCGACTGATGCGTAACCTTGCCGGTGACCTCGCGATGAAAATCCGCAATACCGATCTTAAAGTGCGCGAATATCTCACCTGGATGCGGCGCGACAGTTCATAATTTCTCTGCGCCGAACGACTCCGCGTTCGACCCTCTCTGCAAGGTTCTGTTCGTCATGGAATTTTACATTGTTCTCGTGATCGTGGCGCTGCTCATCGGCTTGTCGAAAGGCGGTTTGGGGGCAGTACTAGGAGTATTGGTCACGCCGCTGCTGGTGCTGGTCATGCCACCCATTACCGCGCAGGCTTTATCGCTCCCTCTCCTGATGATCGGTGATCTGTTTGCGCTGAAGTCCTACTGGAAAACGTGGGACATGCACTACATTCGTTTGCTGCTGCCGCTGGCGATTCTCGGCATCATCCTCGGCACCTATCTGCTGAAAGCCCTGAACAATGTCACGCTGCGCCACATTCTCGGCCTATTCACGTTGCTGTTTGTCGCCTACAAAGTCGCGGATCACTGGCTGAAAGCGCTTGATTATCACCCACGAGACTGGCACGGCTATCTGTCTGGCGGACTTTCCGGCTTAGGCTCGGCGCTAGCGAATGCCGGTTCCGTCCCATTCACGGCTTATATGCTGCTCCAGGACGTAACGCCCCAGGTTTTCGTGGGGACGACGACCCTCTATTTCGCAGTTCTCAACCTTCTGAAAGTGCCAGCCTATATCACTGCGGGCATATTCGACCTGAATACCTTGCTGCAAGTGATTTGGGTAGTCCCCTTTATTGTCGCCGGAGTCTACGTCGGACGCTGGATGATCAAGCGCATCCATAAGCGCGCCTTCGAATGGGTGATGCTGGTCGTCCTGGTGATGACCAGTGGCGTCCTTCTGTTCGTCTGATAAACGCTTCTCGCGCCTGGCGCATCGACATTGGAAGTCGATCAACAAAAAGAGTCTGCCGGGTAGACCGGGCAGACTCTTTTTGATTTGTCACTTGCGCGAGCTGCTTCAGGTCGCCGCAACCAACCGCACAAATTTACGCTTGCCGACCTGAAGCACGACGGGCAGTGCCTCTGGTTTGATGGACGCATACACGTCAGTGATGGCCTGACCGTCGAGGCGAACCCCGTTCTGTTCAATCAGCCGACGGGCTTCCGCACCGCTGCTGACCATATTCAGGCGGCGCAGAATTTCGACGACCCGTTCTTCGCCCGTCAGTGCTTCTTCGGGGATGTCTTCGGGAATGCCACTCCCACCCCGAAAGACTTCATCCCAACGTTTCTGCGCTTCATCGGCGGCTTCGGGGCTGTGGAAGATCGAGACGATTTCGCGAGCGAGACTCATCTTGACTTCATTGGGGTGCTTTGCCCCGGAAGCAATCCCGTCCACAAGTTCCTTCATCTGCACCGGCGACCAGCCGAGAATCAGCTTGTAGTAAATCGGCATGGCCTTGTCCGGTACGCTCATCACCTTACCGAACATATCCCAGGGTTCAGACAGGAGAGGGATATGGTTTCCGAGGCTCTTGCTCATCTTGATTTCGCCGTCGGTACCGGGCAGGCTCTCGCCCATGATAATGGCAATCTGCGGCTTCTGCCCCATGCCTTCTTGCAGCTTACGGCCTGCGACCAGAATATTGAACAACTGATCCTGCCCACCCACCTGAACGTCGGCTTCCTGCGCGACCGCGTCGTAACCCTGCATCAGACCGTAGAAGAGTTCATGCAGGTAAATCGGCTCACCCGCTTCAACACGCTTGGAAAAGTTTTCGCGCGCCAGGAACTGCTGCACAGTGAAATTGCTCGCCAACTGAATAATGTCGGCGAAGTCGAGCGTCGAGAGCCATTCATCGTTGCGGCGAACCCGTGTCAACTGCGGGTCGAGAATTTTGAAAGCCTGCTGCGCATAGGTTTGCGCATGATCTTCGACCTGCTGACGAGTCAATTGGTCGCGCGCCTTGTCCTTGTCCGACGGATCGCCAATCAGACTGGTGAACGTGCCAATCAGGAATGTCACATCGTGACCAAATTCCTGAAACTGACGCAGCTTACGCATCGTGATGGTATGTCCGAGGTGCAGGTCAGCCGTGCGCGGATCGTAACCCGCATAGACACGCAAAGGCCGTCCCTGCTTCTCTGCCTCGACCAAACGCTCGCGCAGTTCACGCGACATCGTTTGCCGAATCTGCGGGTCGCCGTATTCCGCGCCTGACATCAAAATTTCGACCTGTTCGTCGATGGTTTTGGTGATTGTCGTCATAACAGAATTTCCTGTGCCTGTTGTGGGTGGTCAGAACCGCATAAGTATAACGCACAAGGTCAAGGGTAAAGCGAACAAAATCGTCAGCGGCTCACAGTACCTTGATGACCTTGTCCACCTTCAGGCGAATAATGATCATGTCGAGAGTCGTTCGCCAGAGTTCGATGTCTTTTTCGGCCTGCTCACCCTGCTCATATCGCAGCGTGACCTGCCGCAGCCATTTGTAATCCGGGTCAGGCTCGACGGTGAGAACGCCCTTGAACAGATACCCCGTCCCCGCTTCAGCATCGCCGCCGATTTGTACGCAGCCTTTGTTATTGAGCGCAATGTAATCGACTTTGCGTGTGTTGCGGTCACTGATAATGATAATGTCGTCGCCTTCGACATCGAACCAGAGCGGAACGGTATGCGGATAACCGTTCTTGTCAATCGTGCTGAGGCGGGCAGTAATCGGTTTTTGCAGCAGTTCAAGGACAGGTGCATCCAGCATATTCAAAACTCCTGTGATCAATCCACGCATGAGTATAGCGCAGCAGCAGTCCAGCGAAACCAGACCAACGGTAAGATTTTGGCAAGAATAAGCTGATTGTATTCTGATAACAGTATGTTGGAATTTATTTCACAAGGGAGCTTATAAAATGCGGACTTTTTACCGTCGAACCCTGCCGCTTTTGCTGGCTGTATGCGTAGTTCTTGAATTCGCCACGCCGCGTCCATCTGTACTGGCACAGGACAGTCAGCCTGTTGTTTGTGATTCGACACTGGCGCTCTTGCTCCTGGTTGCAGAGCATGACTACGGCTATTTATCAAACAAACCCGCTTTGCCCAACATCGATCTCGGTCAGTACGCCCCACTGATCGACCAGATCATCGCGCTGAAGCAATCTGTGGAAACAAACCCTGAAGAATCGGCAGCAGTGCAAACCAGGCAGCGGTTAATCGACAGTATGATGACATTGAGCACAAACGATCTACTGGCACAGGATCGCTCGATGGGCATCGATGCAACTGGGGGTGCTGGCATGGTTTTGGCGGACGGCAGCATTGTAAGTGAAAATGAACGCTGCACAAGTGTCCGCGCCGACGTTGAGAAGTTTCTGATTGCGCACATCCTGGTAGAAACGCTGGCATCGCCCTGAGCAAGCCTCGGACGATTCTGCCCAATTGGTTGATCCTCTACAAAAATCGGGCGTCTGCAACTATAATGGCTGCAAAACGCTTGCTTTTTTCATAGGACAATCCCCTCATGAAACCGATGACCAGCGCGGAAGCGCGCCAGGCATTTCTGGATTATTTCGAAGAGATGGGCCATAAGCAGGTCGCATCGTCTTCGCTCGTACCGGGCAATGACCCGACGCTGCTGTTCGCCAACGCCGGAATGGTGCAGTTCAAAGATGTGTTCCTCGGCCTGGACAAGCGCCCCTACAACCGCGCCACCACCTCGCAGAAATGTATGCGCGTTTCGGGCAAGCATAACGACCTGGAGAACGTCGGGCCGTCGCCACGTCACCATACTTTCTTCGAAATGCTCGGCAATTTCAGCTTTGGCGATTACTTCAAGCGCGACGCCATTCGCTACGCCTATACCCTGCTGACCCAGGTCTACGGCCTTCCACCAGAACGATTGGCCTTCACCGTCTTTCAGGATGATGACGAAGCCTACAATATCTGGGTCGATGACATTGGCGTCGATCCGCGCCGCGTGGCGCGCATGAGTACGAAAACCAATTTCTGGCAGATGGCGGAAACCGGCCCCTGCGGCCCCACCAGCGAAATCCACTGGGACAAAACGCCTGAACTCGGCATCGATTCGATTGTTCCGCTGATGCAGGCGGAAGATGACCGCTTCCTCGAACTGTGGAATCTGGTCTTCATGCAGTTCAATCGTACCCAGCCCGACCCCGATTTTACGCGTCAGTGGGACGTGCCGCTGCCCAAACCGGGTGTCGATACGGGTATGGGCTTAGAGCGCATCCTGAGTGTCGTCAACGGCGTGACCAACAACTACGACACCGATTTGTTCCTGCCCATCATCGCGGCGACGCAGAAGCTC
>DAOUCB010000199.1:0-13424 GCA_034432495.1 Anaerolineae bacterium | reverse complement strand
CACGTCATCGACAATTTGGAAAGCGAGGCCGATGCTGTAACCAAAATTGGCAACCGCTTCAATCTGTTCCGGAGAACCACCGCCCAAACGACCGCCCAACTCGCCAGCAGCACGGAAGAGCGCTGCCGTCTTTAAGGCAATAATCCGGTTATAGACATCGCGCGTGAAGTTGTTTTCCTTGACGGCGCTCGCCTGGAGCGTTTCGCCTTCGACCAGAGCAACCGTCGCGTCTGCGAGGATCATGTTCAGGTCTTTATGCGGAGCCATCAGCTCGTATACTTTAGTAAATAGGAAATCGCCCGTGAGCAGTGCGAAAGTGCGTCCCCAGATCGCATTGATCGAGGGACGACCGCGACGGACAATCCCGTGATCGTTGATGTCGTCGTGAACAACGCTCGCCGTGTGGACGAGTTCGACTGCCGCCGCGACCGGAGCCGCGTCTTCAGGGGTCGCGCCACCGACAGCCGTGTAGGCCAACAGGACAAGGCGCGGGCGCACCCGTTTGCCACCCGCAGCGAGAATGTGGCGGCTGGCATCACGCAGGACGGTGACTTCACTGTCCACCACTTCCAACATCAGGCCTTCGACTCGTTCGAGTGCATTCTGCACAACTTCTGGCAGTTCATGGGTGGTGGACGGGGCGAATGACCGAGGCGAACTTTGGATGGTCATCAGGGAAAATCCTATCTAAAAAGCGATTCAGTAGCAATTGTGACATTCAGAACAATCTAAATTTTCTAAATTAATTCTACCTAAAAGCCAGAATCATGTCAACGACCTGCGCCTAAAGGCTGTATGAGGAAATTTCAATGCTTATATTATGCCACAGCGTTATTCTACACGGGGTAGCGCAAAAGAGAAGGTGCTGCCTTTATTCAATTCGCTCCTGACTTTGATCAGTACGTGGTGGCGCTCAAGGATCAGACGCACGATGGCTAAGCCGACGCCGATTCCGCCAAAGCGTCGCGCGTCAGAATTATCGATCTGATAGAACGGGTCAAAAATTTTCTCCAGCTTATCGTCTGGGATGCCGATTCCTGAATCAGTGACGCTGATCTCGATTTCACCGTCAAGCGGGTGCGCGGCGACTATGACGCTGCCGTCACTGAATTTCAATGCATTATCAACAAGAAGTTGTAAGGCAATA
The DNA here is from genome assembly GCA_034432495.1 of Anaerolineae bacterium. Lineage (GTDB taxonomy): Bacteria > Chloroflexota > Anaerolineae > Aggregatilineales > Phototrophicaceae > Flexifilum. The sequence goes on along the minus strand of DAOUCB010000199.1, from coordinate 12,277 downwards.
CCGATAGCTTGCTCGTCTGCCCAGACCGGGGGCAGGTGCCGGTCAATCGCGAATTCGACCCGATTTACCTGATCCTTATGCTGCCAACTACGATGCAGGTTGCGCTGAGCATGAGCGACCGCGTCTGAAACGTGAATAGCGCTCTGCTGAATCTCTAGCGTGTTGGCGAGCTGAGTCACATTCTTAATGACGGTTTCCAGGCGCGCCGTCGCTTCGGTGGCGTAGCCTACCAGTTTTTGCCAGTCTTTCTCATGATCGTCTGAGAGCATTGTCACCGCCGATTTGATCTGCAAAAGCGGAGTTTTCAATTCGTGCGAGATGTTGCGCACAATCGCATTTTTGAGCATCTCGACTTCTTCGGCAGTCCGTTTATGTTCTTCGACATGCGCTTCCACGTTGCCGATTTCTTTCGCGAGCTTCTCCTGCAAATGCAGCATCTCGTCGCGCAGGCGCAGGGCTGTACTTAAGGGCTGATCGAGCCAGCGCGCAGGCAGAACAAGGTCAGCGGGGAGACTGGTTTTATGCGATTCTGCAATTAGGACGAGCAGAGGGCGTGCCGGCAAATTTCCAGTCGCTTCGACCGATGCAAAAAGCTGAAGCGTCTCGGTGGTAATCGGCGCGATCAATGCATCTGGGTGCGCTGTCTTAAGGCCATTTTCCGCGTCAGGAACGCGGGTCACGGTATCGACGTGATACGGACGTAGATGAGTGTTCAGCCGTTCAAGCCGGTCGCGGTCGCATCGAAAGAGGAGAAGGGTATAGGGAGGCATGTGGAATCCGCTTAATCATGCTCGTCAGGGTGATCAAGTGCATTTTTGAAAATGTCTAGTCCGGGTCGCTCGGCGATGCACTTCGGGCAGCCCACATACGGGTCTTCAATCGGAATCCGATGTCTTGTACAGTATGCTGTAACATCGAGCCTGCGCCCCAGACCCAGAACGCGCGGACTGACCGTCAGCGTCAGTTCAAGATCAGGGCTGGCGTTGGCATTCAGGATGTCGGGGACAGGACAAGTATTGCAGTATTTCGGCTGCCAGGGAAGCGATTCGGGATTGCTTTTGATCAGCCTGCATTCCTGTAAGTTTCGCCCGCGATTATAGTCCTGATAGTAGAAACGACATTCTTTACCGGCTGGTGTTCGCATAGTCAGATGAAATCTCAACGCAACTCAGAAAATCTTAGCACACTTTCTCATGAAACCACCTATGTATTCAGCAACTAGACAGCTTTATACGTTTTGTGGTAAATGAAAACGTTATCTCGCCGCTATTATAAAGATCGTTTATTCCTTTTTCAACCAGTTCAGCGCCGATTGAGGAAGCGCGCTGAGAGAGCCATGCTGAACAGTGCAATCTGGCAGCGACGATATGAATGTCGAACCATAGCCTTTGGTCAGCACGCGCGAGTCGAAGATCGCGACAATTCCTCTGTCAGTCCGCGTGCGAATCAAACGCCCGAAACCCTGCCGAAAACGCAGGATCGCGTCGGGGAGGGTGTAGTCGTTGAATGAGTCACGATAGGTTTCGGCGCGCGCGGCGAAAATTGGATCAGTCGGTACTGAGAAGGGTAGACGGACGATCACCAGTGCGCTCAGCGATTGTCCGGGAATATCGACGCCTTCCCAGAAACTGCGCGTTCCGAGCAGGATAGCACGCTCCGACGTTTTGAAGCCATCAAGCAGGCTTTGGCGGCTGCTGCCATCGCTCTGGTCGTAGACGGTGATATTGCCGAGCGCCAGACGGGGTGTAATCGCCTGCGCCGTCTGGCGCAGGTGAGTATAACTGGTAAAGAGCGCCATCACGCGACCATCGAGCGCCGCCGTCAGTTCAATCAGTCCGCGCTCGACCGCCTGCTGATAGTGATAGCGGTCGTTGGGGTCGGGCATGTCATTGGGAATGTAGAGTAATGTCGAGTCATGGTAGTTGAAGGGTGAGCCGACTTCGACCGTTTCGACCGTGCTGGCATTGAGCCGTTCGCGAATATAGTCGAAGCTGCGGTTGGTTTGCAGTGTGGCGCTCGTCATGACGACCGACTGCTTGTTTTGCCACAAATATTCTTCGACCAATGGCCCAACGTGCAGCGGCGCGCTCTGGAGCGCCAGGTATTCGCTGTCCTGCCCGGCGCTGACCCAGTAGATGGTGTTGGCATTCGGCGTGTTGGCGAAGTTTTCCAACTGCATCTGGACTTCTTCGAGATAGCGCGAAGCTGTTTCGGTGCTGCTGACCAGTTCTTCGTAATTGGCGATTTCGTAGTCTGCGAGGCGCGACATCCCGGTTGCGAGGCGGTGCATCGCCTCACCGAGGACTTCGAAGAAGGGACGTAGTGCGTTCCAGGCGACCTGAATCTGCGAAAAACTCTCACGGCTGCGAATTTGATCGACGATCCGCACTTGCACCAAATAGTCGGATTTGCTGATTTTGAGGTCAACCAGCAGCGCACGAATCGAAGTGAACAGCCGGTTGATGTAAACTTCCATTGCGGCAGTGGCTTCACTGATGTTTTCGATATAGGCTGTCATGCGCTTGATTTCTTTGTCGGGCGCGGCGGCAGTGACGCTGACAAGGATGCTGCCCAGTAAGCCGCGTTTCGGCCCGCCGAGGTCGGCGAGGCGGCGGCGCAGTGTTGAAGCATCCAGCCGGAAGCTCAGGCCGCTGGTCGTCGCTTCTTCGAGATGATGTGCTTCGTCCACCACCAGATAGCGATAATCCGGCAGGACGCGGCTGTCCATCGCCGCGTCTGAAATTAACAGCGCGTGATTGACGACCAGCACGCGGGCGGCATCGGCTTCTTTGCGCGCTTTGTAGAAGGGACACGCGCCGTTCATGACAGCACGGCAGCGGTCGAGCGAGCAGCCTTCATCTTCGGCGCTCAGGCGCTGCCAGGTTTGGTTTTCTTCCGCGCCGCGCAGCGATATTTCACCGCGATCCCCGGTTTTGCTTTCCAGCAGCCAGACGAGAATCTTCGCCAGCGTGCGCAGTTCATCGACGCTGGTTGGGCGGCGGCGGCGTACCGCACCGAGGCGGCGCGGACAGAGATAATTGGAGCGTCCCTTCATGACCGACGCAGTGAAGGGCATTTCTAGTGCGTCGCGCAGCGTGGGAATGTCTTTGTCAATCAACTGCTCTTGCAGGTTGATGGTGTTGGTCGAGATGACCACGCGCTCGTTGTTCTGCATCGACCAGAGAATTGAGGGGATCAAATAAGCAATCGACTTGCCCGTTCCTGTTCCCGCTTCGACCATCAGATGTTCAGTCTTGTTGAAGGCATTGCCAATCGCCCGCGCCATTTCGACCTGCTGCTCGCGATGTTCGTAATTCGGCAGCTTGACCGACAGCAGACCGCCGTCATCGACAATCGCGCTGATTTCGTCGAGGTCGAGCGACGTAATTGTCTCGTTGGGACGTAGCGGCTTGCGTTCGCTGCGGTCGGGTGTGAATAGGTCATCGACTGCGCCGCCCATCACCGGGGCGCGTTCGCGGAGCGCAGCTTCAAAGACGGGACGGGCGTCCCACGACAAACCCTGTGATGCAATCGTAATCTCGTTGAGGGTGTCGTAAGGGAGTTCGAGCGTCTTTTGCCACAGCATCCAGTACAGATAGGCGGTTGCTTTGGCATCCGCCAGCGCGCGATGGGCGTCGCCGATGTCAAAATCGAACATCTGCGTCAGGCTGGTGAGATTGTAACGCGGCGCACGCGGCAGCAGCACGGAAGCCAGTTCGTAAGTATCTACCAGCAGGTTATTTTGCAGGATACCCTGACGACGCAGAAAGCCCGCGTCAAAGCCGACGTTGTGACCGACGAACACCGAATTGCCGACAAAAGCGAGCAGTTGCGGCAGCACCGCCAGCAGCTTGGGTTGTCCGACAACGTCTTCATCACGAAGTCCGGTCAGCGAAGTGACTAACGTTGGAATCGGACGACCCGGATCGACGAGGACGCTGAATTCATCGATGACGATGCCATCCTTGAAACGAACCGCACCAATTTCGATGATTTCGTCCTGCGTCGAGTCGAGGCCGGTCGTTTCGAGGTCAACCGCGACGAGTTCGCCGCGCATAGGTTGCTCCGTTCGTTCAGGGTGTAAATACCTGCGGAAGTATAGCACAAAATAGCGAGGGCGCGTTTGCCCCGCTCAACAGCTACTGTCAGGCGGGGATACAAGCAGCGAAAAACAACATGGGGCGCACGCAATACGCTGCGCCCCGTGTCCCTGAGGTGGGAAAATTAGCTAGCAGGCGTTGTTTCTGGGGTGGCCTGCATCGTGGCTTCGGCAGTCGCTTCGCTCGTGGGTTCAGGCGTCGCATTGGCGGCGCGAATGGCAGCTTCGGCAGCGTCCTGTTGACCCTGAGCAAACGCCTTCTGCAAGGCATCACGCAAGTCGGGCAGGGCTGAGAAACTCAAGCCGGTGAAGCCATTACTGGCAAGCAGCGGATAGTTGTCATCGCTGGCGATGTACCACAGCAGCGATTGGACTTCCTGCCGCGCCATCGAGATGCGGTTGACGATCAGCTTGAGCGGGCGCGCAATCGCGTAAGTTCCATCACTGATGGTCTGCTCGGATGGGGCAACACAGCCCTTCCCCGCATCGACTGAGACCAATGTGGCTTTCGCCTGATCTTCGGGAGTGAGCGCCTGATAGTCTTGCCAGCTCATATAGGTCATGCCGCCGCTGACATTGCCGACCGCCGTGATCCGGTAGGCCGTATCCGACTTGGTTTCGGCGAAGTCTTCGCGGGTGGGCAGGTTTTGCCCGGATGCAGTCAGCATCAGCAAATCAGCGTAGGGATCGCCAAGCGCCGGAGCGACCAGCGTGATTGGCGTATCCGGGAAGTTCGCGTTGACCTGATTCCAGTTGGTCACGGTCTTTTCGGAAGCAGCGCCCCAGACCGTCGTCAGTTCGGCGGTGGTCAGGCAGGTGAGGAAATCGCCGTTGCCGAGGATTACGACTGCTTGGCTGCCGAGGTAGTAGCTTTCGACCGGGATGTTATTGGCAGCGCAGTTATTCTGGTCTTCAGGCGACAGGTCGCTGAAAGCGTTGACCATGTCAATCGAGCCGTTGCAGAACTGGCGAATGGCGTCCGATTGTCCGGTGACTTTCTGGTTGAGGGTCACACCCGCGTAAACCTTGACGAACGCGCCGGTGACGGCGGTCATGTAATCCGAACCCGTAGCCGAACCGTCGATGTTGAGCGTACCGACGAGATTCGTCGGGATGGTGAAAGCAGTCACGCTCTTGCTGAACTGGCGACCTGTTTTGACGTTGGTCAGGATATCGTTGTCGCTGGCGTACACGCTGTCCGTCGGCGCGACCAGACCTTGCGCTGTGATGGTCGAGGCGCTGTCGGCAGCAAAAGCGGCCTCAAACAACGGCTTGAGTTTGTCAAGCTGCGCGCTGTTGGCATAGACGAACAGGCTGTACGCCGCTGTATAAGCGCGCCCTTCGGCGGCGTCAGCGGAAGGTGTGGTGCAGCCTACCGATGTTGTGTTCAGTTGGTCAATGTTGATCTTATCGCCAGCGGCGAGGGCTTCAGGCAGGCTGACGAGGCCAAACGCGCCCTTCGTCGAACTGACTGCATCAATAATCGCCGCATCGCTGTCCAGCGTATTGACGTCGCTGCGTAAACCCACGCCGCTTACCACGCTGTCGAGCAGCGCGTAGGGGGAGGTATTATCAGCGGGGACATACAGGCTGAGCGGAATGTCCGCGTTGGACGTGTTGACCTGATTCCAGTTGGTGACGGTGGTGCTGGGCGCGAACAGAGCGTTCAACTGATCCGTCGTCAAACATTGACCAAAATCTGACCCTGGGTTTGAAATCACTGCCAGGATGTCGTAGCCGACCACGAATTCGAGAAAATCGACATTATTTTGGCTGCATTTGGTTTCTTCGTCAGCCGAGATGGAGCGGGTTGCTGTCGTGATGTCCGCCTGACCACCGCAAAAGGTCGAAAAACCATTGTCTGTGCCGGTCACATTGACGCTGACGTTGGCGCTAGCGCTTTGCCCGAATGCCTGGATCAGCGGAGCGGGGATGCCGGAACCGACGACCGTAATCGCATTATCCTGAGCAAAAATCATTATTGGCGTAACAAGAAGTGCGATCAGGATGAGCATCCCAACTCGACGTTGGAGAGAACTCATTGTGGTGCTCCTTACGTAGTGGATGGCGTATAATAGTGACATTGTACCTTCATGCACTTAATTGTCCAGACGGACTTTGATTCGGCAAGATCCCATTTTATTCTGACGACGATGGCGCGAAAGCGCCTGTAAGGTGCTGACCTCATGCAAGGTAACGAACCCTCGGACTCGACCGAGCGCAGTCTCTACGAACTCATTGGCGGAATGGACACTTTTCGCCGTCTGGTCGATGCATTTTACGCGCGGGTAGAAGCGGATAAAATCTTGCGGCCTGTCTTCCCGGAAGACATGGAAGGAAACAAACGCGCACAGTACCTGTTTCTGGCGCAGTTTTTCGGCGGGCCAACGACTTACTCCCAGGAACGCGGGCATCCGCGCCTGCGGATGCGCCATTTTCCGTTCGCGATTGATCAGCAGGCTCGCGATCACTGGCTCAAAAACATGCTGGATGCCATCGATGAAGTCGGTATTCAAGAACCCATGCGCAGCGTCATGACAGACTACTTCGAACGCGGCTCGACATTCATGATCAACAAGGACGACCTATGAATACGGTGCAGAGTGGGCTGGTAGTTGCCTATCGTTTTGTCGACTGGATTATCGGGCTTCCGCGCCTGACGCGTATCGTACTCGCGGCAGTTTTTGCGCTGGCGCTCACACTCGCGATTACCCCGCTGGTCGATGGGATTTATGTCGCGAATTTCTATGATGTGAATACCCGTGAAGCACCAGCTCTGCTTTCGACGTCACTCGGAGTCATCTTTTATCTGCTGGGCTGGCGTCTGATTATTGGTTTTGCGGGCGACACTCCGGTTGCAAGCAAGGGAGTGCTGGCCTATTTGAGTGTGGGTGCTTTGGCCTGCATCCTGGTTGTGATTCTGGTGGTTTTTGGAGCAATTTCGGGCACAGTAGCATAACGCAGAAGAGGATACCCCATGAAGTTTACCCACTGGCGCAAGATGGTTTTCGCCTGCCTGATTTTGACGATGGCAGCCTGTGGTCAGCAGAGTGCTGCGACCCGCACGCCCACAGCGACGCCGTCGCCGACGATGACGCTTGAGGTGACAACGAGCGTGCCAAGCCAGACGCCGATCACGCGGGCGACTTTGCCTCCCACATGGACGCCAGTGCTCTCGTATACGCCATCAATTACCCTAACGCCTTCGATAACGCTTACACCGTCGATCACCCTGACGCCTTCCAAAACCCCTACGGTGACGAATACCCCAACCCTGACTTATACGCCTTCCTTAACCTACACCCCGACGCCTAACGAAACCGACTTTGCGCTGCTCAGCCAGCCGCTAGCGCCGGACTGTGCCAATTTTGCGCCCGACACCTCAAAAGGCAGTCAGTTCAAAGCTGGGAGCGGGGCGACCGTTTCTTGGACGGCGGTCAGTTCGGCGGCGCTCTACCAGGTGCGCTTATTTGACGGCAATCAGGTGACGCTGCTCACCGACAAGACGACCGACAATTCGTTTACCTTTAGCGGCGCGCAGTTGCCAGCGCTTCAGACATACGCCTGGACAGTCGCGCCGCTGGATGCCGATGGCGTGCAAATTTGCCCTTCGCGCGGCGCGCTACTCGTCCCCGCGCCGTAACACGTAAGTATCAAAGGCTTCGGCTGTCCAGGGCAGGGCAGGCTTGAAGAAATGCTCGTAGATCGTTTCGGCGTAAACCCGAATTTCATGCTGTGCGTCGGAGGCCATGCGCAGGCGAATCCAGTTCATCAGGTTGTGCGCGTCCACGCTCATCACCCAGGTGTAGTAAACGCTGAAGCCGGGTAGAAAAAGGCGCGCCATCTCCTTTGAGACACCAGCGTCGAGTGCCTGGCGATACAGGTCATAGCCCTCGTTATAGAACTTGAGCAGCTTCTCGGTGAGCTGTTCGCTCATGTCGGGGTCGATTTCGCCTTCACTGGCCTGTTTGTTGCTGGTAGACTGCTTGCGCCAAACGTCGGGGACGTAGAAGTCCTCTTCCTCGAAAGGGGTGTAGCGACCTGACTGTGCATTGGCGGACATATAGTGGAACGTGCGATGGCGCACCCACTGCCAGTAGGTGACCAGCGGCGCGCGCACCCGAAACTTGAAATGTACCATCTCGAAAGGTGAGGTGTGCTGGTTGCGCATCAGGTAAAACAGCAGCTTTTTATCGGCGGTTTCGCCTTTGCTTTCCCCTAAAAAGCTGACTCTCGCTGCGTTGACAATTGCCAGATCGCCGGAAACGCCCGTTGAAGGATGGGGCATCATATCAACTAATTCCACGAATCCCTTGTCCAGTACCGCGATCTGTGACCCGATCAATTCGCTCTGCACGGGGCGATCCTCTCGTTGGTGAGTTGCATAGCTATAGTCAAAAGTTCAGCCGACTTTGTACAACCAAAGGAATAATGCGGGATGTTTTTGTAGGGGCGAGGCACGCCTCGCCCGATTTACATCCTACAGAAAGTCCATAGTTGTATTTAGACGAAATACTGGAGCGCGCGCCGCATCCGTTCTTCGAAGTTGTTGGGTGTATCGGGCGGCAGTGCTTCGAGCGCCGCCTGCGCTTCAGCGATACTGTAGCCGAAGCCGGTCAGGGCGTCGAGCACATCCTTGTTGACATCACTGACTGCGCTTGCGCTGATCAGGCCGTCTGCGCCCTTCAGTTTGTCCTTGAGTTCAAAGACAATCTTCTCTGCCATTTTTTTGCCGACGCCGGGAACGCGCGTCAGCAGTTCTGGTTGCCCCGTTGCGACGGCATTGCGCAGGCTGTCGATGCTCATCGTGCCCAGCACCGCCAGCGCCAGTTTGGGGCCAACGCCGCTGACTGTAATCAGACGGTCAAAGGTGTCACGCTCAGCGATGCTGGCAAAACCATAGAGCGCAATCAGGTCTTCACGAACAATCATTTCCGTGTGCAGATGAACGCTTTCGCCTTCCATAACGATGGTATTGCGCGGCACGAAAACTTTAAAACCAATGCCGCCCACCACCACGACCAGATGATCGGAGTAGGAGGCGGCGACTATTCCCTCAACGCTGGCTATCATCGGTTTTGCTCAGTTATAAATCGGCGAATTGAGCGCTGTGTATATCGGTGATGGCGATGGCAAGCGCGTCAGCGGCATCGTCAGGACGGGGGATGGTGTCGAGTCCGAGCAGCATCCGCACCATTTCCTGCATCTGCGGCTTTTTTGCGTTGCCATAGCCAGAGATCGACTGCTTGATGAAATTTGGCTTATATTCGTTGATCGGCAGCCCAGCCTGTTTCAGCGTGAGCAGAATCACCCCGCGCCCCTGGGCGACGGTGATCGCTGTCGTGATGTTTTTGCCGAAAAACAGCTCCTCCACAGCAGCGCGATCCGGCTGGTGATGCTCGATCAGAGCCGTCAGCTCATCGAAGATCATTTGCAGGCGTTCCGCCATCGGAATACCTGGCGGTGTGGTGATGACGCCGTAGCGCACGGCCTGGAGCGAACCATCGTTCAGTTCGCGTACCAGGCCATAGCCTACGGTTGCCGTCCCTGGATCGATCCCCAGAGCCAGCATCAGGCCGTCTCGAACGCTTCCAGTGCTTCGTCGGTGATCAGCAGGTTCGAAGCGACGGTCTGCACATCATCGAGTTCTTCGAGATCGTTCTGTAAGCGCAGGTTCTGAGTCGCTTTTTCGACACTCACCTCAGTTTCGTTTTTCGCAATCCAGCGTAGCTCTGAATCGGCGGTCTTGAAGCCTGCATCTCTTAGCGCCTGCTCCACTGCACCAAACAAGTCTCGCGGGGTGTAAACGACGAACATTCCGTCCTCATCGACCACGTCTTCCGCGCCAGCTTCAGCAGCGGTCATGAAGACATCATCGAAGTCAAGACCTTCGCTGTCCAGTTCCATATAGCCTTTTTGCTCGAACTGCCAGGCGACCGACCCTGCCGTCGCCATTGTGCCACCGGCGCGGCTGAAGACGCGCTTCACTTCGGCGAGTGTGCGGTTCTTGTTGTCGCTCAGCGTATCGACAATGAAAGCGACTCCATCCAGGCCGTAGCCTTCGAAGGTCATTTCTTCCATTTCGATGCCTTCGCCCTTGCCTGTGCCGCGCAGGATAGCCCGCTCGATATTATCCTTCGGCATGTTTTCTGCTTTAGCGGCGGCAATCGCCAGCTTCAGTTTCGGGTTGCCATCTTCTTCGCCGCCGCCTTCTTTCGCCGCCATTGCGATGTCGCGGGCCAAACGGGTAAAAATCTTACCGCGCTTGGCGTCGGTTGCGCCCTTTTTTCGCTTAATGGTTGACCACTTGCTATGTCCAGACATGCCTGAATCTCCACAAAAATGACTTGTTCTATGTCCTTCTATTATACCTGAGGGTGCTCTGGGTGTCTAACGGAGAGTAGTGCGCGGTCATTCTATGCTATAATCGTCTGCGCTTCAGCATGGGTGCAAGGATGTCTGATTGGCGACGATAACCGATGTAAATCCCCGGCGTAAGCGCATCAATTCACAGCGGCTCGCCTGGGGTGTGATGCTGCTCTCCTTCGCGGTTTTCTGCGCAATTCTCATCACCGTGATCGCTGGAATTCAATATTTCCTGTTTCAGTCGCGCATTCCCCTGCGCACTATTGTTGATGCGGCACGCGGCACGGCGACGATGGTCGATTCCGATCTGAATCAGACCGCGGTTACTACATCCGACGAAATGTTTTTGGGCACCGTACTGACGACTGATACACAGTCACAGGGAGCGATCTCGTTTGTGGACACACTGCACGAGAACCAACTGGTTGCGAGTGTCACCATCGAGAATGGCTCGTCACTCAATTTTCGCCAGGGATCGCGCCCGCGTTTTGATTTGGACAGCGAGGCTCCTTATTGGCTTGATTTCAAAGACGTATCTGGCGAATTTGACATTTTTGTGCCGTCGAGCATTATGCGTCCCATTCTAATCAGCTTTGGAACGACACTTGGGCCATCAGTTCGCCTGACCTCCAGCGGACACTATACTTTGATTGCTTCCGGACAGCAGGTACAGGTGATCAACTATACTGGCAATGCGCTGCTGATCACTCCCGACTCGCGGACGCAAAATGTGCCGACAGGACAAATTGCTGCGCTGTCTTCTGATACCAATCAATTTACGCTTGCGCCGCTGACAAATCTGCTTGGCGACGCACGCTTTGATGCCGACAATGTGATCGATTTCAGTACAACCGATACGACACTATCGCAGGCATGGCGATGTAACAGTGTCGCGCAGGATGCGAATGAGCCACTCGGCTCATTCGGACTCACGAATATAGACGGGCGTTCAGTGCTGCGTCTGTTCCGTGACAATAATGCTGAGTCACACGGCGAGACATTCTGTGCTCAAAGTCTCGGTACCGGAACCGGGGGACTGGACGTTTCCCATTTTACAAGCGTGTCGATTCGGGCGACATTTAAGATTCACAGCCAATCGCTGAGTGCTTGCGGTATCCAGGGCAGTGAATGTCCACTGATGCTGCGTATGGATTATGTGCCTAAGGGCGGTGGGGCGGTTTCCTGGTATCACGGATTTTATGCATTTCTCGATCCGAACCGCTTCTATCCTCTCAATTGTAATGGCTGCGAGCAGCATGAACAGATAAACCCCGACGTATGGTATACCTACGATAGTCACAATTTGTTTGAGACATTTACACCAGATAGCGTTCCCCAGTCGATTCTTAACTTACGTTTTTATGCGTCTGGACATCAGTACGAGGTTTACGTAAGCCAGGTGGTGCTGCTGGCGGATCAAACGGTCATCGCGGACGGCAGCTAAGTCACGAAGCCCTGTTCCCGCAGCGAGACCCAGCGCTGCTGCCCAATAATCACGTGATCGACCAGTGTAATGTCGAGCAGTTGCCCTGCGGCTGTCAGCGTCCGCGTGAGTTCTACATCTTCTGGCGACGGCGTCGGGTCGCCAGAAGGGTGGTTGTGCGCGAGGATGATCGCTGGACTGTTGTGGGCAATTGCTTCACGGTAAATCTCGGCGATGCGCAGCACCGACATATTGATCGTGCCGATATAAATCGTCGAGGCGGTGATCACCCTCTGGGCTGAATCGAGCAAAATGACGCGCACATTTTCCTGCGTCAGATAGCCCATGTCCGCGAGATAGTGTGCGGCATCTGCCGCAGAATTAATCAC
>DAOUCB010000198.1:0-4108 GCA_034432495.1 Anaerolineae bacterium | reverse complement strand
CGCGTGCTGACAACATCTTCCTGGGCTGAAATCATCAGCATAGGGAAGGCGAGTAGAAAAACAAACAACAGGTAAACAAATTTCTTCATGGCATTAGCTCCTAAAGTGAATTCTTTCAGAAAGCATGGTTCAAGATGCTTTCATACGATGGCAGAGAAAAATAGAGTTCAGTAGTCGTCCATCGCAAGGCTTGGCGGGGAGTGATTCGAGGGCCTTGATGACGCGATGATTGGCGAGCGAATGGTTGATCGACGTACCTACTCGCTGGATCGTCACGAGAAACCGTGCCCGAAATATACAGAGATGGTGGACCCAGAGAGGCTTGTGAAGCATTTCAATTTCGTCAAAAGATTGTGTGTCCAAAAAATCACTTCCTTCGTTTATGTGGATTGTCGCATAAATGAAAGCAGTTGATTGGTGAAGAAGATCACAATCCAGGCATGATCAATGACACTTTCGAATCGAGCCTTTTACGCAGCGGCAGGCTTGTTTAAAGGAAGATCAAGGACAATCACCCGCGATCAATCAAGTTCTGCATACATGCAAAACGTAACGACGAATCAGTGACTTCTGTCACTCCCGTATAGATGCCAAAACGTCTACGCTGTATTCATAAAGTTGAATGTAACGAGTGAGGCGATGGACGATATTGCGGCTCTGTTCAAAGCGCTGGCACATCCTGCCCGGATGCAAATCCTCAGTATGCTCCGGCAGGGAGAAATCTGTGTCTGTCACATCGAAAATGCGCTCGGCAAACGTCAACCTTACATTTCGCAGCAGTTGATGGTGTTGCGTGACGCTGGCGTGGTCGAAAGTCGTAAGGACGGCTTGCAGGTTTATTACCGGATCTGCGATCCCCGTGTCTTTCGCTTGCTTGATGTTGCTTTAGGGGAAAAAGACGCAGAAAGCTTTACGCCGCTGCCAGACTGCTCCTGCCCCGCCTGCACGTCCTCCACCTCTATTGGAGTCGCCTAATGGAGAAAATACTGTGCTGAACGTTAAAATTCTCGGTTCTGGTTGTGCCAACTGTCAGCGTCTGGAGCGCGAAACCCGCGCTGCACTGGATGAAGCGGGCATTGCCTATCAATTGAGCAAAGTTACAGACTACAGTGACATCGCCGCTTATGGCGTTATGAGCACGCCCGCGCTTGTACTGAACGAGCGCGTGGTTTCTGCTGGGCGTATCCCTGCACGGGCCAAGATTGTCGAACTCGCGCGTACAAACGCCTCTGAAAGCGTGTAATTGACAGAAGCCCTGTAATGAACGGGGCTTTTCTCAGGTCAACTTATATTCAACAAATGGAATGTAAAGGCTGCAAGATGACAGCACAAACTCAAAAACTCACGTCGGAGCAGTTCACACGTCGGGATTTCGGGCTGGTCGCAACAGTCAGCGTGTTGTGGTGGATTATGTTTAGCAATCTGCAAGCGGTTGTGGATTTCGTGACCTACCGCCTGCTTGGTCTCACTGCCGAAGATCATTTCGGCAGTGCTCTCAACTTCTTTCTCTACGACGTTCCCAAAATTCTGCTGCTGCTTTCCGGGATGATCTTCCTCATTACGCTCGTTCGCACTTTCATCACCCCGGAACACACGCGCCGCTGGTTGGGTGGGAAACGCGAAGGAGTCGGCAATCTTCTCGCCGCGGCTATTGGGGTGATCACCCCCTTCTGTTCCTGTTCGGCAGTGCCGCTTTTTATCGGTTTCGTCGAATCAGGCCTTCCCCTCGGCGTTACTTTTTCCTACCTCGTCGCTGCGCCAATGGTCAACGAGATCGCGCTAGCAATGCTGTTTGGCATGTTTGGTTGGCAGGTCGCGGGGTTGTATATGGCCTCTGGGGTGGTGATCGCCGTGCTGGCGGGCATCGTCATCGGGCGGTTGCACATGGAGCGTTACGTCGAAGAGTTTGTCTATCAGGTTAAAGATCGTGGCAAGGGGCAGATCATCGAAGAGCGGCTAACTTGGCACGAACGCTTCACTCAAGCGCTCGATAGCACGCGCGAGATCGTCGGCAAAGTCTGGCTTTATGTCGTTGTTGGGATTGCGATTGGCGCACTCATTCACGGCTTCGTACCGGATGATTTTCTGGCCGGATTGCTGGGCAAAAATTCGTTCTGGACAGTTCCCGCCGCTGTGCTGCTTGGCATCCCGCTCTATTCCAACGCTGCTGGTATTATTCCGGTCATCAGCGTTCTGCTCGATAAAGGAGTCCCACTGGGAACCGTGCTGGCGTTCATGATGTCGGTCGTTGCGTTAAGCCTGCCGGAGATGGTTATTCTGCGCCGTGTCATGAAACCGCGTCTCATTGCCGCTTTCATCCTAATCGTTGCTTCTGGCATCATCTTAACCGGCTATCTGTTTAACATCATTTTATGAATACACTTCTATTTTCGTCCCCTGGAAAAATGGCACAACATGAAGAGTGAAAAAACATCTTCCGTTACTTGCTATAGAGTCTGAACTTGTTTCAGGCCGAGAGCGAAATGCGGTACTCTCACTGCTGGTCATTCCACCTGTGATGCTCCAGTTTCCAAAGGATGATTTATTATCTGTTGCATTTCAGTTAGCCTGGATCCGAGTATTTTGGTCATGCACAAGTACCCAACGGTCAGCAATTTTCTGAGAAACGAGTCCCAATAAGGCGTTCCACGATTCTCTATTAGCTCCGGTATTTCCAACATGTTTTATTGACCACGTCCGACTAGAACTCGGAACCAGATTTGGACAGGGTATCTCTTCACAATGGCACTGAGGTTTCCGGAAGGGACTGATGACATACAATGAATACAATTGAAGTCGAAACTGAATACGGAAGAATACAAGGTATCAGGCAGGATAGGGTCAACATTTTTAAGGGTATTCCTTATGCTGGAAGCGTTTCCGGCGACAGAAGATTTCGTGAACCTGCCCCACTAACTCCCTGGTCGAGGACACGAGACGCCACGCAGCTAGGTGCGCCCGCGATACAACCACCGCGATTAAACGAACCAGCCCCTTCAGAAGATTGTCTTTTCCTGAACGTCTGGACTCCTGCCAACGATAATCAGAAGCGCCCGGTGATGTTTTACAGCCATGGGGGTGGGTTCGTGATCGGCTCCGGCGGCTCTGCCGGGCAGGATGGAACCAATCTGGCGCGCAATTTCGATGTTGTTGTCGTCCAGACCAATCATCGCCTGGGGTTACTGGGATTTCTTTTTCTCGATGAACTGGCAGGAGCAGACTACGCAGGCTCAGGCAATCAGGGCATTTTGGATATTGTGCTGGCTCTAGGGTGGGTTAGCCGGAACATTGACCGATTTGGCGGCGATCCCAACAATGTGATGATCTTCGGCGAGTCCGGCGGCGGCGCCAAAACATCATGCTTGTATGCGATGCCAAAAGCCGCGTCGTATTTTACTAAGGCATCCATTGAAAGCGGCCCCGGTGTACGGATGTACACGCGCGAGATGGCAGCTAAAACCACCGAGTTGGTCTTGAAGGAATTGGACATCGCTCCGAAAGACTGGCGTAAATTACTTGATGTGCCTGCTGATGTGCTGCTTGAAATCCAATCAGGATTCCCGCCCATTCCGCCGTATCAACGAAAGAGCAAGACAGGCGGAATCACCGAGCCATTTCCCGGTGGTTTTGGCCCTGTTGTCGACGGCATTGCACTTCTGGCGCATCCATTTGATCCCGCAGCTCCTGATATTTCGCGTGATAAGCCGCTGATGGTCGGATGGAATGAAGATGAATATACCTTCTTTGCCTGGGAAAGGGGCGATGCCAGCGCTTTCAACATCGACTTTGCAGGATTGCGAGACAAGCTCGAATCACAGTACGGGTCAGATGCGGAAAGAATTTTTGAAACGTATTGCAAAACCAGGCCTAAGGCCACTGCACCAGACATTTTTGTTGCGATTTCATCAATCACCATGATGGGGCTTGGATCCGTTGAAATTGCCGAGAAGAAAGCCGCACAAAACGGCGCGCCAGTTTATCTGTATCACTTTGGGTACAAATCCGAGATGAAGATCCCCGGCACGAGTTACGCGATGGGCACACCCCACGCGATGGACATTACCTTCAAATTCAACAATGAAACGCCGGAAAATAATCCTGGTTTTCT
>DAOUCB010000197.1:0-68818 GCA_034432495.1 Anaerolineae bacterium | reverse complement strand
CCGACTGTCTTGACGCGGCGGTTGCCCAGGTGATCAATGTCATCAGGGCCAGCCTTGCCGTTGTTGATCATGATCATGCGCTCGACCAGTTTCACGATGTCGTTCTTCGTGACGGTGCGGGTCGTGCGCTGAATCACGCCATCAAGGTGCAGGCGCTGGTTCAGCTTGTAACGACCGACGCGCTCCAGATCGTAGCGGCGCTGGTCGAACAGTTGGCTTTCGAGATACTCCCGCGCGTTGTCGAGCGTGGGCGGGTCACCAGGGCGCATACGGCGATAGAATTCGATCAGCGCGGCCTGTGCGACCGTCTGGTCTTTCTTCGGCTCCCAGATGGGTTCCATCTTGAGCGTGCTGCGCATGTACTGGTGATCCGGGTTGTCGTCGATAGCGGCGTACAGCGACATCAGTTCTTCGTCGCTGCCCGTCTGAATCGGCGACATATTATCCGGCAGTTGATCCTTCACGGCGGCGAGCGCGCGCAGCAGAATCGTCACCGGAATGGTGCGCTTGCGATTGAACTTGATCGTCAGGTAATCGCTCTTGCGCGTTTCAAATTCCATCCACGCGCCGCGATCCGGGATCAGCTTGGAATTGGAGAGCAGGCGACCTGTCGTGCGATCTTCTTCGGCAGCGAAATACACACCCGGCGAGCGGATCAACTGGCTGACGACCACGCGCTCGGTTCCGTTGATGATGAACGTGCCTTTTTCGGTCATCATCGGGAAGTCACCGAGGAAGATGTCCGAAAGCACGACTTCGTCTCCGGCCTCGCGGTTGACCAGCGCGACACGGATATATAAAGGAGCAGCGAACGACATATCGCGTTCGAGGCAGACTTCTTCGCTGTATTTCGGCTCTTCGAACCAGTAACGCAGCCCAAATTCCTGCGCTTCCTGTCGGTTGCCGGGGAAATACAGCTTCAGATTGCCGTTGTAGCTTTCAATCGGGCTGATCTCATCGAACAGCTCGGCTAGCCCGTTTTCGAGGAACCATTTGAATGATTCAAGCTGGACTTCGATCAGGGAAGGCAGTGCTTGAACATCAGGGGTACGGGCGTAGTTCTTTACGCGAGTTAAACGTTGCAAAGCTCCGCTCCTCAGTCTAAAGCGTACACAATAAAAAATGCGGATGCAGTAAAGTTTACTGATCCGTTAGATTGCAGGAGGTATGTGGAATTGGGCGCATCCCACCTTGTGAGGCAATTAGTTCGACGTGAAGGGTAATTATAGAGCCAAAAAGAACAATCTGTCAACAGTCAGCTTAAGGCGAAACTGTAAGACGATTGCTATGCGTGGAGTATCTCGAATAGAGCAAATATAGCAACTTGTATGTTAAATTGCAAGCACTTTGGACTCAGACAACAGCACGGGTGGAATCGGGGCGCGTTTAGGCAGGTGCGCCCCGATTCAGCTTAGCGGAGAGCGGGAATTTCCTGTGCTTCCGCCGCGTCGCTGCCAATCCGGCGGCGCGAAATCAGCATGAATCCTGCGACCAGCGCGATCCCGGCGGCAATCTGGACACGCGGCGGCAGGTAGCGCAGGCGATTGATCACATTGCGCTGCTGCTGCCCCATCAAATCCTGGCGGAGGCGCTGCGCGAAGCGGCGCGAGGGGCGCACACCAACCAGCACGATATGCAGGCGCTTGACGATGTTGATCAGCCCCTCCACATCGGCACGCGGTACGGCGTAGCGGTGGACAATGCTCTCCAAATCCTGCTCTTCGTTAAGGATCGCCTCGGTCATGGCGTCGAGCAGGTTCTGAAGTTCGGTCGGTTGTTGGGTCATAAAGCCAGTTAACCTTTGAATGTATCGACAGCGGGTTGGTCAGCACTCTGAAGTTCGTCACGCAAGGCAATAAGCGTCCGATGATATAATGATTTGATCGCGCCTTCGGTGCGATCCATGATGACGCCGATCTCGGCGTTCGATAAATGATCGACGAACTTGAGCAGCAAAAGCTGCTGTCGTTCTTCGGGCAACCGCCGAATGGCGGTGCGCAGCGCATCCCGCTCCTCTTGATCTTCCGCTTGTTGATCCGGCGCATCTGATTTCAGGCTGGCAGCGATAAATTCGTCCAGCGGAATGACTTTGCGTCGGCCTCGGTCGCGGTGCCAGTTGGCGACCAGATTGTGCGCGATACGATACAACCAGGCTTGAAACGGCACACCGCGCTCGGTGTAGCTTTCGATGTGCGCCATCGCGCGGAAAAAAACCCGCGCGGTCAGGTCTTCAGCGTCATGATGATTGCCAGTGCGGTAATAGATGTAGCTGTAAATCTTGTCGAGATACCGCTCGTACAATTCGCCAAAGGCGTCTTTGTCGCCAATTTTCGCCTTCTCGACCAGATCGGCGTCCGAGAGGCGCTTCAGATTTTGGGTTCGCCGTGAGAGGCGTTTGCGCAAGTTGATCATGACGATAAAAACCCACGTATAGACCAGAAGTTACGACAGTGGTACTAGTCTTTTTTTATCACCCTGATATAATCCGTGATAGTTCTCATAAATTCACAGACTATCACAGGATAGACGCAGTTATGCTGCCGAATGAGCGACAAAAACAGATTTTACTACGCCTGCGCGATCAGGGGTCAGTCACGACCGATGATTTGGTCGCACATTTTGGCGTTTCTCTCATGACCATTCACCGCGACCTCGACGTGCTGGTGAATGATGGGCTTGCGGTCAAGGTACACGGCGGCGTGACGCTGCCCGAACGGCTCAACAAGGCATCGTCAGGATGTCAGCTTTGCCATCAACCCGTCCAATCACGGATGGCCTTCACGATTCTGGCAGAAGGCGACGAACCGCTGCAAGCCTGCTGTCCACACTGCGGTTTTTTGCTGCTGCCCGGTGTGCGTGAAGTCGTCGCCATCCTCACCAAAGATTTTCTCTACGGACATACCCTCAACGCCACACAGGGCGTTTACCTGCTCGATAGCGCCGTTACGGTCTGCTGTGAGCCAAGTGCGCTGTGTTTCGCCACGCGCGAAGATGGCGAACGTTTTCAGACAGGCTTCGGCGGAACGCTGCTGACCTTCGCCGAGGCACAGGCTTACCTCACGACGAATCATCGCAGCAGCCACCATCACCCCTAACGACTCGGAACGTTCATTTATCTGTGGACAGTTCAGGCATTTATGGCCTGTTGTCGTATTTTGCTTTTTACCTGTTGAAGGAGCTTTATCGAATGAAATCTCGCTTTATGGCAATCCTGATTCTCTTGCTGGCGCTGCTCGTCCTCGTCATCGTTCCGGTGAGTGCCCACGAAGAGCGCGAAGTTGGTGCTTATGATGTGGAACTTGGATGGCGTATGGAACCGCCCTATACCGGGCTTCTGAATGGGCCGGAATTCTTTGTCCATGACCATGCCACCGGCGATCCGGTCACGGGGCTGGAAGATACGCTCCATTTACTGGTGCATCTCGGCGATCAGGAGAAAATGCTGACCGTTTATCCGGTAGAGAATGATCCTGGTCATTACACCGCCGACCTGATTCCGACGCGTATCGGCGATTACACCTTCCATCTTTTTGGCAAAATTAATGATCAGGATGTGGACGAGCAGTTCACCTCTGCTGATGGGTATTTCGACAGTGTTGACCCCGCCAGCGACATCATGTTTCCGTCGCTTGATACCGCGTCGGCAAGCGACAGCACAGCCAGCGCCCAAATTGCCGACCTTCAGGCGCAGATCGATGCCTTGAAGGTGCAGCTTGAGCAGCTTCAGGGGACGCAGACGCCCTAATCTCATGCGCCGCTGGCTGATCCCGCTGCTTTTCCTCAGTTTACTGATTGGCGTGAGTCCGATATGGGCGCACGCCAATTTACTGCGCTCCGATCCGACGCCGAACACAGCGCTCGACAGCGCGCCGCAAACGATCAGCCTGTGGTTCAGCGAAGCTGTCGAGCCGGATTTCAGCCGCATCACCCTGCTTGACAGCAAAGGGAATGCAGTCAACACACCGTCGAGCCTTGTCGATCCCAACGATGCCAAACACATGACGCTTGCGCCGGGTGCTCTGGCTGATGGTGTCTATACGGTTTCATGGCGCGCGATTTCCGCTGCCGATGGGCACGCGACCAGCGGCAGTTTCGCTTTCGCCGTCGGGCAGGTCACCGGGCTGGCGGCTTTAGCTGCACCCGATAATGAGACGATTCCGCCTTTCAGTGCCCCTGTGCGCTGGTTCGACCTGCTGGCATTGGCGCTGGTCGTCGGCAGCGTTGCCTTTGCCGTTTGCGTGACCTGCCCGCCCGATCACGAACAGCGGATGCGCCGCTTGATGATTGTGGGCTGGCTGCTGGCTGGCCTTGCCGCGCTGGTGCTGCTGCTGTATCAGGCTGCGCAGGCTGCGAATGGATCGCTGCTGGACGCGCTTGCCGCCGTGCCGACGATCCTCACCGCGACCCGCTTCGGCGTGCTCTGGCTGCTGCGCCTCGTTGTCTGGATGGTGCTGGGTATGGCGCTTCGGCGGCGGCGCTATGGGATTGCGCTGGTGGCTGGCGGCACGTTGCTGCTCGTTCACGCGCTCTATAGCCATGCCAGCGCCACTTACGACCTGCTTCCGGCTGTCGCCAGCGATTGGCTGCATCTGGCGGCGACCGCGTTGTGGGTCGGCGGCATAGCTCAGTTTATCAACCTGCTGCTGCCACTGCCGAGCACACCGCAGGAACTCGTTCCGCTGGTCAGGCGCTTTTCGAATTATGCGCGCCTGTGCGTCGTACTCGTGATTGTGACCGGATTGTATTCGGCTTGGCTGGAAGTTGGCTCGGTCGCCGCGCTGGTTGATTCGCTTTACGGGCGGGCGCTGATCGTCAAGGGGATTTTGTTCGTGCCCCTGCTGCTGATTGCGGCCATCAACCTCTTTCTGACGCCGCGTGGATTGCGCTCCGGCGCGGCGGTCTGGTCGAAGCGCCTGCGCGGGCTGATCGGCGTCGAGCTTGCCCTCATGGTCGGTATTTTCGCGGCGGTCGCCGTCATGGCCTCTGCCAATCCCGCGCGTGCCTCGCTGGCGAGTCGCCTGCCGCCGCCCGATCACACGTTCTCGGATTACGTGCAGGTCGATGGCATTCATGTGCATTTCGATGTCGTGCCGGGTTGGGTGGGGCAGAATGATTTCTACGTCACGCTGCTGACGGAAGCGGGCGATCCGATTGACGACGCTTCCTTGATTCGCGTGCGCTTCGACAACCAGACGCAGAATGTCGGACGCAGCGAAGTCCGTCCGGTATCGGTTGGCAATGGGCAGTACAAAATCAGCGGCGCGAACCTGAGCGTGCCGGGGACGTGGCGCGCCCGCGTCACCGTCCAGCGCCCCGATAAATTCGACACACTCGCGGATTTCACTCTCGATATGCAAAACGCGCCCATCCCGCCGGGGCTGGATATGAGCGTCCCTCTGAGCGGACGGCAGTGGGCGCTGCTCATCAGCGGGTTGGCGCTGCTGGCGATGGGCGGCTTTGCGGGCGGTCGTGGCAGATTCAGACCTTTCCGCGATGTAGGTCTGATCATCTCTGCCACGCTCATCGTCGGGCTGATCCTGCTGATCGGCGCGGTCGTCTGATCTAGGACTGGTCGCGTCGCTGCTTGACCGCCTCGATGAATTCCGCCCGGCTTTTGCGCCACTTCTGGTCGAGTTCGCTGCTGTAGCCGATTACGACCCAATCCGCTGCCTCGGCAACCGCGCGCAGTGTCCCGACGACCTCGTTTTGCGACCCGATGAACGCGATCATCTTCCCCGTTTGATCCCAGATATTCACTTCAAAGGTTTTGCGCGTATTGATGCCGTAGGTTTTGTGCTGGATGACCTTTTGATACGCCCACGTTACCTCGCGAAGCTGCGCCACCTGAAAACTCACGCCCCGGTTGAAGACCAGCCAGTGCGGTGTGACGTGGATGTAACTGCTCACCTGCGTGTGCGCGTTGTTCATCTCATAGCTGATCGTCTCGGAAAGCTGCTTCGGGTCGCCATAGCGGGCAAGCGCTTTTAGATACGGGTGGCGCAGCGGGTTGGTCGTCCGGCGCAGCCACATATACAGCAGCGCCAGCACGACCACGATACCTGCCGTCAGAAAAATGCCCACTGGGAAAATTGTCGCGTTGCGATAATCGGCGGTATCCAGCATTATCGGCAGAAACTGTTTCGCCGCGCTGGGACTTTGCTGGCGAATGTCGTCAATCACCTCGTTGCTGATGTCAGACGGGATGTTTTTCAGCGCTCCTGTGAAGGTTTCCGGCAGCGTTTTCGCTTCGACTTCGCCCGGAACTTCGAGCAGCAGAAAGCGTTTACCCACCGTCAGCGCCAGATACGAGGCATTGATTGTGGTCGGGCCGACATCGTGAGCGGTATAGTTCTGCCAGCCCGTGTCAACTACGCTGCTCCCCTTGACTGTGACCCAGTTGCGCGCCAGCGAATCCGCGTCCTGAATCTGGACAAGTTCCTGCGTCGCCATCTCCTGTGGCCCCGAAATGAAGCTGAAAACCTGCTGCCGATCCAGAAACACGCCCACCGCAATCGCGACAATGCCGACGATAGCGAGAATCAGCATCCTGCGGTTGGAACGGCGCACCATCTCATAGACGACGTTCGAGTCCATCTGATTTACTCCGAATTATTCAGCGCCGTCCCGTCTTGACGGGCTGGCTCTCGCCTTGCGGAATCGACCGTTTGATCAGTTCGAGTTCCGATGGTGAAACCAGTCCCGCTTTCTTGACGACTGTTCGGCCTTTGCGCTGCACGTAGTTCACCGAGAGATAAATGTCCTGCTGCGCCAGTTACCCGGTCGCCGCGCCACGCCGCAGCAGAATCTCGTTGCGCGGGTAGCGGATATTGTTGACCGTTAGCAGGCTGCCCGCCGTCTGAAAATCACCGTCGTTGAGCGCTTTGTCGAGCGGTTTGCGCGCCTTGAGCGTTGCCAAAGCGAGCGTTGTCGGCGCGCCGTACCACGAATTCGAGTCTTCGTCGAAGGGTTGGCGTGCTTCGCCAGCGGCGAGGGACGCGGCGATTCCACCTGCCAGCAGCAGTTCGATGCCCCAGTAAACCCACACCCACTGATCCTTGAGTTCGATGTCAGCGGCGCTGGAACTTGTCACGCTGGTCGAGTTGGTAATGGTCATCCCTTGCTGAGCGGCGAATTTCAGATAGCCAATGAAGCCAGTATCACCTGTGTTGCGCTGCAATCCCTTGTTGATGTACTGATCCAGCTCAGCATCGCTCGGTGTTTTGCCGACATCCTCAACATACACGTCGCGGACTGCGCCGCGAAAGGTCACAGAGTAGGTGGCGAAGTGATACACGCCGAAAATCAGCACGCCCGTTAGCAAACCGATCAACGCCGCGAGGAATGGGCTGCGCACTTTCCCCGAACGAACGCCCAGCACCAGCAGTCCGCCCGCCAGCGCTCCGGCCAGGAGCGGGAAAGCGACCACGAGATAGAAATTCAGATAATTATCGACGGCCCACAGGATGCCACCGAGCGCCCCCGCGCAGATGATCCCCAGGATGAGCAGCAGAAAAATACTGGCAATGGGCGTGCGATTGCTTGGTCGGTATTTGCGCATAACGATCCCCCTGGGATATACACATGATTATGAGGGATATTGTAGGAAATTTCGGATGAAGGTATCGCGGCAGACTGTTAAAAAGTGATATAGGAAAGGGCGCTTTTGCCGGATTGCCTGCTCAACCCTTTGTGGGTCGTGAGAGGTTGACTATAATACGCTCCAATAATCACCACGCATTTTAGGAAGACTCATGGCGAAACCGCTCAATTTTCAGCAGATTATCATGAAGCTGCACGAGTTCTGGACGACGCAGAACTGCGTGCTCTGGCAGCCCTATAACATTCAGGTCGGCGCGGGCACGGGCAACCCGGCGACGCTGCTGCGTGTGCTCGGCCCCGAACCCTGGCGCGTCGCCTATGTCGAACCGACCGTCCGCCCGGATGATGGTCGCTACGGCGAAAATCCCAACCGGATGCAGTACTACTTCCAGTATCAGGTCATCCTCAAGCCCGATCCGGGCAACCCACAGGAACTCTATCTCAAGTCGCTCGAAGCGTTGGGCATCAACCCGCGTGAGCATGACATCCGCTTTGTTGAGGACAACTGGGAAAGTCCCGCGCTCGGCGCGTGGGGTCTCGGTTGGGAAGTCTGGCTCGACGGGCAGGAGATCAGCCAGTTTACCTATTTCCAGCAGGCGGGCGGCATCGAACTCACGCCCGTCTCGGTCGAAATCACCTACGGTCTGGAGCGCATCACTCAGCCGCTGCAAGGCAAGGACTCGGTCTGGAATATCGAGTGGCTCAATGGTGACGACGGCGCGACCCTCTTTTATCGAGACGTACTCCTCCGCAGCGAAATCGAACACTGCATCTACAACTTCGAAATCGCTGATGTGGACGGCCTGCGCACGACCTACGACATTTTCGAGAACGAATACAAGCGCGCCCTTGATGCGGGCTTGGTCGTTCCGGCTTACGATTACGTCCTCAAGTGCAGCCATTTGTTCAACGTCCTCGACGCGCGCGGCGCAATCGGCGTGACTGAACGTGCCAGCTACTTCCGCCGGATGCGCGACATGACGCGCAAGATCGCCAAAGCCTACACCGATCAGCGGCAGGAGATGGAATACCCGCTCGACAAGCTCGACAACCTGTGGAAGGGCAATTTGCCAGATGGGGGCGTGCAGACAACGACCCGCGCCGCGAATGTTTCGCTGGCAGGCCAACCCGCTGATTTTCTGTTCGAGATCGGCGTCGAGGAACTGCCCGCCGATGATGTGGACTCCGCGCTCGATCAGCTTACCGTCCTTGCACCCAAGCTGCTGGATGATTTGCGTTTGGCACACGGCGATCTCAAAGTCTACGCCACGCCGCGCCGCCTCGTCATTCACGCCAAAGACCTCGCCGCCCGTCAAAGCGATCTTGAACAGATCGCCAAGGGGCCAGCAGCGGATCGCGCATACGACGCCAGCGGCAAGCCGACCAAAGCCGCCGAAGGCTTCGCGCGTGGCAAAGGCGTTAGCGTCGCTGACCTGCGCACCGAAGACGGCTATGTCGTTGCAACGGTCCGCGAAGTCGGTCGCGCTGCCGTCGACGTGCTGGCGGAAGCGCTGCCGGGAGTCGTTGCGGCGCTCAAGTTCCCCAAGTCGATGCGCTGGAACGCCAGCAATGTCGCCTTTTCGCGCCCGATTCGCTGGTTTGTCGCGCTGCATGGTGAAAATGTCATCAGCTTCAGCTACGCTGACGTGATCGCCAGCGATGTGACGAGAGGGCTACGACCTTTTGACTCGCCGCTGCATCCGGTTCAGGACGCGGCGCAGTATTTCGCCACGCTGGAAAGCGAAGGCATTCTCCTCGACATCGACGCTCGCCGCGCCTCTGTTGTTGAGCAGGTCGAGAAGCTGGCGACCAGCGTTGGCGGTCGCGTCCCCGAAGATTCGGGTCTGCTGGATGAAGTTACCAATCTGGTCGAACGCCCGACGGCGCTGCTTGGTCGCTTCGAGGAAAAATACCTCAAGCTGCCGCGTGAAGTGCTCGTCACAGTCATGCGCAAGCACCAGCGCTATTTCGCCGTCGAAGACAAGTATGGCAAGCTGCTGCCCTATTTCATCGCCGTCCGCAACGGTGATGCCGAACATCTCGACAAGGTCATTCACGGCAACGAGGAAGTCATCCGGGCGCGCTTCTCCGATGCCGACTACTTCTACGCGCAGGATACGAAAAAGAAGCTGGTGGATTTCCTGCCGCGTCTCGGCACGCTCACCTTTCAGGAAAAGCTCGGCTCGATGCTTGACAAGAACGGACGCCTCGAAGCGCTGGTCGAGCCGCTCGGCAGTCTGTTCAAGCTTGATGCGGCAGCGCTGAGCGTCGCCAAACCGGCGGCGCATCTGACGAAGGCCGACCTTGCCACCCAGATGGTGGTCGAGATGACTTCGCTGCAAGGGACGATGGGGCGTGTTTACGCCCTGCGTGATGGTCAATCGCAGGCTGTCGCCGACGCAGTCTATGAACACTGGCTGCCGCGCGGCGCAGGCGACTCGCTGCCCGAAACGTCCGCCGGAACGCTGCTAGCCGTCGCGGATCGGCTTGATAGTCTGGTCGGGTTGTTCGCCGCTGGGCTGGAACCGAAATCGACCACCGATCCGTATGGGCTGCGGCGCGCCGCCCTCGGCATCATCGAGATTCTGGTCGAAAAGGAACTCGACCTCGATTTACGTTTGGCGGTCGAAGCAGTCGCCGCCGCGCAGCCCATCGCCGTCACAGCCGACGTGAAGCAGGCCGTTTTAGCGTTTATCTCTGGTCGCCTGCGTGGATGGGTCGAGGAGCACGGCTGGGCGCACGACGTCAGTACAGCGGTGTTGGCGGAACAGGCGCATAACCCTGCACGCGCGCTCGAAGGCATCCGCGAACTAAGCGAGTGGGTCAAGCGCGACGATTGGGAAGCAATTCTGGATGGTTTCGCTCGCTGCGTTCGCATTACCCGCAGCGAAAAAGAGCGCTATCCGGTCAATCCGGCGCTGTTCCAGCAGACGGAGGAAATCAACCTCTACAACGCTTACGAGCAGGCGTCCGTCGCGCTGGATGAGCATGGCGACGGCAATATCAGCGAGTTCCTGACGGCTTTCGCCCCGATGATCCCGGCGATTTCGGCCTATTTCGGGACGGGCAAAGGCGATGGCGTGCTCGTCAACACTGAAGATCAAGCGGTGCGCCGCAACCGCATCGGGCAGCTTCAGGCAATCAGCGCCATGCAGGACGGTCGCGCTGACCTGAGCCAACTGAGCGGGTTCTAGACAGAGGCAAATCTGCCCTGCCACCCGGATAAGCGGTTGCGTGGTGAGCGACCGGATAAACCGATTTCGGGAATTTCTTCCCGTGTCAGGTGACCGGATGAAGATGAAGGGGAAACGAGGGAAGGCGCTCGCTTCCGGTTTGGCGGTGGGACGACGGCTGGACAGCGGCGGACTGCTCCCCTGAGCGGACGGTTTTCCCGTGAAAGCGGCAGATCGGACGGGAAGATTGAGCGAATTTCCCCGACCGGAACAGGCGGCAGCAAAGAACGGTCGGGAAAGGGATGGTTTGTTCGCGTGCAGGCAGCAGAATCATGGGACGTTCATCTCATCCGGTCTGAGTCGGAATAAGCGGTCGGGAAGCCGGGATTGGTCGTTTTTGGAGTGAGTTTATTATAGCACAGAAGTTCTATTTGTCAAGAGGTTTCGTTCGATGCATATCGAAATAGATGCAAACACAGCAGCAGTGATCGCGGGTAAGTAATTTTCGAAAGTGCCTGTATACCCCTCACCCCGGCTGACCAAGAACGGGTCAGCTTCCCCGCTCCCACGCAAGCGCGGAGCGGGGAGATAACAGGGACAGGGTACGGTTAACGAAAGAAACTTACCCGACTCGACTGATATGTTTAGAGGGCTAAAATGATCCACATTGCAATGTTGAGTTTCTGGCACGTACACGGCAAAGACTACGCCCGCGCCGCCGAAGAAAATCCCGATACCGAGATCGTTGCCATCTGGGACGAAGTGCCGGAGCGGGGTCGCGCCGAGGCCGCTAAGCGTAACGTGCCTTATTACGAAAATCTGGACGACGTGCTGGCGCTGCCCAACGTCGATGCGGTGGTGGTCGATGCGCCGACGAGTATGCATCACGAGGTCATGATCAAGGCGGCACGGGCAGGGAAACATATCTTCACCGAAAAAGTGATCGCTGGCACGCTGCGTGAAGCTGAAGAAATTGTCGCTGAAGCACAACGCGCTGGCATCAAATTCGTCGTCTCGATGCGCCGCCTGACACACGCATACACGCGCTCGGTCAAGGCGGTCATTGATCAGGGCGTGCTGGGCGATCTGACGCTGGTCAGCGTTCGCGACGCGCACAGCGCCGTGCTGCCGACCCCGGAAAATCCGCGTGGTCGCCTGAGCGATTCGTTCCTCGACCCCAAGCTGGCGCTCGGCGGCGCGCTGATCGATATGTGTCACTCGGTTTATCTGACGCGCTATTTTCTGGGGCAGCCGGAAAGCGTGAGCGCAACCTTTGGTTACGTGAGTGGGCGGCAGGTCGAGGATAATGCGGTTGTGACCATCCGAACGGCAAAAAGCGGCATCGGCGTGATTGAAGCGGGCTACGTTGTCCGCGCTGCGCCGTTCGAGATCGAAGTTCACGGCACGGAAGGATCGCTGCTCTACAGCGAAATGGGACTTGCGGAGCGCGGTGTCCGGCGCAGTATCAATGCACCGCTGCAGGGCGCAGAATCGCCAGACGGTAAGCTGCGGGTGTTCAGTACGAAGCGCGAGAATGTAGACTGGGACGTGCGTGACGTGGGCGACGCCGCGCCCGATGCGTTTGACCAATGGGTGACGCAAATCCAGCAAGACACCACTGACGACGAAAATATCGAAATCGGGCTGGGACTCTCCGCGATTATCGAGGCGGCTTATCGCTCGGCAGCAACGGGGCAGTCGGTGAAGCTGGATAGTCTGGAACATGCCCACTAAGGATAATCATTAAGGAGTACTCATGCGCATCGTCCAATTCACGGCTGAAGGTCAAAAAAGCATAGAGAAGCCTGATTGGGCGGCGTTGATGGCTCAGGCAGGCGAAGGGAACGTTTTCTGGGTCGATCTGGCGGGGCCGAGCGACGAGGATGTTCGCCTGATGCATGATACCTTTCATTTTCACCCGCTGGCAATCGAGGATACCAAGAACGGTCGCCAGCGACCGAAAGTCGAGGAGTATAAGGATCACCTGTTTGTAATCCTCAACCCGGTCAACGACTACACGGACGAACTGAGTTTCCGCGAACTCGATGTGTTTATGACGCATCAGTATGTGGTGACCGTCCATGCGGACGAAAAAGAGCCGATTGTCGATAGCGTGATGCGGCGCTGCGCCACGAAAATCGACGCTGGACAGAAAATTACGGTTGGCTTCCTGATCTACGCGCTGGCGGATGCGGTCGTTGATCTGTATTTTCCGCTGCTCGACACGATTGGCGACGAGATCGAGGACATCAGCGAGTCAATCATCGAAAAGCCGCGCCGCGAAGACCTCAACCATGTCTTCCGGCTCAAGCGGGCGCTGGCGGAGATGTGGCGCGTCGCGGGGCAGCAGCGCGATATGTTCAACGTCTTCACGCGTGAGAATTTGAATTACATCGATGAGGAGATTGCCCGCTACTACATGCGCGACATTTACGACCACCTGCTGCGTACCAGCGACACCGTCAATACGTTCCGCGATACCATGTCGGGCGTGATCGACGTCTACCTTTCATCTGTCTCGAACCGCCTTGATATTATCGTTCAGCGGCTGACAGTGGTGACGATAGGTATCGGCGTGCTGACGGTGATCAGCGGTTTCTATGGCATGAACTTCGAGCATAACTGGCCGCCGTTCGGGGCAGCGTGGGGCGTTCCCTTCGTGCTGCTGCTCATGTTCATCGGCTTAATCGGCGTGATGGTGCTGTTCTGGCGCAAGGAATAAATCTGAGATCGTTTACACATGACCCCCGGTTGTATGTGTGAACAGTCATGTATATAATCGATCCTATCGGTTTCGGGGGACGTTGTGTCGGCTGTTGACGAGATCAAAAGCAAACTGGATATTGTCCAGTATATTCAGCGCTACGTTCCGCTGAAAAAGGCGGGGCGGACATTCAAAGCGCCGTGTCCTTTCCACAGCGAACGGACTCCCTCGTTTGTCGTCAACGAACAAAACCAGACCTGGCGCTGTTTCGGCGCGTGTGCCGAAGGCGGCGACATTTTCAATTTCGCCATGAAGTACAACGGCTGGTCGTTCACCGAGGCGCTCGAAGAACTGGGCAAGCTGGCGGGTGTCGAAACCCGACCGCAAACGCCGGAGCAGCGCCAGTACAGCGAAGAACTTGACCGTCTGCGCGGGCTGCTGAAATCCGCTGCGGACTATTTCCACGATTTACTGTATGAAAAGACTGGTTCTGCCACACTCGACTATGCGCGCAAGAAGCGCGGCCTGAGCGATGAGACACTGAAGCGCTTCCAGATTGGCTTCGCGCCACAGGGCTGGCAGAACAGTATCGACGCGCTCAAAGGACTGGGCTACAGCGAGGATGACCTGATTTCAACCGGCATCGCTTCCCGCAACGACGAGGGGCGCGTCTACGACCGTTTTCGCAACCGCCTGATGATCCCCATCCGCGACGAACGCGGTCGCGTGGTCGGTTTCGGCGCGCGCGCGCTGGCGGCTGATGACAATCCAAAGTATCTGAACTCACCGCAGTCGGCGCTGTTCGACAAAAGCCGCCTGCTGTTTGGGCTGGATCTGGCGAAACAGTCGATTCGCGATAGCGAAACCGCTGTCATCGTCGAAGGCTATCTGGACGCGATTCAGGCGCATCAGGCGGGCTACACGAACGTCGTCGCGCAGATGGGAACGGCGCTGACCGAGCCACAGTTGAAGCTGCTCGTGCCGCGCCTGGCGAAGAAAATCATCCTGTCACTCGACTCGGATGCGGCAGGACAGAGCGCGACCCGCCGCTCGCTCGAAGTCGCGCGCGAGACGCTGCAGGCCGACTATGCCGGACGATTGTCGGCAGACATTCGCATTCTGGTCGTGCCGGGGGCGAAAGACCCTGATGATTTGATCCGCGAAGCGCCGGAAATGTGGCCGCAGTTGGTGGCGGATGCTCAGCCAGTCGCGGATTATGTGATTGACGGCGAAAAAGCAGCGCTGCCGGAACATGCGTCGGTGCAAGAGCGCGAAGCGGTCGCGCGGCGCTTGCTGCCGATTCTGCTGGCGTCCGAAAGCGACCTGTACAAGAACGATAACCTGCAAAAGCTGGCGATGAGTCTGCGTATCGCCGAGCGGGATTTGCTGGAATGGGCAGCGGAGCAGAAGAAGATTGCGGCGGCGCGGCCTCCGCGTGGCGCATCTGTCCAGCAGCAAGCGCCGATGCCCGAAGAACCCCCGGCTTACGGTGACGAAATGCCGGATTTCGATACGCCGCGTGTGGATCGGCGTGGGGCAGCAGCATCCACAAATCAGCAGGAAGCGGCGCTGGAAGCCTACTGTCTGCGCGTGCTGTTTATGAATCCGAAGCTGATTTACGACGTGAATCGCAAGTTTCGCGAACTGGCGGATACGAACTCCGCCCTGGCGGACGGGCCGCTCACTGACCTGAGTCCCGATGATTTCACGCGCACGAGCTATCGCGCCCTGATGGACGTGTTCTCGCGCGCAATCACCCAGGATGAGCAGGACGTGCTGGATTTTCTGCACGCCGCCCTGACTCCCGATCTCATGAGTGAACTGGAGAGTCTGCTCGCCGATGAATGGGAAGAATGGCAGCTTCGACAACGAAATGCGTTCAATGCCGACTTAATCATTGTCCGAAAGCAGAGTGAGCGATTCAACGGCGCGATTGATATGAGCGTCGAAATGGTCGAAAAGGCGCTGCGCTTACGACGCGCGCGTTTGGAGCGTGAGCGGCAGGAGATGATGTTTTTAGCGATGGATGGTGACACACCCTACCAAAACTACATCATATTGTCTATGCTTGCGAAACGGCTGATCGAAGTAGAACTCAATCGTCGCTTACAGCTTCTGCGCCAGTAAGCAGTCGCGACAGCAAACTGTCATAGTTGGATAAGGGTATGGCGAAAAAACGCACAACACGTAAAGACGAAAATCAGGCGACCGACGCATTCTCCAAAGGCGAAGAAGGTGAAGAACTCAACAACGATTTTGAGTTCGAGGATGAATTAGACGACGGCGACGCAGGCGACGATTTCGACTTCGACGACGATCTGGCGATCAAAGATGACGACATGATCGACCCGATGCTGAGCGACGATGACGAACTCGAAGACCTGGACGATGATCTGGCACTGGGCGAAAGCGCAAGGCTGGATACCTTCGCGCTGGCGGATGACCCGGTGCGCATGTATCTCAAGGAAATTGGGCAGGTTCCGCTGCTCGATACCAATCGTGAAACCTGGCTGAGCATTCAAATCGCCGCCGAGCGAATGGTCGAGAGCGTGATCGACAAGCTGAGCCAGAAAGAGGGCAGCAGCTTACCCTCACAGCCTCAGATCATTCAGGCGGTGTATGGCGAAGTCAAGCGGAACTGGGAATCCGTCCTCAATCAGTCGAAGAACTTCAAGCTCGAACCGCCCAATCTCAAGGACATCATCGACGAAGTCCAGTCGCTGACCGAGGACTGGGACGTGAGCGGTCGCTCCTCGATTCGCGAATATCTGCGTCAGCGTGAATGGGGGCGCGATGAACCCTGGACGGAACTGGCGCGCCGTCTGTTCGACGTAATTCACGGTTTGTATCTGATCCCGTTCCGCGAACAGATCATGATTCGCCGCTACGTGATTGAGAACAAGGTGATGCCGTCGCAGGAACAGTTCAATCACTGGCTGGAAGAAGACACCGACGCACTCGAAACTCTGTCGGAACGCTTCGAGGAAATCGAACGCAAGGCCGAATTTGCTGCTGAAGCGCTGACCCGCGCCAACCTGCGTCTGGTCGTCAGCGTCGCCAAGCGCTACATGGGGCGCGGCATCAATTTCCTCGATTTGATTCAGGAAGGGAACATCGGTCTCCTGCGCGCGGTCGCCAAGTTCGACCACACCAAAGGTTACAAGTTCAGCACGTACGCGACCTGGTGGATTCGGCAGGCCAGCAGCCGCGCGATTGCCGATCAGGCGCGCACGATTCGTATTCCCGTGCATATGGTCGAGACCATCAACCGCCTGATGCGCGTT
The DNA here is from genome assembly GCA_034432495.1 of Anaerolineae bacterium. Classification (GTDB taxonomy): domain Bacteria; phylum Chloroflexota; class Anaerolineae; order Aggregatilineales; family Phototrophicaceae; genus Flexifilum. The sequence continues at coordinate 52,058 of DAOUCB010000197.1, read as the reverse complement.
CAGCGCACGCTGACACAAGAATTGGGCGCAGAGCCGAGCGCCGAGCAGATCGCGCTGGAAATGGAATTCCTGACCGCTGACGAGACGAAGGCCATTAAGCTGATCCGGCGCGAAGGCTCGCGCATGGATCCCGGTCTCTCACGCAAGCTGCGCCGCGCCGCGCAAAAAGTGCGCAAAATCATGCGGCTGTCACAGGAGCCAATGAGCCTCGAAATGCCGATTGGGCAGGAAGACAACAGCCTGCTCGGCGATTTCATCGAGGATGACAAGGTTCCCGGCCCGGTCGATGCCGCCAGCCGCCAACTGCTCAAGGAGCAGATTCGCTCGGCGCTCGGCGTGTTGAGCGAACGCGAGCGCGAAGTGCTGGAAATGCGTTTCGGCCTGCTCGATGGGCAGGATCACACGCTCGAAGAAGTGGGCAAGCACTTCGGCGTGACGCGAGAGCGCATCCGCCAGATTGAGGCGAAAGCCTTACGCAAACTGCGCCATCCGACGCGCAGTCGCCAGCTACGGGATTATCTGGAAATTTAAGTCAAACGAAGTGAGCGGGGCGGTCGGAAGATCGCCCCGTTTTTGTTTCATCTACGATATTGGATTGAGTTACAATGAGGAATAATTTCTGTGGATAGGCTCGGCGATGGCGGTGCAAAAACAGCTTTACACAATTGAGGATTTTGTCCAATTCGCATTGCAACCGGAGAATTCCGAGCGCGAGTTCGAACTGGTCAACGGGGAGATCATCGAGAAAATGCCGGGGCGAACCTCCAACAGCCAGATTCACGATATTATCGTCGCTGAAGTGCGCCCCTTCTGTAAAACACATGACATTGTCTGCTATACGAGCAGCGCCGACGGCGCTTTCAACGTGCAGGGCAACGCCGTCGCGCCGGATTTTGCCTACAAACGGACGCCAATGAGCGACGATTACCCCGATCCGGTTGCGCCGCTCTGGGCAGTTGAAATCATTTCGCCGACAGACAAGGCGGTCGATATTCGCAAGAAGCGGGCGATTTATTTAGCAGCGGGGATTTTGCTATGGGAGATTTACCCGGAAGATCATTTGGTGGATGTCTACGCACCGGAGCAGCCTGTTCACACTTATGGGATGGAAGACATTATTGAGGTAGGCGATTTGCTGCCCGATTTCAAACTCGCAGTCAAAGATATTTTCGCTCCTTGATATAGAACTAAAGGAAAATCTCATGAGCAAAAAGGTCAACGGGATTGGCGGCGTGTTTTTCAAGGCAAAAGACCCGGCAAAACTCGGCGAATGGTATGCCAAAAATTTTGACCTCGAACTCGAATATAATATGCCCGCGACCACTTTTCACTGGCTGCGCAAGGATGATCCGACACGCGGCGGCTCGACGGTCTGGAGTCTGTTCCCGCAGGACAGCGACTACTTCGGCTCAGACGATGTGCAGTTCATGATCAACTACCGCGTTGAAGATTTGGACGCCATGCTCGAAGCGCTCAAAAACGAAGGCGTCGAGATTCTACGCGAGGCGCAGGATTCGCCCTATGGGCGCTTTGCCGCGATTAAAGACCCTGAGGGCAACGGAATCGAATTGTGGCAAGCGCCGGACGATGACTAATCCGTTCTGGTATCACGTCCATAATATTCGCGCAGCAGTTCATCCATGATTTGCGCTGTGCGCAGACCGCTGTCACCTGTGCTGGGGCAGGTGTCTGTGCCGTTTAATTCATCGACAATCGACTGGATCAGTGGTTGATGGACGTGCGGCGGGTTGTCGATGGCGAACTGTTGTTCCGCTTCGGCGGTCGTCAGGCGGATCGGCTGCGCGTCGAAAGTCGAGTAGGCGATTTGCCCCTTGCTGCCAAGCAGAATCGTTTCGTCAAGGCTGTCCGCACTGGTAAAGCACCATGATCCAGCGCCAACCATGCCGGAAATGAAGCGGAAACTCCCCACAACGTTGTCCTCGGCTGGATAGTGCCCGCCCTGGTTGACGGCGAAACCGCGCGCTGACTGAATCGGCCCCAGCAGAAAATCCAAGATGTCAAGCATGTGGACGCCAATATCGGCAAACAGACCGCCCCCAGAATGTTCGGGCTGTACGCGCCAGGGCAACTCACCGTCGCCGAGCAAGGGCGTCCGCTGATAGTTGATGATCACGGTGCGAATGTCGCCGATTGTGCCCGACTCAATCAGCGCTTTGATTTTGAGAAAGCGCGGCAAACGGCGGCGATAATAGGCTACCCACAGGGGAACATTTGCCTGCTGGCAGGCATCGATCATCTGCTGGCATTCGCTGGGATTGCGTGCCATCGGCTTCTCGACAAAGACGGGCTTGCCTGCGGCTGCTGCCATCTGTGTATACAGACGGTGCGAATCGGGCGGCGTGGCGACGTAGACAGCATCGACCTCGGCGTCGCGGATCAGCGCTTCGGCATTGTCATACCAGCGTGGAACTTTGTGGCGTTGGGCAAAATCTCTGGCTTTCGCGGCGTCACGGCGCATAACCGCGACCAGCGCCGAGTCGCGCGCTTTCTGGAAACCGGGGCCGCTCTTGACCTCCGTTACGTCGCCTGCGCCGATAATGCCCCAGCGGATTGTTTTTGCCATCGAATCCTCCTATTGCCCACAGACCATCAAAGCTTCCCCATTATTTCACATGATTGCGCTAAAATCTGCGCACGTGAAACCAACAGAGAACGCCATGCCGAAAGAACTGACCTACTGCCCGGTTTGCGGGCATAAACTCACCACTCGCGAGGAAGCTGGACGCATCCGGCAGGTCTGCGACAACTGCGGCTACATCCACTATGTCAATCCGGTTCCGGCGGTGGGCATCGTCATCGAGAAGGACGGCGGCGTCGTGCTGATCCAGCGCAAACATCCGCCGCATCAGGGACGCTGGGTACTGCCGAGCGGATACATCGAGGCCGACGAAAGCGCTGAGGAAGCCGCCATCCGCGAAGCTGAAGAAGAAACCGGCCTCAAAGTCGAGATTATCGAGATGGCGGGCGTCAACTCGTTCCCTGAAGGGCCGCCGCTGAGCGGCATCATGATCTTTTTTCGGGCGCGTCCCGTTGGCGGAGAACTCAAAGCGGGCGACGACGCTGCCGATGCGCGTGTGTATCTGCCGGAAGAACTGCCGCTGCTGCCTTTTCGCACGCACCGCGAGATGATGGCGCAGTGGCTGGCTCAGCAGGGCGAACCAAGCACGGGGGCACCACCGTCGCTGCCGTCAGATTTCACAATTCGACCTGCCGAAGCCGCCGACGCCCATGAGATCATGGCGCTGCTGCACCTGATTCCCGCCAATCGTTCGCTGAAGCGCGATGACTGGCGCGAGATTACCCAGCGTTTCCGGGAAGCGAACGGGCTGGAGGTCTTCGTGGCGGTGGATCGGCAGCAGCCACCGATTATTATTGGCTTCGTGGCGCTCTCGGTCATTCGCGGGCTGACCGAGGGACGCGGCCTGATCGACGACCTGGCGGTGCTGCCGACCTATCGGCGACGTGGGATTGGCACGGCGCTGCTTGAGGCGGCGATGAAGCGCGCCGAGCGCCTAAACCTACATCACCTAATGATCAATGCGCAGCGGGCGGACGAGCAGGCGCGGGCGTTTTACACTGCGCTGGGCTTCGACAGCGGCGACATCCTGCACCTGAAACTGCGCTAGGGCGAAAAAGGCTGAGCCGGAAGCGGGCGGCTTCCCGCAGAGCGACCGGAATGGATGGGATGAGGGCATCGTGCACGATGCCCTCATTGTAAGTCGAACTTATGATCCGGCGTTCCAGGCGTCGAGCAGGCGCTGCTCAAAGGTTGCGCCATCTGGTTTTGTGGCGACCCAAATGTGCGGGCCATTGCCGACAGGCCTGGTGCGTCCAAAATCCGCGCCGGGTGTATCAACCACATCAACCATCCGATCCGTCAGCGTGACCAGCGACGGATCGGCAAGGACGGCGGCTGCCAGCGGATCCCAGAAGAAATACGTCCCGCCATTAATCGAGTCGGCGCTGCCGGACAGCACTGTATACATCAGGGTGGATTCGGGGGTTTTCTGGCTGGCTTCAAGCGTCTTCAGGAATTCGGGCGTGACCGGCACGTCGTTGGTCGCGTCCAGCGGCACGAGGGTGATCGGTGCGCCAGATTCAAACACCAGCCGCGCTGCCAGTGGATCGAGGTAGATATTCCACTCGGCGGATTTATTTTCGTCGCTGACGCCGGAACCGGGCGCATCAACCGCGCCGCCCATGATGTAGATCATGTCGATTTTGTCCACGAGCGCGGGCGTGGTTGTCAGCGCCTGTGCGATGTTGGTCAGCGGGCCAATCGCCAGCACGGTGACTTTTTCGGAGGAGGCCTGAAGCGTCTTGGTGAAAAGATCGACGGCATTGAGGTCGGTGGCTGCGCTGCCCTCGGGCAGCTTGAGCGCATCGACGCTTGCCATTGTCGTGCGCCAGTCATCGGGTACGGGACTGTCGCCGAGCAGCGGTTTGTCTGTCCAGCAGCTTACGGGAATGTCAGCGTATTTCGCCAGCGCGACGAGTCCCTGCGCGGCGCGAACGCCCGCATCACAGAAAGCCCAGCCTGTCCCGGTGACGGTGATGGCCTTGACGGAGAAATCCGGGTTGTTGAGGAGGTAGAGCGTCGCCATGTAATCGTCCGTGGTCATGTCGCTGTCGATGACAACGGGTTTGGGATCGGCGGCGTGGATGGTCAGCGGAAGGATGGTGAAAGCACCGCACAACAGCAGGACAAAAGTAATTTTTTTTAACATCGTCAATCTCCATCCATCAAACTAATTTGCAAAAGGAATTCATTTGAGGGGCGTAGGCTGCGATGTTCTTATATTATAGCTTGCGGGTAATAGGTCCGACAGCACCAATGCGGTGGAGGCTGGAGGGGTGGGGCGAAACGTAGTTTCGCCCCACGAGACGTGGCATTTTATGAGCTGTGCAGGTTCGTCGGCGCGCTGATCGTGACAGGAGTCCCTTGCCCTGTAATGTCAAAGACCAGAAGCGAACCTGTTTCGACATCGTATGGGTAGTCCGGTACATGACCAACTGTCAGGTAAGGTATGTCCGTCTCGGAATGGGCTTCAGCACGATAAATCTGATCGTCGTCTGTGCCGATGAATAGGCGTAGGGTTGTATTCAGGTGACTGGCCTTCAGGATGTCAGCCTGCTGGAAAATCTGCGTTAAGCGTTCCATATCCGTGATTGGGCTTTCCTGAAAGAGAATCTTCAGGGTGTTCAACTCGGCAGTAAAAACGCGCACATGCCGACCATACATATCCCCATCACCCAGGTCTTGAACCGATGTAATCAAATTGCTGCTGAACAGTTCCGATGGCATAGGTAACTTGATAGCATTGTCAAGCATTATCGCGGTCTGCGAATTGGTAATCGCTTTACTCAGATCGTCGTAACGCCACCAGCCATCATCGACATTGAATAAACCTGCATAGGGTGTATTCGCCGTCTGCAAATGGATATACGTTGTGCCATCGGTCACAAGCCGCTCAATCAGGAGCCATTCACCAGGGTCTATGCGGCGCTCTCCTACATTGATCCAGATTCGGGTGTCACTGCTGCTGCCAGCGACATCGCCTAATGTACGGTAAGTTGCCGCTGTAACGGTCTTGTTGCCATTCTTATCGGTGAGCGTTGTGGAATGAGTTGAGTTGTAAGAAAAAGAATACCAATTCAGGTTTGTCAGCTTTGCCGATGCCCGCGTGACAAACTGCGTGGAGTCCACTGATTCAGTGGTCTGCTGAGTCGCACTCTGAGCATAGACTGCCAGCACAGTGAAAAGGCTTACCGAGAAGCCAAGCAGAATCGCTCTTGTGCTTTTCGACATAATCCTCGCTTTTCTGCTGTGCGCTTCGAATGCTGCTGGTTACTTGGAATCGACGAACACTGGCAGATGACCGAGCGCGATGATGTTCGACCAGGTGGCACGGTCGCCTTCGGTGAAGATGGCGGCTTCGGCGACGACCTGCGCCCCGGCTTTCTCCATGATGAGGCGCATCCCCTGTAAGGTGCTGCCGGTCGAAATCACGTCGTCAATCAGCACGACGCGCTTGCCCCTGATCAGGTCGCGGTCTTTCTCGTCGAGGAAGAGGGTTTGCGCAGCGCCGGTGGTGATGCTGAGCGTTTCCGATTGCAGCGCATCGCCCATGTAGGGCTTGTAGCTTTTGCGGAGGACGACATAGGGCAGGCCGAGTTCGACCGAGAGGCCGTGTGCCAGCGGAATGCTCTTGGCTTCGGGTGTGACCAGCACGTCAATGCTGCCATGCGCGCGCAGTTTGTCGCCGAGCGCCTTGCTGACGGCCTGCACCAGTTCGGTATCGCCGAGGATGTTGAGAATCGCGATACGGATACCGGGCTTGATCGCAAACAGGCGCAGGTCGCGCCTGACGCCGGCAACTTCAATCGGATAGGTTTCGTCAGCCATCGGCTTCTCCCGTGTGTGCTGGTTTCGCAGGAATTATTGTATCACAGCGCTGTCGGTGAGCGCGCCATCGACCAGCGTTAAGACGCGGTCGGCACGCTGCGCAAGGTTCGGGTCGTGGGTGACGATGACGATGGTCGTCCCCTCCTTTTCGCGAATTTCCTGCAAGGTTTCGAGCACGCGCGCCCCAGATTCACTGTCGAGATTGCCCGTTGGTTCGTCGGCGAGCAGGAGCGGCGGCTGGTTGGCGAGGGCGCGGGCGATGGCGACGCGCTGTTGTTGACCGCCGGAAAGTTCCGACGGGCGATGATTCATGCGATCCTTCAGGCCGAGCAGTTCGAGCAGTTCGCGGGCGCGCTGATTAGGTTTTTTCGGGCTGTGACGGGCAAACTGCATCGGCAGCAGCACATTTTCCAGTGAGGTTAGCGTTGGAATCAGGTTGAAAAACTGGAAGATGAAGCCGATTTTTTCGTTGCGGATTTCGGTGAGCTGGTCTTCGTTCATGCGGGTGACATCGACGCCGTCGATCTCAATTTTGCCTTCTGAAGGCGTATCCAGCCCGCCAATCAAGCCGAGCAGGGTGCTTTTGCCGCTGCCGGAAGGCCCGACGATGCTGACGATTTCTCCAGCGTAAATGTCCATATCCACGCCGCGCAGCGCGTGAACAACGGTTTTCCCCAGGGGCAAATCTTTGGTTAGGCTGCGTGTGCGGATGACGACGTTCCTGGCATTCTGATTCAAAATGGGCGACTCCTCAGCAATTGATGTGCTGCGCTTTACTACGCACGATCATAGCGGAGGTTGCAGCGAGTGGGAAGCACCTAAGTTTGCACAAGCAGGAAAGCGGCGAGGTAAAGAGCGGCAGCAGGCGAACTGCTACCGCTCTTCCCGAGAGGCAGGTACGAGGTACGCTGCGTTACGAGGGGTGCTGCTGCGCTAATTCGCGCGATTTAGTTTCATCGAGCGTTTTAGCGGGGATAACGAAAACCGGGCAAGGTGCGGCGGACAGGACTTTCTGGGTGACACTGCCGAAGAGCCAGCGACTCAAGCCGGAGCGTCCATGCGTTGACATGACGATGGCATCGACCAGCAGCGTCTGGGCAATATCGGTAATCACGGTCGCGGCGTCACCAACTTCGACGCGCGTATTGACCTGAAAGTGGTACTCTTCTTCAATGTCGGAGGCGATGCGCTTCAGGTAGTTTTGGGTACGCGCAATCGCCGCGTAGACGCTTTTATCATCCTGGTTGGACATGGGGATGATGGTGGAAGGATAGAACTCGGAAAGCGCGATTTCCTGAGGTTCGAGCACCGTGATCAGGGTGATTTCGCTGTCTGTGCCGAGCAGCTTTAGAGCATGATCGAGCGCAGTTTGGGATAGAAATGATCCGTCGAGAGGGACGAGGACATGGTTTAACATTTTTTAGCGCTCCTAACTCTCTACTACGCCTCTATCGTCGCTCTGAAGGGGAAAACGGCGTAGTGTCATATGTCATGCATGGGCAGCGACATTCGACATAACTTAGGAGGAGTCAGGCAGGACGGCGGGTCATTTGCCCCGACGACGGGCGCGGCTGGCAGCGCGTATCGGTCGCCCGAACAGGCGGCGTCCGCCAAAGATCAGGGATTGCAGGGCACGGGCGAGCGGTTCCGGCTTGGGTGGTGCGACCAGCGCAAACGGTTCGCCGCCGTGCGCGCTGATGATGGCGTTGGCGGCAGCTACAGCGGTAGTGCAGGCGCGCTCCATCCATAATGAAGGCGTGGGGTAGCCGATCCAGTCACCGCAGGCATAGATATTGTGCCAGGGGGTGGTGACGTGCAGTCTGTCTTTGGTGGGGACGAGAAACTGGGTATGCGTTTTGCTGTTTCGGCGAATCGCACCGTGCAGATAATGCCCCTTCAATTCGGGAAAAACGCGCTGAAGTTCGTTGACGGCGCGAATGAGCATGACTTTATCGGTTTCGTCGTTTTGGGCAGGGCTGCCATAGAGGTGCAGCTCGATGGCGCTGCCGCCCATTTCGTCGTGCCAGCGGCGAAATTCGGGCTGCATTTTGTGGAGCCAGAAGAAATTATCAAAGGGGAAATCGCCCGTGAACATGCCGCCGGTTGTGCCTTTGCCGGGGGAAGCGTCGAACCAGAGGCGGACGGTGGTCGTGCGCAGCCCTTCGGGAAAGCGAAGCTGACTGGCTGCGGCGCTCGTCGCGGGGCTGCCCGTGAGCAGGCGCTGCGCGGCGGGGGCGTTGGTCGCCAGAATAACCTGCTGAGTCAAGACTGAGCGCAGACCACGCGCAGCCTGATCTTCGACACGGATGCGCCAGCCGTTGGCATCGGCACATTCCAGCGCCAGTGCGGTCGTCCCATAGACAATTTTGCCGCCGCGCTGCTCGATGGCGTCGATGAGCGGCTGGATGAGCGCTGCGTGCGCGTCGTCGGGGAAATAGTAAGGATGCCAGGTATCGCGTCGGAGCATGGTGTAGAAGCGCAGCGCAGCGATGAAGCCCGTCAGGGTGATGCTGTCTTCCGGCGCGGCGAGCAAATTTTTACCGAGGCCGATGAAGGTCGCGCGCAGATTGGGTGTCCAGCCGCGAAAATACTCCTTCATCATCAGGCCGTCGAGCGCGCTTTCTTCCATGATCGGGTCAGAGCCGAGCGTCCAGAGCAGGCTGGCGAGGAATCCCGGCAGCGAGAGGAAATCAAGCGGCGTGATGGTGCTCCAGAAGCGCGGGCGAAAGAGCAACTGTAAATAATGAAAGGGCGCAGGCAGCCAGCGTGACCGCACCGCCGACCCGGCTTCGACGCGGCGGACGGCACGCCCCCAGCGGTTGATCCATTCCTCACCGTCTGAAGGCTGAAGCTCAGTTTCAGTGAAGCGCTGCAAGGTCGCGCGCATGTTGCCGTAGCCGCCCCAGAGGGCGTGGATGCCGTGTTCGCTGGGGAACGACCACTGCTTGCCTTTGTATTCGAAACTTTCGCGTTCACCGCCGGAGAGCCGCCCGCCTGCCCACAACTGATCGGCCTCAAGGACGAGCGGGGTGATACCGCGTTCAGCACAATGTATAGCGGCGGTTAGCCCTGCTAAACCGCCGCCGATGATCGTAACGGGAAACTGATCCTGCTCCATGCCGTAGCGCGCTCAACCTTGTCCAACGACAATCGCATTATCGTGGACAAAGCGGAGGTTGGATGCTTAACGTCGCCTTGATGGGGAAAGGGAAATGAAAAGGGCGCAGCACGCTGCGCCCCTACAGGTGCAGAGATGGTTACTTGCCGACGTATTCCGGCACGTAGACGGGCGTGAGCCAATCGCGGTAGCGCGGCGCGTTGCCGGTGACGACCTGAAAGAACAGTTCGCGCAGTTGATTGGTGAGCGCGCCCATTTCGCCTGTGCCAACGGTGCGATGATCAATCTGCGTGACGGGCGTGACCTGTGCGCCCGTGCCGCACAGGAAGATTTCTTCGGCAAGGTAACATTCGGTGCGATCCACCGGGCGCTCGACGACTTCGACGCCTAACTCGGTGCGCAGAAGCTCAATCAGCGAGCGGCGGACGATGCCTTCAAGCGTATTCGAGGTAATCGACGGCGTGATGGCGACGCCCTTGCGCACGATGAAGAAATTGGCGGTGCTGGCTTCGGCAACGTGCCCGTCTTCGTTGAGGACGAGCGCGTCGTCATACCCAGCCAGCACGGCGTCGGACTTGATCAGCGAGGAGTTGGCATACGCGCCCGTGACTTTGCCACGCGCGGGGATAGCATTGTCTTCGACGCGCCGCCACGCTGAAAAGCCGACGTGAATGCCGTGTGGGTTAGCGACATAGCCCATGACAGGTTGGGCAAACATGGTCATGGAATCGTCTACGGTATGGAGGCCGCCCACGCCCGTTGACTCGCTGGATTTGTAGGCCAGTGGACGAATGTAGACGTTCTCGTGATAATCCTCGATGCGCAGCAGTTCAATCAGAATGTCGGTCAGTTCGGCTTCGCTGTAGGGAATGTTAATGCGCATCAATCCCGCAGACTGACGAAAGCGCTCGAAGTGATCGGCGGCGCGGAAGATGAACAACTGGCGTTCATCCTCATTCCAGTAGGCGCGCATCCCAGCGAAAACCCCGGTGCCGTAATGCAGGGCGTGCGTCATGACGCTGACTTTAGCGTCGGCAATCGGGACGATTTTTCCCTCAAAAAAGGCGTATTCAGGCTTATTTGCGCTCAAAATTTAGTTCCTCCCCTAATCGGCTTGGATGGTTAGTGCCATTATCGGAGAGTGGAGTGTACCAATCAATGACCACGCCTGACCAATGTCGGGCGCTGTCTGTTGGTAGAAATCACTATGGCCCGGTGAGCGCCAGCACATAGAGCGCGCTCAACACAGCGAGGCCAAGCACCAGGATGGTGACGCCAAGCACACGAAGAATGGGCGTCGTGGTGCGCAGGCCATCGGCGACGAGAAAGGCCAGCGGAAAGAGCGCCAGCGTATAGCGTCCCAGACTCTGCGAAAAGGTGACCTCGTGCGTGCCGTAGAAATAATTGACCTTGCTGACGAACACCAGAATGAAGCCGAAATTGTAGGCGATCAATGGCAGGCGACGGTGACGCGCAAACAGGAGCGAAACGCAAGAGAGGATAATCGCGACAACGAGCGCCCACAGATCGAGGCTGGTGATGTCAAAGGAATGGGCGAAAAACCAGCGCAGGTTGGTGATAAGGCCGTCGAGCGGGTTGGTCAGATAGACGTAGGACACGGTGTTGTAAATCTCGTTGAGCGAAAGCAGGCCGAGGCTCTCGCGATAGAGATTGAAGCCGACGAAGCCAATCGGAATCAGGATCAGCGACCAACCCTGTCTGATGGCTCGGCGCACCTGATTGAGCCACGTTTTGGGTTGGCGCAGGTCGAAGCCGTTTTGCTCCAGCAAAATCAAGCCAGCAATTGGCAGCAGCAGCACGCCCTGCGAACGCGCCAGCGTCGCCAGCAGGCCGCAAATCGCCGCCCATCCCCAGCGCCGACGCGCCCCGAAGTAAAAGACGCCGAGCGTCATCGCCAGATAAATCGATTCCGAGAGCGGTGCTTCAAAGAAGTAGGAAAGCGGCAGCAGCGCAGTCACGACCAGCGCCCAGCGACCGAGTTCGGCGTCGCCGTAGTAATGCTCGCCGACTTTGAACGTGAGCGTCAGGGCAAGGCCGAAGGCGAGCGTCTCGAACACCATAGCCGCGAGATCGACGGAACCCGGCAGGACGGCATCGAGGGCGCGGATCGAGAAAGGCGTCAGCACGCCGAAGACGGTCGGGCCTGGGTTGTCGGCACGGTAGCCGTTGACGGCGAGGTCGAGGTAATGGACGGCGTCCCAGCGCCGCCAGACGCCGAAAATCGACTCTTCGGCGGGCGAGACGAGGTGCGGAATTTGCGCCTTCGCGGTGTGGAAATCGGTTTGAACGCCGTTCAAATTCACGCCGACGACGCCCCACACCAGCGCCAGCCAGAGACTCAGCAGCAGACGATGCGCCAGCGCCACGCCGAATCCCCATTTGATTGCCCGCATGTCTGCTCCGTAGTTTTGCCGTTATAATCCATTCGCATTATAGCGAAGCGATGTGCGCCGGAGCGTAATGAATAACATTCGCATACACCGCCAGAAGCGGCGAAGTCTGGTGATGAAGCTGACCCCGGTCGGGCTGGTGGTTTTTATCCCGCGCTGGCTGAAACCGAACAGCCCGCAGGTGCGCCAGTTTATCGAAGAAGGGGTGAAGAAGCTGGGCGTGCCCATGCCAACGGTCGAGCAGACGAGCATCGACGAGATTCGTGTGATGATGGCGGCCTGGGCAGAGCGACTCGGCGTCCAGCCGGGGCGGGTACAGTTTCGGGATATGTATCAGAAATGGGGATCGTGTTCGAGCCGGGGGAATATCACCCTGAATACGGCGCTGAGCCATCTGCCGCCAGATCTGGCGGAGTACGTGGTGCTGCATGAGTTGGTACACCTGAAGGTGTTCAATCACGGCAAGGAGTTCAAGGCGCTGATGGCGGCGCATATGCCGGACTATGCTGAACGGGAAGCACGGCTCGATGAGGTGCTTAAGAACGGGCGAAAGTCTGTCGATTAAGAGCGAAGAGCAATTAGCCACAGAGAACACAGAAGACACAGAGGACACAGAGAAAAACGAGAATATTGGCTGATGAGAGTGCAGGATCATGGGCGGGATGCAAACACGCCGCAGCACGCGAAATGCCCGGTTGATCGAGGCGTCGCCCGAAACGATCTATCGCGCTTTTTGCTGATCCGGGAGCGCTGAATGAGTTATTCGCCGCTCTCGGCTTAAACGTTTTTCATTACCACGCCGCTCGAAAAGATGGTTATAATCGTAAGTTTGGCATCCTGCACCTGTCTGGTAGCTTCATGTTCAGTGACATCAGCCAGCTTTTGTATCACAACCCCGAACAGCTCAACTACGGGATTGCCGTCAGCGATATTGACGACGACGGCGAATTCGAACTGATCATCGCCGGGTTCGGCTTCCCGAATCTGGTCTTAAAATGGGACGGCGTTTCGTTTCGAAACGTCGCGTCGACCGCGCTGGCTGACCCGCAGCGGCAGGCGATTGGGGTCGCGGCCTGCGACATCGATGGCGACGGGCAGGAAGAAATCTACATTCTGAATACGGACACATTCGCGGGACAAAAGCGTTTTTCCGACCGTCTGCTCGATTGTGTAGACGGCGAATGGACGGATTTGTTCACCCTGGGCAGCAATAAACACGTGCTGAATCTGACAGCGGGTCGCTCGGTCATCGCGGTGGATCGGCGTGGTACGGGCAACTACGGTTTTTTCGTGGCGAATTATGGCGGGCCGCTGCGGCTTTACGAACTGGACGAGGACGGTTATCTGCATAACTCTGCGCCGGACGCAGGGCTGGCGCTGGTCACAGGCGGACGGAGCGCGGTTGCGCTGCCACTGGTGACCGATGGAATGGATATTTTTGCCGGGAACGAGGGCGGGGCGAATTTCCTGTTCTGCAATCGGGGCGACGGCACCTTCGAGGAAATGGCGAAGGAACTTGGCCTGAATGATTCGGCGCAAAACGCACGTGGGGTCGCGGTGCTGGACGCGAACGAGGACGGGCTGTTCGACCTGGTGTGCGGAAACTGGGAAGGCCCACATCGCCTGTTCATTCATCAGCCGAACGGGCGCTTCGAGGATGTCGCTCCAGCGGAGATGGCGTCGCCCTCGCGGGTGCGGACGGTGATCGCAGCGGACTTCGACAACGACGGCTATGAAGAAATCTTCTTCAATAATATTGGGCAGCCGAACCGCCTGTTTGGGCGGCGCAGCGGGCGCTGGCAGATGATCGAGATTGGCGACGCGCTTGAACCGTTCGGGCTGGGGACGGGCGCGGCGGTTGGCGATTTCGACCACGATGGGCGGCTGGAACTCCTGATCGCGCACGGTGAATCAGAGACGCAGCCGCTGACGCTGTATAGTTCGCCGAATACTTTCAATCACTGGTTGCGGGTGCTGCCGCTGACGGCCTATGGTGCTCCAGCACGCGGGGCGATTGTCGTGCTGGAGATGGCTGGGCGGACGCAGCGGCGAGCGATTGACGCGGGGAGCGGCTATCTGTGTCAAATGGAACCTGTCGCGCATTTCGGGTTGGGCGGGCAGACGCAGATCAATCGGGTGCGGGTACATTGGCCGGACGGGGCGACAGCGATGGTCAATAATCCGGTGTGCGATCAGATGCTGCGAGTGGCGCATCCGTAGATTGAAAAGCCTTGAACCACAGAGGCCACAGAGAAAATCTTCAAAGAACAGGGCAGCACTACAGAGGCCTGACCGTACAAATACTTCCTCTTTTGACAATCCCCGATGTGGCGGTTCTGAGCAATGGCGCTCAGACGCGCTATAATTGAAGCTGACAAAGAACGGAAAAACAGCGGTTTACAGGGAAAGATGTATGACGGTTCAGCCTTCATTGTTTGCGTGGACACGACATTATTTTTATCGAGATGAGGGTGAAGTCCCCGGTACGCAGATTGCCTACTATCGTCTGAGCGATCTGATCAGCGGCGGATTTGTGACAGCCAGCGAGGGGCGCGGGCTGCTGCTGACTTCGGGGCTGCTGGATTTGACCTGGCAGGTGATGTGGGCAGATAGCGATCCGACGCCGGACGAAGAACTTGAAGAGCGCATAGGTAATGTGCAGGGATACGCGATCTTCATGCATGGCTGGACGGGGAATCACGCGATCTGGGAGAGCATTCCCGGTCTGGTGGTGACGGTCAACCGCCGCCTGGTGGCGATCTCACTGGATCACAACGGCTTCGGCGACTCACGGTTTGCCGAGACGCCGCAACTGGAAAGTTGTAATCCACCCGCCGATATGCGGGCGGTCGAGGCATTGATCGATCTGCTGAAGATTCGCCGCCAGCCGGGGCAGCCCAACCTCAAGGTGATCAACTTTGTGGGGCACAGCATGGGCGGGGCGGCGCTGTTTTATCTGAACCCGATCAACTGGCGGGTGGGTGAGGAAACGCGGCTGGCGCTGGCTCCGGCGCTGCTGCTGGACGACGAAGTGAAGCGACTGTTTTACACGGCGCTGGGGATCGGGATCGGGCTGGTCAACCGAATTCACGTGTTCGAAGTCATCGAGCGGGCGATTAAGCCGCAGGTACTCGACGCGCTGACCGCCGGAGCGAGCGGCTACGTGCGCCAACTGCACGCCGACCAGTATCAGAAGACTCCGCGCGGGACGACGGCGACGACGTTCATGGCGATGGGGCTGCTGAATAATCGCGAAATTCCGCGTAACTGGGACGCATTCAGAGTGGTGCTGGGACATCGCGACCCGCTGGTGGGGCTGGTGCCGATGATGGATATGCTGAGCAAGCTGGAATTTCCTGCGGCAAATACGCGGGTGGTGGCTGGGACGCATTACTTCTTCAGTGTGGGGCCGGAAGCGGTCTTTCAGCACGCGCAAAACCGCGAACTGGTGGTACAGGATATTCTCGAACTGCATGAACGGGCATATGCGCTGCAACGGACGGGCTTTCGAGTCGGTTAAGCTGTTGCAATTCAGGGTGTAAAATAGGGATAGTGCGAAGAGCCTATCCCTATTTTTATGGCCTGCAACGGGGCGTGCGGAATCGCTTGACACCCCCCATGCTGCATGTTAATCTTGGGTTAGCTTATTTGCTCCAATTTGAACAAACGATTTTCAGCGGGGTAAAACCTATGCCGAACGCACTTAATGAGTTTGCACCTATCGCCGCTTTGCTGGTCATTTCGATCCTGGTGACCTCGTTAATTCTGGTGATTTCGCGGCTGTTTGGCCCCTGGCGACCGACATCACGCAAGACCGCACCTTATGAAAGCGGAATGAAGCCGATTGGCCCTGCCAACCGTCGCTATCCAGTTCGTTTTTACCTCGTGGCGGTGATTTTTATCCTGTTCGATATTGAAGTGATCTTCTTCCTCCCCTGGGCGGTCGTGTTCCGAGGGATGGGTTTGTATGCGTTTATCACGATGGGCGTGTTCATCCTGATCCTGACGGTCGGGCTGATTTACGAATGGAAAGTGGGAGCGTTAGAATGGGAGTAATTTCCTCGAAGATGGGGAATCTCGGCGTGGTTACGACCTCGCTGGATGAAGCGGTGAACTGGGCGCGCACCGGCGCGATGTGGCCTTTGCTGTTTGGGCTGGCCTGCTGCGCGATTGAAATGATGAGTACGCAGGGTTCGAACTATGACCTGTCGCGCTTCGGCATGGAACTCAACCGCGCTTCTCCGCGTCAGAGTGACCTGATCATCGTTGCCGGACGGGTGACGCGCAAGATGGCCCCGGTCGTGCGCCAGTTGTACGATCAAATGTCGTCGCCGAAGTGGGTGCTGTCGATGGGCGACTGCGCTTCGTGCGGCGGTGTGTATAACAATTACGCGGTGGTGCAGGGCGTTGACGAAATCATCCCGGTGGATGTGTACGTCGCCGGATGCCCACCTCGCCCCGAACAACTGATTCATGGCATCCTGACGCTGCATGAAAAGATTCGTGGCGAGCGGGTGCTGGAAACGATCAATAACTAATGACACTCCAAATTCCTGCCGCACTTGACCCGGTAGTGGCTTTAAAAGAGGCGCTGCCGGATTCGATTCTCGATACGCACGTCTTTCGGGACGAAACCACGCTGATCGTCAAGGCTGACGATATTGTCACGGTCGCGCGCTACATGCGTGACAGCAAAGGGCTGGTCTACAACTTCCTGTCGGACATCAGCGCCGTCGATTACTACCCTGACTACGACCGTCCCGGTCGCTTTGGGGTGTGCTATCACCTCTATTCGATGCTGTACAACCGCCGCATTCGTCTGAAGGTGTATCTTCAGGAAGATGATCCCAGTGTGCCAACCGTGACGCAGATCTGGCCGGTCGCGAACTGGCTGGAGCGCGAAGCATACGACATGATGGGCATCGAATTCAAAGGCCATCCTGATCTGCGGCGCGTTTTGCTGCCGGAGGACTGGGAAGGTCACCCACAGCGGCGTGATTACCCGCTGGGCTATGAAACGCCGATGTTCTCGTTCAACAAGGACGAGATCAACAAGTCTAAACCCTACGCGAAAGAGTAAGGGGAGAATCTCATGACGATGACACCTGCACCTACTCCGCCAACCCTGGGCGAGCGCGAACCCGAACCCTGGCAGGGACAAGTCGAGGAACTGCGTGGGCTGGTTTCCGACCGCGCGATGACGGGCGAGACACTGCTGCTGAATCTGGGGCCGCATCATCCCAGCACACACGGCGTCCTCCGTTTGCTGCTGGAACTGGACGGCGAAGAAATCATTAGCTGCATCCCAGATGTGGGCTACCTGCACACGGGGATTGAAAAGAACATCGAGTCGAAGACCTACGAAAAAGCGGTCACGCTGACCGACCGCATGGACTACCTTGCGCCGATGTCGAACAACATGGCGTTTGCGACGGCGGTTGAAAAGCTGACGGGACTCGACGTGCCGGAACGCGCACAGGCGATTCGCGTGATTTGCCTGGAACTGACGCGCATCAACAGCCATCTGGTGTGGCTGGGGACGCACGCGATGGACTTAGGCGCGATGAGCGTGTTCCTGTACTGCTTCCGCGAGCGCGAATTCGTGCTGGATATGTTCGAAATGCTGTCCGGGCAGCGCATGATGACCAGCTACATCCGCCCCGGCGGCGTATGGCGCGACCTGACCGAAGAATTCCTGCCGACGCTGAAGACGTTCCTCGACTACTTCCCGGCGAAAATTGACGACTACGAAGCGCTGTTGAGCAACAACCCGATCTTCATCGACCGGACGCAGGGGATTGGCGTGGTCGAGCCGGAAGAAGGCATTGCGCTCGGCATGAGCGGCCCTTCGCTGCGCGCCAGCGGCGTCAACTGGGATATTCGCAAAGCCCAGCCCTACAGCGGCTACGAAAAGTATGACTTCAATGTGCCGCTCGGTCAGCACGGCGACGTGTATGATCGCTATCTGGTGCGCGTGCAGGAACTGCGCGAGAGCCTGAAGATCATCGAGCAGGCCGTCAAAGGACTGCCGGGTGGCCCCTTCCGTTCGACCAATCGTAAGTATGTACCGCCGCCGCGTGCTGAACTGGGCCAGAGCATGGAAGCGGTGATTCACCACTTCAAGCTGTGGACGCAGGGCTACGATGCGCCGGACGAAGAAGTCTACTCGGCGATTGAAAGCCCGCGCGGCGAGATTGGCTGCTATCTGGCGGGCACGGGCGGAACCAAGCCGCGCCGTGTGCATTTCAAGACGCCATCATTCATCCACATTGCAGCGCTGAGCAAGATTGCGCCGGGACACCTGATTGCCGACCTGATCGGCATTATCGGCAGCGTGGACGTGGTACTGGGCGACAGCGACCGCTAGACATTTGCAATTTTGTAGGGGCGCACGGCCGTGCGCCCCTACGGTACATAACATAGGAAGTTGTTTATGCTCGCAGACAAATACGCAGATCGAATTCAAGCGACATTCGCCAAATACCCCGACAAGCGTTCGGGTGTGATGGCGATGCTGTACATCGCGCAGGAAGAATACGGCTGGGTGACGCCGGAGTCGATTGTCGAAGTCGCGGACATCTGCGAAATCGACCCGACGCAGGTCAAGTCGATTGCCGGGTTCTACACGATGTATTCGGAAAAGCCGAAGGGCAAATACTGGCTTCAGGTGTGTACTGACCTGGCCTGCGCGCTGCGCGGGGCGGAAACGTTCCACAAGCAGCTAAAGGAAGAACTGGGCGTCGAAGAGGGCGGTACAACCGATGACGGTCTGTTCACGGTCGAGCATGTGATGTGTTTGGCGGCCTGTGACAAAGCGCCGATGCTGCAATGCAACTTCCACTATCACGAAAATCTCGATATGGACAAAATGAAGGTGCTGCTGGATCAATGGCGCGCCGAGGTTAATGCGGCAGTAAATAAATAATAACGAGTGCTGAGTGCTGAGTGCTGAGTAAAAACTCAGGACTGAGAACTTTTGAAGTCAGGATAAGTGCGTATGGCGAGTTTGAACATTATCTATCGCGAAAAGGATGTCCCGAACATCCGCGAATATGATACGTACATCAAGAACGGCGGCTACGAAGGGCTGAAGAAAGCCCTGTCGATGGATCCGAAAGCCGTGATTGATGAAGTCAAAGCGTCGAACCTGCGCGGTCGTGGCGGCGCGGGCTTCCCGGCGGGTATGAAGTGGAGCTTCATCGACCAGCGCGAACCCGTCAAGTACGTGACGGTCAACGCGGACGAGAGCGAGACCGGCACCTTCAAAGACCGCCAGATCATGGAGAACAACCCGCATCAATTGATCGAAGGCGCGATGATTTGCGCCTATGCCATTCAGGCGACAGCGGTGTATATCTACCTGCGCGGCGAGTTCTGGGACGTGGCGCACGAGCTGGATAAGAAAATCGCCGATGCCTACGCACACGGCTGGGCGGGGAAGAACATCGGCGGGACGAACTGGTCATGTGACCTGTACACCCATCTCGGCGCGGGGGCGTATATCTGTGGCGAGGAAAGCGCGCTGCTGAACAGCCTTGAAGGTGTGATGGGTCAGCCGCGCGTGCGTCCACCGTTCCCGGCGAACAAGGGTGGCGGTCTGTACGGCGAGCCAACAGTGGTCAACAACGTCGAAACGCTGACCAACGTCCCCTGGATCATCGTCAACGGCGCGGCGGAGTACAAGAAAATCGGTACGGAGCAAAGCCCCGGCACGAAAGTCTTCTGCCTGAGCGGAAACGTCAACAAGCCGGGGAATTATGAAATGCCCTTCGGCTTGACGATGCGCGACCTGGTCTTCGGTGAAGAATATGGCGGCGGCATCCCGAACGGCAAGGCCATCAAGGCAATTCTGCCGTCGGGCGGGTCGGGGCCGATCATGAAGGCAACCGACGAAATGCTCGATACGAAGCTGACGTATGAGGATATGGCGAAAGCCGGGACGATCCTCGGTTCGGCGTCGGTGATTGTGATGGACGAAGATGTGGATATTACCTGGGTCGCTGCCAAGGCGATCAAGTTTTTCAAGCACGAAAGCTGCGGTAAATGCACGCCGTGTCGCGAAGGGACGTACTGGCTCGACAAGGTGCTGGATCGAATCATGAGCGGCGGCGCGAAAGAAAGCGACATCGACCTTATCAACAACATCGCCAAGAATATGCAGGGCGTGACACTGTGCGCGCTGGCAGATTTCGCGGCGAACCCGGTGATCGAGACGATCAAGAATTTCCCGGAAGACTTCAAGGCCCACATTGGTGCAGCGCCAGCGGCGGTCGAGGCGGCTCCGGCGGCTGCGCCCAGAGCGGCGCGCGGTGGCGCTTCGCGACGAGGAGCGGCTCCTGCTGCCGGGGACTAAACGTTGTCGTTCGATCCTGACCAGGACTTCTACGAGGAGTCCCCATCGCTATGGCAGCGTCTGCGCGGCACGTTTTCGCAGCAGGAACGCTGGCGTAACCTGAACTGGGCGATTATGGCCTACCCGAACGTCGCCGCGAACTACGTTTTACGCGGCGAACTGCTGCTCAAGCAGAGGGATACACCGGGGGCTATCGCAGACTTTGGCAAGGCGCTTGATCTGGCGATGGTGCAGGTGGACGTGGAAGATTGGGGCGTGGTCGCGCAGTCGGTGCAAGACCGCGCCCTTGTTGGTCTGAGGGAAGCGCTGAAGCGTGCGGCGCGCGGGGAACGCTGATGGGCCTTTTTCCGCTGCTGATCATCATCGTGATTGTTGTGGCTGGCGCGATAGTGATGATGAGGCGGAGACAGCATCAGGCGCTGGTCAAGCGCATTATGGATGTTAAAACGCAGGCTGATCGAGCTTTTGCGCAGCCGAAGGACGATCAACCGCTCATCGACGCCAGCGATGTTTATCTGAAAGCTGTCCGAGACCGGGACTGGCAGGGCGGGTATGAGCAAATGGCGCAAGGATTACGCAGCAAGGCTGGTTCGGCAGATGCGCTGCAAAACTGGATTGAGAACAACAACCTGCATCTGAAAAACTGGGAGTACGATTCTCGTGTGGCTTACCGGGGAATCATCAACCCGGAAACCGGGGAAACCCAGCTTGACGGCGGGCTTTTGTTCTGTAAGGCAACATTTGTCGATGACAGGCAGGGTAGGGTAAGCTTAGCGCTCATTCGTGAAAGTGGACAACTGCGCGTCAGTGAAGTCAAGATGGATGGTCGTGACCTGCCCTGAAGCCGGAGGCGTGTGTCGCGATTTTTTGGAGGAGTAAATGGCGGATACGGTCAAGATTTACATTGACGACCAGGCGTATGACGTCCCGAAGGGGGCGAACCTGGTCGATGCAGCAAAATGGATCGGCAACGACATCCCTGTGTTCTGTTACCACCCCAAGATGAAACCGGTGGGCATGTGTCGCATGTGCCTGGTCGAGATGGGCAGCATCAATAAAGACCGCGCCACCGGCGAAGTTCTGCTGGACGAGAATGGCAACCCGCAAATTCGCTGGATGCCGAAGATGCAAACGGCCTGTACAACGACGGTCAGCGAGGGGCTGGTCATTCGCACGGCGACGGAGAAAGTCGCGGATGCGCGCAAGAATGTGATCGAGTTCCTGCTGACGAGTCACCCGCTCGACTGCCCGATTTGCGACAAGGGCGGCGAATGTCCGCTGCAAAATCAAACGCTGGAATACGGCCCCGGCGCAAGCCGGATGGTCTTCAGCGACAAAATGCACCTCGACAAGCATGTTCCCCTGGGCGATTTGATTTTCCTCGACGAAGAACGCTGCATTCAATGTGCGCGCTGCATTCGCTTTGAAGAAGAAATCGCCGGAGACAATGTGCTTGGCTTCCATGAACGCGGACGCAACCTGCAAATCGTCACGGTGAGCGACCCCGGCTTCGACAGCTATTTCTCCGGCAACACGACCGACATTTGCCCGGTCGGCGCGCTGACCACCGAAGATTTCCGCTTTGGCGCACGTCCCTGGGAACTGACGAATGTACCGAGCATTTGCCCGCACTGCCCGGTGGGCTGCAATATCAGCCTGAGCACCCGCCTCGACCGTGATTTTGAAGGCCGCGCGATGATCAAGCGCGTGATGCCGCGCCAGAACGAAGAAGTCAACGAAATCTGGATTTGCGACAAAGGCCGCTTTGGTCACCACTTCACGCGCAGCAGCGAACGCCTGATGCAGCCGATGATCAACGGGACGGCGACCGGCTGGAACGAAGCGCTGGCAGCGGTTGCGAGCGCGCTGAAGGCAGGCGGCGAAGTCGCGGCGATTGCCGGGACGCAGATGTCGAATGAAGATTTGTGGTCACTGCGCAAACTGGTCGGCGAAGGCCGCAAGGGTGCATGGCCTCCAACTCACGGCGGGATTGAACTGCTGGCGCAGGTCGGTGTCGGCAAAGACACGAACCTGAGCAATCTCGGTAAGGGCGACGCGGTGCTGGTGATCGCCAGCGACCTGGAAGAAGAAGCCCCGGTCTGGCGGCTGCGCATCAAGGGCGCGCATGATCGCGGCGCTTACGTGGTGGTCGCGAATGCGCGGCACACGCGGATGGATGAATTCGCCAGCGCGACGCTGACCTATCCGGTTGGGCAGGCGGCGCAGGCGCTGACGGATGCTGCTAATGCCGAAATCGTCGGCAAGCTGACCGGCGCAGCGAATCTGGTGATTGTCGCGGGCGCAGAAGGACTGACCTTCGACGGCAGCCGCGCGCTGATGCAGGCGGCAGCGAATACGCTGATCAGCAGCGGTCACGTTGGTAAGCCGAACAACGGCCTGCTGGCGACGCTGCCCGGCGCAAATTCGATGGGTTTGCACTACATGGGCTTCAGCCCGGAAGCTGCTGAAGACATCATGCAAGCGCCGCCGAGCGTGCTGATTGTGGCGCAGGCGGACATTTTCGCGGACGACCCGAACGCGGCGGCCTGGCTCGATAAGGTGGACACGATTATCGCGCTTGACCTGTTCCCCAGTGAACTGACGGAGCGGGCGAAAATCGCGCTGCCGATTCAGAGTTTCGCTGAGCGTGACGGCTCGTTCACAAACGGTGAGCGGCGCGTCCAGCGCTTCTACACTGCGCAAGGCCCGATGGGTTCGGCGCTGCCCGCGTGGCAGGTGTTCGGTCGCATCGGCGAACTGCTTGGTCAGGGACGCGTCAAGTCCTCGGCGGCGGCAGTGATGATGGAAATCGCGCAGAGCGTGCCAGCGTTCGCGGGCGCACGCTACAGCGAACTGGCAAAAGTGCCGCGCCAAATCCCGGATGTGGGTGGAAACGACCTGTATTACGGCGGCACCGCTTACAAGAATACGGGCGGCATCGGCGTGCAAATCGCGACCGAAGCTGATGGCGGGACGGCGATGGCGGCAGGTGAGGTCAAGCTGCCAGCGACGACGAAAGTGACAAAGGGGAACCTGATGGTTGTGCCGACGATTCGGCTCTACAACCGTGAAGCGACCTTCGAGCCGAGCGTGGAAGCGATTTTGTCAACGCGGACGGCGGCTCCTTACGTGGAGATCAACGCGGCGGATGCGAAGAAGCTCAAGATTGCCGATGGCGATCTGGTGCAGGTGAGCGTAGGCACGAGTACGGTACAGGCGAAGGCGCACGTCAACGGCGCTGCGCCCGAAGGGACGGTGCTGCTGCCTCGCCACCTGAGCGACGCCGCGACTCCGCTCGCAGCCGCGCCGGGTGAAGTTAGAAAGGTTTAATTGATGGCATCTGGAACTCAAACTCCGAGTTCAAACCGACAGGCGTTCATGAACCTGCTGACGCTGCTGGTCGCTGGCGGCGTGATCACTGTGCTGCTGGTGATCCCGGTGCTGCTGGTCGCTGGAGAGTCGCCGATTCTCGGCTGGTGGTGGGTGGCAATCGCGGCGCTGTTCGGCGCGGGTTTAGGCGTCTTTACGATGGCGAACAAGGATCATCAGCGCTGGCAGGGGATGCTGGCGGTGCTGGCGATACTCATCGGCGTGCCGACGCTGCTTTCGACGCTGGGCATCATCTTCCAGTTCGACTCGGTAGTTGCGGGTCTGCTGGCAGTAGGAGCGGTCACCTTCGGGACGATTTCAGCGGTGATGCTGCTGCATGGCTACGCCCGGATCGGTGTGATTCTGGCAGCGCTGTTCTTCGCCGGGTTCGCGGTCTTCTCGATTGCGGGCGGCCTGTGGTCGTTCATCCTGCAAATCGGGACGATTGTGCTGACGTGGATCTTCGATCCCAATCGTGTCGATACGACGAAGATCGTGCAGTGTTACGGCCCTGATGGTCGTGGCTGCGCGCCCGTCCACGCGATTGTCTTTTCGCTACTGTTCTTCTTCATCGTGCTGACGGGCTTCGCCTACACGACGCTGCTCGAACGCAAGTTCATCGCCTGGTTTCAGCAGCGTTCCGGCCCGAACCGCGTGGGGCCGATGGGTCTGCTCCAACCAGCGGCGGACGGTGTGAAGCTGATTTTCAAGGAAGACATTATCCCCAGCGGCGCTGATCGTCCGGTTTACCTGATTTCGCCGATTTTGAAGACGGTTCCAACGCTGATTGTGCTGGCGGTTGTTCCGCTCGGCGGCAATCTGCTCATCCCCTGGTTTGACGGCTTCTGGTACAACGTGCCGCTTGGGTTGACCGACCCGAACGTCGGCGTACTCTGGCTGCTGGCAATTCTGAGCATCGGCACCTACGGCGTGGTGCTGGCAGGCTGGGCGAGTAACAACAAGTACGCGATGCTGGGTGGTCTGCGTGCAACGGCGCAAATGCTGAGCTACGAACTGAGCCTCGGTCTGACGATGGCGGTGCCGATTATTGTCGTCGGCAGCATGAGCCTGGGCGACATCATTCGCAGCCAGACTTACTTCTATCAGTGGTACATCTTCCAGAATCCGCTGGCGGCGGCGATTTTATTTATCGCGCTGCTGGCTGAAGTCAACCGCGCGCCATTCGACCTGCCGGAAGCCGAGCAGGAACTGACGCAGGGTTACATGACCGAATACAGCGGCATGAAGTTCGCGCTCTTCATGATGGCGGAATACCTCGGTATGATCGGCATCAGCGTGATCGTGATTTCACAGTTCCTCGGCGGCTACAACGACGGCTTCGGTATCGTGCAGCACATTCCGTTTTTGGGGCCGGTCGTGCTGATCGGCAAGGTCGTGCTGTTCCTGATTTTCATGATCTGGATTCGCGCGACGCTACCCCGTATCCGCTACGACCGCCTGATGTCCTTCGGCTGGAAGATCATGCTGCCGCTAGCGTTGATCGCGGTGATGTGGACGGCGGTCTCTGTCATGTTTGGCGACGCCACCAATTCGGCACTTGGTTATGCGATTGCGGCGGGCGTGTTCTTCGTCGTCGTGCTGGCAGGCGGGCTGTATATCCTGCGGCGCAGCGGACAACTGGATGCTCCGGTCGAGGATATGCAGGATGATCCGGTGATCACGGGTGTGCAAAAGGGCGTGGGCTATTACGTGCTTCAGGTGGTCGGCGGCTTGATCGCTGTGCCATTCCTGCTGTGGGATTACACACTGAAAGCGCTGGACAGTCTGGCGAAACTCGCGCCGGAGAAAAAGGAAGAAACGCCATCAGGTGAATCGACAACGACGACGGGCAGCGGAGATTAAAGAAAAGATCGGGCAAGGCAGCACCTTGCCCCTACAGAATCCGTTGGCTTGCTGTATGCCGCACTGTCGAACGGATAGGGAAATTGGTTGGTTGAGGAGCGATTATGAACGTACTGCGCGGATTTGCGACGACGTTTAAGCATGTTCTGGAAGAACCCGTAACGATTCAGTACCCGGAGCAGGTGCGTCCGTTCAAGGATCGCTATAAAGGGCGTCACCACCTGCGCCGTTACGACAATGGGCTGGAGAAGTGCATCGGCTGTTCGCTGTGCGCGGCGGCCTGCCCCGCAGATGCGATCTGGGTTGAAGCGGCGGAGAACACCGACGAGGAGCGTTACAGCCCCGGCGAGCGTTATGCCAAAACTTACGAGATCAACATGCTGCGCTGCATTTTCTGTGGCTACTGCGAAGATGCCTGCCCGACGCAGGCGATTCAGTTGGGGCACGAGCACCGGTTAAGCTTCACCGACCGTGACGATGCCATCTTCGATAAAGCCATGCTGATCGACGGGACAGCGCCAGGGGTAGCGGCAACGCCAAGACAGGTTGAACCGGGTAGCTTTAACCGCTCGATCCCTGACATGGAAAATCCGAAGTAATCAATGTCTGGGTCAGCCAAGCACCTCGCAAGAGGTGCTTTTTTTGCGACCTCACCCCCGCTGACCAGGAACAAGGTCAGGCTCTCATCTCCACTTGTAAAAGGGGAGGGGAAGAACCGGAAATTCGGGCGGGAAATTAGGATTTTGAAAGTTTGAAGTGTGGCGCTGCTTGTGTTAAACTGCACAAGTTGTTGACACCCACGTAGGGATTGAAAATGACAGAGTTCTTCTGGTTCTGCCTGGTCGGCCTGATAGCAATAAGTGCTGCCGTCTTCATGCTGCGGAGCGATAATGCTGTCCACAGCGCCCTGTTCCTGATTGTGACCATGGCGTGTATCGCATTTTTGTTCCTGCTGCTCAACGCGGCTTTCCTCGCCATGATTCAGATCACGGTCTACACCGGGGCGATCATGGTTCTGTTCTTATTCGTGATCATGCTGCTCGGTTCTGAACGACTGGAAGATACCGACCCGTCCCAGGAAGCCCCAAGCCTGCGTCGTCGTCGGATCGGGGTCGTTCTGGCGCTGGCGGCCTCGCTGGCGTTGATTTTCGGGATTGTCCTGACGCACGTCGATCTTAATCTGGCGACGGATACATCCCCGCAGCCGCAGCTTCGGGTGCTGAATGCTGCACCGGATGCCGGAACGGTGGACGTTTACGCGAACGATCAGGTGATCGCGACCGGGCTGGCTTTTAATACGAGTTCCGATTACGTCACGCTGCCCTCCGGCGATTACACGCTCAAGGTGCAGCCTGAAAACGGGGTTGAGCTGAACGTTCCGATTTCGCTGGCGGGTGGTCAGCAGCAAACGGCGGTGGATTACGGCGATAACCGCAACCTGAACGTGGGATTGATCAGTGACGACAACAGCACCGTTCTGCAAAATCGCAGCAGTCGTCTGGTCGTTTTCAACGGCTATACCGAAGCCGTAAAGCTGGTTGATCTGGGTACGAGCCTGAACGTCACGGGTGCGCCTGTGATTATCGACACCTTAGCGCCGGGTCAGTCGTCCGAGGTGTTCTATACACCAGAGGGAACGGTCAACTGGGCGTTTGTCGATGCGGCAAATCCTGACACTGTGCTCTATCGTATGGACAACTACGACATCCTGCGCGATACCAGCGGCTCGCTTGTGCTGACGCAGCAGCGCGTATTCCAGGGTTCGCAGGGCGGGGTTCTGCGTGGGCTGGCGATTTCAACAGTGGTTGACGCCGCGCCGTCGTTCGGCGGGCCGAAAGCGATTGGCCTGCAACTGTTCACGAACTACATGCTGGTGTTCCAACTGCTGGCAGTCCTGCTGCTCGCGTCGATGGTCGGCGCGATTGTTCTGACACACCGTCAGCAGAAAAGTGCCACACGCAAGCCAGCGAGTCGGCGTGTGGTCAGCCGTCCACTGGTCAACGTGATCGCCTCACAGGTGGGGCATGAAGTGACGGAAGTGGGTGAAGGCATTCCCGAACTGGAAGAACCCGTCGGTGAATAGCATTCCCGGTCGAGAGTAGCACTCCGGTCGGCGAAGCTTTCAACGACTGGCGTATAAGACAGCAAGTGGCAACTAAGGAGCCATGCAATGCAAGTTCCAACCGAACCCTATATCATGTTGAGCATGGTTTTGTTCGTCCTGGGGGCAATGGGCGTCCTGCTGAAGCGCAACGCGATTTTGGTTTTCATGTCGGTCGAACTGATGCTGAACGCGGCAAATCTGGCGTTGGCGGCGTTCGCGCGGCACTGGGGGCAGGAAGGCGGACACCTGTTCGTCTTCTTTGTGATCACGGTCGCAGCCGCCGAAGTTGCGGTTGGGCTGGCGCTGATCGTCGCCATCTTCCGCAGTAAAAAGAGCATCAATATCGACGAACTGCACCAGATGGAAGGGTAAATACAGTACTGAGTACTGAGTACTGAGTTTTCTCACCACTCAGTATCCGACATTCTGTACTCTGTAGAGGACGCGCTATGGAACATTATCCGCAACTGATACCGCTGATTATCCTGATCCCCTCAATTGGGGCGTTCATTAATTTTTTCTGGGGCGCAAAGCTGAGCGAGCGCGGTGTGGCGATTGTCGCGACGACCGCTTCGTCGCTGGCCTTTCTGGTGGCTGTGCTGCTCTACGCCTACCTGAGCGGGAGTCATTATCAGGCGGCGGTGGTTAATCCGCCGCTGCTGGACGGCTGGATACGCCTGCCGGGGGTCGAAATTCCCTGGCAACTGCGCGTCGATACCCTGAGCGTGACGATGATGCTGGTCATCACCGGGGTTGGCTCGCTGATCCACTTATACTCGATTGGCTACCTGCATGGCGACGAGCGCTTCAGCCGTTATTTTGCCTACCTGAATATGTTTTTGGCCTTCATGCTCGTGCTGGTAACGGGCAACAACCTGCTGATGATGTTCGTCGGCTGGGAGGGCGTGGGCTTATGCTCGTTCCTGCTGATTGGCTTCTGGTTCGACCGGGCGAAGGGGATTGGCTGGCGCAACAGTAACGCCGCCAAGAAAGCCATGATCCTGAACCGCATCGGCGACTTCGGCATTCTGATGGCGGTGTTCCTGACCTTCTGGACGTTCCACACGGTCGATTTCTTCAAGCCGGGTGAGATTGCGGTTGTTCACGAAGGCGAGACGGCACAAACCCTCGCCGATAAATCGGGCGAGGGCGCGACAACTGAAGCCACGACCACGGGCGAAGCTGCCACCACCGCCGAAACGCACGTCAGCGAAGGCGCGGCAACGGGCGAAATCGTCAACACCGACAATACGCAGATTCAAAGCGATCAACTGGGTATTTTCGGGCAGGCACAGCGCATGATCGCGGCTGACGCAATGGTGCAGCTTGGCCCGTTCAACTGGCCGATTTCGACTGTGCTGACGCTGATTACGTTGTTTATGCTGCTCGGTGTAACGGGTAAATCGGCGCAAATTCCGCTGTTTGTGTGGCTGCCGGACGCGATGGCAGGCCCGACACCCGCCAGCGCGCTGATCCACGCGGCGACGATGGTTACGGCAGGCGTGTACCTGATGGTGCGCTCGAACGTGTTCTTCACCAACGCGCCGCTAACGTCGCTGGTGGTCACGCTGATTGGTACGGCGACGGCGTTGGCTGCCGGGTACATCGCGCTCGGTCAGTGGGACATCAAGCGCGTGCTGGCCTACAGTACGGTCAGCCAGCTCGGTTTCATGGTGGCGGCGGTCGGCGTGGGCGCGTATGGCGCGGCGATCTTCCACCTGGTGACCCATGCCTTCTTCAAGGCGCTGCTGTTCCTCGGCAGCGGCTCGGTCATTCACGGGATGGAACACGGACACCACGAAGCGGCGCATCATGGTCACGGTCATGATGAACATGGTCACGACGACGAACATGAAGAAGAATTTGACCCGCAGGATATGCGCAACATGGGCGGCCTGCGGCACAAGATGCCGATTACGTACTGGTGCTACGTCTTCGGGACGCTGGCACTGGCGGGTATTTTCCCGTTCGCGGGCTTCTGGTCGAAGGACGAAATTCTGGCTTCGTCATGGCTGCGCGGTCTATTCGGCGACAACAACAA
This sequence comes from Anaerolineae bacterium, assembly GCA_034432495.1. Classification (GTDB taxonomy): domain Bacteria; phylum Chloroflexota; class Anaerolineae; order Aggregatilineales; family Phototrophicaceae; genus Flexifilum. The sequence goes on along the minus strand of DAOUCB010000197.1, from coordinate 22,372 downwards.
CCTGGGTGGTTACATTGCTCTGGCGGGTCTGCTGGCAGCGGCGGCCTTGACCGCCTTCTATATGTGGCGGCAGGTCGTGATGGTCTTTCACGGCGACCCGCGCACCGAAGCTGCTGATCACGCACCGGAAAGCAGCGCGGTGATGACGATCCCGTTGATTGTGCTGGCCTTCTTCAGCCTGTTCGTGGGCTTCATCAACACGCCGAACTTCATCCTGTTCAAGAGCATTTTCGGCGAGGAGCGCTTTACGCAGTGGCTCGAACAGAGCGTGCTGTATGTGAAGGGCGTCGAATTCCAGCCGCTGCTGGCGCTGATTGCCTTCCTGGTCGCGCTCGGCTCGATGATTTTGGCGGGGCGGATTTACGGTCACAACAAGGCGGTCGTCAATCACGGACACGACCCGCTGGAAATGCAGCCGGAGACCGGCGCGCTGTGGTCATTTGCAAACGCGCGTATGTACTGGGATCGCACCTACTATCGTTTATTTGAGAATCCGTTCAACGTGGCTTCGAAGTTCCTAGCGGATACGCTGGACTGGGCGTTCTGGCACGACTGGTTCCATAATATGGTGCTGGTGCGCGGCTTTAACGCCATCGCCACTTTCCTGAGCAAGCCGGTTGATCTGGGCTTGATCGACGGCGTTGTGAATGGGGTCGGGTCGCTGGCGCGCTGGATTAGCGGTCGTCTGCGCACGGTTCAAACAGGTTACGTTCGAACGTATGCTGTCACCATCCTCTTGGGTGTCGTGGTGGTGATTATTGTGTTACTGCTGCCGATGCTGAACGGCAACGGCTAAACATCGGCTAAACCGGGGAGCGCTGAATATGGAAAATGCCGGATTTTCGCTCGTCACACTGGTGCTGCTCCTACCGCTGGTAGGGTTCTTCCTGATTCTGATTTTCCAGAGGGAAGAGCAGGAAGAGCGCGTCAAGTGGACGGCTTTGATAACAAGCATCATCACGTTTGTTGCTTCGCTGCTGTTATGGGCGGCCTTCGATAACACACAGGCGGGGATGCAGTTCGTCACCAAGTGGGATTTACTGCCATCGTATAACATCAGCTTCATTATGGGCGTCGATGGCCTGAGCCTGCTGATGATTGTGCTGACGACCTTCATCATGCCGCTGGCAATTCTGTCGTCGTTCCGCGTGCACGTACTGCACGAACGCGGACGCATTAAGCTGTATTTCCTGTTCATGCTGCTGCTCGAATTTGCGATGCTCGGCGTGTTCATGGCGCAGGATTTGTTCGTCTTTTACATCTTCTGGGAAATCTCGCTCGTGCCGATGTACTTCCTGATCGGCATCTGGGGCGCGGAACAGCGCGTTTACGCCGCCGTCAAGTTCTTCCTGTACACGATGGCTGGCTCGATTTTGATGCTGCTGGCAATTCTGTATGTCGGCAGCGTGGCGCACACCTTCTCGGTGCAGGAAATCATCGCTGGCGTTCAGAGCGGCGCGATCAAGTTCCCGTTCGACGGCTTGTTCAGCACACAGGGGCTGCTGTTCCTCGGCTTCCTGATTGCTTTCGCGATTAAAGTCCCGATTTGGCCGCTGCATAGCTGGCTGCCGGACGCGCACGTGCAAGCGCCGACAGCGGGTTCGGTCATTCTGGCGGGCGTCATGCTGAAGCTCGGCTGTTACGGTATCGTCCGCTTCTGTCTGCCGATGTTCCCGCAGGCGGCGGTACAGTGGGCACCGATTATCGCGGTACTGGCGATTATCGGCATCATCTACGGCGCGTGGGTCAGTTACGCGCAAACCGACGTCAAAAAACTGGTCGCTTATTCTTCGGTGAGCCACTTGGGTTTCGTCGTCCTCGGCATTTTTGCGATGACAGCGGCGGGACTTCAGGGCGGTATCCTGCAAATGGTCAATCACGGCATTAGCACCGGCGGCCTGTTCCTTGTTGTCGGTATGCTCTATGAACGCCGTCACACCAAAGCGATGGACGCTTACGGCGGTATCTGGAAAGCGCTGCCGCTGCTCGGCGGACTGATGCTGATCATCACGCTCAGTAGTATGGGTTTGCCCGGTTTGAACGGTTTCGTCGGCGAATTCACGATTTTGCTGGGGACGTTCGGCAGCACGGTGTTGGGTTTCTTCTACACTCTGTTCGCGACGCTCGGCGTGATCCTTTCGGCGATTTACCTGCTGTATATGTTCCAGAAAGTCTTCATGGGCGAACTGGACAAAGAAGAAAACAAGCATCTCGATCCGCTGCACTGGCAGGAAATCGCCGTGCTCATCCCGATCCTGATTGCGATTTTCCTGATTGGTATTCAACCCGCGCCCTTCTTCGCCACGATGGATGCAAGTGTGGCGCATCTGGTGACCCAGGTTGGCCCGTATATTCCGACCGTCGCACGCAATGTTGCGCCGTAAGGTGAGGATGTAGGAGCGATGACACCAAGCCTTGCGGACTTAAATTTAGGGGTTGCCCTACCGGGGATTAGCCTCGCGATCTGGGCAGTGATTCTGCTGTTGATCGACCTGTTCGTGAAACGCAAACAGGTGACGGCGTGGCTGGCGATTGGCGGGATTATCTTTGCCTTCATCGTCAACCTGCTGGTTTTCAACCAGAATCAAGAAGCTTTCATGGGGATGTTTATCGCCGACTCGTTCAGCGGGTTCATGAATATCGTGATCCTGTTCACGGCGGGGATCAGCGTCCTGCTGAGCATCGACTATGTCAAGCGTGCCGGGATTGAGCGCGGCGAGTTTTACGTGCTGCTGCTGTTCACGACAGTCGGCGGCATGTTCATGGCGAGCGCGAACGACCTGATCGCCGTGTTCGTGTCGCTGGAACTGCTGAGCATTCCGCTGTATGTGCTGGCGGCTTTCCGCGCACCGAATCTGAAATCTGAAGAAAGCGGGATTAAGTATTTCATCCTAGGCGCATTTTCGAGCGCGTTCTTCGTCTATGGCGCGGCGCTGATCTACGGCGCGACCGGGACGACCAATCTGCCGCAGATTTTTCAGGCGATTGGGTTGGCGCTCAATGGGCAAGGGCAGGCGACGCTTTTGCTGCTGCTCGGCTCTGGCCTCATTCTGGTGGGGCTGGGCTTCAAAGTAGCGGTTGTGCCGTTCCATATGTGGACGCCGGACGTGTACGAAGGCGCTCCGACGCCGATCACGGCTTTCATGAGCGTAGCGGCGAAGGTTGGCGGGTTTGCGGCGCTGCTGCGTATTATGATTGTGGCTTTGCCTGCACTGATGGTCGCGCAGCAGACGACGGCGGCATGGCAGAACGTGATCGAGCTTATTGCGGCGGCAACGCTGATCCTCGGTAATTTCGTCGCGATTTCGCAGACGAACATCAAGCGTATGCTGGCCTATTCGTCGATTGCGCACGCGGGCTATATCCTGATGGCGGTCGCGGCGGCAGGCACGCCAGGGATTGGCGATCAGGCGGCGCGGGCGGCAGCGATTTATCTGCTGGCGTATATGTTCACGAACATCGGCGCGTTCGCAGTCGTGATCGCGATTGAGAAGGATGATGGTCGCGGGACGAACTTGGACGACTTCAAGGGGTTGTCGAAGAGCCGACCCGTTTTGGCGGCGATGATGGCCTTCTTCATGCTCAGTCTGGCGGGTGTTCCGCTGACAGGTGGTTTCATCGGCAAGTGGTTCGTCTTCTGGGCGACACTCAACTCCGGGCTGACGGTGCTGGCGGTGATCGGCGTGCTGACGAGCGTCGTGAGCGCGTTTTACTACATCCGCGTCGTCGTCAATATGTATCTCGCTGACGGCGATGGCGACCCGGCAGCAGGAGAGACTAAATACGTCAACTGGGCAACCTACATCGCGTTCGCAGGGACGCTGATTATGGGTGTGCTGCCGTTCCTGGTGACTTCGCTGACGGATCACGTGTCCTTCCTCGCGGCAATCGTTCACTAACGCTCAACAATCATAAAAGATGGCTCATAGGGGCGACCTGTCAGGTCGCCCCTCGTGTTTTGTCGGATGATATATCCACTGCTTCACGGCGTTCACGTACCTGTGATACCATCGTGGGGCATTTAACCTTACACAGACAGGTTGTTTATGCAGCGCACCCAGCGTGACGGCGTGATCCTGATCGTTCTCGCGATTATTGGTTATTCCTTTCTCTCCGTGTTTACCAAGACTCTCTTTGCGCAGGATGTCGAGCCGCTCGATATCGCTTTCTGGCGTTTCGCGTTCGCGGCGCTGATTTACTGGGTGCTGGTGATTATTCGCGCGCCTCGCGCCCCAGCCATCAACGTGCGGCCCCTGCCGTATCTCAAGCTGATGGCGCTTGGCTCGCTCTTTGGTGCGGAAGCGCTGGCAGCCTTTTTCGGTTGGGAGCGCATCCCTGCCGGAACGTTCGTCGTCCTCTTTTATTCCTATCCGGCGATGGTTGCCATCCTCGAAGCACTTCTCGGCGAGCGGCTCTCGCTCCTAGCCTGGTTCGCGCTGGCGCTGACGCTTGTCGGCATCGCGCTGACCGCTCCCGATTTCAGCGCGGGATTGACGGGCGATAATTTTGTCGGCGTGATGATGGCGCTGTTTGACGGCTTGTGCGTGGCGATTTATTTCATCGTGAGCAACCGCGTTATGCGCGGTCACAGCGATATGATACGCACCAGTGCCTGGACGGTCACGGGCGCGCTGATCGTGATTGCGCTGCTGGCGGTTCCGCATGGAATGAAACTGCCGCAAGGTGAGTCGTGGCTTCTGCTGCTGGCGATTGCAGTCATCAGTACGGTATTACCCGTGTTCGCGCTCAACGCGGGCATCCAGAAGCTCGGCGCGACTCGTTCCGCCATTATCGCTACCTTCGAGCCGCTGCTGACAGCCGTCCTGGCGTTGATCTTTCTGGGCGAAGTCATGCTGCCCATTCAGTGGGTTGGTGGCGCAGTGATCATCGCTAGTGTGATCTTGCTGCAAGTGCGCAAACCCGTCAGCGATGGTGCTGAGCAAACGGCGCTTGCACCAGAGTAAAAAGACTCCAGGAGAATTAAACCGCCTAGAACACAAAGATCACCAAACGAGGAAAAGAATTAACGCAAAGGCGCAAAGACGCAAAAACGCAAAGGGAAAGCAAGAAGAAATAGAGTTTCATGTTTATACTATTGGAGATGGTTGAATAGATTGGGCGGGATTTACTGGAATGGAAAAGGCGAAACGCGATCCGGTAGTGCCGGAAATGCGGGCGCGATTAGCGGCGAACCGCGATGGCAAGATCATGCGGGGGCAGTGGCTCGACCTGATTGTGCAGCCTCTGGTGATTCTCGGGCTGTTGCTAAGCGCATCGTTTCTAGTGTTCGGTGACGAAGCGATGGCGGTCATCGACGATGTCTGGTGGGTGGCGCTGGGTGCGGCGCTGCTGCTTTTGTTTCTTCCTGTCTTGATTCGCGCGCTGCGTTACTCACGCGCACCGGTACACTTCGCCCGGCTTTCGGCGGGGGTGCAGCCCTGGTGGGGCTTCTGGCAGCCGATGGTGTTTTACACCAAGTCGGACGATTTGGTGCGCTTTCCGCGACGGCTAGCGCCGCGACTCCCGATTAAGATTGGCGGGGAATATCTGGTCTATTATCTCGAAGAACCAGACGGCAAAGTGCTGCTGAGCTACGCGCCTGCTGATCACGACGAGGCGGCGTCGTGGATGCCTAGCAAGGACTTTGGCGCACAGCATCGGTATCGTGCCTGATTCTTACAAAACGCATACACATTTCCAAAGTGGATTTAACGTAAGTTTGCTATCGTAGAATCAGAATCACTCTTGAGGAGAGTAATCAGGAGACTTATGATGGCAAATGAAATGACTCGTTGGAATCCTTTCCGTGAAATGGCGACGATGCAGAACGCATTCGACCGCTTTTTCGAGGACTGGCAGCCGTTCGGCAACGACTGGCGTCCAATATTTGGTGAAGCCGTCAACGGTAATCTGCTTGCGATTGATGCTCACGAGGATGACAAGCAGTACACCGTGACAACTGAACTGGCGGGCGTCAAGCCGGAGAATATCAATGTTCGACAGGACGGCGAGTATCTGCTGATTGAGGCGGATATTCCTGAAGAGACGTCCGAGAAGCAGGACGACAATAAACGCTGGTTGGTGCGTGAGCGCCGTAGCGGACACTTCAGCCGCCGTATCCGTCTGCCGCAGAACGTCGATTTTGCGAAGGCCGAGGCGCAGTATCACGATGGCGTGCTGACCCTGACGCTGCCGAAGTCGGAAGTTGCACAGCCGCACCAGATTCCGGTCAAGACGACCAATGGCAACGGCAATAGCAAAGGTAACAATCAGGCACCGAACACGGTGGTTGGCAAAGCTGCCGAGACCAATAGCAAAGCATAAGCTGAGCGCTTCGACATAAACAAAGCGGCGGATCGTTTGAACGATCCGCTGCTTTTTGATTCGGATTAAGAACGGCGCACACACGGGTGCGCCCATACAGGCATCACTTTGTTAGCGGGCGGCGAGAGCCTCGACCATGAGATCGCCGAGCTGCGTCGGGTTGAGGGCAACGCGCGCCCCCGCGCTGCGGAGAGCGTCAATCTTGGCCTGGGCTGTGCCGCGATTGCCAGAGACAATCGCCCCGGCGTGTCCCATCTTCTTGCCCGCAGGGGCAGTTACACCTGCGATGTAGGCGACGACGGGCTTGGTCATCTCGGCCTTGATGTAGTCGGCGGCTTCTTCTTCTGCTGTGCCGCCGATTTCACCGATCATGACGACTGCTTCGGTTTCAGGATCGGCCTGAAAGGCTTGCAGACAGTCGATGAAGCTGGTGCCGGGAACGGGGTCGCCGCCAATGCCGACGGCAGTCGATTGACCGATGCCCTTCTGGGTCATCTCGAAAATCGACTGGTAAGCGAGTGTCCCGGAGCGGCTGACGATGCCGACGTGTCCGGGCATGGAAACTTCAGCAGGGTTGAAGCCAATGTTGCATTTCCCGGGGCTGAGAATACCCGCGCAGTTGGGGCCGAGCAGACGGACGCCGGGATACTTTTCCTTGAGGACGTTGTAAACGCGCGCCTGATCGTGCATGGGGATGTGCTCGGTCACGCAGACGATGAAGGGAACGCCACCTTCGGCTGCTTCGAGGATGGCAGCGGCAGCGACCGAGGCGGGAACGATGATGAATGCGGTATTCGCGCCGGTTTTCTCGACGGCTTCGGCGACTGTCGCATAGACGGGGATACCTTCCACGTCAGTTCCAGCCTTGCGGGGGTTCGTTCCTGCGACAACTTTCGTGCCGTAATCGCGATTACGCAGGCCGTAGAAGCGCCCCTGCGAACCGGTGAGACCCTGAACAACGACTTTACTGTTTTCATCGGCGAAAATCGCCATTATTGGTTTCCTCCTGCGAGCGCGACGGCCTTTTGCGCCGCTTCGAGCATGGTGCTGGCGCTGATCAGGTGCTCGGATTCATACTGGGCGAGAATGGCGCGTCCCTCGGTCGAGTTGGTGCCGTCGATACGGATAACCAGCGGCGCGTGCAGATCGACGTTCTGGAGCGCTTCAACGATGCCATGCGCGACTTCATCACCACGCGTAATGCCGCCGAAAATGTTGATCAGGATGGCCTTGACGTTGTGATCGGTATTGATGACGGTCAGGGCATTGGTGACGACTTCAGCGTTCGCACCGCCGCCGATGTCGAGGAAGTTGGCGGCGCTGCCACCGACTTGCTTAACGGTATCGAGGGTGGACATGGCGAGACCCGCACCGTTGGCAATGATGCCAACCGTGCCATCCAGCCCGATGTACTGCAAGCCTTTTTCCTTCGCCAGCCGCTCACGTTCATCAACGGCTTCTGCGGACTCGAACTGTGCCCATTCCGGATGACGGAAAGCGGCGCTGTCATCGAGGCTGACCTTCGCGTCAAGAGCATAAACGCGCCCATCCTTTGAGAGGATCAACGGATTGATCTCGACCAGATCGGCGTCGCCTTCGACAAAGGCGTTATAGAGCTTCTCGACCAGCAGCACAGCGGAATCGACGGCTTTGGGGTTGAGATGAGCGGATTCAACGAAGTTGCGCGCGATCTCCGGCGTGAAATCGCCTGCCGGGTCGATGTGGATGATATGGAGGGCGGCGGGGTCTTCGACGGCGACCTGTTCGATTTCGACGCCACCTTTGGCGGAGATCATGCCGAGATACTGCTTGGCGCTGCGATCCAGTGTGAACGAGACGTAGTATTCTTCGGCGATGTCCGACGCGCTCTCGATCCACAGACGGAGGACGACGTGCCCCTTGATGTCCATGCCGAGGATTTTGGTGGCGTGCATACGGGCTTCGTCGGCGTTATTGGCGATCTGGATGCCACCAGCTTTCCCGCGCCCACCCACCTGTACCTGCGCCTTGATGACAACGGGATAGCCGATTTTGTCCGCGACCGCGACGGCTTCTTCGACCGTGTTCGCGACTGCGCCGGACGGGACGGGAATATCGTAGCGGGCGAAATACTGCTTACCCTGATACTCAAACAGATCCAATGAGAACCTCCTTGTAATACTGTCAAAACTTCGATTCGCATGAGGAGAGGCGGGTTTTCGGCCTATAAAACAAGCACACGCCCGCCCCTACGCGAATCGAGTCGATTTGATGGAATGTACGCTCATTATAGCGCTATCAGGAAACGATCCGCAAAGGTCGGTGTTGATCATTGGATCGGGACGCGGTAGGCTTCTGCGCCATGACTCGGAAACACTTCCTCGCGCTGGTGACGCTGACGCTGCTGGTCGCAGCGTTTTTGCGCATCTGGCAGCTTGCGATTTATCCCCCTGGCCCCCATTATGACGAAGCGGCAGAACTGCTGATTGCGCGCAGTATTGCTTTTGGCGGCGCGCGCTTTTTCCCGATGGTCGAAGCGTATCAGGGGCGCGAAGTTCTCTACTATTACCTGAGCGTGCCGCTGCTGACATTCGTCAACAATGGGATGTTCAGCCTGCGCGTGTTGAGCGTGTTCTGCAATTTGATCACGATTGCGGCGTCGGCTGCGCTCGGTCGAGCGATGTTTCGCGGACGGCGCGGTTTGATCGTTGGGCTGGCCGTTGGCGTGCTGATGACGCTCTCGTTCCCGATGATCTGGATGTCGCGGCAGGCGTTTCGCTCCTCGACGCTGCCGCTGATGCAGGCGCTGGCGCTGCTGTTTCTCTTCAAAGGAATAAGAGAGACGAGGGCAAGGCACGCCTTGCCCCTGCTGGTGATTGGCGGATTGTTCGCGGGTGGGGCTGTCTACACCTATAACTCGTCGCGGCTGTTCCCGTTCTGGCTGCTGATCGGCGGGGTGGCACTGCTCTGGTTCGACCGGGCGAACTGGCGTCGGCGGCTGCGGCAGGGCGCGATCTTCTTCGTCACACTTGCGATCACGGCTGCGCCGATGGCAGTCTACGCTATCCAGCGACCGGACGTGTTCTGGGGGCGGCTGAGCGAAGTTACCGAGGCGGATAAGTCGGTGACGCTGGCGCAGAGCATCGTGCTGCACCTGAAGATGTTCTTCATCGCGGGCGACCCGTATTTCCGCTACAACGTAGCGGGGCGACCGTATTTTACGTGGCCTGAAGGGCTATTGCTGCTGCTGGGAATTGGATTGGCGGCGCAGCAGATCATGGGTCGGAAACTGGCGCATAAACAGGCGGTCGGAGACATCCGTACAGCGCGGAAAAGGGCGGTGGAACGGGCGGCCTGTGTTCTGGCGCTGATTTCACCGCTGATGGTGATTCCGAGCGTGATTTCGGTTGGCGGGCTGCCGCCAAGCAACACACGATCCCTGGGAATGGTACCGCTGATCTTCGTGCTGGTTGCGATTGGGGCGGAGTGGGTGATCGGGAAAGTGGAAGGATTTTGGGAGGGGAGGCACACAGGTCTGCCCCTACAGGGACAGGGCAGAGCGCGTGACCGCGCGCCCCTACAAAGTGATTTGGCACGATATATTGTGCCGCTGCTGGTGATTGGGAGTCTGATCATCGGCGGAGGATTGGTATGGGATGTATATTATCGCTGGGCGAGTGACGCGGCGCTGTTCTATGAGGCCGATGCGGATCTGTCGCTGGCGGCGAAATGGCTGGTCGCGCAGCAGGTGAGCGCCGATACGCCCGTCTATCTCGCGGCACGAGATAAAGGGCATCCGACGGTGATGATCGAACCCGTGCCGCCAATCACCTGGCTGGGGACGGACAGCCTGTTTCGCCCACCGCCGGGAGTCACCGGGCTGTATATTTTCCCGCGCAGCGCAGCGCCGCCTGCCGATTGGGCGACGTGGCTGGCAGCAGGGGCGATTCCTGACCTGCCGCTGGGGCCGGATGGACGAACGGCATTCGAGGCGTTTCGGATTAGCGGGGATGCGCCGCTGCCGGTGTCCGCGTCCGGTGTGATTGCGCACAATCAATTTCTGACGTTTGAGGGGTTGAACACGACGCAGATTGCGGCGGGGAGCAGCGGCAAGATCACGATGGCGTGGCAGATTGATGCGCCGCCGCCGGAGTCCGATTTCACGCCGCTGCTGATGGTCGAGGACGCGCTGGGCAACCTGATTTATCGCGGCGATGCCTATATGGCAGGCACAAATGAATGGCGCGCTGGCGAAACGCTGATTCAGCGGATGGCGGTGCAAGTGCCTGCGGCGACTCCGCCGGGAGACTACAAACTGAAGATCGCGTGGGTGGGGCGGGCGAGCAATACTTATGCGCCGTATATCAACGAGAACGGCAGCAGCGGGGCGGTGTGGGCTGAGATCGGCTGGCTGGGAGTGGCGCGCCCGACAACGTTCCCTGATCCAACAACAGTTCCGATGGCGGTGCGCCAGCCGACGGAAATGGCGGCTGGGGTGACGCTGCTGGGCTGGGATGCGCTGCCGACGGCGGTTCGACCGGGCGAGATGCTGCCGCTGACCTTCTACTGGTACGCCAATGGCACGGAACGATACGCCTTTACGCTGACGGCGACTCTCCATAATGAACAAGGAGATACAACGATCTGGAAAGGTGGGCCAATTCAGAGTAGATATACGGCGGATCAATGGGCAACGGGGGAGGTGCTGGCGGATCGGGAGCGCTGGACGATTCCGCGCGAACAAGCGCCGGGGGATTACAGTCTCGAAATCGAGGCCGTAGGCAAGTCGGTGGTTATCGGAAAAATCACGATTGCGGGGATGCCAAGAGCGTTCACGTCTCCGCCTGTAGAACAGGTTTTAAAGGCGAATTTTGGGAACAATATTGAACTTTACGGGTATACCATTGAGACCAATGGTGGCAACCTCTCCCTTGAAATCGTGTGGAAAGCGCTGGATAATATACCTACGAATTATAAAGTATTTGTGCATCTTGTTGACCACGCTGGTGTGATTCTCGCACAACGCGATGCGATGCCTCAGGCGAACAGCTATCCGACGTCGCTGTGGCTTCCGGGCGAATATGTGGTCGATAGTTACGAACTCCCCGATATAGATACGGGAACTGTACTGCGGCTGGGCCTGTATTCGCCAGAGGATGGGGCGCGACTGCCGATTTTAGATGCACAGCAAAAAGTCATTGGCGACAGCATTCAGATAAATCCATAAGGCAAAACAGCCCCTGAGGAATACTCAGTAAACGTTAATGGAAGTTTTATAAAATTTATCCCGAAAATAGGCTAAAATAATGGTGGCGTGTATTAATTTTTATTACACCCTTAACAGTGTGACGGAATAAAAAGGCTGTTAAATTCCCTGATAAATTTGGGGATTCGTTGACCATGAAGTGTGCTATTCGCTTTGCAGAGGATGAACGACCCGCGTTCCAAATGGATGCGCCAGGCTCGGAAGGATACGTGATTGGGCGCGGCGACGAAGCGCTGCACTATGCCCCCGACATCGATCTAGGGACATTTGACTCGCGCGATAAAGGAGTCTCCCGGCGGCACGCCGCCCTGATCAATTATCAAGGCGTACCGCATATTATTGACCTGTTTTCAGCGAACGGAACCTATCTGAATGGGAAGCGATTGCCGCCCGATCAACCGTATCCGCTGGGGCAGTTTAATGAGCTGCGACTTGGAACACTTCATGTAATTATCACCATTTCCTAATACATTTACTCTGTATTAAATTTGTTAACTGGGTTAAAATTACAATCCGATAGGATGGAAGCAAATCGTATGAGTAACATGGTGCAAACTCAACTCAGATTTAACGGATCTGTGTGGTGTAATCTCGATATTGCGCTGCGCAATCTGGATCAATTGTTCAACCGAGCGATTCAGCCACTGGGGTTGACCATTATCGAATGGTACATCCTGCGCGCTCTGTACGAGCGCGACGGTCAACACGCGAGCGAGCTGGCGCGTGCGGTTGGACGGGCGGCGACTTCGTTCACACCAAATCTCGATAAGCTACAGCAAAAGGGATATGTAGAGCGCCGTCCTGACCCGACGGATCGCCGCGCTGTCCACATTTATCTGACCGATCTGGCTGAGCGTCATCGCAAGGAAGTGCTGAGCACTGCCAAAGAAATCGACGTGGAAATTCGTCAACTGTTCAATCAGGATGAATTCGACACGTTCATGAACGTGGTGGCGACGATGCAGACGCTCGAACCCGATTACAACGCTGACAAGCCGGTCGAAACGCACAGCGCCAAATCGAACGGGAACGGCAAGCACTAACGAAGGTTTGGGTCAGGCTTCGCCGGATAGATGAAGATCAGTCCGTGCCTGACTGAGCGTTACGAGTGTTTGCTCATAAATACGCTGCGTATTGGCGTCAAAGGCAACAAAACGAACGAGGGTTGGTCTGGAGTTCCCGGCGAAAGCGCAGACGGTCTCCAGAGCAATCCTCGTTGCTGTTTCTAACGGATAGCCGTAAACGCCTGTGCTGATGGCGGGGAAGGCGATGCTTTTGAGATCGTGTTCGGCGGCGACTTCGAGACTGCGACGATAGGCACTCGCCAGCAAGCGCGCTACGCCAGAATCGTTGGCTCGATAAACCGGGCCGACGGTGTGAATGACGTGGCGCGCTTTTAAATTGTAGCCGCCGCTGATTTTGGCATCACCCGTTTTACAGCCGTTGAGCGTGCGCGTTTCGGCGAGGAGCTGTGGCCCGGCAGCGCGGTGGATTGCACCATCGACGCCACCGCCGCCCAGCAGCGAGGTATTGGCGGCGTTGACGATGGCCTCGACATCCTGCTGCGTAATATCGCCCCGGACAAGTTCGAGGGCGGTCTGGTTGATCTCGGCGCGCATGATGCGGTATCCTTTCTTCACTCGTTCAACGGTGAAAATGCAGCCTCAAAAGTCGGCGATTGTCGCCTGTCATGCTGCATTTTCTGCTGCTCACTTTGCGCTATGGAGTATACCCACATGCAACCGCTCACGCCGGACGACGTAAAAGCCGCGCTGGATAAACTGGGACTGGGCATCCAAATTCGTTTTTTTGACACCCCGACGGCGACTTCACAGCAGGCCGCCGATAACATCGGCTGCGAACTGGGGCAAATCGTCAAAAGTATCTGTTTCATGGTGGACGATCAACCGGTGATGGTGCTGGCAAGCGGCGACCAGAAGGTCGATGACCGCAAGCTGGCGGAGTTCTACAGCGTGAGCCGCAAGAAGGTCAAGGTGGCGACGCCGGAGCAGTTGGTGGAAACCTGGGGCTATGAGGCGGGGAGTGTGCCGCCGTTTGGACATCGCTCACGGATTCCGACGTATATCGACAGCACGCTGCGCCGCTTCGATATGCTGTACGCGGCGGGAGGCGCTCACAACGCGATTTTCCCGATTGCGCTGCCGCAACTGGTGGCGGCGACGGGCGGTGAGATTCGCTTTGTCGCCAAACCAGACACAGGCTATGGTGGGTTTGAGGTGACTAAGGGGTCTACGGAAGCGTGATGCCGGGTTTCGGCGGACGCTGGCGGGCGTAGAAATCGCGGTTCTGCTGGACGTAAAAGGGGAAATCGACTTTCCAATACTGACGCGGGTCTTGCTTGAGGCATAGCGCGAATGCCTGATACAGATCGGGATTCTGTGCGGCGAAGTAATGCGGGTTGCGGAAGAACATTTCCAGATAACCAGCAATGAATTCGCCATCGTTCTGGAAGACGTAGGGATGGCCTATCGGATAGGTTTCACCATGTCCGCTGCGCAATGCCTCGCAGCGTTCAAGTTCAAGCTGCTTGCCGCGCCGGAACAGGTCGATGAACTCGTCCATGCCGGGGATCAGGCCGTGACTGCCGGAGGCGTGATCGAGCATGTGTCCGAACTCGTGGATGAACGGTGCGACACCGGGTGTGGGGCTGTTGAAGCCTTCGTAGAGGCGCGACAGCACCAACTGAATCGCGTCGCGCTGGGGGTTGTAGCAGCCACCTGCGACGCCGCCATCGTCGGCGTAGGCTTGCGGCGTGGTGTAGAGGAAAAAGCCGCGCCGCTGGCTCAGAAATTGATCGAGCAGGTCGCGGCGGTAGAGGAAGATTTCCGCAATGTGTCCGGCGACGAGATAAAGCGCGTCGGAGGGCAATTCGCTGGTGCTGTCGTGCCGCGACTCAGCAATCAGGCGAATATTGAAGTTGAAACTCTGCGTGATGGCTGCGATCAGGCGCTGGAAGTCGGCTTCGGCGGGCGCATCGAGGACGCTGGTGAGTGGGAAGTAGCGACTCATTGAGTTTTTCTCGGAGGATGCTGGCGCAATTTCACCCACAATGTACGAGATTTGACGACATCATCATGGTTCATCTTTAAGGCGATGACTGTGGCTCTGCCTATCGGCGTTGACCCGATAATCATCGTACCCGCTTCATCCCATCGGAAATGCTGTTCCCAAGTTTGGGTACGTGGACTGTAGAGACTTACTTCTTGACTCGTGATGGGATCAAGTGCGGTTTGCTGCTTCCCTTTATGTCGATTGCAGTTTCCGCAAGCCAGACAGAGATTGCTTTCGATTGTTTGACCGCCTGCACTTTCGGGCAAAATATGATCAATTTCCATTCGGATGACCATAATTTTCGCGGTCTGACAGTATTCACAGAGGCCCTGAGCGCGCTGTATGACCAACTCGCTGAGTTGGGGAGATATGTACGCCACTAAATCCTCGCGTTCAGGTAGAGATTGATGTCTTCTCCTCGTTCTTTAAGCAAAACAAGCGCCTGAGATCGCAGAAGCATGTACTGATCGACAAGTTCAATCAGATGATCGAGTTCTTTTTCGTCCCCTTGAGTGAGTGTTTCCCATTTATTTTTCTCACTCAATTCGTGTAAACGCTCTACTTCCGAAGGCGATAGGTCGTTCAAGACGACGCGCCATAGCTGCAAACTGGAATAATCGGTAAGCGCTTCCAACGAAGGTAAATCATCTCCAAAGTGAAAGAAGTCTTCGAGACTTTCGGCGAGCAGAGCTTCAGGTGAACGCTTGCTGGCCTCAGCAACTTTCTGCACCCGTTTGTAAAGCTCATCGGAGATTGGGAGTGTGATTAGTTTCTGACTCATCTTTTACCCATTCCACTCACTTTATCTGATTATAGTCTAGATTCCCACCGCGATTTTGACGTTCGCCGCCAGATAGACCAGCACATCGAGCAGATGGGTCTGCCAGCCTTCGACATCCATTGGCACTTCGACGGCGGTGCGGGTCACGCGGACACCCTTGCCAAGATCGCGCTCAAGACGGGGGCGATCCAGTTCAACCAGATAGGGCAGACGAACTTCGGCGATGCCGTCACGATGGAGAATGGCGCTGGCGTTGGCGTCCTGCGCCAGCAGCTTGACGTGCATCTGGTAGAGCAGACCATCGACGGCGGCGGGCAGGATACCGAAGCGGTCACGCAGTTCGTCGCGCATGGCGTTGACTTCCGCGACGGTGTTGAGGCCGCCGATGCGTCGGTAGATTTGCAGGCGCAGCGAAATCTCCGGGATCCAGTCGGTGGGCAGGTAAGCGGGCAGCGGCAGGTCAATCAGCACGCTGCTTTCGCTGATGGTTGGCGTGAGATCGTCTTTTTTGGCGCTCGTGCCTTTGAGATCGCGGACGGCTTTCGAGAGCATCTGCGTGTAGAGGTGGAGGCCAATCGCCGCGACGTGACCGGTTTGTTTGGTGCTGAGAATGTCGCCTGCGCCGCGCAGTTCAAGGTCGCGCATGGCGATTTGAAAGCCGCTGCCCAGTTCGGTGTACTCGGTCAGGGTTTCGAGGCGGGCGCGCGCGTCTTCGGTGAGGCGAGAAGCAGGTGGATGGAAGAAATAGGCATAGGCTTGATTGGCGCTGCGCCCAACGCGCCCACGAATCTGGTACAACTGTGCCAGCCCAAACCAGTCAGCGCGATCCACAATCAGGGTATTGGCGTTAGGGATGTCGAGGCCGCTCTCGATGATCGAGGTCGAGATGAGAATGTCGTATTCGCCGTTGCCGAAACGCTCCATCACGCCTTCGAGCAGGCGCTCGTCCATTTGCCCATGCCCGACAATCAGACGCGCTTCGGGGACGATGCGCTCTAATCTTTCACGGGCGATGTCGATGCTCTGAACGCGGTTGTGGACGAAAAAGACCTGTCCGCCGCGCTCCATCTCGCGGATGACGGCCTGCCGCACGAGCCGATCATCGAAGGGGCCGACATGCGTGATGACAGGGAGACGATCTTCGGGCGGCGTCTGAATCATGCTGATGTCGCGGACGCCCGTTAGCCCCATGTAGAGCGTGCGCGGGATCGGCGTGGCGGTCAGCGTCAGCACATCGACCTGAGCGCGCAGGTTCTTGAAGAATTCCTTGTGTTTGACGCCGAAACGCTGCTCTTCATCGATGATGACGAGCGCCAGATTGGGGATGGTCACGTCGCTTTGCAGCAAGCGATGGGTGCCGACGATAATATCGATTTCACCCGCCGCCAACTGCCTGAGGATTTTGTTCTGTTCCTCTTTGGTGCGGAAGCGCGAAAGTGCCTCGACTTTCATGGGGAAGGGGGCGAGGCGCTGGCTGAACGTTTCGTAATGCTGCTCGGCGAGGATGGTCGTCGGCACGAGGAAGGCGACCTGTTTGCTGTCGTTGACGGCTTTGAAAGCGGCACGTAGCGCGACCTCGGTTTTGCCGTAGCCAACATCGCCGCAGATCAGGCGATCCATCGGATGCGGCTCCTCCATATCGTGCTTGACTTCGCGCACGGCCTTGAGCTGATCCTCAGTTTCAACATAGGGAAATGAGGCTTCGAGTTCGTGCTGCCAGGGTGTGTCGGTGCTGAAGGCCAGACCGGGCGCGGCGGCGCGTTTGGCGTAGAGCGCCAGCAGTTCGCGGGCTTCGTCTTCGACAGCCTGACGCGCCTTGCTCTTGATGCGAATCCAATCCGCCTGACCGAGCTTACTGAGCGCTGGTGGGTGATCATCCGGCCCGACGTAGCGCGTCAGCCGATCCGCTTGATGGATGGGGACAAAGAGCGTGTCAGTTCCGGCGTACTCGATCAGCAGGTATTCGCGCTGGGTGTTCTCGACGGTGCGGCGGCGCATTCCAGCGAATCTGCCGACACCGTAATCGACATGGACGACGTAATCGCCTTCATTCAGGTCGGCATATGCGCCTTCAGGCGCGCGTGCCTGCTTGCTGGGTTTGCGACGGCGCGGTTCGGGTCGGCTCCAGCCGAAAATCTCGGCATCGGTGAAGACGTGGGTTTCGCCATCACCGGTGCGCAAGCGCCAACCTTCCTGCAATGCACCTTCGATAAAGGTGACTGATCCTGGCGTGGGTGGTTCGGTGATCGAGTCGGCGGTAGGCGCAAAGGGGGAGGACTCTTGCTCCTGCCAGAGTTCGGTCATGCGCGACGCCTGCATGGTCACGGTGACGACGCGGTCGCCGTCGTTACGCAGCTTGCGCAGATGAGTGAGCAAGCCTTTCAACTGACCGCCGAAACGCATTTCCGGCGAGATCAGGCCGCGCAGGCCGCCATTGTCCACATCGTCACCAGAGTGACCGAGATAGACGACGCTGTGACTCGCCATCGCTTCGGCGAGGGTATCCCAGGCGATGTAAGGCATGGGGTAGTCGGGCGAGAGAATCCCTGCTGCTATTTTTTCGTCGCGGGTGCGGGCGGCATGTTCCTCGATTTCGGCGACGGTATCACGCAGTTCGCCGCCATCCTCGACCACAATCAGGGCGTTGTCGGCGGCGTAATCGAGCAGACTGACCGGATTGGGATAAAGATAGGGCAGATAGTGTTCAATAAAGGGGAAGACGACCCCGGTCGAGAGCGGCTGATAATCCGTCTGCGGGCTGGTGATGTCGGCTTCAGTGGCGGGCAGGGCCTCGAACCACTGACTGAGCGCGGCGGCGAGCGGCGGCGTATTTTCGGGCAGGGCTTCACGGGCAGGCGTGACGATGACCTGCTGCAAGCGCTCACTGGAACGCTGGGTTGAAGGGTCGAAGACGCGCAGGCTGTCGATCTCGTCGTCGAAGAACTCGATGCGCACCGGCGTGTCAAGCGCCAGCGGATAAATGTCGAGGATGCCGCCGCGACGGCTAAAGGTTCCCGGTTCGATGACCATCGAGACGGGTTCATAGCCGAGCCTGACCCAGCGTTCGAGCAGCTTCTCAATCGCCCAGCGCTCGCCGACTTTGAGCGTCACGCAGCCTTTGCGAAACTGGTTGACGGGCAGCGTTCGCTGCATCAGGGCGCGGGCGGAGGTGACGACGAAGGGCGGCTGATCCGGCATGACATCGCCGGGAGGGGTGAGAGCCGCCAGCGTTTCGATACGACTGCGAACGGCGGGTTCGCCCCAGGGTGCGCGCTCGTAGAAGATGGGCGCGGGTTCGCCGAAGCGGTGAATTCGGTCAGCGGAACCGAGCCAGACGGGAAGCTGCTCCGAAACGTTGTAGGCGCGGTCGATGCGGGTGGTGACATAGATCACGGGCGCGTCCCAGTCGCGGGCGAGCGCCGCCGCGATGAAGGGGCGGGCAGAGCGCAGGACACCGAGTGAAACGGAATCGGTTGCGCCGCGCAGCCGCGTGAGCAGTTCACGATAAGGCTGCGCTTCGCGGAGGAGATCAAGTAAGCCGTTCAACTGCATAGGGATTTATTCCATGTGTGTATTGCGTTGATTATAACGCCGGGTGAGCGGAAAGACGATGGACAGGCTGCTTTATGGTACAGATTGTTTCAAGTGTGATGCGATCTCCATAATAGGCTAAAATAACACGAACGTGTGAAAGGCATTTTTTGATGCAGCGAATTTCCCTAGAGGATGCTCAGAGCGAACTTCAGGTTTTGGTTGATGCGGCGGTGCGCGGCGAAACCGTGTTGATCGTCGGCAACGATGATCAGGTGGTACAGCTTGTTCCGCTGACCTCACGTAAGCACGCACGCAAGGCGGGCAGTGCTAAAGGGCTAATCACTTTCGCAGATGATTTCGATGCGCCGCTGCCGGATTTTGACGAGTACAGCGGATGAGATTGCTGCTCGACACACACGCCTTCCTCTGGTTTGCTGCCGATAGCCCGGAATTGAGCAACGAAGCGAAAAGTCTACTGGAAAATGTGAATAACGATCTCTTTTTGAGCTATGTTAGCCTTTGGGAGATCGGGATCAAGGTGAGTTTGGGTAAGCTCAGTGTGCCCCAACCATTTGATGCCTTCATCTCGACACAGCTATCTCTCAATGATATTGAGCTGCTTCCTCTTTCCATCGCTCAGATTTCCACCGTTGTAACCCTCCCTTTCCATCACCGCGATCCGTTTGATCGGTTGCTTGCAGCACAATCAATGGTTGAAGATTTGCCACTTGTGAGCCGTGACGAAATCTTTGACGTTTACGCTGTCAAACGACTTTGGTAATTGAAAGACGATGCGCTAGTTGCCGGGTGACTCGTGCATGTTCTGTCCGAGATCGCCGAATTTGCTGAAGACGAAGGCCGTCGGACGTCCTGTATTAATGTCGAAAACCTGATAACGCATGACGGATAAATCGAGCAGGGCGCAGGTGGCGTTGAACGGCTCATCGCGGTTGCCATCGACCGAGCCGGGGTTGAAAACCCATACATCCTCATATTCAACCGCCATCGGCACATGCGTATGACCGAGAATAACAATATGGGCGTCGGCTTCCTGTGCGATGCGCTGAAGATGGGCGGGACGCCCGTTGGCATAGATGTAAGTCATCTGATCCCAGGGCGAGGCGTGCGTGAGCAGAATGCGGCGGTTGTCCCATTCAAAGCGCCGCTTGAGGGGTAAATCGCTCAGATAATCGACTGCGTCGTCGCTGAGGGCGTCGTCGCCATACTGCCAGGGTGGCGGGCCAAATGAGGCTTCGTCCCAATTTTTGAGCCACGCATCGTAATGGGCACTGCTCAGGGCGTGATCATGGTTGCCCTGCACACAGGGAATTTTCTGTTGGCGAATCAGCTCGACGGCGGCGTTGCCTTCGCTCTCGCCATCGACCAGATCGCCCGCGCAAAGAATCGTTTCCGCGCCACGCTCACGGAGCAAAATCAGTGCGCGGCGCAGATTGTCGGCGTTGGCGTGAATGTCGGAGAGCAGGCCGAGTTTCATAGACTGAGTCTCTCCGGTTCGACTTCCACACCTGTATCGACGTCGAAAACGGTGAACGCGCGCTCTGGCAGTGACAATATGGCACAGGTACTGCGAAATTCGGGATAGCCGTAATAGACGCAGCCGGGATTGACGATCAACTGATCGCCGACATGGATGATCATCGGAACGTGGGTGTGACCGACGATGATCACGTCGGCGGAGGTTTCAGCAGCGACGCGCTGAAACAGGGTCTGATCGGCATCAGCACGCAGCACGGTGATCTGATCCCAGGTGGAGGCGTGGGTCATGTGGAGGCGCTGGTTCTCCCACTCGAACCTGAGCGCCAGCGGTAGGCTGCTGAGATAAGTCTGCATGTCGGTGCTAAGGTCGTGTGTGTAGGGGATTTCGATGCCATCACGCTCATTGCGATAAACGAGGATGTAACCATCGGCGCAGGCGTCGAAATCATGGTTGCCCTGTACCGTAGCGATGGCGTGCTCTTGCAGCAGGGCAATCACGCCCGCTGCATCTGATCCTTTGTTGACCATATCGCCTGCGCAGATGATTTGATCGACCGCTTGTGCCTCAAGCAAAGCAAGGGCTTTACGCAGGGCGACTGAGTCGCCGTGAATGTCCGCGATAATGCCGACTTTCATTCAGGTGGATTCTTGACGGGCTGTGGCTTGGGCGCTGGTTTCTCACCCGTGCCATTGTAGCGCGTCATTGCCAGTTCGATGCCGTCGGTCAGCCAGGTTTCGACGGCTTCGACAGCGCGGTCGCGGACTTCCGCCGCGAGGATTTCGTCGTCGCCTTTGAACGGCGCGAGGACGTGATCGGCGGCGTTCCTGTGTCCTGGTGGACGACCCACCCCAAAACGGGCGCGGGCGATTTCCTGTGTGCCGAGTCGCTGCAAAATGTGCTTGAGGCCGTTCTGCCCGCCGGAACTGCCCGATTTGCGCAGGCGGAGCGTGCCGAGCGGAATATCAATGTCGTCGCCGACGATCAGGATATGATCCGGCTCGATCTTGTAGAAGCTGACCAGAGGCTGGACGGCGCTGCCGCTCTCGTTCATATAGGTCATTGGCTTGGCGAGCAGGACGCGCTTACCAAGAATGGTTCCGCTGGCAGTCTGCGCGTGATGTTCGGTTTTGTCGAAGCTGAGGCTGTGCTTCTGCGCGAGGCGTTCGACAACGCGAAAGCCGACGTTGTGGCGAGTATCCGCGTATTTCGCGCCGGGGTTGCCCAGTCCGACGATCAGGTAGGTTTCTGGCATGAGTGTCCTCATTACGAATCACACACATTATATCGGCAACAAGGCAGACCTGAAGGGTATATTTTCCGGTTCTTAGGATTAAGTATAAAATTTAGTGAATTCAGGTTTCATATGGAGTTGACTCAATGTCCCTGACGACAAAGATACTTGTGAGCGCACCCTCAGATGGAAAACTGGACACGAGGCAAGTCGGTCTGAAAAATGCGATTCGACGAGCAATCCAACGAAGCGGATTTGAACTGCAGGAATTTGGCGCAAACGGTATTCCACGACGAACCACATGGACATATGAAAATGTGGAAAAAGTCTTGCGACAATGTCAGGGGATTGCGGTGCTCGCGTTTAATATTGGAACGACCTCATGGAGTAATGGCACAAGTTTTGGGACTATCTCCGAATACAATCATATTGAAGGAACTCTGGCGCTTGCTCAGTCACTCCCTCTATTTGTCGTGACAGAGTCGAATAATGCAACACGCGGCATTCTTTATCAATCATCGGCAAAGTATTTGATCTTACCGATAGGGGCTACTGGGCAGTGGGTTCGTACTAACGCATTCAAATCTGATTTTGAGGCGTGGCGACAACAAGTTAATGCGCGCTATCATGTTTTTCTTGGTTATAGCAGCGGTGCAAGAACCACAGCATCCAGTGTGAAATCGTTTC
>DAOUCB010000196.1:0-23342 GCA_034432495.1 Anaerolineae bacterium | reverse complement strand
ACGCGCCGCAGAAGGGCCTGCCGCCCTTCGTGCCGCTTGGCAATCGATGAAACCGCGCAAATCGGCTCCTTCGTGATCGTCAGCGAAGGCAGTGTCAGCGCCGGCGTGCGCCGCGTTGAAGCGCTGACCGGACACGGTGCGGTCGATTACGTCCAGCATCAGATCGAGCGCCTGGGTCAGGTCGCGTCGCAGTTGAACACCGTCCCCGATCAGGTCGAGGATCGCGTGGCGGCGCTGCAAATCGAACTGGCGCAGTCGAAAAAACACGCCGATCAGCTTCAGCGCCAGGTAGCCAGGCAGAGTTTTGACGATCTGCTCGGCAAGCTGGAACAGGTCGATGGCAAACAGGCGCTCATCGCTCAACTGGACGATGTGCCCTCGGATACGCTGCGCGAAATGTCGGACTGGTTCCGCAGTGCGGTCAGGTCGGGCGGCGTGATGGTGCTCGGCAGCGTCAGCGAAGGCAAGCCTCAGTTGGTGGTTGCTGTTACCGACGACCTGACCAAACAGGGCGTCCATGCAGGCAGCCTGATCAAGCAGATTGCTTCGGTGATCGGCGGCGGCGGTGGTGGTCGCCCCACGATGGCGCAGGCGGGTGGCAAAGACGCCTCCAGGATGGGCGACGCGCTCGCCGAAGCGCGTAAGCTGCTCTCAACCTGAAGAATATGTGTAGGGGCGACCTGCGAGGTCGCCCTTGTTCTGGTAGGGGGCGCAGCGCGCTGCGCCCTTTTCCCGCCAGTTTGAAGGATGAGTTCAGGCAGTTTATTTCCGGAGGCGCTTCCCTCATCGGCTTTCGAACGCTTCGAACGTTTCGAACACCGTTTTTCTCCCTTGTTCGAACGCTTTCGAACACGTTTGTTCGAAGCGGAACACGGGCGAAAATCCCCGTTTTTGAGGGGATTTCTCTCTCAAATACAAGGATGCAGCCCAGATGCAGGAATGCCTTTTTTGCTTCGAACAAACGTTCGATTTTTGTTCGATTTCAGATTGAATTATTTTATGATAAATTTTTGTAATTATAATGGTAATAAATCTTTTTCTTGGCCTGGTGAGTGAGTTCCTGACGGGTTAATATTCTCGGATGCCACAAAAACACGAATTCGTCCAGCTTGAACCCGGTGAAGACGTCGCTTCCGTCCGCGACCGCCTGACAGTCCTGCGAGGCCAGCATGTTCTGCTCATCTGGCCCGAAAAAGGCACAGCGCTTGAGCGCAAGCTTGACCTGGTGCTGGTACAGCGTGAAGCCATGCGCCTCGCGATTCGGCTGGCGCTGATCACGCACGAAGCTGACGTTATCAAGCACGCGCATGAACTCAATATCAGCACCTTCGAGACCATTGGGGCGAGCGAGCGTGGCAAATGGAAACGCGGGCGGTCGCGCGTTTTCACCGACCGTTTTCAGCGCCCTGAAGACGACCCCGACCCAGGCGATCTGATGCCCGTCGCCAGTCGGGTGCGCAACCCGGCTAAAGCCAGTCCACTGCGCGTGATTGCGCGGATTGTGCTGCTCCTCCTCCTTCTCGGCCTGACGATTGCCGTCGCCTACCTGCTGATTCCCAGCGCGGTGATTACCATTAGTCCGGCGCAGGAACGGCTCCAGATCGACGCAACGATTGCGGCGCAGGTCGATCCGACACACACGAGTATCGACGTAGAAAACGGCACCATGCCCGCGACCATCGTGCGCGCACAAATCGAGGAACAGGCGACGATCCCGGCGAGCGGTCAGCAAAACTCGACTGATACACGCGCGACGGGCACGATTATCTTTATCAACAAAACCAACAGCGTCATTCATATTTCACCGGGTGCGCTCGTTAGCACAAGTTCAGGCACGCCCGTCACCTTTCGCACCACGCAGGACGCTAGCCTCAACGCGGGCGTCGGCCTGCAAATCGTCGTACCAATCGAGGCAGTTGACGAAGCAGTCGGCAGCATCGGCAATGTCGCAACGGGACAAATCAACACGGTGGTTGATACCGCGCTGGCGGATCAGGTCGAAGTGCGTAACATCTCAGCCACCCAGGGCGGCCTAAGTCGCTCAGTTAGTGTGATCAGCCAGACCGACCATGATCGCCTGGTGGATATTTTGCGCCAGCAGATTCAGGATCGCGCTTACACCGAAATGCTGCCCCGGCTGGAGCAAACGCAGTTCATCATCGCCGAAACGATCCATATCGCCGAAGAACGCAGCGATTGGATGACCTTCGACCACAAAGTCGGCGATGTGGCAGACAGTTTGTCGCTGACGATGCGGGCGGTCGTCGAGGCAACGGTGGTGGATGAAACGCTGGCACAGCAAATCGCCTTCGCCCGCCTCGCCGGACAGATTCCGCATGGGCATGTGATTCGCCCGGAAACGATCCTGTACGAACGGGGCGCGGTGACGAATATCGATCCTAGCGGCGGCGTGACCTTCGCTATGACGTGCAGCGGCCAGATCGTGACTCAAATCAATGTGAATGATTTGCAGCAGAACCTCGCCGGGAAAACGCCTGAAGAAGCGGCGGGCTATATTGTCAACAATGTCGATCTCGCCGCAGGTACGAATGCCGAAATCGCGATTGCCCCCAACTGGATCGCTCGGCTGCCGCTGCTGCCGCTGCGCATCACCATTCGCACGCAGAGTCCAGCCTCATGATTACCCAACGCCTAATCGGTATCGATCACGGATTGGCACGCATCGGCGTCGCGGTCAGTGACCGCGTGGGACTAACCGCGCGCGAACTTGCCATTATCACGCGCAAATCAAAACGCGAAGATTTTGAGCGCCTGAATGCCATCGCCGCTGAGCAGGATGCCGCCGCCTTTATTGTCGGACTGCCCACTGATGACGAAGCCCCGGAAGGCGTTTACACGCAGGACAAGCGGGTCAAGACATGGGTCGAGCAGTTCAAAACGGCGACAACCCTACCGATTTTGCTGTGGGACGAGCAGCTCACCACCGTTGATGCGCACGAACTGGCGCGCAGCCTCAAGCGCCCTGTGCGCGCCCATGTTGATGACCTGGCAGCACGGTTGATTCTGCAAAGCTACCTGGACGCTGTGCGCGAAGGACTGGCAGAACCGCCATCCGCCGGGCAAACGTAGGTGCAGCGTCAAGGATCAAGTCGCTATAATTCGCCACAATTGAAGGCAAATTTTCGTATGGAGTACGTGTCTTGAGCCGTTTGCTCAAACTGCTGCTGTTGGTCGGTGTGGTGCTGCTTGTACTGGTCGGCCTGGCGTTCGGCGCGCTGATGGTGATTTCCGGGGGGCAGCCGATTAACTATGTTCAAACCGCCATCATCAAGCTGTCGCTGCAATCTCGCTACCTTGAACTTGATCAGCCTTATAACAGCGATCCCACCTCTCGACGCTTTACCGTCAATCCCGGCGATACCCCGCGCGAAATTGCCACCAACCTCTATAACGCAGAGCTAATCCGAGATGTCAATCTGTTTGTCGATTACGTGCGCGCCTATGACATCGACGTCCAGTTACAGGCCGGAACTTATTTCCTCAAGCGTTCACAGTCAATTCGCCAGATCGCCAGCACACTGACCGATTCGCGCAACAGCCAGATTGTCTTTTCGATCATCGAAGGCTGGCGCATGGAAGAGGTCGCCGAAGCAGTGGATCACAATCCTTTGTTCGGCTTTTCCGGCACGGATTTCCTGAACGTGGTCGGCGCTGGTGCAGTAGTCGATCCGGCCTTTGCCCAGAAGGTCGGCCTCCCTCCGGCGGCGTCGCTGGAAGGATTCCTCTTCCCGAACACGTACAGCCTGCCGCCAGATGTCACGCCGGAGCAGCTTCGCGATACCCTGCTCGCAGAATTCAGCAAAGAGACCGATGCCGCTGGCATCCCTGAAGCAGCCGCCAGCGAAAACATGAGCATCTTTCAGGTGGTGACGCTGGGGTCGATTGTTCAGCGCGAAGCCGTACATCTGGATGAAGGGCCACAAATCGCTGGCGTCTACATGAACCGCCTGACGCAGAACATGACCCTCGATGCTGACCCGACAGTCCAGTACGCGCTCGGTCACGCGGGCGACTGGTGGCCTCAGATCACGCAGGCGGATTACACCAACACCGTTTCACCCTACAACGTCTATCTCAACTTTGGCCTGCCGCCAGGGCCGATTGCCAATCCTGGCCTCGCCGCTATCTTATCGGCAGCCCACCCGCAAGCCTCGGATTTCCTCTATTTTCAGGCGGATTGCAGCGGCAACGGCTATCATCGCTTCGCCAAAACCTTCGCCGAGCACCTCGCCAATAGCTGTTCATGAAAACGCACAAGTTATCAGCAGTCTCGTCCCCAAATCGCCCCCTCTCTACGCAGTGGAGAAGGGTTTGGGGAGTGAGGTTGGCTCTGATCTTGATTTTGTCCTCATGCGCAGTCGTGCGCGCGCCGGAACACACGCGGATTGCACTGTTTGCGCCTTTCGAGGGGCGCTATCGCGAAGTCGGCTATAATGCGCTGTACGCGGCTCGGCTCGCCCTCGGCGACTATTCCGCTTACTATTCCGGGGTAAACGTTGATTTACTGCCTATTGATTCGGGCGGCATAGAAGCCGTCAATCACGCGAAAGCGCTGACACAAGACCCGCTGGTCGTGGCAGCGGTCGTCCTCGGCTACGACGGCACTTCGCCGGAAACACTGCAAGCCTTCGGTGACATTCCTGTACTGGTCGTCGGGGATTGGGGCGCAAAACCGACAGGCGATAATGTGTTCATCCTCTCGAATCCACAAATCGACCAACAGCTTACGGTTTCGCCGCGCATCGATGTTACGGACGCCGCAGCGCTCACCGCCCCAATTGTTGGCGGCGATGTATTCGCGCTGGAAGGGTTCGCCAAACTGCAACGTTCGCTGGATGGAGTGACGGTACTGTCCAGCGGAACGCTGCCGGATGCCAGAACTGGATTTGCCGAGCGCTATAAGAATGGTGATCCGTTTACACCAGAACCGGGTCTGTTAGCAACCCTGACTCATAGAGCAACGGGGATGGCGATGTTCTGGTCAGGCTCTGGATCACGCAGCACAACACGCAATTATTTAGCGCCTGACTTTCCGAATGGCTATTGGAAAGATGCTGAAATTCATCGTTATCACTACGTCAACGGCTCACTCACCGAGGACATCGTAAAATAGCGGCAGCGGCTCGACCGCTGAATCGCTGAACGTGAAAGCCGCTTGCAAGCGGCTGCGGCAGGCGGCGATCTTGCCCGCGTCGTTGGCGCAGATTGTCACCAGCGGCTTCCCCTGCTCGACCCGATCCCCGACTTTCACATGAACTTCCAGACCGACTGCCAGATCAAGCGAATCCGTTTTCTTTTCGCGCCCTGCGCCCAGTTCAAACGCGCCCCACGCGATCTGGTCGGCGGCGACCTGAGCAATCACACCCGCTTGCGCTGCATCGAACGTCTCTTTGATCGACGCCTGCGGCAGCATTTCGGGATCATCGACCATCGCCACGTCACCACCCTGCGCGCCGACCAGCAGCCGAAATTTCGCCAGCGCCGAACCATCGTCCAGATGGCGGGCAAGCTCCTGACGCACAGCATCAGCATCCGTCCATTGCTTGCCGCGCCCCGCCAGCTTGAGCATGTACCCCGCCAGCGCGAGACAATGTTCACGTAAATCGGCAGGGCCAGCGCCGTTGAGTGCAGCAATCGCTTCGCGCACTTCGAGCGCGTTGCCGACCGCTTCGCCAAGCGGCTGATTCATATCCGACAGGACTGCGATGACCTGCCGTCCGGCGTCGCGCCCAATATCGACCATGGTCTGCGCAAGCGCACGCCCGTCTTCCAGCGTCCCCATAAATGCGCCGCGACCGACCTTCACGTCAAGCACAATACCATTGGCTCCGGCAGCGATCTTCTTGCTCATGATGCTGCTGGCGATCAGCGGCAGGCTGGAAACCGTTGCTGTCACATCGCGGAGCGCATACATTTTGCCATCGGCAGGCGCAAGCGCGAGCGACTGCCCCGCCAGCACGATGCCATTTTCGCGGGCAAGCCGACGAAACTCGTCCGCCGAGAGATTGACCCGATAACCGTTCAATGACTCCAGTTTGTCGAGCGTGCCGCCGGAAAAGCCCAGCCCACGCCCGCTCATCTTCGCGACCGGAACACCACAGGAAGCGACCAACGGAAGCACAACGAGCGACGTTTTATCGCCCACCCCCCCCGACGAATGCTTATCGACCCAGTAATCGCTGATGTCGGACAGATCAAGCTTTTCGCCAGAATCCGCCATCGCCAATGTAAGATCGACGGTTTCCTGACGGGTCATGCCTTTGAGATAAACCGCCATCAGAAAAGCGGACATCTGATAATCAGGAATACCACCTTGCGTGAACCCGTCGATAAACCAGTTAATTTCGGCGGTGGTTAGCGTTTCGCCATCGCGTTTTTTCGCAAGAATGTCTACAGCGCGCATAATCTTTCCTTACATCGTCAACCTGACAGAACATTATCTTAACAAGAAGGCAATCCACGCGGCGAAATCTAACGATTCTTTCATTGAGAGGTGTCAGCGTATACGTTACAATGACCCCACCAGACTGTAAACTTTAAGAGTTAAGGTAAATCATGACAACTAGCGCAGTAAAACGGAAAGCCTCGTCGCAGCCCAATCGCCAACTGATCACCATTGTCGGGATTGTGGTGATTGTAGTCGCTGTCGTCGCCATCATCGCTATTCTGCTCTCTGGCAACCGCAGCAGCGACATTGACGTTGCCAGCCTACCGCAATCACGACAGGCTGACGGCGGTTTTGTGCTTGGCAATCCAAACGCGCCGATCACTGTGATCGAATTCGCGGATTTCGCCTGCCCGCACTGCCAGGAATATCACCCCGTAATTACGCAGTTCCTGGCCGATTATGTCGTTCCCGGCAAAGCCAAGTTCGAGTATCGTGTCTTCCCGACAGCAGGTGGTCAAACAAGTGAATATACAGGGAAGCTTCTGGAATGTGCCGAAGACCAGAAAGCCGGGAATTTCTGGAAAGGCTACAATCTGATGTTCAACTACGCCTTCAGCGGACGCTACACGCAGGATGTAGGGCGCTTGCTGGCGAATGACGAGGGGTTGAATTACAGCGACCTCTTGACCTGCACAAGCACCGCTACCCAAGTGACAACTGATGTCGCTTTTGGGCAAAATTCCGGCGTGACCGGAACGCCGGCAGTGATGGTTCGCTACGGGGATGGAAGCGCCCAGTTCGTGAGTTACAACGGCAAGACCTACAATTCGGGCGGCGTGCCTTACAGCGTGCTGGCTGCGATTACGGATGCTGCGCAATAAGTCACTTGCAGGCGGGCGCTGAAGCTCTTATAGTTGGGGCATGAGCGAACAAGGCGAACATTACTCTCTCGATGATTTGCGTTTTTGGGTCGCGGTTGACACGGCAATTTTTACCCTGTGCGACCGCGATCTGAAAACGCTGCTGGTTCAGCGCGACCATGAACCCTTTGCAGGGTATTGGGGGCTGCCCGGCAAGCTGATGCGCGAAGACGAATCGCTGGAAGACGCGGCGCAGCGTCAGCTTGACGAAATTCTCAACATCGGCGATGTCTACTGCCAGCAGTTGTACACGTTTGGCGATCCCACGCGTGATCCGCGCCGCCGCGTGCTGAGCGTGACGTACTTCGCGCTGGTTTCGCAGGATCGACTCCCGCCAGACAGCCTCAAAGACACCTCTGGGCGCAGCGCATGGCACAGCCTGTATGAACTACCCAAGCTGGCGTTCGACCACGAAGACATCCTCAATTACGCGCTGACACGCCTGCGTTACAAAATTGAATATTCGGCGGTGGCCTTCGAACTGATGCCGGAAGAATTCACGCTGCGCGAACTGCAAGACGCTTACATGATTATCCTGAATGATCACAAGCTGGACAAAGCCAACTTCCGCAAAAAAATCCGTGAAGCCAACATTGTCGAACCGATCAGCCGCTACCGCGAAACGGGAGGCCGTCCGGCGAAACTCTATCGCTTCCGCAAGGACGCACAGCTAGAGATCAAGGCTCGGCGGTTTTTCCCCTAGCAAGCCCCTAACCCCGAATCGGGTCGCTCGACTGCACCATTTGCAGACCCCTCATAGCAAAACGTTCAAAGGTGCGATTCGCCAGGCTATCGAAGTCAATCGTGGGGTGCACAACGGACGACATGCCGTCCTGAAGAATACGCAATTTATCGATTACGGGCGGACGATCCGCGAAATAGCGCATAATCGACGTGACGGTTTCAAGAACACAATGACTTTTGGCTTCCCCAGCGATGTAAATGCGGTCGTAGCCGGCAAGCATATTGAGAAACGAGACGTTGAGGCTGCCCATCGGGTGATCCGGCACTTTGACTTCCGGTTCGAGCATTGAATAATATTCGGTGTTGGGGAGCGTGCCTTTCTCCAGAAAGACAGGCTGAGTCTGACGTGCGCCGGAATGATAAGCAATCGCTTCATACAGCGCTGGCGTGAGCGCGTGTCCCGGTGTGCCGATGAGCGTGTGATAAGGCCAGATCATCAACTCTTTTTTCGCCTGTGCTTCCAACTGCTCACAGTACTGTACTGACCATTCCGGCTCATAAATAGGTTTCCAGACACCAGCCTTGACATCTTGGCTGCGAATCACGGTATAGGGGGCGGGATGCTGGTTATCTCTGCCCAGCCACCAGGTTGAAAAGAAGATCGACATGGGAACGTGGCTGTCCAGCGAGGCGGCAATCGTCGTCAGACGCGCGAGGTTGCGAAAAATCCACTCGATGACGCGCCGGGTATCGTCCACTGCACCGGGAACGCTGAGCGCACCATTGGTATGGACAAAATCGACCTGCATATCCACAAGGAGAAGGATGGTGCGAACCTGCGCCTCTGACGCCGGATTAATCCCCAAAGCACGCCCAGCCAGGATGGCGGTCGTGGTGTCAGGCACATAAAGATCGCCAACTCGGTCAGGGTGGTAGAAATCAGGCAAATCCATGACAAACTCCCGCGCTCGCTGATCGACGTGCCTATTCTGCCGTCGAACCATCTATAGAGCAAACCGGAATTGGTGCGTGATGTGAGAGGTCTATTCCAGCCAACGAGCGGAGGGCGTGCCTGTCGGTTGAGCGCGGCCTTCCTGATAGCGCATGAGCATGACGTAATCGGGATAGTCGGTATCCACGCGCGACTGCCATTCCGCGATGCTGAACAATTGAAGCTGCCCACGAATCCGCGCAACAGTGACGATGAAAGGCAAGCGCTCGTAGAGCGCATGAACCAGAGTTTCGCCCTGCCCCGGCGCAGCTCGTCGCGCCAGCATTCCTAAAGCACTCTGCAAGCGTTTATGATCCGGCGCGCCACGCACGACCCAAATTTGTCGAGGCGGATTGTCAAGTTCGAGCAGCGGCGCGATGGCCTCCGGCTCGTCCGAGCGAACTTCATCCAGCAGCAGACAATTCGGCTCGGCACTCAGACCTGCGAGAATTTGCTCACCGAATGACGCACCAGGTTCATCGCCGACAGGCCAGCGCACCGTAAAGCGTGTGATTTCAGGCGGCAGGCGCATTTCCCCGGCACGTTCAACTGAAACGATCCGCTCCTGCTGTGGAAGTTCCTGCGCCAACGCATTGAGGAGGGTCGTTTTGCCCGTTTCGGTTTCACCGGCGACGACGAAGCCATATTTGGATGCCAGTAAGGGGCGCAGCAGCTTAACCGCGACCTCGGTCATAAAGCCGTTTTCAACCAGCTCGTCGAGAGTCGGTGCGTGATGAGGATGCAAGCGAATATCGACGTTCAGGCCAAAAGCAATCGAAGGCAGTATTGCGCTGAGCGACACCGGGCGTTCACCAATCGTCAGCCCTGTTTCAATGGCGGGCAAATCATCGCGCAGTTCCGCACCCGCATCAATCAGCAGACGTTCAATAACGGCCCGCAGATGCTCATCATCTTCGAAAAGCAGCGGCATATCGATGAGATCATTATGTCCATAGCGAATCGCGGCACGATCCACACCATTGAGCGCAATGGTGGTCACGCGCTCATCAAGAAAGAGCGCATCGAGCGGGCCATAGCCGAACAACTGGCTGTAGGCGCGGCGCACGAGATCAGCCTTCTCATCCGACGTGAGCCGAACTGACTCAACCGCCAGCACATAATCGGTCGTTGCGAGAATCAGCTTGAGGCGCGCCTGTGCAGTGGCGGCTTCACGAAGCTGCGCTGCATTATATTCCTCACGAAACGCATCCTCGATACGCTCCAGCAGCGCCGCCATTGAATACATGCGTGTCCCGCTTCGACCGGGGACGAGACGTGGTTCACGGCCTTTGTCGGCATCGTGACGCAGAGGTTGGTCTTCTGGCTGATTAGTCATCGCGAGGAATTCCTTATTTTCGATTTATGAGCGAGATCGACCTCGCTTTAACTCATAATACGCTCAAATCGACGGGCTTGAGTTCAGGATTCTGGTTGGGCGCTCGCCCGACTTTCGCCAGATCATGCCACTCGCCTTTGATTTTCAGGCGGACAACGTCCATGGTGAAGTCGGTATTGGTGGCGTAATCGTTCCGCAGCAGTGATGACCCAACACCATAAATATCAACCGGAACATTTTCACGCTCGTACTGAGCGATGCGTTCGGCATTGAAACCGCCTGTGACGACGATTTTGACGTTGCGGCAGAAGGCTTGCGCGATTTCGGTTAAAGCGGGTGGAACATTCCACGACTGCCAGGCATCATCTAAAGCGATGCGCACCAGACGCACCAGTTTTGGATTGACGCCAAAGGGATCGTCAACGCCCAATGATACGTCACGGACGCTGGCGCTGGTATCCAGGCGAACACCATTGAGCGTCCAACGGCGCTGCCCTTCCGTGTCACCACGTTCGGCAGCAGCGCGATAATGTGACCAGAAGGCAGCGGCAGTCGCCAACGAATCGCCAACAGTGTCATTATTGAAATCAATCAGCGCTATGCGCGGCACTTCAATAGGCAAGTAGCGCGCAAACGCGACCATCGCCTCGGCAGTGTCGCCGAGAAAACCTGCGATCAGCGCGTGGGGAACGGTTCCGCCACCCTTGCCACCCCACCATGCACCCTGCGCATCTGTACTGACCGATGGGATGATCGGCTGCTCATTTTCGCTGTTGTGACGCTGAACAGCTAGCCAGTAGGCGTAGCCATCGACAGCCTGGGTTTCGGGCAAATCGAAGCGTGCAGGGAAAAACAGCACCGGCTTGCCGCCACAGACTTTGAGCACCTCGTAGACATTGGTGGCAACGCGGCTGGCGTGCGAGAGAATGCCGAGGATTGGCGTTTCGAGTATTGCGAAATCCTGATAACGTCCACGAATTTTGATGACCGGACGCACATGATCGGGATGACCATGATAAAGCGCAAGCGTGCCATCTTCGACGGCTTCAACTTCGAGCGACTGCCAGGCTTCGACAAATTGATCGCCTTCA
Organism: Anaerolineae bacterium; assembly: GCA_034432495.1. GTDB lineage: Bacteria > Chloroflexota > Anaerolineae > Aggregatilineales > Phototrophicaceae > Flexifilum. Next base: position 11,911 of record DAOUCB010000196.1, on the reverse strand, counting down.
AATTGCCCGGTGACATGACGAAGCATCGCTAAAGCCACATCGACACCGGCGACCAGCGCATAGGGGGCGCGTCGCGTGAAAATCTGTGCTTCGACTTCGAGATCGCCGATGTCCAAGCCGTGTAAATCAACAGGCAGGGCGCGAGGATGCCCACCCGAATAGGTATAACCTGCTGCCCTCGCGCCCTGCATGACGCCGACAATATTCTCGAAATACTTATCGCTGTAAGTACCGCGCCGCAAGCCATCCATGTCCAGATTCAGTACAGCGTTGGTTAAGCGGCGGTGATCAAATAGAGTCATACGTCATCATTTCAAGCAAATGTGGTATACTGCCGCCCGTCTTCGCTTCGATTGTGCAGGAAACGCCTCTATGGACATCATTGTAACGGGTTCAATTGCTTATGACTACCTCATGCGCTTTCCAGGGCGCTTCACCGACCATCTGATGCGCGAAAAGCTCGATCAGGTGAGCCTGAGCTTTCTAGTCGATGATATGAGTAAACACTGGGGCGGCAACGGCGCAAATATCGCTTACACGCTGGCCCTGTTCGGCGAACATCCCAAAGTGTTTGCGACGGCAGGACGCGACTTTGGCGACTATCGTTTATGGCTGGAGCGTGTTGGCGTCGATTGCAGTCTCGTTCAGCAGCTCCCCGATGTGTTTACGGCCTCTTTTTTCGCGAATACCGACCTCGACAACAACCAGATTGCCTCGTTTTACAGCGGCGCGATGGGTCATGCACACCAGTTTCATCTGATGGACGTGTCTCAAACCCAGCCCGACATCATGATCATTTCACCAAATGATCCGGTGGCGATGACGCAATTAGCAGAAGAATGCCGCCAGCGCGGCATTCGTTTTATCGCTGATCCTAGCCAACAGGTTCCCCGGCTGAATGGTGACGAATTGCGGCAGATGATCGACGGAGCTTATATGCTGGTTGCCAACGCCTATGAAGCAGAAATGATTTCGAGCAAGACTGGTCTGCCGTTGGCGGAACTGTGCAAACGCATCGAAATCGTCGTGGTAACACACGGCAAGCAGGGATCGCAGATTTTCACAAAAGGTGAGGTCATCGATGTGCCCGTGTTCACGCCGATTGAGATCAAAGACCCAACAGGTGTCGGTGATGCTTATCGTTCCGGGTTGCTGACTGGGCTGGCGCACGGCTGGCCGCTCAAACTGGCAGGCGAAGTTGGCGCGCTGTGCGCAACCTATGTACTGGAACAGGTCGGTACGCAGAGTCATCATTTCACGATTGAGGAGTTCATACAGCGCTTCCGCACGCAGTTCGATGATGGTGGACTGCTCGACAGCCTGCTTCAATAAACGCACGTAGGGCATTCCTTCAAGGGCAATCCGTAAGCCTTTATTAGGTAAGCCCTACAATTAATCTTCGTATGTGTTAAAATCTTTCACGTTTTCGGGGAGACCAAGCGCCCATCTAATTTCAGGAGAAGCCATGACTGTAGAACACGACGTTAAGAATCTTGAGACGGCTATTGGGGGCCGTTATCGCATTGAATGGGCGGAAAAAGAAATGCCCGTCCTCCGCGCCATCCGCGAACGCTTCGCCAAAGAAAAGCCGCTGCAAGGCATTCGAGTTTCGGCCTGTCTGCATGTCACGACCGAGACGGCGAACCTGATGCACACGCTGCAAATGGGCGGCGCAGACATTGTGTTGTGCGCGTCCAATCCGCTTTCGACGCAGGATGATGTGGCAGCATCGCTGGTCTCCCACTACGAGATTCCGGTTTACGCCATCAAGGGCGAAGACAACTCCGTTTATTACGATCACATCAAGGCCGCGCTTGACCATCACCCGCATGTCACAATGGACGACGGCGCTGACCTGGTGAGTACAATCCACAAAACCCGACGTGAACTGCTTCAGGATATTGTGGGCGGTACCGAAGAAACGACCACCGGTGTCATTCGTCTGCGCGCGATGGCAGCCGACGGCGCGCTGGAATTCCCGGTCGTGGCGGTCAACGACAGCAACACCAAGCACCTGTTTGACAATCGTTACGGTACGGGCCAGAGCACGCTCGATGGCATCATCCGCGCCACCAATCTTCTGCTGGCAGGGCGGAACGTTGTCGTGGCAGGTTATGGTTGGTGCAGCCGCGGTATCGCCAGCCGCGCTCAGGGAATGGGCGCGAACGTGATCGTTACGGAAATCGATCCGCTGCGCGCGCTCGAAGCCGTGATGGATGGTTTCCGCGTCATGCCGATGGAAGAAGCTGCCCCAATTGGCGACATCTTCATTACGGCAACTGGCGACCTCAACGTGCTGGATGAGCGCCACTTCCCGAAGATGAAGAGCGGTGCGGTACTGGCAAACTCCGGCCACTTCAACGTTGAAATCAACATTCCGCAACTGCGCGCAATGAGTAGCGGCGACCCGCAACTGGTGCGTCCGATGGTTGAAGAATACAAGGTGAATGGCAAGTCAATTTACCTGCTCGGCGAAGGCCGCCTCATCAACCTCGCTGCCGCTGAAGGTCATCCTGCCAGCGTCATGGACATGAGCTTTGCTAATCAGGCACTCGCTGCTGAATACATGATCAAGAACCACAACGACCTCACACCAAATGTCTACACCGTCCCGCTAGACATCGATAATGAGATCGCTCGCCTGAAACTGGAAACGATGGGCGTCAAAATCGACGTGCTTACGCCGGAACAGACGCATTACCTGAGCCAGTGGGAAGAGGGTACTTGATCTCGCGTTCGCATATTGCGGAGGAGTTTTTATGATGAGTTCTATTAAACGGTTTCTGCTGATCGCGCTGCTTCTGCTGCTGGTAGCGGTCCCTGCGCTGGCGCAAAATGGCAGTGGTCAAGTCCGTTTCGTCCACGCGATCCCTGGTGCGTCGAGTATCGACATCTATACCGATGGCACGCTGACGATCAGCGATCTGGCGTTTGGGAGCGCAGCGAACTACATCACAGTCCCGGCGGGAACGCATCACATTGCGGTCACGCAAACGGGAAGCACCACCTCACTCTGGGAACAGGACATCAACCCCGCCGCCGACTCTGCCCAGACACTGGTGGCATCGTCGGCCTCGCAGGCAGCTTTTCAGGTTTATCAGGACGATTTGAATTCACTGCCACTGGGCAAAGCACGCTTTACGGCTATCCATGCGATTGCCGACGGGCCAAGCGTCGATGTAATTCTGGCGGATGGTCGCCCGGTGATCCCTGGCCTTCAGTATAATCAGCCTTATGGGACGCTCGACCTGCCCGCCACATCCTACGCTCTGGCAGTCGTCCCGGCAGGCCAGCCGCTGAGCGCGGCGATCCTGCCAGCACAGCCTTATAATCTGGCCTCAGGAACATCCTACGTGGCGCTGGTCTTTGGAACGACCGATGCACCGAAAGCACTGCTACTGTCTGCTCCTACACGCCCGGAAAGCGCGGGTGGTTTCGTGCGTATTGCGCACGTCATCCCGGATGCGCCAGCGGTAGACATTTACCTCAACAATACGCTGGTCGCGCCGGGTCTGGATTTTGGCACCGCAACCGACTACATCGCGCTACCTGCGGCTTCTTATACCCTCGCTGCACGCGCCGCTGGATCGAGCACCGATCTTGTCACAGGCACACTCGATGTGAGTACTGACAGCATGGAAACCGCTTTAGTCACGGGAAGCGCGGAAGCACCCGCCGTTCAGGTCTTTGCGGATACGACCAGCGCTGTAAACGCTAATGCTTCCGTCCTGTCGCTGATGAACGTAACGACTGGAGCAGATGTTACCGCTGCCTATTCGGATGGAAACGCTCTGCTCGGCACAGTCGGCAGCGGTAAATCCGACTCCGCCATGCTTCAGCCGAGCGAAAACAGCATCGTGATCTCGACAGCAGGTGGCGACACCACCAATGCCAAAACCCTCGACCTTCCTGGCGGCATCTATGGCGGCGTTTATTATGGGGTAGTTGTAGCCGGCACAACGCCGCAGGTCATTCAGCTTCCGTCCGTAAGTCTCGCCCAGGGGATTGCCAGCGCCCCCGGTGATCAGGCGATGGCGGCCAGTCAGCCGACCGCAGCGCCGACGGAAGTCGCACAACTCGAACCGACAGCGACACTGGCGGCTGTCGCACAGCCAACACAAGATGCGTCAGGTGTTGAGATCCTCATCCCACCCACACCTGCGGCAACTACTGAAGGCCCAACGGCGCGCGTACTGGTCGACCCAGGTGTAAATTTGCAGCTTCGTCAGTATCCGAACTCTGTCGCACTGTCCCTCGGCCTCGCACCATCTGGGGCGACACTTCGAGTCAATGGACGCGCGGGCGATCCGGTTCCTGCTCCCGGAACAACCGCAACCCCGACACCTGATGGCGCTACGCCTTCGGTCGATCCAGTGACGCTGCTGGAAGCGGGTGAAGACCTCGATCCGCGTCAAACCTGGCTGAATGTCACTTTCGATACGCCGGATGGCGGCACAATCACCGCCTGGGTGAATGCGTTGTATGTGGGCCTGCACGACTCACAAGGCAAGTCGCTTGCGCTGCGCAATCTGGTCACTGTCCCCAGCAATAAAGCAGGTGTCGCGCAGAATACAGCGATTCAACCGCCAACTGCGCAGCAATACGTCACTTATGCTATCGCAACCAATGTCTCGCCAGGCGTACGTATTCACATTCGCCGTATTCCGGACACAGCAGGTGAATCGCTGGCGTTAATCCCGGCGGGAACGCAGGCAGAATTTGTCGGTGTAACCGATGCTCGTGACTGGGTCTTCGTGCGCTACACGTCGCCCGATAGCACCGTCACGGGCTGGGTGAGCATTGAATTCGTCACCTTCCAGCGCAATGGTGTGTCGGTCGATTTTGATCGCCTGCAGGAACTGAACGAGCTGACCATCCTCGATGGAACACAGCGCGGCGCGGTCACATCGACCGGACAGCCAACGGCAGGTACCGCACCAGACCTGCGCAACGTCGTCGCCGGAGAAGTGATCGGCCTGAACGCTGATGCCAACCTGCATCTGCGGCGAATCGCCAGCGAGCAGGGTGAATCACTCGCGCTGCTGCCGAACGGCACGACACTCGTGGTTACCGGGCGCACCGAAGATAGCACATGGCTTCAGGTCACCTATCAGAACCAGACAGGCTGGGTTTCCAGCGATTATGTGCAGTTAACCTTCAATGGTCAGCCCTACGACATCGCCACGTTGTCAGCAGTCAGTACGCCGACTCCAACAGCGTCCCCGACGACACAGGGTTAGTTTCATCTGCTCTACCAGGGGAGTTCCGTATCGGGACTCCCCTGTTTTGTCTTAATCACGGGAAAATTTCGAAATGGCGAAACGCGCCCTTATTACCGGAATCACAGGACAGGATGGCTCTTATCTGGCAGAACTGCTGCTGGAAAAAGGTTATGAGGTCTCTGGCCTGATTCGACGAACGACAACCGTCAGCTACGAGCGAATCAAGCACATTCAGGACAAGCTCAACCTCGTCTCGGCTGACCTGACTGACCTGACGAGCCTGATCTCCTGCCTGCGCGAGACGCAGCCCGACGAAATTTACAATCTGGCTGCGCAGAGTTTCGTTCCGGCGTCTTGGGCACAGCCTGTTCTCACAGGCGATGTGACAGCACTGGGTGTGACGCGAATGCTCGACGCGATTCGCGCGGTCAAACCAGATGCGCGTTTTTATCAGGCTTCCAGCAGTGAAATGTTCGGCAAGGTGCACGAAGTTCCCCAGACCGAGAACACGCCATTTTATCCGCGCAGCCCATATGGCGTGGCAAAAGTCTATGGTCACTGGATTACAGTCAACTACCGGGAAAGCTATAACCTCCACGCGACCAGCGGCATCCTGTTCAATCACGAAAGTCCGCGACGTGGATACGAATTCAGTACGCGCAAGGTCGCCCGTCACGCTGCGATGATCAGCTTAAAGCTCACCGACGAAATGCGCATCGGCAACCTTGACGCTCAGCGCGATTGGGGGTTTGCCGGAGATTACGTCAAAGCCATGTGGATGATGCTCCAGCAGGAACAGCCCGACGACTACGTGATTGCGACCGGGCGCACGCATAGCGTTCAATATCTATGTGAAGTCGCGTTCAATTGCGTCGACCTGAACTGGCATGATTACACAGTGCAGGACGAACGCTTCATGCGTCCGGCTGAAGTCGATCTGCTGATTGGCAACCCGGCCAAAGCGAAAGAAAAGCTCGGCTGGGAGCCGACGGTCACCTTCGAACAGTTGATCGATATGATGGTCAAGGCCGATTATGACAGCCTGAAGGCCGAGCACAATCTGTGATTGATACACACTGCCATCTCAATTTCGACAGTTTTGACAATGACCGTGATCAAGTTGTCGAACGGGCAATTGCCGCCGGAGTCACGCGAATTATCAATCCGGGAATCGACGAAGCCACGAGCCGCGCCGCGCTCGACCTGACCCAGCGCTATGCGGAAGTCTATGCAGCAGTAGGGATGCATCCCAATGATACAGCGATATTCAATGATGCTGATCTCGGATGGATTGAAACGCTGGCACAGGAATCAAAAGTCGTCGCCATCGGCGAAATCGGGCTGGATTATCACTGGGATGACAGCCCGAAAGAGACGCAGTTTCGCGCCTTGGAAGCACAGCTTGCTTTAGCAGCAGAACTGGAGCTGCCGGTCATCATTCACAACCGAGAAGCCAGCGAGGACGTGATGGCAATCCTTGAAGGCTGGACACATGATCTGCCGCCTGCCCTGCGCGACCGTCCGGGCGTGCTTCATTCTTTCTCGGCACCGAAAGCGATTGCCGAGCGCGCTCTAGCTGCTGGATTTTATCTGGGGTTCACGGGGCCGATCACCTATAAAAATGCCGATGATCTACGGCGGATTGCGACCACCGTCCCATTGAATCGGCTGCTGGTCGAAACGGACGCACCCTTCCTCACACCAACCCCGCATCGCGGAGCGCGCAATGAACCTTCGTACATCCCGCTTATGGTCGAGCGGTTGGCTGCGCTTCACGTCATCTCCGCCGAGGAGATGGCGGCGGCAACAATCGCCAACGCAGAGCGCTTGTTTCGACTCCCGCTAGAAACGCAATAAGAGAGGCTGGGTGACTTTACCCAGCCTCTCCTTTACAGATTTCTTGTTTCCCGCAAATCAGATGGGTGCAGATTCCGTTACGGTCATCGGGCGGAAATTCCCATTGAGGATCGCGTCGTAGAAAGCTTTCAGACCGTCAAGCATGGAGGTTTCCTGCTCCTGGGTCAGATTGCCATTTTCGCGCACCTTATCGAGCTGCTGGGTGGCAGAGGCAATGGCAGTGGTTTCGACCGCAGCGGGGTCACCCCCATGCGCCGTGATGACTTCAGCAAGGGTTTTGCCGCCACGAATTTCCTGGGCAAGCTGGAGCGGAGTCAACTGAGTGGCATCCTGCGCCGCCTTCAAAAGCGGGCGAACGTCGAGGCCGAGCATATTCGGGTGCAGACCGCCGTTCAGCGGACCACGCAGCGGACCAGGCGCGCCATTTCGGCGCTGGGCAAGCGGGCCATTACCCTGCAAGGCATTCTGTACCGCCGTGTCGAGGTTCCCAAGAAACTGGTCAGCGCGTTCCTGCGTCATTTTGCCGTCGGTCACTGCCTGATTGACGCGATCGGTAATGGTGCTGGTGATGTCGGCAGTAATTTTGTCCAGATCGCCGTTGTTGGCAGCGATGACGTCCGCCAGAGACTGACCACGCATCTGCTGAAGGATGTCCTGCGGCTGAAGATTGAGATCATCCGCGACAACCTGTAAAAGTTGGCGCAAAATCGACCCACTGCCGGTCGCTGCTGGCGCTGGTGGAGGAGTCTGATCCTGAGCGCTCACCACGCCAACAACAGAGATAGCGGCGATGACTGCGATGATGAGAAGACTGATTTTCTTCACGCTACACCTCATTTTCAAATCGAACTTGCCCTCATGATGCAGCGGAAATGTAATCAAAGTGTGGGCAAGACTCTCACATTTGCAAAGTTTTGGTAAAATCTGTCGTCTATGAACGATTTGTCGATAATCATCGTCAATTGGAACGTCGCCGATTTGCTGGCGGCCTGCCTGTCCAGCATCTACGCTGGGTTGGGCGATCTGCGTGCCGAGGTGATTGTCGTCGATTCGGGCAGCACAGATCAGAGTGTCGCCCTGCTGGGTGAACACTTCCCACAAGTGAACTTACTGGCACAAGCGGAGAATATCGACTACACCCGCGCCAATAATCTTGGACTGGCACAGGCAGAGGGACGGTATTTGCTGCTGCTGAACCCGGATACCGAGATTATGGGCGATGCGCTGGCGCAAATGGTGGGTTATCTGGATGTGAATCCCAACGTCGGGATAGTCGGGCCGTACACGCATAACACGGATGGCAGCTATCAATCAAGTCGACGACGCTTCCCCACGCTGACGACGGCTTTTTTCGAAAGCACATGGCTGCAAGCGCTTGCGCCGAAAGCGATGCTCGACCGCTACTACGTCAACGACGCGCCGCCCAATCAAACCCTCGATGTGGATTGGGTGCAGGGTTCCGCTTTGATGGCGCGGCGCGAAGTTTATGCGGAAATCGGTGGGCTGGATGAAGGCTACGTGATGTATTCGGAAGAACTCGACTGGTGCAAGCGTGCGAAAGATGCAGGCTGGCGCGTCGTTTTTCTGGCGGAAGCACATATCATCCATCACGGCGGCAAAAGCAGCGATCAGGTGGTGGGACGGCGGCATATCCTGTTTCAGGAAAGTAAGCTACGCTACATTCGCAAATATCACGGCGTGATTGCAGCGCAAAGCCTGCGGCTGTTCCTGCTGCTAAATTACGCGATTCAGCTTGCACTCGAAGCAGCGAAAGGTTTGATGGGACACAAAAGGGCGCTGCGTCAGGAGCGCGTGCAGCAATATTTACAGGTTCTGCGTTCCGGCCTGAGAGTCTCCTAAATGCGTATCGGCATGATTACGGGTGAATACCCACCGATGCAGGGCGGCATTGGCGCGTTTACGCGGATTCTCGCAGGCGAAATGACGACTCAGGGTCATGAGGTGTTCATCCTGAGCCGCGTAGGAACGCAGAACCGTGATCCTTCGCTGAATTTGAATGCGACGATCCGAAAGTGGAGATTTGGCAGCCTGCGAACAGCGCAGCAATGGGCGCGTGATAATCGACTCGACATCGTCAACATTCAATATCAGACGGCAGCCTACAATATGTCGCCGTTCATTCATTTCCTGCCAGAAGCAGTCCACCCAATCCCCATTGTGACCACTTTTCACGATCTTCGCTTCCCATATCTGTTTCCAAAAGCGGGTGCGCTGCGCAACTGGATCGTCAAGCGGCTGGCAAACACTTCAGATGGCATGATTGCGACCAACGTCGAAGACGCGCGGCAGATTCAACGCAACTGCGCAATCATCCCGATTGGCAGCAATATTCCCCACAATAAGCCGGTTGATATTCAGGCATGGCGCTCGAAAGCGGGCGCAGCGCCGGAAGATTATATAATTGTCTTTTTCGGATTGATCAACCGCAGCAAAGGGTTGGCTACCCTGCTCGACAGTATGGCACAATTGAAAGAAATTCCGCTGCGGCTGGTGATTGTCGGCGGCGGCGCAGGCAGCAGCGACCCGACCAACGCCACGACCATCTGTGAAATCGACGCGCAGATCGAACGGCTAGGACTCGCGCCGATGATACACAAAACAGGCTACGTTGAAGAAGAAGCGGTTAGCGGTTATCTGGCAGCGGCAGATGTGGTGGCGCTCCCGTTCGAGGATGGCGCATCGTATCGCCGGGGAAGCCTGATGGCGGCGATTGAGCATGGCTGCGCGATTGTCACGACGATCCCGCGTGTCCCGACGCCAGCCTTCATGGACGGGGAAAATATGATGCTCGTTCCACCGCGCGACGAAGCACGGCTGGAAGCAGCACTGTTTCACCTCTATCAATCGCCGGAACAGCGAGCACACTTGAAGCAAGGCGCGCTGGAACTGGCAAAATCTTTCGCGTGGTCGAAGATTGCTGAAGCGACGCTTGCTCTTTACAAATCCCTCATTGGAGCGAAAGCTTGACGCGCGCCCTCATCGGCATTCTGGTGGCTTACGTCGTGCTGGCGACGATTTACAGTGTCGTCACGCCGATTTTTGAAGCATCTGACGAATTGTGGCATTACCCGATGGTGCAGTACATCGCCACGCACAGGCAGCTTCCACCTCAAGTCCCCGGAACGACCACCGATTGGCGACAGGAAGGCAGTCAGCCGCCACTTTATTACCTCCTGGCGGCAGCGATTACCGCGCCGATTGACACATCGGATCTCGATGTGATTCGGCGGCAAAATCCACACGCGGATATTGGCGTGATCCGGCCTGACGGCAACGTCAACATGATAGTGCATCATGCCGAACTGGAGGCATTTCCCTGGCACGGAACGGCGCTGGCTGTTCACGTTGCCCGCTTCCTGTCAATTGTGCTTGGTCTCGGCACCGTGATTGTGACGTTTCTGCTGGCACGCGCACTATTCCCGATGCGTCGCGAAATCGCGCTTGGTGCAGCGGCGCTCAACGCCTTTCTGCCGATGTTCCTGTTCATCAGCGGATCGGTCAACAACGACAATCTATCAAATCTGCTCGGCAATCTATTGACACTGCTGATCGTCCTGCTGCTCAAGGCGGAGCGGCTGCCGCGCTATCGCAGCTACGTGATGATCGGCGTGGTCGCAGGCGCGGGAATGCTGGCGAAGCTAAGCTTCGGCTTCCTGATTCCACTGGTGGCACTGGCACTACTGATTGTGGCACTTCGGTTTCGCAACTGGCGACCGCTGATCTTCGGTGGGCTGATCTCCGGCGGGCTGACGATTGTGATCGCGAGTTGGTGGTATCTGCGCAATCAGCAGCTTTACGGCGATCCCACCGGACTGAATGTGTTTCTGGCGCTGGTGGGAAAGCGTCCCGATGGCGCGACACTGGCACAGTTGTGGGCAGAGCGCAGCAGCTTTACACAGGCGTTCTGGGGCTTCTTCGGCGGTGTAAATGTGGCGCTCCCCGACGGGATTTACCTGATTTTCAACGGCATCGCGGTCGTGGGGATCGCCGGAGCGCTAATTTTTATTGCTTATAAGCTCATTTCCTGGCGAACTTGGCGTCCTGGTGCTTCGAAATACCTGTCGCATCTCGTGACTGTCTTGTGGATTGCGATCACTTTTGTCTCGTACCTGCGCTGGACGGCGGAAACACCCGCTTCGCAGGGACGACTGATTTTCGTGACGCTGTCGTCGATTTTGATCTGGCTGTTGATTGGCTGGACATGGTGGCTGCCGCAACGAGTTCGTAAGTTTGTGGTTGGTGGACTAGCGCTATTTTTTTTTGCGATGGCGATCTACACCCCGTTCGCGATAATCGCTCCGGCTTATGCGCTGCCAGCGCCAGCAAGCGCGATAACTTCTAAAGCGATCTTCAGCAGTGATGATGGAGCGCTGGCGCTGCTCGACGCAAAGGTACTTACGACAAGCGTCCAGCCGGATCAGTATGTCCAGATCGACACTAGCTGGAAGGTTGAAGCACCGACGCAGCAAAATTGGAGCTTGTTCGTCCATCTGACCACTCTGGACGGCGTAATCGTTGGGCAGCGTGACGTGTATCCCGGTGAAGGTAAGCTGGCGAGCCGTGATCTTGCAGCAGGATATGCGTGGCAAAATCCAACTGCCGTCTATGTGCCACCCGCCGCTTACGCGCCGGAAACGCTCACGATTGACGTGGGCTGGTATGATCTGGAAACGGGCGCGCGGCTCAAACTCCCTGATGGTTCGGAAACGTTCGTCATCGGTACAGTCGATCTCAAGCCGCGCCTCAGTGATCTCGACGTGCCGAACCCGTTGAGCATCAACTTTGACCATCAGATCGAACTGGTCGGTTAC
>DAOUCB010000195.1:0-14625 GCA_034432495.1 Anaerolineae bacterium | reverse complement strand
GCTGGTTGCGCCACCAACGTACCCTGACGAAAACCTACTCCTTTTCTCCTGACTTATACTTTCGCCCCGATAGACCTTTGCTGTGTTAAAACTGTCCTGTCCTCAACCCTCAGGGAGAGGGATTTAGGGTGAGGGCTTTTTCAACACCCTCATGGCTTGCCTCTACAGATTCGCTTCAAGCTGTTGGCTTATAAGGCGATGTCTCGTGCTTTGGGTATCCAATCCGAACCCGACACGCCGTTTCGCCCCAGAAAATAATGCAACTGCGCCGCGTGTTCCTGAATGTGGCGCATACTGTAAAGCTGCAACTCCAAAAAGGTCGGCTCCATCCATTCAAAGGTGCAAACGCGATACGCCTGCTCGTCCGTGAGCGCTTCAATGGTGGCGTGGCTTTTCTGGCGACACTGTCGCAGATAAGCCTGAACATCCGCTTTCGTGTAAGGCGCTTCGGGGAGCTTGCCGCGAATAAACGGCGGTGGCGGCTTAAACCCTTCCGTCGAACCGGTCAGGAAAAGATCGAGCCAGAACAGGGTGTGATAGGCAATAAACCAGAAATGCCCGTAGCGCGCATCGTCGGAGTCAGGCCAGAGGACAGCCGTCCACAGCGAGTCGGGGCAGAGACTGAGCGCATCATCGAGCGTGTCCAGCGCGGCTCCAAACTGCTGCCAGATGCTGGTTTTCAGAATCGCTTCCATGTGAATCCTTTCGCTGACCGTTAGCGAGCAGATGCAGCCCATTTCAAAACACGCAAGGCGCGCAGGGTGTTCCATTTGCTCGGCTGACCTTCGCCCGCGTCGATCTCGAAGGGCATCGTGCCGGGGTACTGAAGATCGAGCAGCCAGCGACCGTCGCCGCCACGCTTCGACTCGACCAGCGCGACTGCTTCGGCGAGGCGCTCGTCGGGCGCGACATTCGCATGACGCAGGTATTCCAGACCGCGCAGCACGTCGTAGTGCCACCACGTCGGGAAAGCAAAGCGGGTGAAGGCGGGATGATCGTGATCGCCGCGACCATCCTTGCGATCCAGATAGATGACTTCGCCGGTTGATTTGCGGTGGAAAAGATGGCGCTCTAAGAGGTAATCCTGCCCACGCTGGCGCGCTTCGGTGACTTCCGGGCTGCTGCCGAATTGGAGTTCGTATTCGAGCAGGGCTTCGAGGACGCAGATGGTGGTGTTGAATGACGAACGCGTCGAACCGTTCTGGGCTTCGCAGTTCCAGCCGCCATCGGGCAGCGCCTCGCCGAGCAGGCGCTCGATCACGCTGCGCACGTCCGCGCCAAAATAAGCGGCGGCAGCGCCCATCTGCCCATTGATGCAGGGTTCGGTCTCGCCCGTGAAGAAGGGATTGCCTTCGTAGGCTTCCCAGCCCTGCCACGTGACATGATCGCGGACGAGCGCCAGCGCGCGCTGCGCCTGTTCGCTCGCGGGATCGAGGCCGAAGTCGCGCAGGAGCATCAGGACGTGCATGGTCGAGTCGTAGCCGCGATTCCAGGCCACGCCGCCCCACGATCCATCTTCCCCTTGCCGCGCGAGCAGGCGCGCGCCCCAACCTTCGCTGGCAACCTTCGCGCGTTCGGCGGCGACTTCCGCTGCGGGCGCATCGAGCAGGTCGTGCATGACCTGCCAGCGAATCGCCGGGTCAGAATCGAGCAGCCACTCGATCACCGATTGCTGGATTTGGGGGGAATGGGTCGCCATCGGATGAGACTCCTCACGTCGTCATTACCCCCATTATGCGACGGATCGGGGATGGTGTGAAATGAGGAACTAGACCCCACCCCTGCTGACCAAAAACGGGTCAGCTTCCCCTCCCCGACTTCAGGCAGGAGAAAGAGCAAATGGCGCACACGCAAGTCTGCCCTTCTCCCCTCTCTCCGCTTGCGTGGGAGAGGGGTCGGGGATGAGGGGTGCTGGAAGGTCGATTACCAGGGGATGGTTTCGTTTTCCCAGCGCGTGAAGGTTCCGGTCGGGCCGTCCGCGCCGAGCAGCACCAGGCGCATCACCTCGCGAGAACCTTCTTCGAGCGTTCCCGTACCCGCATAGTTGTTGAGGTTCGTCTTGATGAAGCCCGGAGAAATGGCGTTGACCTTGATCCCCTCTGGTTCCAACTCAATCGCCATCGCCAGCGAGATCGCGTTGAGCGCCGTCTTGGAGGCCGGGTAGACGGGGCCGAAGGTCGAACGGTAGGGGGAAGCCGGGTTTGCGTTGTCTGTCAGCGAGCCGACGCCGCTCGACACATTGATGATGCGGGCGGCAGGTGCTTCGCGCAGAAGCGGCAGCATCGCCTGATAAACGGCGAGGACGCCAAAGACATTCGTCTCCCACACCGCGCGCATTTCCTCGAAGGAAACATTGCTGGGGCGCGTGGACTTCGAGTACTCCTGAATAGAGATGTTGGGGTCTTTACGTGTATTCGAGATCGCCGCGTTCTGGATGAGCAGGTCGAGCCGACCAAACTCGCTGCGGATGCGTTCGGCGGCGGCGGCGATGGAAGCGTGATCGGTTACGTCAAGCTGGACAGCATGGGCGTCGCCGTCGATGGTTTTGGCGGCAGCCGCGCCGCGCTCGAAATTGCGCGACCCGACCAGCGTGGTGTAGCCATTTGCCGCGAGGTCTTTGGCGATTTGAAAGCCGATTCCCTGATTAGCCCCGGTGACGAGGGCGACGGGTTTGTCATTCATCGTTATTCTCCTTTGCGCACCGAGGGTATGGTCGATGCCGCCATCTTATGCTAAGATAACTGAAGTGGAACCACATTCCGTATAATACGGAACAGTGTTCCGTTTGTCAAGTGAGGGCTTTATTCGTGGCTGACAAACCGAAAAGCGAAGAGCATAGCCCGGAACCTCCAGGTGGCACGGATCGGCGGGTGCGCGCCGATGCCCAGCGCAATATTGATGCGCTGCTTCAGGCCGCCCTCACAGTGTTCGCTGCTTCGGGCGTCGATGCTCCGGTGCGCGAGATCGCCGAAAAGGCTGGGGTCGGCATTGGCACCGTGTATCGCCACTTTCCGCAGCGCTCCGACCTCGTCGCCGCCGTGTTTCGCCGCGAAATCGATGCCTGCGCGGATGCTGCGCCGATCCTTGCCGCGCAGTACACGCCCTTCGAGGCGCTGGCGAACTGGATGCAGCGCTACGCGGCCTTTGTCGCCACCAAACGCGGACTTGCTGCGGCCCTGCATTCGGGAAACCCGGTCTTCGAGCCTTTACCCATCTACTTCAATCAGCGGCTCCGACCTGCTGTACAGGCGCTGGTTGAATCAGCCGCCGCCGCTGGCGAAATTCGTCCTGATGTCGATGCTGACGATATTGTGAGCGCGGTCGCTGGCCTGTGTTCGCACGCTGATGCCGACAAGCCCCACCAGACGCAGCGCATGATCGCCCTTTTCGCCGACGGGCTGCGCTATGGTGCGAAGCAATCGTGATGGTGCAATGCGAAAATGAATGAGCGCGCTGTCGCGGGAGCGTTTGTGACCGAGACGTTCGCCTATGACGGCGGTCGGCAGGTTACGGTGTACGTCCCGCCCGATTCCCCGGTGGCAGTCGTCTACACAGGTGACGGTCAGAGCATCGCGCAGTGGGGCGCTCTCCTTGAGGCTGCCGACGTACCATCCACGATGATCGTTGGTATTCATGGGCTGACGGACGAGACGCTGCGCCTTCACGAGTACTCCCCTGTCTTTGATGCGGAACGATTTGCGGCGCATGAGCAGTTCTTTGTCGAAGATGTCCGCCAATGGGTCGCGTCGCGGTTTGGCGTCGCGTTCCCGACTGAACGCACCGCGATATACGGCGCTTCGGCGGGTGGCGAGTTGGCGCTGGCGCTGGGACTTCGGCATCCCGACATCTACGGTGTCATCTGCTGCGCCTCGCCGGGAGCGGGCTACAAACCGACCGGGGTGATGCCGAGTCCTATTCCGTGTGCGTACTTTGTCGCCGGTACGCAGGAGCCGTTCTTCCTTGAGAACGCGTCGCGATGGGCAGATGCGCTGCGCGATGCAGGTGCGGACGTTGTCATGAAGGAGCGAGCCGGATCGCACGGGGGCGCGTTCTGGCAAACAGAGTTCCCGCTGATGGTGGCGTGGGCGTTTGGGCGCGCCTAAATGCCAATTCGATAACCCCGCTTGTTTAACAACCCATAACCCATGTCTGTATGCGCTATGTTATAATTGCGGACATTCGGTTCGTTGTAACGAGGAGAGAAACTCTTGCCAGCCGATCTACAAACCACCGCGATCAACACGATCCGCACCCTCTCAATTGATGCTGTCCAGAAAGCCAACAGTGGTCACCCCGGCCTGCCGATGGGCGCAGCGCCGATGGCCTATGCGCTCTGGATGCGCCATCTGCACTTCAACCCGAACAATCCGCAGTGGGCGAACCGCGACCGCTTCGTTTTAAGCGCGGGACACGGCTCGATGCTGCTCTATTCGCTGCTCTACCTGACGGGCTTCGATGTCTCGCTCGACGACCTCAAGAACTTCCGCCAGTGGGAGAGCAAAACGCCGGGGCATCCCGAATACGGCGTCACGCCCGGCGTCGAGACGACCACCGGGCCGCTCGGTCAGGGCGCGGGCAATGCCGTTGGCATGGCGCTGGCGGAAGCGTATCTGGCGAAATATTTCAACCGCCCCGGTCACGAGATTGTCGATCACTACACCTACGCGCTGGTCGGCGACGGCGACCTGATGGAAGGCGTCTCGGCGGAAGCCTGTTCGCTGGCGGGGCATTGGGGACTCGGCAAGCTGACCTTCCTGTATGACAGCAACCGCGTCACCCTCGATGGCTCGGCGGATATGACCTTCACCGAGGATGTTGCTAAGCGCTTCGAGGCCTATGGCTGGCACACGCTCGAAGTCGAAGACGGCAACGATGTGCAGGCGATTAGTGACGCGATTGAGGCGGCGAAGGAAATCCGCGAGCGCCCAACGCTGATCGTGATCAAGACGATTATCGGCTACGGCAGCCCGAACAAGGGCGGCACCAGCGAAGCGCACGGTTCGCCGCTGGGGCCGGATGAGGTCAAGCTGGTCAAGGATTTCTACGGCTGGCCGCAGCAGGATTTCTACGTCCCCGGCGAAGCGCTCGAACATTTCCGCGAGGCGATTGATCGCGGGGCAGTGTGGGAAGCCGACTGGAATAAAAAGTTCGAGGCATGGCGGGCTGCTTTCCCCGATCTGGCGGCGGACTGGGATCAGGCAATGGCGGGCAAGCTGCCGGATGGCTGGCAAGACGATCTGCCAAGATATGGCGCGGAGAAGCAAATCGCGACCCGCGTCGCTTCTGGCGAGTCACTGAATGCGATTGCCAAACATATCCCGACGATGATCGGCGGTGATGCCGACCTCGCAGGCAGCACCCGCACGCTCATCAAGGGCGCGGAGAATACAGGCTATCACAATCCGGCGGAGCGCAATCTGCGCTTCGGCGTGCGCGAGCACGGCATGGGCGCGATTGTCAACGGGCTGGCGGTACATGGCGGCATCATCAAGCCGTATACGGCGACCTTCCTGACCTTCAGCGATTACATGCGCCCGACGATCCGCTTGGGGTCGCTGATGAAAATCCCGACGCTCTACGTGTTCACGCACGACAGCATCGGCCTCGGCGAAGACGGCCCGACGCATCAATCGGTCGAGCAGGTCATGTCGCTGCGGCTGATCCCCGGCCTGCACACTTTCCGCCCTGCCGACGCCAACGAGACGGCGGCGGCGTGGAAAGCGGCAATGCTGCTCGATAAACCGGCGGTGCTGATCTTCACGCGCCAGAATTTGCCGGTGCTGGATGGCTCGTCGCTCTCCGGCGGCCTCGATGCGCTGCACGAAGGGGTCGCGAAGGGCGGCTACGTCCTCGCGGACAGCGACGGCGCGCCGCAGGTGATCCTGCTCAGTTCGGGCAGCGAAGTGCATATCGCGCACGCCGCCTACAAGACGCTGACGGCGCAGGGCGTCAAAGCGCGCGTGGTCTCGCTGCCGTGCTGGGAACTGTTCGAGGCGCAGGATCAGGCCTACATCGACGCGGTGCTGCCGCCGTCGGTGACGACTCGTGTGAGCATCGAAGCCGGGGTCACGCTCGGCTGGCAGAAGTGGGTCGGCGCGAATGGGATCGCGATTGGCGTCGATAAGTTCGGCGCGAGTGCCCCGTATCAGAAGATCTACGAGGAATACGGCATCACTGCCGATGCGATGGTCGCGGCGGCGAAGAAGCTGATTGGGTAAGCGAGCGTCAAGGGGTGCACAACCGTGCGCCCCTGACGGTTGTCTAAAAATGCGGAGAACCTCTACCCTGTGCCGAAAAACTTCTGGATGATGATCGCAGTATCGAGGTCAGCCCGCGCCGTATCGAGGTTCGACAGGACAATCGCCGCAAAATTCACGTCAGGCAGATATTCTGTATCGCTGGCGAAGCCGCTGATGAAACCATTGTGACCAATCAACCGATGTCCGGCAAAACTGTCCACGTAGAGACCGTAGCCGTAGGATACATCGTCGCTCAATGAGACGGCGTTGGCGATCATAGCGTCAAGGCTCTGCTGTGACACAACTTTGCCGCTGAACAGCGCCTGCTGCCATGTGTAAAGATCATCGGTGGTCGAGTAAAGGCCGCCCGCTGAATACAGCACGCTGGTATCGTATGGCTCTCCCTGCGCGGTTAGAGAGCTATAGCCCTGCGCCCGATGGGTCACAATGTCGGTGGCGAAGTTGTAAACCGTATTGGACATGCCGAGCGGCTGGAAAATGTGATTCTTCAGGAATATGGGATAAGTTTCGCCGGACACCCTCTGGATAATCATCCCCAGAACATCATAGCCGGAGTTACTGTATTTCCAGCTTTTGCCCGGCTGAAAATCCAGCGGCAGGCTGCTGAATCGGGCGAACAGGTTGGCGGGTGATGTCGGCTGGTTCTGAAAGGATTTGATGTCGGGCAGGCTAAGCACTTCAGGAATGCCAGAGGTATGCGAAAGCAACTGCTGGATCGTGATGTCTGCCCATGCCGACGGACAATTGTCGAGGTATGCGCAGGCACGATCCTTGATGCTTAGCTTGCCCTGCTCCTGCAACATCAGGATCGACATGGCGGTGAACTGCTTGGTATTGGAAGCAATGCGAAACTTCGTATCCGGCGCGTTGGGAATGTTCCAATCCCTGTTTGCCAGCCCATAGCCTTTGTCGAGGAGAATCTCGCCCTGTGAGGCCACCAGCACTGAGCCGCTGAAGCGATTGGAACGGGTCAGCTTGGTGAGCCAATCGTCAATCTGGGCGATTTTGTCACTGTCGGACTGCGCAGCCTTCAGTGGAGGTGTGGTATCAGCAGACAGCAACAACAGAAGTAAGCAGATTGTCACGCTGAACAAACGCAGCCTGGGCAGCATGATCAAAAGACCCTCGTATTATTGACTACTCTACTGAATAAATTATACGACGATCCATCTAAGCTGGTACCGGGGAGTAGGCAAAACGTCGCTCATATATGCTCATTTGAGCGAGGCGATTTTGTACAATTCGTGTATAGTCACGCGAGCGCTAAACAGCTATCGACAGCTAGTGGTCACTGAGGTTGCTACAAGGTGTTGATGATATTGTTGAAATAGCTGGGGTTGCCGGGAGTCAAGACGTAATCGAGCAAAAGAACGAACAGCAAGATCAGAATGAGGACAATCGCCAACAGGGTCAGCCGATTGATTCTCGGTTTTTGTGGCGCATCTGACATTTCGGTATCCATGAAAATCCCCCTCGATTATTGCGCATCGCGTATTCACTCGTAATGATACTGCCAATCCTGTTTATCGGCTTCAGCCCATGAAGCTGGTCGTGTCCTGATCCCGCTGGGACGTGCTAAACTATCAGGTACACTGGGCGAAGTGCTGCTGCCGCATATTCACGATTTCGACTTTGCGCCGGGTGAGGTCGATGAGATGATGCGGATTATCGAGGAAGATTTATGAGGAATACGGCATCACCGCCGATGCGATGGTCGCGGCGGCGAAGAAACTGATTGGGTAAGTCGAATTTGGAGGGGTGAGGCCATGTGATGTCTCACCCCTGATAACTTCCAGCAAAGGGACAGATTATTAGTACGCCGTCGCGACCCCTTCTGATTACTCCAAAACAAGTCCAGAAAAAGTTTAAGCACGCCTCTGTCCTGGGCATCGAAGGAACTTACAATCAGGAAAATGCTCAGAAGTTTATAGAGGCGCTTCACGCTTATATCGAAAACCCTGACGTGCAGCAAATCGTCGGGATGTATCGTGGTGATCCCGTGATACACTACTATCATAAAGACCGTAAGATCAACGCTATGACCAAGCGAGACGGCACGTTTATCAGTATTTGGGGTGTAGACGCCGTGCAAATTGCTAACCTCGAAGGTCGTGGAAGTTTATGAGGAAGTGAACATGCTGGAAAAATATAAAGAACTCATTCGAGAGTTTGTGGACGGTGAAATCTCCTCGGATGAATTTGATGATCTCTATACCAAGCTCTGGTACGCTGCTTTAGAAGATTTTCTCAGCCAAGAATCGCCTGAATCGAAGATCATTTCTGACCTTTTTCTCGAAGTTGATGCGCTTACCAATGAGCCACCCTATAACACGATGCCAGAAGCACTCCGCGAATCGGCACGCAAGGCATTGAGCGAAATTCTGCAACTGCAAACGGAGCAAAACCACTCATGAAAATCGCACTGGCAGCCGATCACGCGGGCTACCCGCTCAAGCAGCATCTGGTCGAATATCTGAAGAAGCAGGGTCACGAGGTCATCGACCTCGGCACGAACGACCCGACCCAGCCCGACGACTATCCCGATTTCAGCGAGGCAATTGGTCACGCCATCCTTGATGGGCGGGCGGAGCGCGGCATCCTCGCCTGCGGCAGCGGCGTCGGCGCGTCGATTGCCGCCAATAAGATGAAGGGGATTTACGCCGCCGTCTGCCACGATCACTACAGCGCGCATCAGGGCGTTGAACACGACCGCATGAACGTGCTGACCATCGGCGCGCGCATCATCGGCCCGACGACCGCCGAAGAACTGGCGGACGCCTTCATCGCCGCGCAGCCGAGCAGCGAAGAACGCCATCTGCGCCGCTTCGGCAAAATGCAGGCCATCGAGGCGCGCGGGGACTGAACCAACCTTCCACCCTGAGCACGGCAACAGTGATAGGTTAGGTCGCGCTGTCATGGTCTTATAACAGGGCGCGACGTGTCTTGCCCCGGTGAATCCATTTTTCGTAGTACCACCTACCTTGCAACCCCGACCCCAACTGGAATAGAATATATGTTTCAATTTCAGGGAGAAGATCATGAGCCAGAATGCCGTGAAGCGTCTTTATCTGATGCAGGTTGGGGATGTGCCGGACTACCAGATTCCGATTGTGTGCTATCTGGTGCAGACGGATGACGGCAAGAATATTCTGATTGACACAGGTCTGCCGGAGACCATCCCTGAAGAAGCAGCGGATTTCAAGAATGGGCAGGATGTTATCCAGCAGTTGGCGCGCATTGGCTTAAAACCGGACGATGTCGATACCGTCATTTCGACCCATTATGACATCGACCATGCCGGGAGACACGCGGCCTTCACGAAGGCGAACTATGTGGTTCAGCGCGTGCATCATGTGGATGCGCTGGCAGGCAATCCCCGTTTCGCCGCCAATCGCCCCGAATGGGATCAACCAACGGAGCGCATTCGCCTGGTAGACGGGGACACGGAACTGCTGCCGGGGCTGAATCTGATTGAGACGAGCGGGCATGTGCCGGGGCATCAATCGGTGCTGGTGCGGCTGCCCAAAACGGGGGCGGTTCTCCTGACGATTGACGCCGTGCCCTTCGCCGAAGGCTTTACCCGTGACGAGCAGGACGACGGTAGCAACCCGGACGCCGAAGCGATTCGCGCCAGTGTGATTAAACTGCTGGATCTGGTTGAACAGGCGCATATCGGGCTGGTGATTTTCGGTCATGACGTGAAACAGTGGGAAGGACTGAAAATGCTGCCAGAGTATTACGACTGAGGAGGCAGGCACAGCTATCCCGCAGCCCTCTTTCCTCATTTTCACCGCACGACGGATGTAGTAAAAAGGCATTTAGCGCGCGCTTTTCTCCCCTCTCCCCGCTTGCGTGCTGAGGAGAGGACACCTTTGTAAAATGCCAAAAATCTTCCCGTGAACGGTTTTGTTTTTCGCCCCCTCCTTGAATTCGTGGAGGGGGTCGGGGGGTGGGGTCGAGCGAGAAATTTCCCCGAATGCACATCATCTTGTAAAACGTGTCCTCTCCTCAGCCGCTTGCGTGGGAGAGGGGTCGGGGGAGAGGGGCTGTAGGGGCGCACGGTTCTGCGCCTTTGCTTTTCGCTTGAATATTAAGTGTGTCGTTCAGTGAATTCCCCGTTCGGAGTATCGACAGGCCTGTCGAACCTTGTCCTTCCGCAAAGCGGATCGCTGCCCAAAGAGGACAGTGAAATCACGGCGGAGAATCGGCGTAAAGCGTCCGCGTTCAAGGGAGGATGATCGCCTGCCGTCTGCGATCTTGACTCGATTTGCCAGCCCGATTTTCAGGCCAGTTTTTACGCGCCTAAGGTCAATCTGCTGCACAGAATCAGGCGGGATTGGGTATAATGGCAACATAAAGGGAAATATTTTTTAGAGGAGCAACCTCGTGGCGGGCAACCCCCCTGTAGATGTTCAGCAGTATGGACAGAGTATCTGGCTTGACTTCATCAGCCGCAGGGCGATTGAGGGCGGCGAGTTTCAGCGACGGATTGACCAGGAGGGTGTGGTTGGCGTGACGTCGAACCCGACCATCTTCCAGAAGGCCATCGGTGGCTCAGACGATTATGATGCGTCGATCCAGCACATGCTCGACCTCGACCCGCACGCCATCTTCGAGGCACTGGTGCTGGAAGATATTCAGCACACGCTCGACCTGTTCCGCCCGGTTTACGAACGCACCGGCGGGCGCGATGGCTTCGTCAGCCTGGAAGTCTCGCCGCTGATCGCCAACGACACCCAATCGACCACCGACGAAGCGCTGCGCCTGTTTAAAATCATTAACCGCCCCAATATTATGATTAAAATCCCCGCGACCGAGGCGGGCATCCCGGCGATTGAAGCGGCGATTGCAGCAGGGGTCAACGTCAACGTGACGCTGATTTTCGGCATCGAAAATTACCTTCAGGTCGCGGAAGCCTACATTCGTGGGCTGGAAACGCGCATGGCTGCCGGGGAAGACATCAGCCACGTCGCTTCGGTTGCCAGTTTTTTCCTCAGCCGCATCGACGTGGCGGTGGATCGGATGCTCGACAACAACATTCGCGCGGCGCAAACGCGCGGTGATTTAGGGCGTGTATCGCTCAATAATCGGCTCAAGGGGCGGACGGCGATTGCCAATGCCAAAGTCGCTTACAAGCGCTTCAAGGAACTGTTCTACGGCGAGCGCTTTGCCGAACTGCGCAGCGCCGGGGCGATGCCGCAGCGCGTGCTGTGGGCATCCACCAGCACGAAAAACGCGGCCTATTCCGATACCATGTACGTCGATCACCTGATCGGGCGCAACACCGTCAACACGCTGCCGCCGGAAACGCTCGACCTCTTCCGCGATCACGGTACGGTCGGCGAAACGCTCGAACAGGGGCTGGAGGATTCGGAGCAGGCGCTCGATATGCTGGCGGAAGTCGGCATTGACCTGAATGATGTCACCCGTCAGCTTCAGATCGACGGCGTGGATTTGTTCGTCGATTCGTTCCAGAAGCTGCTCGACGGCGTGGCTGCCAAGCGCGATGTCCTGCGCACCGGCGTGATCAAGCAGCAGGAAATCGCGCTCGGCGTTCACGCGCCGCAGGTGCAGGTTTTCCTGAAAGACCTGACCGCGCATCACGTCAACGTGCGCATCTGGGAGCATGACGGCACGGTCTGGAAGGATCATCCGGCGGTGGTCGCCAAAATCAAGCAGCGGCTGGGCTGGCTCGATGTCACCAAAACGATTGACATTGACCGTCTGATCGCCCTGCAAAATCGCACGTGGGATTTCACCCTTGAATCGGTCGTTTTGCTGGGGATGGGCGGCAGCAGCCTCGCGCCCGAAGTCCTCGCCAAAACCTTCGGCTCGGCGGCGGGGCGTCCCAAACTGCTGCTGCTCGACACGACCGATCCCGTCACCATCAAGACGGTCGAGGACGCCATTGACCTCGACAAGACGCTCTTTATCGTATCGAGCAAGTCGGGCGCGACGACCGAAACCTGGTCGCTCTACCAGTATTTCTACGACAAAATGGGCGGAAACAGCCCGCATTTTATCGCCATTACCGACTCTGGCAGCGACCTTGACCACGAAGCGCAGGAGAAAGGCTTCGCCGACCTCTTCCTCAACCCGGCGGATATTGGCGGACGCTACAGCGCCCTCAGCTATTTTGGTCTCGTTCCGGCGGCGCTGGTCGGCGTAGACCTGAAAAAGCTGTGGTCGAGCGCCAAGCGCATGATGGCCGCCAGCGGTTCGACCATCAGCGCGACCGACCACCCCGGCATGTGGCTGGGCGCGATCATGGGGTCGCTGGCAGCAGACGGGCAGGATAAAGTCACCATCCAGACCAGCCCGTCGATTGCCGCCTTCGGTAGCTGGATCGAACAGTTGATCGCGGAAAGTACGGGCAAGGAAGGCCGGGGGCTGCTGCCTGTCGTCGGCGCGACGGTGGGACTGCCGCACGATTACTCCACCGACCGCCTGTTTGTCTATCTGCGCGTCGATAGCGACGACAACACCGAAACCGATGCCGGAATCACGACGCTTCAGCAGGCCGGGCAGCCCTGCGTGACGATCCACCTCGACGACACCTATGCGCTGGGCGGCGAGTTCTTCCGCTGGGAATTTGCGACGGCGATTGCGGGCAAAACCCTCAACGTCAACCCGTTTGACGAGCCGAACGTCACCGAAAGCAAGAGCAACACCACCCGGCTGCTTGATACCTATCAGGCGGACGGCAGTCTGCCGCCGACGTACCCGCTGATTGTCGGCGAGGGCGTCAGCCTTTACGCCGATAACCACATGGCGGAAATGCTTTACGACCTGTGTTCGCAGCACCAGTACGAGCGCAATACCATGAGCGGCCTGATCGCCGCGCAGTTGAACGCCAGTCAGGCGGGCGATTACTTTGCGCTGCTGGCATACCTGCCCGCCATCCCCGAAATTGACACCAAGCTCGAAGAAATCCGCCGCAGACTGCGCCACGTCACGCGCCGCGCCGTCACGCTCGGTTATGGCCCGCGCTATCTGCACAGCACGGGACAGCTCCACAAGGGCGGGCCGAACAACGGCATCTTCATCCAGATCACGCGTGAGGGTTCGGCGGATATTTCGATCCCGAACGCGCCTTATACCTTCGGCGTACTCGAAGCGGCGCAGGCAGCGGGCGATCTCGAAGCCCTGCAAGCCAAAGGACGGCGCGCGCTGCGCCTGCACATCGACGGCGGCGTGATCGAGGGGCTGCAAAAGCTGCTCGACGCGATTGATCTTGCCGGTGAGCGGCGGCGGTAATTCACCAACGGGGCAATGTAGGGGCGCACCGCCGTGATAGAACGGCGCGGCGGATTTCACATCTGCCGCGCCTTTTTTCATGTAAAGACCTCAAACGGTTGTGCGTTTTTTGAGGGAAACATGGATGTTATTCCTGGCCTGACGCTCGTTTCTGACTATCTCTCATTCGATGATCAGTCGCGCCTGCTGACGATTGTCGATCAGGGGGTCTGGCTGACCGATCTCAAGCGGCGGGTTCAGCATTACGGCTACGTTTACAACTATAAGAAGCGCCAGTTGGATCCGTCGATGTATCTCGGTGCGCTGCCGGATTGGGCGCAGTCGCTGGCTGAACGCCTTTATGCGGATGGTTTCGCGCCTGCGCTGCCTGATCAGGTGATCGTCAACGAATATCAACCGGGACAGGGCATTGCCCCGCATGTTGATTGCGTGCCCTGCTTCGCGGACACGATTCTGTCGATTAGTCTTGGTTCGGCCTGCGTGATGGACTTCACACCGCTGAAACGCAAAAGAGACGCGATTCACGCTCTGTTGCAAGCAGGCTGCCTGCTTGTGATGCAGGGCGAAGCGCGCTACGACTGGAAGCATGGCATCGCTGCCCGCAAGCGCGATTTGATCGAGGGTCAAATCATCGAGCGCCAGCGCCGCGTTTCATTAACACTGCGCAAAGTGATCGATTGATACGCCTTCATGCTGCTGAAGGGCCGCCCAGAGAGGCGGCCTTCCAGCAGTTCGCCGTTTACCGCTTTGAAATGTGCAGCACTTCACCGATGAGCTGAAAGTCGACCCGTCCGTAGATGCGCGCCTCGTCCTCGCTTGCCGCCATCAGGAAAATGTGGGTTGTCCCAGCAGCCAGCGCCTGCTGCACCAGCCGGGCGGTGATCGCTCCGGCGATTCCCCGGCGGCGGTAAGCGGGGCGCACGCCGATCCCGGCGAGTTCAGTCGTGGCATCGAACGGCACATCGCAGACGCCGCCGCCGACCGTTGCGCCGGTCGCCTGATCACGGGCGCTGACCATGATGCCCCGGCTGGCGGTGAACCTGCGCCAGCCGGGGATGACCGTCGGCGATGGCGGCGTGTCATCTCCGCCGTAGGCTTCACGCTGAGC
>DAOUCB010000194.1:0-26570 GCA_034432495.1 Anaerolineae bacterium | reverse complement strand
GCCAGTCCGTTGTAAGCCACCGCCGATTTCTGATCAAGCTCCGACATGCGCTGGTAATCTTTAACAGCGCGGTCGAGCTTGCCCCACAGGCGCAGCAGTTCCGCCCGAAAGCGATAGTGATTCGGATCACGCGGCTGCTGCTTAATCAGGCGGTCCATCGACTTGACCGCTTCGGCGTATTCACTTTTGCGCAGGTGCTTGACCGCTTCCTGATATTCCATCGGCCCGCGTGAGCGAAAAAAGAACGTCCCCGCCACGACCCAGCCCAACGCCGCCCCAAACAACGGCAGCGCGAACTGCGGCAGCACCGTCACCGCCAGCACCAGCGCGCCAATCGACGGCAGCAGCAGCGCCAGCCAGTGCCCGCGTTCCTCGGCGTCCATCTTGCCAATGATGATGATCCCCGCGCCGAAAATCGCCGCCAGCAGCAGCAGACTTTGTGCTGCTGTCACCCATGTGTCGTTGAAGGCATTCAGGATCAGGCTCAGCATCCCGGTAATCGCGATCACCAGAAACAGAGCACGCAGCCTCGCCGGGCCTAAAAACAGCGAAAAACGCTCGTAAGCGCTGCTGAAGAAGGTCATGCGTCCTCGATTTTCACATACAGGCGCTTGTTGATGCCACCTTTGCTTTTGTAATCGGTGATGCGCATGTGTCCCACTTCCCGCGTGTTGGCGACGTGTGTCCCGCCGTCGGCCTGCAAATCCAGGCCAATGATTTCGAATGTGCGAATTTCGGGAATACCTTCCGGTACGAGGTTGATCTTGGTGCGGATCAAATCCGGGATGGCGAAAGCTTCGGCACGCGGCAGAATTTTCACCCGCGTATCACGCGCCGCCGCGATTTCTGCGTTGATCTTCTGCTCGATTTCCTCGACCAGTTCGCGCTGCATCCGCTCGAACTCGAAATCCATCCGCCCTTCAAGCGGTTCCATGTTGCCGCCCGTGACGCTCGCGCCATAGTCGCGCCAGACGACGCCGCACAGAATGTGCATCGCGGTGTGCGTCCGCATCAGCTTGTAGCGCCGCTCCCAGTCGAGCACGCCATGAACTTTCGTGCCAACCTCCGGCAGTGCCGCGTTTTCGATGATGTGCAGGTTGCCCTTCTCGCACTTCGAAACCACATAAACCTGCCCGTCGGCAGTCAGTTCGCCCATGTCGCAGGGCTGCCCGCCGCCGCCGGGGTAAAACGCCGTCCGGTCGAGATAGACGCCGTGTTTTTCTTCGTCAACGCCCGTCACGACGGCATCAAATTCTTTGAGATAGCTATCCGTTTGATAGAGGAGATCGGTCATCGTAGAAACTCCTTTGCGGGAACGTCCGTAGGGGCGCACGGTCGTGCGCCCTTATTCTATTTCGTGTCCACTTCGGCGCGCATCCGCAGCATCACTTCGCGCCCGCCCAGGCTGCGCCAGAAAGCAAGGCTGTCCTCGTTGCGCGCCGCGACGTGCCACTCGTAGTAATGCAGCCCTTTTTCGTGAAACCAGGCCACCAGCGCCTCGACCAGCGCCTTGCCCACGCCTGCACGACGATACTCCGCATCGACGTAAATATCCGCCAGAAAGCCGCTCGGCTCCTGCAAGAACATCTCCGGCGCGAGATCGACCACCACGCCCAGCACATAGCCGACCACTTTGCCGTCCACTTCCGCGACCAGCACCCGCGACATCGGGTCATCGATCCGGTCAATCAGGCGGCGGGCATAGCGACGCGCGCCCTGCGGTGCGGCAGGCGGCAGGCTGGCGTCAAGCGCGCGGTGATAAGTGACCAACGCTTCCCACAGGTAGGCAACGGCGTCAGCATCTTCCAGTTTCAACAATCGAATTAAAGCAGTTACTTCATCCACAATACATCCATCCACTCGCTTGCGCCGAGCGACCGCCAGAACGCCTGCGACACCGCATCGTAGTGCGGCGTCCAGGTCGCCGTTTTCGTCGCGCCCTGTCCGGCAAACCATTCGCGCAGCGCATTGACCAGTGCCCGCCCCACACCCCCATGATACCCGTGCGCGTCAATGGCAATTTCCGTGATCAGGCCAATCTGCTCCGGCACAAGACCTGGCATCGGTTGCAGCCAGCCGACAATGTAGCCAACCACCTCGCCCTCTCGTTCGGCAGCGAAAAAGCCGCAGCGAGCATCACCCAGCCACGTCTGCGCGGCAGCCATCCATTTTTCGCGGGCATTCGGTGCGGGAACAGTGCGATGGTCGGCTTGCAGAACCATTTTCTCGTGCCAGAGATGAGTCAGTGCGGGAAGATCAGATTCAGTCGCAGCGCGTATCGTAAACATGCTGGCAAAGGATAGCACCGCCCCCCAACCAAATCAAGCTTGGGCGAACCGCTCCCTTGTCATCTGACCCTTTCTTTGCTTTGCGTCTTTGCGTTGTGCTTTTATCTTTCTCCCCTCTCCGTGCAACCAAAAGCAGGTTGCCGGGGTGAGGTCAGGGGTGAGGTTTCTTTTCCCTCCCTGAAGTCGGGGCTGAGGAGAGGACACCTTTGTAAAATGCCAAAAATCTTCCCGTGAACGGTTTTGTTTTTCGCCCCTCCCTTGAATTCGGGGGGGGGGTCGGGGGGGTGGGGTCGAGCGAGAAATTTCCCCGAATGCACATCATCGTGTAAAACGTGTCCTCTCCTCAGCTGAAGTCGGGGTGGGGGCGGAGGTGGGGTCATGTCCCTTCATGCCCTGCCGCCAAATTCTGCGCCATAATGGAGAACATGATAAGGAATCCCATGACGCAGATCGACCGCGAAGACCTCCCCATCTGGATGCAGAACTCGCTGCGTGGCACCGATTGGGGCGTACTGATTGTGCTGGTTTTCAGCCTGCTGGCGGGCTGGCCTTTCCTGCTGCAACCGGGGCTGCCGCGCACCAACGCCAGCGAACATTACGTCTATCGTGCCGCCGACACCGCGCAGGCGTTTGCCGAAGGGCGGCTCTATCCCCGCTGGTCACCCAATGCGCTGATGGGCTACGGCGCGCCCATCCCACAGTATTATCCGCCCGGCGCGGCCTTTGTCCCCGCGTTGATCGACTTCTTCATCACCAACGATCCCACGCTGGCGGTCAAGCTTGTCTATGCGCTGGCACTCTGTCTCGCCGGAGCCGCCGTCTATGCCTTTGTCGCCCGTCGCTCGAACGCAGGCGCAGGCGTCATCGCCGCCCTGCTCTACGTTTACAGCCCCTACGTCGGCCTAACCGCGCCGCACCTGCTGGGCGATCTGCCCGGCGTGATCAGTCTCGCGTTGATTCCGGCGCTGCTCTGGAGCGTGGACCGTCTCCTGCGCTCGAATCGCCCCCTCGATTTTCCGTCCGTCGCCCTGATCACGGCGGCGCTCTTGCTGACTGACATACCCGCCGCGCTTGTTGCCTGGGCTATCGTCTTCGTCATGCTCGTCTGGGATCGACCGGATTATTCCCGCTGGTATTATCCGCTGATCGCCGGGCTGGTTGGCGCGCTGTTATCGGCTTATTTCTGGCTTCCCCTCATCGCCGAAGCCGACGCGGTACAGTGGTACACTCATGCGCAAATCGCCCCCGATCTGCTTACGCTGGGCGAACTATTTGCCCCCTTGCGTCCTGTTGACCCCGGCGCGCTCATCCCTTCCCACCAGTTGACACTTGGTCTGGCGCTGCCGATTCTGGCACTGCTCAGCCTGCCACTGCGCCACCGCACCGAATTTCACCGTCTGTTTCTTTTCATCGGTCTGCTCGTTCTGCTGATCACGCTGGCATTCTTCCCCTCCGCCGTCTGGCTGCTCAGCGTCATCACGCTCTGCCTGTCGATTGGAGCCAGCGCGGTCGTTTCGTGGCGCAAATTGCCGCTGCTCCTGCCCATGCTTGCCCTGCTGATTTTGATCACGGCGCTGCCCGTCTGGCTCGCGCCGCGCTGGTCTGAAGACTCCATCGACACATCCCCACGCGCCCAGGTCGATTACGAACAGCAGGGCTACGGCATCGCCGTCCTGCCTGAAAATGCTCCCCTTCCCGCCTCGATTCCACCAAGCGCTGCACCAGATCGCGGCCTGATCGCCAGCTATCGCACCGGGCTGGTCGATAAAGTCCAGCAGGTTGCCAATGCACAGGTCGGCGTGCTAGAACACAGCACAAACAGCGACCGCTTTCAGGTGCAAAGCGCCGAGTCACTCACCCTGCACATTCTGACCTCGTATTTCCCCGGCTGGAGCGCCACCGTCAATGAGACCGTACTCGGCCTGACCCGCAGCAGCGATGGGCTGATTGATGTCGTCGTTCCGCCTTCGACTCGCGGCGAACTGGAGATCACCCTCGGTTCCACCCCGGCACGACTCACGAGCTGGGGCATCGCCTGGTTGGCGCTTCTGACACTGGTCGTCATCACTGTATTGCGCTCGCGCCGCACCGTCAGTTTCATCCAGGGTGAACGCTTCGAACTGCTCACCCAGCGTGAAACCCGTCTGCTCGGCGTCGTTTTACTCGGTTTCAGCGTGATTCTGGCGCTCGTAGCGATTCCGTCTGCGCCGTTGCCGATTCAACCTGCCGCCAATTACGCCCTCGCC
Organism: Anaerolineae bacterium; assembly: GCA_034432495.1. Classification (GTDB taxonomy): domain Bacteria; phylum Chloroflexota; class Anaerolineae; order Aggregatilineales; family Phototrophicaceae; genus Flexifilum. The sequence continues at coordinate 22,036 of DAOUCB010000194.1, read as the reverse complement.
GGTAGTCATGGCCTCGATAACCACTCGGATGCAGGTCTTGAAGTCTTAGCCTACCGCCTCGACCAGACAACCTATCATCCAGGGGCAACTATCAACCTCACGCTCTACTGGCACACGCTCCGTTTCCTTGCCGAAAACTATCAGGTGCGCGTCTCGCTGCTCGACCTGACCAACGGAGGCTACCGTCAACCGACCGCGCTGCGCCAGCCTGGCGACTATCCCACGACCCGCTGGATTCCCCGTGAATACGTCACCGATCCTTACATGCTGCCGCTGCCCGCCGATTTCCCGCCGGGACATTACAGTCCCGCCATCGAAGTCTGCACCGGCGACTGCTCCCCAAACACCCGGCTCACCTTCTTCAACGCCAGCGGCACGACCTATGGCCCCGTGCTGGTGCTGCCAATCATTCTGACTGTCGAGTAACCTTGTAATTTATCGTCCCGACAGTACAATTTCTATCCGAACAATCGATCCGTATCGTGAGGGAGATGGAATGGCGAACAATCAGGATTACGCGAAGGAACTGGGAAGCGCCTGGGCGCTGCATCGCAAGGGCCAGAACGACGAAGCCATCGGCGAATTTAACAAGCTGCTCCAGCTTTCCGCGAACAATATCGACGGCATGTATGGCTTGGGGCTGGCTCAGCGCAGTGCGGGCAGCACCGAAGCCGCGCGCGCCACCTTTGAAAAATGCATCGCCACCATCAAGACCGCCCTCGCCGAACATCCCGGCGAAGACCGCTATGAAATGCTCAGCCGCATGGCAAAACAGCGGCTTGATGAAGTGAAGGCCAAATAGAGTTCACAGCCTCATGGAAAAACGCGAACGTCTGGAAAAGACGATTGCGGGCGAGCCAACCGACCGGGTGCCTGTGGCGCTCTGGCGGCATTGGCCTGGTGACGATCAGCGCGCTGCTGATCTCGCCCGCTCGACAGTCGATTTCCAGAAGATGTATGACTGGGATTTCGTCAAGGTGACGCCTTCCAGCAGCTTTTGCGTGACCGATTACGGTGCGCAGGATCAGTGGGAAGGTTCACTTGACGGATCGCGCGTCTATACCAAACGGGTGATCGAGCGCTCGCTCGATTGGACAGGCATTCGCGCGCTTGACCCGATGCGCGGCGCGCTCGGTCGCCAGCAGGACAGCCTGCGCCTGATTTGCGATGAATTTGGCGAGGAAGTCCCTGTCCTCCAGACGATTTACAGCCCTTTGGCGCAGGCCGAGGCCATTGCAGGAAAAGACACGCTCATCCGTCATATGCGTACCCAGCCGGATCGCGTCCACAGCGGCCTGAGTATTCTCACCGACAGTACCCTGCGCTTTATCGAATCGCTCAAGCGCCTGCCCATCGCCGGGATTTACTTTGCCATCCAGCACGCCAGCTATCTGGTCATGTCCGAAGACGAATACAAAATCTTCGGCCTGCCTTATGACCGCAAAATCCTGGAAATTCTGCCCGCCAAGTGGTGGTTCAATGTGACGCATCTCTACGGCGATCTGCCCATGTTCAAGTTCGCCTACGAACTGAAGACGCAGGTCATCCACTGGCACGATCAAAAGTCCGAGCCAACGCTCGCACAGGGAAAAACACTGTTCGATGGTGCAGTCAGCGGTGGGCTGGCAGAGTTGGATCATGTCCATCTGGGGACGCCAACCACCATTCGTGAAGCCGCCCGCGCCGCCATCCACGAAACCAATGGTCGCCGCCTGATTTTAGCGCCGGGCAGCACCGCGCTGATCACCTCGCCCCTGTCGAATATTCGAGCCGTGCGCGAGGCCGTCGAGTGAGTATTCGCGTGATCGCCGGAACTGCCAAAGGTCGCCGCCTCAAACTCGTGCCGGGAGACAGCACCCGTCCAATCATGGATCGCGTCAAAGAGTCGCTCTTTAACATCATCGGGCGCAACATCATCGACGCCAACGTCCTCGATCTGTTCGCTGGGACGGGCAGCGTCGGCATCGAAGCCCTGAGTCGCGGCGCGCAGTATGCACTTCTGACCGATCTTGACGCGGGCGCAATTCGCACAATCAGCGACAACCTCAAAATCACCGGCTTCACCGCTCAGGCGACCGTCCGCAAAATTGACGCCTTCACGCTGCTCAAACAGGCAGCAGATCGCGCCTATGATATGATTTACATCGCGCCACCGCAGTATAAAAACCTGTGGTCGGCGGCGCTGCTTGCCCTGGAAAGCAATCTAAGCTGGCTTCACCCTGACGGCGAAGTCATCGTTCAGATCGACCCTACAGAGAACGCGCCCGTTGCGCTGACTCACCTGCACCTCAGCGATGAACGGCGTTATGGCAATACACTGCTCCTGTTTTTTCGCCTAAAGCCCGCTGCGCAAGAGGAATAAATCATGGCAGACACCCAAAAACTAGAGCAGGTCGTGCGCGAACTGATTGAGCTTTACAGCGTTACCGCCCCGCCTATCCCGATTGAGCGAATGCTTCAGCACCCTCACCCGGATATGTGGAATGAAGTCGATATGGAAGATTTCTCCTCGACCTTCCTCAACATCAAAACGCCCTTTTCGCCGCGTATGTCGCTTGCGCGCGTGCTGGCTCGCCAGATCGCCAAAAGTACCTGGGGCGAGCAGCGCGGCCTCAAGGAACTCGACGGTGACGATGAACTGATTTACCGCTTCGCCCGTATCATCGCCATGCCGGTCGATCTGGTGCGCGAAATCAGCGCCGAGTCGCGCACGACCCAGCTCATTAGCCTGCATTTCGAAGTCCCGGAAGAAGATGCGCGCCTGCGCCTTCAGGATTTGAAAGCCTAAGCTTCTCTTAGTCTGCCTGCCCGCTCTGTCATTCGGTTCACCAGATGACATTTCTAGTCGATTGCTGTGCCAGTGCGAAGTTTTCCGGTCGGGTCAGAGTCCCCTTCAGGGGACTTCCCGACCGAACCATTAGCCAGGGGTTTCAACCCCTGGTGCCAAGATTCCTACGGCGAGACGTCGCGGCTGAGGTTTCCGCCCCCATTTCTGCTGCTGACTTCTCCGCAAAGCGCAGCGCGTCCTCAGCCTTGACAATTTCGCCGCTGACCTGCGCTTCGCGAATGTTTTCCAGCAGTTCGCCGATCACCGGGCCGGGTTTCAAACTCAGCGCTTTCATCAGTTCGTTCCCATTGATCAAAACCGGCGGATCGACCAGCCGTTCGCGTTCTTCGTAATAGGCTTTCAGCAGAATTTGCGCCCGCTCGATCAGCTTCAGCCAGTCATCCTGGCTGTAGCGTGTCCCAAATGCACCCAGATAATCTGCCATCGTCAGCACAATCAGGTCGATTCCCGCTTCGCCCAATGGTTTCCAGTAGCGATAAATATCAATCGCCGTCAGGTTGTCTTTCCAGAGCGCCGACCCCATGTGATAGCGCACCAGCGTCACCACCCGTTCGCGCTCGCCATTGCTCAGGTGCAGTGCTTCCGCCCGCTTCTCAGCGGCGACCGCGCCCACCGATTCATGGTCGCGAAAGCGCGGGTATCCATCCGCGCCCAGCATCGGCGTAACCAGCGGCTTGCCGATGTCGTGCAGCAGCGCCGTCAGCAGCAGCAGCGCCCGGTGACTGCGCTCATCCGGCCACATCTGGTTGAAATGCCCCTGAAGCTGTGGGCGATAGCGATCCATCCCCATCACGACCAGACCCAGACTGAACTGCGCCGCCGATTCATCGGTGCGCTGATCACTGATCGTCGCCAGAATGTCATTCAGATTCTCAACCACTGCCAGCGTGTGATTCCAGCCATCGTAGGCGTGATTTGGATGCTGCTTCAGGCCATGCAGCGCTGCCAGTTCGGGGATGATCGCTGTCAGCAATCCTAGGTGATCCGCCACCCGCAGCCCAGCGACCGGCTTTGCCAGCGCCAGCAGCTTGAACAATTCATCGCGCACCCGCTCAATCGACGTATCGAGCAGGTGCGCTGTGTTTGCGCGAATGTCTTTCAGTGTCTCCGGCTCGATGCGAAAACCGAACTGCACGCTCTGGCGCACCGCCCGCAGCATCCGAATCGGATCATGCGCAATCGACTCAGGATTGCAGCGCCGAATCATTTTCTGGAGTACATCCTGCATACCCCCAGTCGGGTCAATCACCTGATTCAGATCGCCGCGCAAATCGACCGCCATCGCGTTGACCGTGAAATCGCGGTCGCGCAGGTCGGCTTCCAGGCTTTCGCCGCGAAACGACGACACATCAATCGACAGCCGTCCATCCGGTGTGTCGATCAGCGCCCGCCCGACATCGCGCTCGGCGTCCAGCACGAAAAAGTCTCCATGCAGCCCGTTCGCGATCTGCTTCGCCACTCTGATGCCGTGATCCGCCACCGTAATATCTACATCCTTGATCGGCTGACGCCGCAGCGCGTCACGCACCGCGCCGCCGACGATATAGATCGGCTCAGCCCGATCTTCGAACAGATCGCGCAAAGCTTCGACGATTTCGGGCCAGACCAGCACCAGACTATTCATTGCTCAACGCCTCAAGCCGTACCACGCCGATAAACGGCAGGTTACGGAATTTCTCGTCCAAATCCAGCCCGTAGCCAAAGACGAATTTGTCCTCAATCTCGAAGCCGACGTAATCCACCGGAATATCGATCACGCGGCGGCTGCTCTTGTTCAGCAGCGTACACAGTTTGATGCTGGCTGGGTGGCGAGCTGTCAGCATATCCATCACGAAGCGCAGCGTGTAGCCGCTGTCGATAATGTCCTCGATAATCAGCAGGTCTTTCCCGGTCACGCCCTCTTTCAAATCCATATCGATGCGCACGTTGCCTGTCGCCGAGCGTCCGCCGCGCCCATAGCTCGACACCGCCAGAAAGTCGATCTCGTGCGGTACGCTGATCTGGCGCATCAGGTCGGTCAGGAACAGCACCCCGCCCTTCAGGATGCAGATCAGCATCAGTTTGTCGTGCCCCTCGTAATCAGCAGAGATTTGCGCGCCCAGCTCAGCAACACGCGCTTGCAGCGCGTCCGAGTCAATCAGAATTTCTTTGAGGTATTTCTCGTAGGCTTGTTTCATTGAAGTCCTCCGCCGCGCATTATATCAGCCTTCTCCGCTGGTGGTAGAATGATCCTGTTTGCACAGCTTGATCTTCAATCAATTCTGATGCAGCGTTTGTTTATGGTTAGAGAATGACCTGCGTGTACCATCTTCTGAAAAGAATATCCGGCAGCGGAACGCTTCCCGTGCCACGCGACCGGATCACCCCGGAAGGGTACTCCGGCAGGCTTGAGCGAAGCCTTTCGGAAGGGAAAATCGGAGATCATCCGGTAGGGAAAACCTTTGTATGTCAAAAATTACCGTATCCAAACAGCGCACAACCGTCCGCGTCACCTTTTCTGGCGGCCTCGTCCTCGAAGGAGCAGTCGGCACGACCATCGAAGCCTTCATGCACGCCGCCCGCGAACAGCGTCCTGAACTGTTCCCCGCTCCCGTGATTGCCGCCGTTTATAACGCCAAACTGCGCGAACTCACCCAGGTTCTGCACCAGGACGGCACGCTCGAACCTGTGCTGCTCAGCAGCGCCGACGGCGGACGCATCTATCGCCGTTCCCTCGTTCTGCTGCTGGCAACCGCCATTCACGAAGTCTGGCCGGGAACCGAAATCAATGTGAGCTACGCCATCCCTGACGGCGGCTTTTACTGCATTTTGCCCCGCCGTGCTCCCTTCAACGATGCAGAACTCGCGAAACTTGAAGCGCATATGCGCCAGATCGTCGCCGAAAACAGCCCCATTACCAAAGAGGTCGTTCCGCTCGAAGACGCGGTTAAACTGTTCGAGCAGCGCGGCGACGACAATAAAGTTCGCCTGTTAGAGCAGCGCACACGCAGCTTTTTGACGCTCTACACCCTGCGTGGTCGTTCTGATTACTACTACGGCTACATGGTCGCGTCTACCGGTTACCTGCAAACGTTTCGGCTGGTTCAGGCGAACAACGGTTTCATCCTGCAATACCCGCATGGCGCAACGCCCACCCAATTGGACGACATCCTGCCCTACAGCAAAATCAACGCTGTCTTTTTGGAATCCGAAGATTGGCTGAAAAAACTCGGCGTCGAAGACATCGGGCGTCTGAATCGCATCGTCCGTACCGATCACATTCAGGAGTTGATCCTGATTGCCGAAGCGCTGCACGAACGGCGCATGGCGGAAATCGCTGCCGACATCGACGCGCACAAAGGCGTGCGTCTGGTCTTGATTGCCGGGCCTTCCTCGTCGGGAAAAACCACTTTCTCCAAACGACTCGCCATACAACTGCTGGCGCATGGACTGCGCCCCTTTACACTCGAACTCGACAATTACTTCGTTGACCGTGAGCAGACCCCGCGTGACTCTGAAGGCAATTTTGACTTCGAAGCGCTCGAAGCCATCAATCGCCCCATGTTCAACGAACACCTGATCAAGCTCATCGGCGGTGACGAGGTGACCTTGCCGCGCTTTGACTTCCTGGTCGGCAAAAGTGTCGCCGGGCGCGTTGCCCATCTCACTTCCAAGCAGATCATTATTATCGAAGGGATACACGGCCTGAATCCCGCGTTAGTCACGCGCGTACCGCCGGAGCAAATCTACCGGATCTACGTCTCAGCGCTTACTGGCTTAAACGTCGATTACCACAATCGAGTCTCGACCACCGATTTGCGCCTGCTGCGCCGCATCACCCGTGACGCCGCTACACGCGGCTACAGCGCCGCCGACACAATCGCGCGCTGGCCGAGCGTGCGCCGGGGCGAGAAGCGCAACATCTTCCCATATCAGGAAAACGCAGATGTGTTGTTTAACTCATCGATGGTCTATGAATTGGCGGCGCTCCGCCCACTGGTCGAGCCGCTGCTGCTTCAAGTCGAAACCGGTACACCGCCGCACATTGAAGCCAACCGCCTGCTCTCATTTCTGCGCTGGGTACAGCCGCTCACCGATGCTCAGCGCGCTCTGATCCCGGACACCTCACTCCTGCGCGAATTCATCGGTGGCTCAATCCTTGACGCTTACCATCCCGCCGATATGGGCTAGTGTTAAGAGCGAAGCGAAACCACAATAGAGTGGAGAAAAATAACAATCGAGATTGTTTCGCTCGCTCGCAGCACAAAATCCAATTGCATAGTAGTATAGAATCAACGTGCGTTTCATTTCGAACGTTGTTTTGATTTCAAGTCGGGAGGTAGGTCTATGCGAAAACTTGCAGCAGTCATCGCCGTTATTGCGATTTTGAGCACATTCCTGGTTGCACCCGCTTTCGCGGCGGATGGCTCATGCCCTGGATCGCTGCCCAACCGCCTTGTCGTCGGCGCACGCGGACAAATTGCCCAAACTTTTAGTACCCTGCGCTATACCCCCGGCGGACAGCCGATTCAGATCGTCTATGCCCCGGCACAGTTCACCGTTCTGGCAGGGCCAGCCAGCGATGGCTATCTATGCTATTACCAGATTCAGTATGATGACGGGATGAAGGGCTGGGCCAACGAAAGCGAACTCGTTAGCTACTACGGCTATAACCAGTATTGGCTGGAGCCAACGGATGGTTTGCCGCCCGTGCCGCCACCGACCGACAGCACCTATTGCCCCGGTTCGCTCGCGACCCGTCTGACTATTGGCAGCCAGGGCATCATTGCTCAAACCTTCAGCACCCTGCGCGACGCCCCCGGCGGCAATGAAATTCAGGTGATCTACGCCCCGGCGACCTTCACCGTGCTCTCCGGCCCAGCCAGCGACGGTTATCTCTGCTATTTCCAGATCGACTACGGCAATGGGCAGGTCGGCTGGGCAGCGGAAAGTCAGGTCTGGAGCATCTGGGGGTATAACCAGTACTGGCTCGCACCAACCAACAGCGCAGGCTGATCCATCCCATTTTCGATGTTCTTATACCAGCTAAAACCCCCGCCGATTTGTAGATCGGCGGGGGTTTTTATGAACAAACCTACCTGTTTCTCACCGAATCAAATCTGAAAAAAGTAATTTTCCGGTGCAAATCGACCAGAAATCGTACTTTTATTAGTAAACTCGGTATAATTTTTCAAACTGTAATATAATCAAACTCAAACCTTAATTTGCAGTTATGTACATAGGGAGATTCGTAATATGCGCAAATTGGCATTACTTCTCGTCGCGTTGCTGCTTCTGGGCGCAACCTTCAGTGTGAGCGCCGATGCTGACCCCCTTTCCGATCCTGCCTGTCCCGGTTCCTTATTACCACAGTTGTCGCCGGGCGCACCCGGTCATATCAATCGCGTCTTCAGCAGCCTCCGCTATACGCCAGATGGAAGCGTTAAGCAGGTCATTTTCGCGCCCGCCACGTTCAGCGTACAAACCGTTGAGCAGACTCTGACCGATACCGGGCTAAGCCAACCGTCATGTGTCAATGATGTGTGGTCATGGTACATCCAGTACACGGACGTTGACGGCAACCCTTATGGCTGGGCAAGTGAAAGCCAGATTCTCAGCATCTGGGGGCCGGATCAATACTGGCTCGTTCCTGGCGAAATTGAGCCACCGACGACGCCAACCGCCTGTGATAGTGCGCCTGCATTCCGGCTTGTAGAGGGCGGAACGGGCGAAATCGCGCAGGTCTACAGCACGCTGCGCACCGTTCCCGCTGGCCCCGGCGAACGCATCTACGCTCCGGCAACCTTCACCGTTTATGCTTCTGGCAATGTTCCAGCAGGCTTCACGCAGCCAACCTGTGTTGACGGTCAAGCGTACTGGTACATTCAGTATGACGACAGCGGCAAATTCGGCTGGGCGAATGAAGGCTATGGCGACGAATACTTCCTCGCGCCAATCACCCCAAAGTAACCCGCTAGAGTCGAGCGCATCACCTCAGAAACTTCACCCAACCAGAGATTACTGCTCTGGTTGGGTTTTTATTTCCGCACAATTCACAGCCTAACTCAAGAACTCTAAAACGCACAGATGATTTTCAGAGTCTGCTGTGCGGTCACTGAGGAGCAGTACGCGCTCACTGTGCACAAAATGTGCAAGCTTTTCCCTGAGCGTTATGCTTACAATCGCTCACCAGCCCAAAAACAGCGCAGGTGACTAATCTTCTCTCAAAATGATGTTTTTCTCATCGAGTGCTTAGGTTTTTTCCCCTCAAAAAAAACGGTTCCGCTTTTCGCCATCCGCTTGTAATGTCAAAATAAATGTTGTACGCTTGTGGGCGTTACTGCTTAATTTCAAAGGAAATAACAAATGGCAAAACGCAAATCACTCGCTCTCGTAGCAACCTTGATTGCACTGCTGGCCTTCTCCGGGACAGCAATTTTCGCACAGGAAGAGACTGCAACCGTCGTTCCACCACCTTCGTTTACGGATGGTCGGATTAACGACATTGTGGGTCTCGGCGGTCTGGCACTTTACTGCGTCGATCAGACCGGAAATACTCACGTCAGCAGCTTTGACAACGGCGCGATCACCGTCTGGGGCATCGGAGACCAGAAGTATATCAACCTGACGGCTGCCCAGTTGCGCGGCAGCGAGGAAATTCCTCAGCAGCCTTCCGTGATGGAAATACAAATGACTGAAGACGCCTCGATGATGATGCAGCCTACCGAAATGATGACCGAAGAATCTGCCGACATGATGGCAGAAGTTACGCCAATGGCGATGTCGGATGAGCCTGTGCTGCTGGCACGCGCTACCACGCCCACTGGCGAAATTGGCTTCTTCAGCTTCGGCGGCGACAAGTTTGCCTTACAGGGTCACGACGACAAAGGCTCGTTCTACACCTACACCTGGACAGGTTGCGGCACTGGCAAGCTCGAACATACGACTGCACCCTACCTGCCCATGCTGGAAGTAGCTGTCACGCTCGAAGCCCCGGATGCGATGATGACGGCGGAAGCAACAACCAACCCGTAATACGGATTAAACTCAATCGGTCGCAAAATAAAACGCGCCGCTGACTGCGAGATCAGCGGCGCGTTTATCATTTCGCCAGAAAATGGTGATGCACCTGCAAACTGCGTACTTTGAGCGGCTTCTGGCGCAGCGCCTTGATACCCTGAACCGTTGCCGTCGCCGCGCTCATCGTCGTGACAATCGGCACACCGTAGAGCAGCGCCGTCCCCCGAATCAGCGCGCCATCGTAATGCGCCTGCCCGCCGCGCGGCGTATTGATCACGAGGTCAATCTGCCCTGCCCGAATGGCATCGACGATATTCGGCGTCCCTTCGCTCACTTTATCAAGCACATCGGCGGGAATATCAATACTCTGCAAATATTCTGCCGTGCCATGCGTCGCCACCAGCTTGAAACCCATCTGCATCAAATCGCGCGCGATTTTGGTGACCGCGCCCCGGTCAAACGGATTCACGCTGATGAAGATCGTGCCGTTCAGCGGCAGTTGCGTACTCGCAGCCATTTCCGCCTTGGCGAAAGCATGTCCAAAGCTCGAAGCGTGCCCCATCACCTCGCCCGTCGAGCGCATTTCTGGCCCCAGCCGCGCATCGACGCCGGGGAATTTCTGGAACGGTAGTACCGCCTCCTTGACGAAGAAGCCATCGACTTCCGGTTCTTCGGTGAACTCCAGTCCCGCCAGCGTTTTGCCCGCCGCGATCATTGCTGCATAACGTGCCAATGGGCGTCCTGTCGCCTTGCTGACGAACGGCGCAGTTCGGCTGGCGCGTGGATTAACTTCCAGCACGTACACCACATCGTCCTTGATGGCAAACTGGATGTTGAACAGCCCGCGCACGCCCAGCGCCTTGCCAATCCGATCCGTGTATTCGCGGATGATGTCGATGTGGTAGTAGCTGATCTTGTAGGGTGGCAGCACGCAAGCCGAGTCGCCGCTGTGGACGCCCGCTTCCTCGATATGCTGCATGATTCCGCCGACGGTCACATGCGCGCCATCGCCAAGCGCGTCCACGTCGATTTCGAAGGCGTCGTCTAGAAATTGGTCAATCAGCACTGGATGACCGAGCGCCTGCGCGTGCTTATCCAGCCACGCCTGAAGCATCTCGTCGTCAAAGATGATCGCCATATCGCGCCCACCAAGCACGTAGCTCGGTCGCACCAGCACCGGATAGCCGATCTTTCCGGCGACGCTCAGCGCTTCTTCACGGCTGAGCGCGGTCGCACCGGCAGCCTGCGGGATTTCAAGCTCCTGCATCAGCGCATTGAAACGCTTGCGATCTTCCGCCAGGTCAATCGTATCGACGCTCGTTCCCCAGATCGGCGCGCCCGCGTCCGCCAGCGCTTTCGCCAGGTTGAGCGGCGTCTGTCCGCCGAACTGCACCAGCACCCCGACTGGCTTCTCCTCATCCATAATGTTGAGCACATCCTCGACCGTCAGCGGCTCGAAGTAGAGGCGATCCGCCGTATCGTAGTCGGTGCTGACCGTCTCCGGGTTGCAGTTGACCATGATCGTCTCGTAGCCCAGTTCCTTGAGCGCGAAACAGGCATGAACACAGCAGTAGTCAAACTCGATTCCCTGTCCGATGCGGTTCGGCCCGCCGCCGAGGATCATCACCTTCTTATTGGTCGTCGGCTCCGCCTCGTCATCTTCTTCATAAGTCGAATACAGATAGGGTGTATGCGCCTCGAATTCCGCCGCGCAGGTATCGACGCGGTAGTAGCTTGGCGTGACACCCAGCGACTTTCGCTTATTGCGGACACTCATCTCGTCGGTTTTCAGGATTTGCGCCAGGTGCGCATCACCGTAGCCATAGCGCTTGAGTTGCAGCATCGTCGCCGCATCGATCTGATCGAGTGGAAGATCATCTATCGACTCGCGCACCGCGTTGATGTCCGTCAGTTGACGCACAAACCAGGGATCAAACTTGGTGGTATTGATGATTTCTTCCGGCGAGACCCCTTCCCGCAGCAGATTCGCTACCTGGAACAGCCGCTGCGCCGTCGGCACGCGCAGTGCATCTGCGCTGGTGTGCAGAAGTTTGCTGCCAAAGCCCATAATCCCAATATCGAGCGAGCGAATCCCCTTTTGCAGCGCTTCCGGGAACGTCCGTCCAATCGCCATCACTTCGCCGATAGCTTTCATCTGCGGGCCAAGCGTTGAGTCTGCGCCGGGGAACTTGTCGAAATCCCAGCGCGGGATTTTGACGACCACGTAATCGAGTGACGGCTCGAATGAGGCCGGAGTCACGCGCGTGATGTCGTTGGGAATCTCATCGAGCGTGAAGCCAATCGCCAGCAGCGCCGCGATTTTGGCAATCGGGAAGCCCGTCGCCTTGCTTGCCAGCGCCGACGAGCGCGAAACGCGCGGGTTCATCTCGATGACAAAGACCTGTCCGTCTTCCGGGTTCACAGCAAACTGGACATTCGCGCCACCCGTCGCCAATCCCACGCGATCCAATACCGCTTTCGCCATGTCGCGCAGGCGCTGGAGTTCCTTATCAGTAAGTGTCTGCGCAGGCGCGACGGTGATGCTGTCGCCCGTATGGACACCCATCGGGTCCATGTTTTCAATCGTGCAAACGACCACGAAGTTGCCGCTCACGTCGCGCATGACTTCGAGTTCGTATTCTTTCCAGCCGAGCACGCTCATCTCGACCAGAACTTCATGTACCGGGCTTTGCTTGATGCCATTCTCGGCAATTCTGCGCAGTTGATCGGCGTTAAAAGCCACGCCGCCGCCCGATCCGCCGAGCGTGAAGGACGGTCGCACCAGCACTGGATAGTTCAACTTCTCGGCAGCAGCCAATGCCTGATCAACCGTGCTGACGATCTCGCTCGTCGGGCAGCGCAGACCAATTTCGATCATTGCTTCTTTAAACAACTGGCGATCTTCCGCAATTTCGATGCTGTCGAACTTCGCGCCAATCAGTTCGACGTTGTGACGTTCCAGCGCGCCATTTTCCGCCAGCGCCTTCGCCAGATTGAGCGCCGTCTGCCCGCCAACCGTCGGCAGCACAGCATCGGGCTTTTCCTGCGCGATAATCCGCTCGCACATTTCCGGCGTCAGCGGCTCGACGTAGGTCGCATCGGCGAATTCGGGGTCGGTCATGATGGTCGCCGGGTTGGAGTTGACCAGCACGACGCGATAGCCCAGCTTACGCAGCACCTTGCAGGCTTGCACGCCGCTGTAGTCGAATTCGCAGCCCTGCCCGATGACAATCGGGCCAGAGCCAATGATCATGATGGTATGGAGATCAGTTCGTTTTGGCATAGAGATTCAGTCCACTTTTTCTTTACGAACGCCGCTCGTCCGAGCAGCGAGAACAATCGAAATCAAGACCAGACTCAGCAGAATCCAGTCGTCAGCAATGGCATAGACGTTCAAAATCGCCGCGCCAAACACCAGCACATATTGCAGCATCGTTACCCGCCATGAGGGATGCAGCGCCAGCGGCACGATTGCGCCCTGATTAGCGGCATAAGGCTCCAGCAGCATTGAGGCAGTCAGCGCCAGACTGGACACATCATCGGATGACCAGCGTTTGCGTCGCGCTCGCATCCATAGAAATAAGCCGCCCAGACCCACCGCAACCGCAATCAGCGCGACCGCCAGCCCATAGCGATAGGTCAGCGACAGATTGTTATACACCCAGTGGTCGAGATTCGCGGCGACCGGATGCGTGATATTCGTGAACCACTGCGCCAGCAGCGAAGGCGACCCAATCATGCTGATCGGCAGCGTAATCGCTATTGCAACCGCACCTGTCAACAGCAGTTGACGCGGCTGCCGCCGTAGCTGCCACAGCCAGTAAAGCAGCAGAAAGATCGTCACCTGCGGCTTTAGCAGCAGAATCGCAACGCCTAAGCCTCTCAAAATCGACCGCCAGCGCCCTTCGATTTCCCACAGAATAATCGGGATCAGCAGCACCAGCACATCAGCGCTGCTTAAGACCATTGTCCACAGGAACAGCGGTGCAAGCACAATCGACAGAAACTGCCCCAGCGACCAGCCGCGCCGCTGCGCCAACCAGCCAATCACCAGTACCGTGACTACCCGCGCCCCAGCAGCGCTCAGCAGATAATACGGGTAAAAGAACAGCAGCGCCCAGGGCGGATACACATAGGCCGGGTCTTGATAGAGCGCCAACCCGCGCGGAATATCGGCAGCATTCCGCTGCCAGTCGTTGTTGGGAAGCTGCGGCATAAACACGAACAGCAGCGCCACCACGCCGATCACGACCCACTGTTTGTAGGTCGAGACCCGTGCATCGAAAATCGCGCGATAGGGTTGCCATCGAACCGCAAGGCTGGACATCAGGCTTGATGCGCCTTAATTTCGAACCGAATATAGTCCAACGCCTCTTCGAGCGTGTGATAAAACGGGATCAATGTCCCGCCAAATTGCTGCTGCCGCATAAAATCGGCATAGATGCGCGCCAGTTGATGACCGCCGACAAACACCCCGTGAATACGTGGGTCTGCCGATGAGCCGGATGTGTCCCGCCGCAGTTCGGCAATCAGCTTAAAGAGTTGACCTATCGTTGTCTCATCTGCATCAATCGCGCGCACATCCGAGATGCGATAAACTGCCCCATTGATCTCACTCATGAGTTCGACGCTTTGCTGAAAGGCACTCTTGACGGTTTCCACATCCACGCTGCCATCGTAGGTCAGCAGGATAATCGGTTCGTCGGGCAGTTTGTTCACCTGAACTGGCATAAGCTTATCCCTGCATTGTGATGGTGCTGTGCTTGACCCGATCCACAAACTCGTCGAAAAGATAGAGCGAGTCGTGTGGCCCCGGTGACGCTTCCGGGTGATACTGCACGCTGAACACGCCCAGTTCGGTATTGCGCAGTCCCTCAACCGTGTTGTCGTTCAGGTTGATGTGTGTAATCTCCGTACCATGCAGATGCTCATCGTTGATGACGGTGAAGCCGTGATTGTGGGAACTGATCTCGATCACACCCGTCAGCAGGTTCTTCACAGGTTGGTTGCCACCACGATGCCCGAAGCGCATCTTCTCGGTTTTACCGCCCAGCGCCAGCGCGACGATCTGATGACCGAGGCATATCCCGAAGATTGGCACATTGCCGAGCAGAGATTTCGTGTTGTCGATCATTTCGGTGACGGCTGCCGGGTCGCCAGGGCCGTTGCTCAAAAAGACGCCCGCCGGGTGCATTGCCATCACTTCGCCAGCGCTCATATGTGACGGAACGACAGTTACCCGCAAGCCACGATCCGTCATCATGCGCAAGATATTGCGCTTGATACCCGTGTCATAGGCGACAATGAGTGGCCCATTCGGATCATAGTGATGTTCGCTGTACCATTGCGGATCACTCTGCTGTGTCCAGTGATACGGCTCGGCGCAGGTCACATCATCGACCAGATTCCAGCCGCTCATATCCGGCGACTGGCGCGCGATTTCGACCAGCGCCGCCGAATCATTTGCTGCTTCACCATGCGCGATGGCGGCACGCATGACGCCCTTTTCGCGGATATGGCGCACCAGTGCCCGCGTCGCCACGTCGGAGAGGCCAATGACGCCTTGTTCACGTAAATAGCTGTCCAGATCGCGCTCGCTGCGCCAGTTGCTCACCGTCGGCGACAACTGCCGCACGACGAAACCCGATACCCAGACGCGATCTGACTCGACGTCTTCGGGGTTAATCCCCGTGTTGCCGACCTGCGGCACGGTCATCGTCACGATTTGCTTGTGATATGACGGATCGGTCAGGATTTCCTGATAGCCCGTCATCGACGTGTTGAAAACCAGTTCCCCGGTTTGCACACCCTCCGCGCCGAAGCCCGTTCCGGTGAACGTTCGTCCATCTTCCAGCGCCAGTAGTCCTTGCATAGCATCTCCTTCTGTATAAACCATAGGGGCGGGTTTGAAACCCGCCCCTACAAACTGACTTCTAGGTTCGATAGTGTCCGTTGATAGACACGTAATCGTGACTGAGGTCGCACGTCCAGATCGTGGCTGAACCGCTCCCCTGCCCGCAGTCGAGCGTCACCACAACTTCAGGTGCTTTCACCAGGTCGGTCGCTTTGGCTTCATCATACTGCGTCGGCATCCCGCTCGAAAACAAGAGCAGTTTCTCGGCGTCTTCGTCCGCCGCGAACCACAGTTTCAGCTTTTGCGCGTCAAGCTCGATACCCGACCGCCCTGCCGCAGCAATGATTCGTCCCCAGTTGGCATCGCCTCCGTAAAAGGCCGTCTTCACCAGCGGCGACGTCCCAATTGTGTTGGCAATCGTGCGGGCAGCGGCATCATCTGGCGCGCCGTTGACGTGCAGCGTAATGAACTTGGTCGCGCCTTCACCGTCGCGGACAATATCCTGTGCCAGTTTGCGGCAGACATCGGTCAGCGCCGTCGTGAACTGCTCGCGCTCCGCCGCTGTAATCGACGCGCCGCTGGCTCCGTTCGCCAGCAAAAACACGGAGTCGTTAGTGCTGGTGTCGCCGTCAACGACAATCTGGTTGAACGTCTGGTTCGAAGCGACATACAGCATATCACCCGCCTGCTGGGGATCAAGTGCCGCGTCAGTGACAATGAAGCCCAACATGGTCGCCATGTTCGGCGCGATCATGCCCGCGCCCTTCGACATCCCGGCAATGTGGTATTGCTTACCCGCTGCCGTCGTCACCGTGACAAAAGCTCGTTTCGGTCGCGTATCGGTCGTCATAATCGCTTCCGACGCCGCAAACCAGTTGCTCTCATCGAGCGAATCCGAGGCTGCCTGAATTCCTTGTGCAATCTTCTCCATCGGAAGCTGCGTGCCAATCACGCCCGTCGACATGACGAAGACTTCGTCCGCACCGACGCCGAGCGCCTCGGCGGTCAGTTGCGCGGTTTGCTTTGCATTGGCGATGCCCTGTTCGCCTGTGCAGGCGTTCGCGCACTTGGTATTGACCGCCACTGCGCGAATATGCGTGTTATTGTTGGCAAGAATTTCCATGTCGTACAAAACAGGCGCGGCCTTGACCGTGTTGGTCGTGAAAACCGCCGCCGCCGTGCAGGGACGGTCACTCACGATCAGCGCAAAATCGAGCGCACCGTTCCCTTTTAAACCCGCCGCCACGCCCGCGACTTTAAAGCCCGGTACGCCCTCAATCGATGCTGCAACTTCGCCCATTGTTTGCTCCCCGTTGAGATTTACTTAACGTCACTCAGCATCGCCGATAAACGTTCGACCAATGTATCCACATCCTGTTTTTCAACGATCAGCGGCGGCACAAAGCGAATTACGTCGGCTCCTGCGTTCACCAGCAGCAGGCCGTTCTGGTAGCCCGCTTCGACAATCGGGTTCACATCGACGGTCAGTTCAAGGCCGACCATCAGGCCGCGACCGCGCACCTCTTTAATCAGCGGGCTGTTGACTTCTTCGAGCCGCTCCTTGAGGTATTCGCCGACCGCACTGACATGCGCTAGAAAATCCGGTTCGCTCACGCGATCCAGCACATACTTGGCAACGCCGGTCACGAACGGGCCACCACCAAATGTCGTACCGTGATCGCCGGGGTGAATGTGCGAAGCGACCGCTTCCGTCACCAGAATCGCGCCAATCGGCAGACCGCCCGCCAGCGGTTTCGCAAGCGTCATAATGTCCGGCTCGACACCGCTCGCTGTATGCGCCCACAAATCGCCCGTGCGCCCCATGCCACACTGAATTTCGTCGAAGATCAGCACCGCATGATGCTGGTCGCACAAATCTCGCAGCACGCGCAGAAATTCCGGCGTCGCGACGTGAATGCCACCTTCGCCCTGAATTGGCTCGATAAAGACAGCAGCCGTGTTATCGGTAATCGCCTGTTTCGCCGCCTGAATGTCGTTGAACTCCGCCAGAATCGCCCCTGGCATGAGCGGGCCAAACGGCTTCTGATATTTCTCTTTGGGCGTCAGCGCCAGCGATCCCATCGTGCGCCCATGAAAGGCGTGCGAGAAGTGGACAATCTCGGTTTTCGCCGGGTTGCCGCTGTCAAACGCGACCTTACGCGCGAACTTGATCGCGCCTTCGTTGGCTTCCGTGCCGCTGTTGCTCAGGAACACCCGGTCAGCGAACGATTTTTCGACCAGCGCCGCCGCCAGTTCCGCCTGTGGTTCGGTATAATACAGGTTACTGGTGTGGATCAAGCCCGCCGCCGCCTGCTGAAGCTTCTGCGTCAGTCCGGGATCGCCGTAGCCGAGCGCATTGACCGCAATACCCGCCACCCAATCCTGATAGGCGTTGCCTTCAGTATCGTAGAGCGTCACGCCCTGTCCACGCTCCAGCACAAAATTGGGACGCTTGTAGGATTGGACGAGGTTATCATTTTCAAGCTGAATGACTGTCTTTGCCTGTTCCGTAAGTACCACTGTTATTACCGCCTTTCTGCCTCTAAATGGAGAAATTCCGACCAATGAAGCTGCTGTTCGACCCATTCACGGGTATCGCTGCCCGCCGCAATCCAGCCATTCGCCGCTTCGTAGCGAATCGTTGCCAGACACCAGCCGAGAATTTTGGCAGCCGTTTCCCGTTCGATCTTGCCAGAAAATAACGCATGGTGAACCAGTTTCTGACTATATTCCGTCTGGCGTACCAAAGCGTTGTACATCAGGTGATGCAGTTCGTGACAGTTGGCGCATAACTGGATCGTCACTTTGTTTTCGCCGTGCATCGCTACGTCCCACAAATGATGGCGGTGTGAAGTCGGGTAACCGCAGGCCGAGCAGGCTGTGATGCGCTCGTCGTAGGTCGGGCGGCGGCGCTTTTTCTGCGTCTTGTAGCGTTGCAACCGATAAAAGTCGAGCCAGTACTCAATCACGTTGAGGCGTTCGTCAGCCTCTTCGTGCGAGGCAAATACCGTCTCGAACGAGTGAATGATCTCTTCAGCCTGCTTTTCCCGGTACAGTTCACGGATCAGACCGAACAACGCCTCAATCCGCTTTTGTTCCTCGTTCACGTCAAAAATCCTCTAGCTTTCAGCAATCAGCCGTCAGCGAAACCAACCGCTTAAAGCTAAATGCTAGCCTACTGCTTGCCTTGTGAAGATCGTCCCGCCGTTTGAGCGCAGCCCTGCCAAATCGGTGATGACCGCCTGCTCTACGTCGCCTTTGAGCGCGTCGAGCGCCGTGCGCACCTTCGGGATCATGCCGCCGAAAATCGTTCCATCGGCGATCATCGCCTCGGTTTGCTCCGGCGTCAGCGTCTCGATCACATTGTTATCCTTCAGGTCTTTCATCACCCCGGGGACGTTCGACAGGAACACCAGCCGCTCCGCTTCAACCGCTGCCGCCAGCACGCCTGCGACGTGATCGGCATTGACGTTGAAGTTGTTGTCGTCGCCCAAACAAATCGGCGCGATCACCGGCGTCATGCCCAAATCCAGCATGTTCAGCAGCAGATCGACGCGCACGGCGGTGACTTCGCCTGTGAAGCCCATATCGACTGATTCATGTGCCATCTTCGCCGCGCTGATCATGCCGCCATCGACGCCGCTCAACCCAACCGCGTTGACTCCCGCGTTGACGAGTACGCGCACCAGCCGCTTGTTAACCGTTCCGCACAAGATCATCTCGACCAACGCCAGCGAGTCGGCGTCGGTGATACGCACGCCATCGACAAACTTGGGTTCGATGCCCAGCCGTCCCTGAAGCGTCGAAATCTCCTTGCCTCCGCCGTGAACGATCACCATAGGCACGTTCATCTCGCGAATTACCTGCGCGAATTCTGCCACGTAGTCGGCGCTGTCCAGTTCATGCCCGCTAATTTTGATGACGATCAAGTCGCTACGCTCCTCGTGCTGAGTACTGAGTACTGAGTACTGAGTCAAAACCAAATCTTCCCCCAGCACTCGCTGATTGAACCAATGCCGAGAAACCGTCCTTTGAGAATTGAGCTTTTACTCACCACTCAGCACTCGGTACTCGGTACTTCTTTTACAGCAAGCCCATCGTTTCCGGCAAGCCGAACATCAGGTTGAAATCCTGTACCGCCTGACCCGCCGCGCCCTTGCGCAGATTATCGGTCACGCTCGTGATGTGGACGAACTGGCCTGCGTTCGGGTTGGTGATGCTGATCGCGCAGGTGTTGGTGCGCACAACGTGCTTAAGCGTCGCCAGTTGCCCGGCAGGCAGCACCTTGACCAGCGGTTCGTTGGCGTAGGTCTGTTCGTAAAGTGCCTGCACATCGCTCGGCTGATGCCCTTCAGCCAATTCGACATAGATGCTCGACATCAGGCCGCGATCCACCGGCAGCAGATGCGGCGTGAAGATCAGCGGGCCGACGTTCGGGTCGATCTTCTGGATTTCCTGCTCAATTTCACCGACGTGCCGATGCACACGCCCGACGCCATAGGGTGAAAAATTGCCATAAACTTCGACAAAATGCAGATTCGGTTTGGGGTCGCGCCCTGCCCCGCTGACGCCGGACTTGGCATCGGCAATGATCGGGCGATGGGGTTCGAGCCAACCCTCCTTCAGCAGCGGATACAGGCCGAGGATGGTGGTGGTTGGGTAGCAGCCGGGGGCAGCAATCAGCTTGACATCGCGCAGATGCTCGCGGTTGAGTTCCGGCAGGCCGTATGGCACAGGGAGCATATCGGGGTGCGGATGTGGATGGTTGTACCATTTTTCGTAGCTTTCCGGTGTGTCGAGCCGGAAATCCGCCGAGAGATCCACCACGCGCGCGCCTGCATCAAGTGCTTTCTTCGCCACTTGCGCCGAAACACCGTGCGGCAGCGCCAGAAAGACGATTTCCACCTGATCCAGCGGCGCGGTATCGTGCGGGATGTACTTCAATTTCGTGAACGGAACATCCTGCCCGGCATAAGTGGTCGAAGTCGCAAAAACGACATCGACACAGGGATGCTTGGCGAGGATTTCGACCACATCCTGCCCGGCATAGCCCGACGCGCCGTAGACCCCGGCTTTAATACGCTGCTGATCTGTCTCTGCCATCTCTGCTCCTTAAAAGATAGTACCGAGTGCTGAGTACTGAGTGCTGAGTCAAAAACTGCTGCCTCTCTGTTCCTTCCCACTTCACTGGAACGAAATCAGAGAATAATCGGAATATGCGTTTTCCAAGTCACTTCATCACTGAGTTTTCATTTATCTCTTACTCGGCACTCAGCACTCGGTACTCAGCACTTCCTTTGCAAGAAAAAACCCCTGCCTCTCACTGCGGAGGTCAGGGGTTGGGTTCGCGTTTTATCGTTGATCTGCTGGATCGTCGTTAACGCAAAAATCCCAACTCGACCTCAGGGGTCTGTGGGCGACGGCTGCGACGACGGATGCTGTTTAATTGAAACACAGCGCCAGCAATCATTTTGCAAATTCCTCACAGAAAACGATGTTGATTCTAGTGGATGTAACGCTGATTGTCAATAAATGATTCATGGGACTTCTGCATTCCTTAGACGTCGCTGAGAATGAAGGTTTGATTGTCTAAAACCGTTTACGCTTGCTTGACGCTGTTTGATCCAAGATGTAGCATCGGCGTTGAGAAATAGAAGCAGACCGAGTGTATGATCGAAGTCACGCATCTGACCAAACGCTACGGCAATCACCTCGCCGTTGACCACATCAGTTTTAAGGCGAAAAAGGGCGAAGTGGTCGGCCTGCTGGGGCCGAACGGCGCTGGCAAAACCAGCACCATGCGCATGTTGACCGGCTTCATGCCGCCGACCGAAGGTAACGCGGTCATCGCCGGACACGATGTCGTCAGCGATTCGATGGAAGCGCGGCGCAGCGTCGGCTACCTGCCAGAGCGCGTCCCGGTCTACCCTGATATGACCGTGCGCGGCTACGTGACCTTCTGGGCGAAACTGCGCCGGGTTCCGAATACGGCCATTCGTGTCGATGAAGCGCTGGAGCGCGTCCAACTGCTGGATCGGCAGAACGTGCTGGTGCGCCATCTCTCAAAAGGCTTACGTCAGCGCCTCGGTCTGGCCCAGGCGCTCGTGCATAACCCACCCGTGATCATCCTCGACGAGCCAACCATCGGCATCGACCCACAGCAGTTGATCGAAATCCGCGACAGTGTGCGCGCACTCGGCAAAGATCACACGGTTCTGTTCAGCACCCACATTCTCTCGGAAGCTGAGCAGGTTTGCGACCGCGTGCTGATTATGGACAAAGGCAGAATCATCGCACAGGGCAAGCCCGCCGACCTGCGCAAACAGCTTCAACCG
>DAOUCB010000193.1:0-2278 GCA_034432495.1 Anaerolineae bacterium | reverse complement strand
TTTCGCCCCCTCCTTGAATTCGGGGAGGGGGTCGGGGGGTGGGGTCGAGCGAGAAATTTCCCCGAATGCACATCATCGTGTAAAACGTGTCCTCTCCTCAGCCCTTGAGGGAGAGGGATTTAGGGTGAGGGCTTTTTCAACACCTTCATGGCGTGCCCTGTTGTTCAGGGATAATTCCCTTGAAAAAATCGGTCGCCCCGTCGCCAGAAGGATGACCATTGAATGTCCGTCTTTCCGTCTTTTTTCGTCTCTCACGCCGACAGTTTTCGACCCATTATTTTTGCAAAACACAGATCGTCGGCGTTTGCCCAAACAGGCTGATCTCGACGCTTTTAAGCAGCTGCAACCGTTGAAAATGCAGCAGTTCCGGCAGGCTCGTCAGCAGGGCAGCCTGCCCGCCCGCTTGCAGCACCCGCTCGATTTCTGCGCAAATCTCCCCATATAAACGCTCAATCGCATCATCCACCGCAATCTGCTTGCCCCAGGGAAGATTCGTCACCATCCGCTCGACACTCGCATCCGCCAGCGGCAGCGCCCGCGCATCCCATTCATGGATCGTCGGCGTCACGCCTGCCGCCTGAGCATTGGCACGCGCCGCCGCAACCGCTTCCGCGTCGAGGTCACCGCCTTCGGCAGCCGCGCCGCTCAGCGCTCCCTCAATCAGAATTGTGCCGGAGCCACAGCAGGGGTCGAGCAGGCGCATCCCTGCTTCCACCGACGCCAACCGCAGCATGGCTGCCGCCACCGACGGCTTGAGCGAACCTGCCCGCTCAGCCACCTTGTAGCCGCGCTCGTGCAGGGGATGCTTGCCTAAACGAACCCCTACGAAAGCATTTTCGTGTTCGATGAAAACGCGCACATTCAAGTCGGCTTCGCGGTCGTCGGCAGTATAGCGCAGCCCAAAGCGCTCCTTGATCCCCGCCGCCACGTTCAGCTTGATCTCGTCGGTGCTGAAGTTGCGCCTGCCGACGAAGCTCGCCGTCACCGAAAACAGCGGCTCGTCGGGCAGCGGACGCAGCGTTTTCAGGCTTTGCGCCGCCGTTTCCAGTTCGATCTGCGTGGCATACCACTGGATTGCCGCCAGCATTTCGCGGGTGTGACCGATCCCCGACCAGACTCCGAGATCGAGGTAGGCGTCATCGACCGTGCGCAGGCCTAGCAGCGGCGCAAGCGACTCGTCACATGCTGCCATGACGCGGCGGTAGGCCGTTTCGCTGATCGTCACACCGGGAAGCGCGCTCAGTTCCGCCGCGCTCACGCTTTCCAGCCCGCGCACCGTCAAGACAAATATGTTGGTCAAAAGAACCTCGCTAGAGGACAGAGGAAAACGATGTTCGCTTAAAGCGTTGCTTGCCAGTTGCCTAACCAGCGGATACTCGTGAATTTTGGCTTCACCGCATTGAACATTCGCTCATCTGCTGTCCAAAACTCGCATGACAACCGTTCCGCCAGCGCGAGATACTGCGCGTCATAAGCGGTTGGGCGATTAAATTCCTCAGGCAGTTCATAACCTCGCTTGAGCAGTGTGTGATCGAAATAGAGGGTCACCGGATAAGCGAGAAGCTGATCGCAAGCGACTTATCCTTGTTCAGCAGTAATTCGTCCTTGATAAACAGCTTTGCGAGACACGGCAACCAACTCGTAGTGCAGCAAAGAGGGCGCATTGAGAACAGCTTCCGCATTCTGTAGCTGCTGAAGCAATCCCTGAGCCTGAACTGTCAATGTTTCCACGTAAACGCTGGCGATAAAAATGCCTGAATCAAGGACAACCAGACTCACGCCTCTTCCTCACGGAGTTCATCGAGCAGCGATAGTGCGCCGACAGTCTGGTTTTCGCCTAGCTGGGTTCGGATGCTGGCTTGCAGCACTTTAACCCGTGTCCACCAGGCGTTGTAATCAAACGAAGCCTGTGTATCCAGCGCCAAAGTCTCCAGTACACGCTGTTTGGCGTCAGGCTTCAGCAGGTGAAATTTCTTGATAATTTCCTGTTCTAAAGCGCTCATCCAAATTGCCTATACGCATTCCACTGATTTCATTTTACTCTGATTTAGATGCTCAGAGCATGTTTGTGAATGTTTTTATGACACTCAAATCGCGCCAATTTCTGCCCAGTTTTTAGCAACTGAAGCAGATTTCGAGTTGCTTTTCTCCCCTCTCCCCGCTTGCGTGGGCTGAGGAGAGGACACCTTTGTAAAATGCCAAAAATCTTCCCGTGAACGGTTTTGTTTTTCGCCCCCTCCTTGAATTCGGGGAGGGGGTCGGGGGGTGGGGTCGAGCG
>DAOUCB010000192.1:0-17553 GCA_034432495.1 Anaerolineae bacterium | reverse complement strand
CTCGACCCCACCCCCCGACCCCCTCCCCGAATTCAAGGAGGGGGCGAAAAACAAAACCGTTCACGGGAAGATTTTTGGCATTTTACAAAGGTGTCCTCTCCTCAGCCGATTTCAGGGAGGGGAAAAACAAGCCGTTGAGGTGGGGAGATGAGCAAGTTAGGCGCAAATTCTCGTACTGAGATGAGCGCTTTATCGCTCGGCGGTGACTATTCGGACAAGCCTACACGGGTCTGCCCCTACAAATGCAAGGGCAGACACACAGGTCTGCCCCTACGAGAGAGAGAATCGCGGTTAGGCGATGGTGATTTTGACCTCAACGGGCGCGAGACGCGGCGCGGCGGCGCGGACGGTGACGACGCCTGTCTGCTTGGTCGCCTTGACGTAGAGCGCACCCTGCCCGCCGACCAGCGGGAAGGGGTTGTCGCCGATCAGTTCGCCCGGCCCCTCGATTTCAAAGGTTACGCCGGTGAAGGCATAGGGCAAGCGATTGCCGTACTTGTCCGCGACTTTGAAGGCGACGCGAGTCATGTCTGCGCCGTCAGCGTGAAGTTCGCTGTCATCCCCCCACAGGAGCAACTGCTTGGGGACACCATCGGCCTCGATGATGTGCTCGGCGGCGGGCTGCCCGTCCTTGAAGCCGATCACGCGCAAATCCTGATAGTTGTCGCCCCACATGGCAGAATGAACCAGCCCGGTCACGAGGAAGGGCGGGTGCGGCAGATTGGGGAAATGTTCGCGATCCGGCTGGAAGCGCCCATGCGATTCCGCGCCGATGAACAACTCGATCTCATCGCAGTTGCTGAAGACGTAGAGCGGGTCGATGCCGCCGACGCTGCGGTCGCCGGGGGTGAAGAAGCTGGCAATGCGCACGACTGGGTGATCGACGCCCTGCGATTCGTAGAAATAGGCGGCGAACTTGGGCAAGCGGAAGCTGTCCATGACGCCGTGATAGCAAATGCGGTCGCCAGAGCCGAAATTGCGATGGGTGTTGTAGTCGAAGGCGCACCAGCCAATCGCGCCGGTGACGTTGCGCATCCCGAACTGCGCGTTCTGGATGCGGGTGTGGCGCAGGGCGTGTTCGACCTGACGCTCCTCGTTATCGACGGTTTTGGTGGGGAACATATGCCCGCTGAACTCGGTGACGAGGTGTGGCGTGTGCAGCGGCTCGACGATGGTGTTGGAGAAGTCGTTGAAAGTGAACACATCTTCGAGGAACTGACTTTCCTGAAAGAAGCGGACGCCGCCCGTCTGCCGGGTCGGGTCGAGCTTGTGGGCGAGCGCGTTGGTCGCCTTGTAGAAAGCTTCGTCGTCCCAGGATTCGTTGATGCGCACGCCCCAGAGGATGATTGACGGGTGGTTATGGTCGCGGGTGATCATGGCTTCGAGGTCGCGCAGGCTGAGCGCTTTCCAATCGCTGTCGCCGATGAACTGCCAGCCGGGGATTTCCTCAAAGACGAGCAGGCCGATCTCGTCGCAGCGCTTGAGGAAGTGCGGCGACTGCGGGTAGTGCGAGGTGCGGACGATGTTGAGGCCAAGCTCATCCTTGAGGATGTCGGCGTCGCGGCGCTGAAGCCGTTCGGGGACTGCGCCGCCAATATAGGGGAATATCTGGTGGCGATCCAGCCCGATGAGCTTGACGTGTTCGCCGTTGAGGTAGAAGCCGTCATCCTTGAAGATTGCTTCGCGGAAGCCGAATAAATGCTCAACCGCGTCGATGGCGTCGGCGGCGCTGAACACAAGGCTGGTTTCCTGCGTCGTCGGCTGAAGGAACAAGCTGAGCTTATACTGATCGGGCGTATTCAGTGACCACAACTGAACCGGCGCTTGGAGCATGTCGGCGTTGAGCTTGACGGTGATGGTGGCTTCGCTCTGGCGCGGGAGGGCGATGGGCTGCTCGATGCCGAGCAAGCCGCTGCCGTCCGGTCGATCAATCACAAGGGCGAGTTTGCCGCTGAAGGGCGATGCGCTGGTATTTTTAACCAGCACGTCGCAATCGACATGGACGTTTTCGGTCAGCACGTCGAGCGGCTTGACAAACACGTCGGCGATGTAGACGGGTTCGACGTAACGCAGATGTACGTCGCGGTAGATGCCGCCGAAGGTCAGGTAATCGACCATGTGACCGTTGGGCGGAATGTCCGGGCGCTCGGACGAATCGAGGCGCACCTGCAAAACGTTCTCACCCTCTTTCAGGTAGCCGGTCAGATCGAACGAGAACGGGACGTAACCGCCATCAAACTCGTCGAAGCCATGTCCGTTGATGCTGACCTGCGTCGAGGTCATCGCGCCGTCGAAGTCGATGAAGAGGCGGCGACCGTTGAGCGGCTCCGGCAGGCTGAAGCGCTTGCGGTAGGTCGAGGTGAACTGGTAGTCCATGTTGTCGAAGTTGTGATAGGGCAGAACGATGTTCGTGTGCGGCAGCGTGACCGCCTCAAACTGATCGTCTGCGGCGTTGGGACTATCTTTTGGTGCAAACAGCCAGTCGTCGTTGAAGGGAATGATTGAGCGCATGGTTTGTTCAGCTTTCAGTGATGGGTTGATCAGGAAAAATATCTTTGACTGCAAGGGTAAAACCGGGAAGAACATCGCCGCCGTCGAGTGTGCCGTCGAGGCTGACGATTTTGACAGGCTGACCGGGAACATAGACTTCGACAAACTGCTCCGGTTCGACATTCACGACCCAGACGACCGTGCCTGCCGCCAGATAATTGCCAATTTTGACACGCAACTTGGCACGCGAGATGTCGCTGGAGGGAAAATCCACTTCGACGGCGAGATCAGGCGGAGCTGGATTGTAGCCATGCTTGGCGAGAACAGGCTGCTTGATGGCAGAAATAAAAGCGACATCGGGTGCATATCGCTCACCCGACACCCTATAGCCGCCCGCCTCACCCGTCACATGCCCTTCAATTTGATGTTCACGGACAAAGAGCATGATAAAAAACAGGATGAGCGAGCTGATTTTGGACGCATAGGCATTCGACGGCACTTCAACGATCTCCCCTGCGATGTATTCAAGCAGCTTATCCGCGTTTTCAGGGGCTTCGACAAACTGATCGAAATCCTCAACGGTCAAATGTTTCGCTTCGGCGACCATAGTGCCTCATCATTCTTTTTGGGCGAGGCACGCCTCGCCCCTACAACATCGCTTCTATTATACCGTGCGGACGAACCAGGCCGCACCACGCGGCTCGATCCAGGCGACGAGCGCATCGTCATGCGACTCAATGGCGTTGCTGCCTTCAAGTGAGTCGCGCCAAGTCCCATCTAGCAGCGGCAGCTTAACTTCGGCGGTCTCATCGCTGGCGTTAAACACACAGTAAACCACTTCATCACCAAGCGAGCGCCTGAAGGCGTAGATCTTCTGCGCATCGTCGATGACGACAGCTTCGACATCGCCCAAACGGAGCGCGTCCAAGCCCTTGCGCGTGTGAATGGCGTGCTTGAAATAGCCGAGCAGCGTTTCATCGAGCGCGCCCCAGGGCATAGTGCGGCGACCATCTTCGGCATAATCACCTTCGAGGCCAGTTTCGCCGCCGTAGTAGATCATGGGCGCGCCGGGGTAGCTCAACTGGAAGGCTAAGATTTGGCGCACGCGCTTGAGTTCGCCGTTGCAGGTCGTCAGGATGCGCCCGGTGTCGTGCGAATCGACCAGGTTCATCTGGCATTTGACGGCGGGCGCGGGGGTATCGCGCAGCCAGGTCGAGAGGCGGTCGTCCAGTTCGGTCGGCGTCAGTTGATCGGTCGCCAGAAAGCCGCGCGCTGCCCAGGCGAAACGATAATTCATGGTGGCGTTGAAGGTGTCGCCGAGCAGGTAGTGGGTCGAATCGATCCAGAGTTCGGAGACGGAGTACGCGCCCGGTTTCACCTTGTCGATCCGTTTGCGAAAGCGCCGCCAGAATTCGTCGGAGTTGTCGAAAGCCACGTCGCAGCGCCAGCCGTCGATGCCTTTTTCGAGCCAGTAGGCGGTTACGCCGCCCGTGCCGCAGAAATACTGCTCCATCTCCGGGCATTCGACGAATTCGGGCATGAAGCCGAGGCCAATCCAGCCGCGATATTTGGCAGGCCACTCCTGAAAATCGAACCAGCGATAGTAGGGCGACTGCATCGACTGGGTTGCGCCATTGCCGAATTTTCCCGTGATGTCGAAGTAGATGCTGTCCGACGAGCAGTGATTGAAGACGGCGTCGAGCACAACCTTGAGGCCGCGCTGGTGCGCCCCGGCGAGCATCTCGTCAAAATCGGCTTCAGTGCCGAGCATGGGATCGATCTTCATGAAGTCGATGGCGTCGTAGCGATGGTTGGTCGGGGCGTCGAAGATGGGTGTGAAGTAAATGGTGTCGATGCCGAGTTCGGCGATGTAGTCGAGGTGGTCGATGACGCCGCGCAGGTCGCCGCCGAAGAAGTCACGGCCATAGGGGGGGGCTTCGGGACGCTCACCCCAGCGCAGCATGAGCGGTTCACGCCCATAGACGCCTTTGGCAAACTGATCGGTCGAGGGATCGCCGTTGGCGAAACGATCCGGGAAAATCTGGTAGATGACCATGCCCTGAGTCCAGTCGGCGGGCATCCGGTCAGGGTCGTAGACGGCGATTTTGAAAGGCATCTGCTCATATTCGCCGTAGATGGCGGTGTTCTGGCCTTCGACCTGACGAATTTCGAGCAGCGGCGGGTATTTGGCTTCGGGATCGTCGCCGTGAAACTCGAAGCTGTAGTTGAGGATGGTCGGCTCGACGGGTGTGTGCAGCTTGGCTGTCCACGTCCCGGCGACGTCGGTCTGTTCGAGGAAGAAATGCCAGCCCATCGCGCGGCGGGTGTCGGTGATGAAGACTTCGGGCTGGAGCGCGGAATTTTCGACAATCAGGTCGACGCTCGTGCCGATGGGCGTCGCGGCAGGCGGCAGATGAAAAGCCCCGGCGGGGCGCAGACGTTTCGCAGCTTCACGACTGAGGTTCGAGATCATACGGGATTATCCAATAATCATGGCAAGACGGGTAAATACAGTACGTACCGTGATTGTTCGTTGCACCCCTCTCCCCGGCTGACTAAAAGCAGGTCAGCTTCCCCTCTCCCACGCAAGGCGTGTGCCCGAACAAGTTCGGGGCGAGGGGAGAAAACTACCCGAACGCCGAGGGAGGATAATGAGACTAGCAATCAGCGTAATAGGTAAGATTTTAGCACGAATGGAACGTGTCGTCTGTTTACGGCGTGGGCTGGTAGCCGAAGGCGATTTCTGCGACCTGATGGGCGCGGATGCGCGGCCCCGGCGTGTACTGGTGATTGGTCAGGACGATGATGGTCTGCTGGGTGGCGAGGAAGCGGATGATGTAGTTGTTGTAGGCGACGAGGCTTCCCCCGTGCGCGACGTGGTGTTTCCCCGTGAAGACGTTGGTCATCCAGCCGAAAGCGTAGTGGGTGGGCTGTCCATCATTGGTGATTCCAGAAGTCAATACCTGCTGTAACGACAGCTTCGAGACCAACTGCTGACCATTTAGTGCCTGATCCCACAGGAACAGATCGTCCAGTGTTGAAAACAAGCCGCCATCTCCTGACGTGAGCAGCGGATAGTCCCAACGCTCGAAGCGATCCTGTTCGCGGATGTAGCCCTGCGCCAGTTTGGGGATGGTGGGGCGATCCGCTGTGTAGACGAGGGTGTGCGCCATGCCAAGCGGGTCGAAGATGCTGGCCTTGAGGAAGCTGGCGAAGGATTGGGCGGAGACAAGCTCGACGATGCTTGCCAGCAGGACATAGCCCGTGTTGCAGTAGGCATAGCGCTGGCCTGTGGGGAAATCCAGCCCGCTTTGTTGGATGACGCGATGCAGCACGGCCTGATTGGTGATGCCGGTAATGTCGCGGGTGAAGTCGCGGACGGGTGTGCCGTCGCTGTGGGCGCTGAACAGGGGAAAATATTCGGGCAGGCCGGAGGTGTGATGGAGCAGATGGCGCAGGGTGATGGCGTCTGCCCAGTGTGGAAACTGCGGGAACCAGGCGCGCAGAGGATCGTCGTAGCGGAGCTTGCCCTGCTCCGCCAGCAGAACAATCGCCATTGCCGTGAACTGCTTCGATAACGACGCCAGATAAAAGGAGGTGTCGGGCGTGATTGGCTCATTGGCTTCGATGTTGGCGAGGCCGTAGCCCTTGCTGTAGACGATGGTATCGTGGTCGATGACGAGCAGCGCCGCGCCGGGATGCTGCGGCGCGCTCATTTCGGCAAAGACGGCGTCCATTTGGGCGGTTGTGGCGGAACTCTCGATCATACGGTTAGGTTATCTATCAGACGTGATTGCGGGTAAGTTTTGCACCAAACCTACAAAGGGTTTGGCTATGGAAATCAAGCCTCCTAATGCATTTTAACTATTAAAGACGGAGAAAAAAGGGCGCACACACGGGTGCGCCCCTACAGCCCCTCTATCCCCGACCCTGTGCAAACAAGTTTGCCATCCCACGCAAGGCGTGTGTCTCAACAAGTTGAGATTCGAACAAGTTCGGGAGAAAGGGAGAAAAACAGCGCGATAGAGAGGCATCTCGAACCATCCGCCGAAATCAGACTGATTTTTGCCTTTACAAAGACTTGCTGACATCAACTCTATCCGGCTTCGTGCCAGGCGTGCAAGCCTTCGCGCAGCCCGTAGTAAACGATCACCAGCGCTGCGAGTGGGTCTGCCCACCACCAGCCGAACAGGCTGTCGAGCAGCAGCCCGACCAGCACCGCCGCCGCCAGATAGGCATCGACCAGCGTGACGCGCCCTTCCGTCAGGAGCACGGGATTGTTGAGGGCGGTTCCGACGCGATGCTTACCCCAGGCCAGCAGGAGCATGACGATCAGCGTGGCTGCCAGCCAGACGATGCCCAGCAAGGAGGTCTGGGCGCGCGCCTGCGTCAGCAGGGTGTTTCCCGATTGGAGCAGGACGTAGACCACCAATGCGAAAAAGGCCAGCCCGATCAAGCGGAGGGCGCGCTTTTCGCGCTGCTCGTTGCCGCCCTTTAACTCCCAGACGACGACCAGCGAGGCGAGAATTTCGATCAACGAATCCATGCCGAAGCCGACCAGCGCCACCGACCCCGCGCTGATGGCGGCGGCAATGACGATACCTGTGCCGACGATGTTCCAGCCGAGGGTGGCGTATTCGAGATAGAGACCTCGTTTGAGCAGCGTGTTCAAACTAGATTGCAGCGCTGACGATGCGCGCGCCGTCAGTGGCGTGGCAGACGTAGACGGCAGGTGTTTTGCCGCTGCGCTGCTGATAGCTGGCGGCAACTTTCGCGGCGAAATCCTCGGCAGCGTCGGCGCGAACGAGGGCAACAGCACAGCCGCCGAAACCGCCGCCCGTCATGCGCGCACCGATGCAGGCTTCATGTTCACGGGCACAGTCAACAATCAGGTTGAGCGCATCGCTGGAGACTTCGAAATCGTCACGCAGGCTGGCGTGGCTGGCGTTCATCAACTGACCGAGGGTGACCGCGTCGCCGGTGCGCATGGCGTTGGCGGCGTCGAGCGTGCGCTGGTTTTCGGTGACGATGTGACGGGCACGGCGGTAAACCACCTCATCCATCAAATCGGCGAGGGCTTGCAACTGCGGCAGCGTGACATCGCGCAAGGCGGGGACGTTGCAGATGCGCGCCGCCGTTTCACACTGCTCGCGGCGCTTGCCGTATTCGGAGGTGACGAGTTCGCGGCGGGTGGCGGTGTCGAGGACGACGACGGCGGTTCCCGGCGGCAGCGGTACGGGATCGAGGTAGAGCCAGCGACAGTCGATGAGCACGGCATGGTCAGCGACACCTGTCGCCGAGATCATTTGATCCATGATGCCAGTTTTGACGCCGATCCACTCATTTTCGACGCGCTGGCAGAGCTTCGCCATTTCGGGCGCGTTCCACTCGATGCCTGCGACGGCGCAGAAGGTGCGTGCCGACGCCAGTTCGGTCGCTGCTGATGAGGACAGTCCCGCGCCAATCGGCACGTCGCCAGCGATGACGCCGTTCCAGCCTTTGCGGGCGAGGACATGCCCGGCTTCCTGGAGCGCCCAGGCGACGCCCTGCACGTACTCGATCCACATATTGTCACGGCGGACAATCTCCGGGAGCGAAATATCCGCTGCCTGATCAAAGTCTATCGAGTAGAGGGTCACATAACTGTCGCTGCGCGGTTTCGCCGCGATCCAGACGGCGCGGTCAATTGCCAGCGGCATGACGTAGCCGTCGTTGTAATCGGTGTGTTCGCCGATGAGGTTGACCCGCCCCGGTGCGCGGACGATCAGTGTGGGCGGTTCCCCGAAACGACGTTCAAATTCCTGCGCGACCTGCTGCTGCAAAGACATGCTCGTTCTCCTAGTGCTGGGTGCTGCGTTAAAAGAAAGTGCTGAGTACTGAGTGCTGAGTGCTGAGTAAGAACAAGGCTTACGAGATCAATCTGAGAGGCATAAGTCTTTTTCTCGGTACTCAGAAGTAATTGCGGGTCAGTAATTTACGATAGAACGACGTCCGTAGGGGCGACCTGCCAGGTCGCCCCTACAAACACATACGTTATCTCACTGAGCATGTTTGTAAAAGTCACTATTATAGCCCTCACCCTAAATCCCTCTCCCTCACGGAGAGGGACTTTCCCCTTCTTCTGTCGCTTCGCCTATGGAGAAGGGGGGAAGCATTTAGGGCAATAATGATCCGTATCTCTCATGTGCAAACACGCTCTCGGTACTCATGACCCGGTGCTGTGTTTGTAATGTAGTTCCGGCAGGGCGCGGAGGCGATCCGCGGCCTGTTCCGGCGTGAGATCGCGCTGCGCCTCTGCCATCATCTCGTAGCCAACCATGAACTTGCGCACCGTCGCCGAACGGAGCAGCGGCGGATAAAAATGGGCGTGAAGCTGCCAGTGACGCTCCGCATCGTGATAAAAGTCGCCCATTGCCTGATGGTCGCCGGTTGGCGCGCCGTGCCAGCCCATTGAATAGGGGAAAGACGTTTCGAACAGATTATCATATTTTGTCAGCAGACGCTTGAGAATATCCGCCAGCGCGTCGCGCTGCTGATCATTCAGGTCGGGCAGGCGGAGGATGTGCTGGCGCGGCAGCAGCAGAATCTCGAACGGCCAGACTGCCCAATAGGGGACGACCGCGAGCCAGTGTTCGTTTTCGACCACGACCCGCTCGCCGCGTTCGGCTTCGAGCGCCGCGTAATCGACCAGCAGCGGTGAGCCATGCGCCGCAGCGTAGTCCTTCTGCTGGCGATCTTCTTTGGCGGGTTCGTTGGGGAGAAAATTACTCGCCCAGACCTGCCCATGCGGGTGGGGGTTCGACGCGCCCATTGCCGCGCCCTTGTTCTCGAAAATCTGCACCCAGCGATAGGTCTGACCGAGATCGCGGATTTGCTCCGCCCAGACATCGACGACACGGCGAATGTCGGCGAGTTCCATTTCCGGGAGGGTCAGGTCGTGGCGCGGCGAAAAGCAGATCACGCGCGAAGTGCCGCGCGCGCTACTGGCTTCGAGCAGCGGATGGCTCGACTCGGCGTCGGGCGTATCGACCAGCAGGGCGGCGAAATCGTTGGTAAAGACGAAGGTATTGGTATAAGCGGGGTTGTGCTCACCGCCAGCGCGCTCGTTGCCAGGGCAGAGATAGCATTTGGGGTCGTAGGCGGGGCGGTTATCCGGCGGCAGTTTCTCGACCTGACCCAACCAGGGACGCTTCGTGCGATGTGGCGAAACGAGAACCCATTCGCCCGTCAGCGGATTCAGGCGTTGATGCGGGTGTTCGGTCGGGACAAAAGCCATCAGGCGCTCTTTTCGAAAGCAGGGATCGTTTATTTGCGCCTATTCTAGCGAAAAATCATCGTCTGCGCCGCATCTGCCTTCATCGAGAGCGTGGGGAACTTCGAGGTGATCGCTATTTTCACAACCTCACCCCTCAATCCCCTCTCCACGTCGCTTTGCTTCGGTAGAGCGGGGAGAAAAGCAGGGGCGCACACGTGGGTGCGCCCCTACAAATGCACGTCGATGCATGGTCGGATTGGACAGGGAATGCGGGCGAGGCGTGCCTCGCCCCTACAAACCCCTCTATCCCTGCTGACCAAGAGCAGGTCAGCTTCCCTTTCGCGCGAACAAGTTCGCGTTACGCAAGCGGGGAGAAAGGGAGAAAACAGGCCGTTTCAATAGGGAGAAAAGTGGGTCAAGCCCAATTATCAAAACAATACGCATCCTTCCTCGCGTTGCGGCGACTATTCGGACAAGCCTACGTGGGTGCGCCCCTACAAATGCACGTCGATGCATGGTCGGATTGGACAGGGAATGCGGGCGAGGGGTGCCTCGCCCCTACAAACCATCCGTCCACAAGCATGACACTTTTTCAACACCCTCATGCCCCGCCCCTACGCGTGGTGTCGCGTTTAGGGCGGGCAGCACGCTTTGTGAACGGGTTAGAATCATTTGCGATTTCTAACGGATTTCACACAAAATTTATATTACTCATATAAAATTCAGCTATGATGTAAGGGTCGCGTTGAAGTGATAGGTTGAGAGCAAACTGATGGTTGAACAACCTGTGTATTTGCGCATCCCGACCGAAAATGAACTTCCCCTGCTGGCGAGTGCCAGCAGCGCAGAAGTCGTCATCAGCGCCGTCATTCGAGCACAGCAGTCCGGTTGGATGACGCTGCACGGCTTCGTCGTGCTACCGGAAACGCTCGAACTGGTCGCTACGCCCCTCAAAGTCAGCGTGAGCGCCTTAGTCGGCTACATCGAATCCGAAACTATCCCGCTGCTGAAAATTC
Organism: Anaerolineae bacterium; assembly: GCA_034432495.1. Lineage (GTDB taxonomy): Bacteria > Chloroflexota > Anaerolineae > Aggregatilineales > Phototrophicaceae > Flexifilum. The sequence goes on along the minus strand of DAOUCB010000192.1, from coordinate 6,792 downwards.
TCCTGCCCGATGAGGGTCTGATCTGGAATCGCCATTTCATGCGCTCACCGCTGGAAAGTCAGCGCTCGCTCGACGCCCGCCTGAACATCCTGCTGCTCTCGCCGGTGGCACATGGGTTGGCGGAAAGCGCCGAAAGCTACGCCTACAGTTCGAGCAATCCCCGTTATGCGGACACAACCAGCCCCTTCACCGGCTTTCACAAAGCGGTCACCGCGCCCTTGACGCTTCCCGAAGACCCAGACCCGGAAGAAACGACGCGCTTTAGCGCAGCGCCAGCGAGTACCCCAAGTACCCCCGCCGACGCTGCCCAAGAATCCTGATCCTCATTCACAACCCAACCTTTTCACGCGCTTGCGGATAAAGATCAGGAGCGCGCTCAATTTGGCCTGAAAGCCTGAAAAGACGGAAATGAGGAGCCTGTGGACGAACGCCAGGCGCTTGCCCGGCTGCGTCAGGGGGATATTGAGGGGTTGGAAAGTCTGGTGCAGTTGTACCAGGTGAAAGCGGTGCGCACGGCCTATCTGATCACGCGTGATCGGGCGCTGGCTGAAGACATCGCGCAGACGGCGTTTCTGCGGGTACATGAACGCATCCACCAGTACGATCCCCAGCGCCCGTTTGAACCCTGGTTCCTGCGGGTGATTATCAACGACGCAGTCAAAGCCGCCAACCGCCACCAGCGGCAGGTGTCCATCGACGCGAATTTTGAGGACAGCGACCTCTCGCTGGCAGACCTCCTTGTCGATCCCATGCCTGACCCGGCGGATGCCTTCGAGCGGCAGGAGCTTCAACGCGCCGTCTGGGAGGCGATGGGACAGCTTAGCCCCAAGCAGCGGGCGGTCGCCGTGCTGCGCTTTTATCTAGAGTATGGCGAAAGCGAAATGGCAGCGTATCTGACTGTGCCTGCGGGAACGATCAAGTGGCGACTGCACGCTGCCCGCGAGCGCTTAAAGAAGCTGCTGATGCCGCTCTGGAACGAGCAGAACGAGCAGCACGAGCAGAACGGTCAGAACGAAGGGGTGGGCGATGGATAAGCGCCTGATTACCCAGGCTCTTCAGGACCAAGCCCGAAAGGATATTCCTGAGGATATGAATATGTGGCCTGAAATGCAGCAGCAGCTTGGCAGTGTTTCGCGGCGGGCGGCGCGCTCGCGCGTGACATGGGTGGTCGCGGCAGTTTTAGCGCTGCTGGCAATGAGCGCGATTGCTTATGCAGCGGCACGACTTTTACAGGGGCAGCGGCTCGACCCCGGTTTGCAAGGGGCGAACGAAGCCGATCTGGTGACGGTGCTGAATATGCAGCAGATCCATGACGGACAAACGATGACGCTCGACTACGCCTACGCTGACTCGAACCGGATTTCATTTTCACTCACGGCAAGCGGCACAACGCTGCTCGACATTGATTATCGCTTTGATAATGTTGAACTAACCGACGACGCCGGACACAATTTCCAGGCGATGTTTGGCGGCGGGGGTGGAGGTGGGGGCGGGAGCGGTGGCGGCAGTGACATGACCACCACCGATTATTCCAGCAACATCAGTGATTCAGTGGATGCCTCGGTGATCACGGACATGCCAGACACGCTCAACCTGCATCTGAGTGTCACACTGGGAAAATATCAGACAGCTCCTCCCGACGCGACCGAAATGCCCCACGGGCAGATGCCGCAGGAAAAGCTGATCAAAATGCTTGATCCGTTCGTGTTCGACTTCACCATTCCCTTCATTCACGGGCAGGTGGTCAATCCTGACCAGACGATCACGGCAAACGGGATCACGATGCACATGGGACGTATGGTGATCGCACCGTCGCTGACGCGCAGCCCGATCTGCATCATGCCGTTGAGCGAGAGCAGCGGCTACAGCGCCCACGTCAGTCTGAAAGTCGATGGCAGCCCGATTTCGCTGAGCGATTATCCGTTCGACAACGACAACACGCTGCAATCGTTTATGTCAGAAGAAGGGTTGGCGGCAGGCTGCTACGACTTCCAGATCAACCAGTCACTTTACAACTATCCCGGCAGATGGGAACTCAGCATCGATAATCTTGTCACATATCTGGGTGTGGGGCAGCGCGGTGGCGAGGACGGTACAACCGTTGAACAGGGTTTCTTTGGAACGCCGGACTTGCTGGCGGAGATACGCGCTAAACTCGAACCTCAGCTTAAGCCGTATGGCATCGAACTGCGCGAAGAAGATGGCAGCCTGACCTTCAGTTATCCTTCCAGCACCGACCAGGACGTCAAAAATGCGCTCCAGCAGATTGCCAACCAGGCCATCCTGGTGGAGACGCCTGGCCCCTGGGTCTTCACGTTCGACGTGCCGCCTGCGCGCTAGTCTGGCGAATCTTCACATCGCGCACGGCTGCATCTGAAAGGGCAGCCGTAGCAAAGAAAAGGTTCCTCTGCCAAACTCAAGGGTCACCAAACCAGACGAGTCGGAGCAGAGGAACCTTTACTCGCTGACGCCAGCGAGTCCTAAACCTTGCAAGGATTTGCCAGCGCGTTTAGTTCGTCAGTTCGACGAGGTGCAGCGGGCGCTGAAGGGTGAGCCTGCGCGTCTTGATGGGCACGCTCTGGCTAGCGGTAAACCAGTCCGCAGGCGGGAGAATAGGCGCTTCGTTGCCCTTGACGATAAAGCGCGTCACCGACCAGACAGACGCCAGTTCCGATTCGAGCTTGCTGCGCTGAAGCTCATTTTTCCAGTCTTCCGCCGTGAAGTTGTCCGCCATCGTGCAGACACGGCGCAGATGAGCTTCGACCGATTGTCCGAAGGAAAGCTGGGTGGCGTGCCAGAGGCAGTGGCGGATCGACTCGCGCAGATACTCCGGCTCGGCGTCGGAACTTCCCAGCCAGGCCGCCGTCAGGTTGCTGGCAAACGAATAAAGATGCCCCACCTTGTCCTTGTTCCAGGCTTGTGACGAGGTCGCAATTGGCTTCAGTTCCGGCGTTTTCGGCTTGCTCGGTTCGGGGGGCGGGGTGAACTTGCCCTGCGTGACACCGACTATCCGCTGCTGAATGGCTTCGCGGAAGAGGAGGACAAACAAGGCGAAGGCCGCAAAAATGGTGAGTATGGCAATAGTCGTAATAACAACTAAATCGCTCATAATTTTTTCTCCCGACTGCCTGACGTACCCAAACAGCGTTTTGCAGATTTGTGTGATGAAGGCATCCGCGATTGATTATGGAGTATAGCTAAACAACCTTGCGATAAACTTGCGCATCAACTTTGCAGCACCTTGCTGACGCTGCGCAGGTTCGAAAGCTTGAAAATTCGTTGCTGCGCTCTCGATTTGTACAAATTTCTATATTTTTTCCATCTCGCACGGCTACGATATACCCACTCCTTGCTTTTCATGCGAGAATAGTAATGCTAATATGTGAAAAGTATATTTCTCCGAGTGGACGCGGGTAACGCTATGCTATGCTTGACGATGCGTCGAGGGCCGACGCCAGGAGCGGTGTACGAACTTGACGGCGACGAGATCACGATTGGGCGCGGCAACAAGAGCACCATCGTCATCCGCGATAACGAAGTCAGCCGCGAACACTGCCGCCTCGTCCGTCGTGCGAATGATTATGAACTGCTCGATTTAAGTTCCAGCAACGGAACGTTTGTCAACGGGCAGCGCGTCCTCAGCCCCTGGCTACTGCAATCGAGCATGTTAATCGAACTCGGCGATACCATCACGCTCGAATATGGCACAGCCGTCCCCGAAACCCTAAGCAATGGCAACCATCATCCGGCGGTCGCGGCTGCACCCGCCGTCGCAGCCGTTGAAAGCGGCGCACATTTTAGCCTGACGATGACCAAAGGCCCTGCCGTCGGCTACGTCTATCCGCTCGAAGGCAAGCTGATCACGATTGGGCGCGACCTGACTAACGACATCGTGGTGCAAGACCCGGAAGTCAGCCGTTTTCACCTGCGCCTGCATTTCTCCCAGCGCGGCTACCTGATCGAAGACCTGCGTTCGACCAACGGCACGTTCATCAACAGCGAACCGCTGCATACGCGGCGCTGCCTGGAGCCGAACGACGTGATCAAGCTGGGGACGATGGTGCAGCTTCAGTACCTTTTCCGCGAGGAAGCCGTAAGTCGGAATGGCAGCGACGATGTAACGCCGCGCAGCCGTCCCTTCGAAATGGAAGCCGAAAAAAGTACGCAACTGGGCGATTTCTTCTATGTCGATCCGCAGCGGCGCGCGCAGGCGGAGCGCACGACTGGCCTGATGCCGGGGGCGCTGCTTGACCATCTGTTCATTGTCTATGCGCGCGAAGATTGGGAGTCGATGGTTGCGCCGCTGCTGGTACGGATGCAGGACACCCGTCTGAATGCGTGGGTCGATCAGTATCTCACACTGGGCAGCGATGACTGGCGCATGGCAGTCGAACAGGCGTTGAACGAGTGCTGGCTGATGGTCGTGGTCATTTCCCCGGATGCGCTGAATTCGACCTATGTCAAACTGCTCTATCGCTTTTTCCTGAACCAGGACAAGCCGGTGATTCCGCTCCTGCGTGATGGGTCGCAGACGCTCCCTGGTGAACTCAACCGCCTGCGCGGTATCATCTATAACCCACAAACCAATCCCGCCAGCTTCCATAAACTCATTTTTGAGATTATGCAATTGCATCAACAAACTTAGTTCTGTCACTTCCTCGCTCTTTACAAAATTTAGAAAAGTTGCAGAAACTTTTCATACACGCTCTAATCGATTTCACGTAAAATGAAATGGTAAGCATACGAGACAGATTTCTAATGGCTGAAGGCAGTCCAATGCAGGTTGAATGGCTGTATCGTCTGGCGCGTGCATTACACTATCAAGGCCCCAGCACGCAGGACATTCTACGCACATCGCTCTCACTGACCTGTACAGCACTTGAGGTAAAGCAGGCGTGCATCATCAGCTTTGACGAACTGGGTGACCTGAAAGACGCTTTCCTCCTGGGAACCAATGTCGACGATGAGCAGGAACTATGGCACAAACTGCTGACGCAGGGGCTGGTCGGCTTTGTGCAGCACGGGCAGCGCACCGTCAACATCCGCAATATCAGCAGCGACCCGCGCTGGCCTCGCCTGCCGGGAAACTGGACAGGGTCAGCGGTTGGCGTGCCGATCATTTACCACTCGACGCTGCGCGGCGCGCTGGTGCTGCTCAATCCCAAAGTTGATTTTTTCACCGATGACGTGGTTGAATTCCTCGAAGAGGCCGCCGGACTGATCGCCGCTGCGTACGACAACGCGCGCAGCATGGAACAGCTCAAAGCCGAGACGGAAGGTCGCCAGCAGTATTACATCGACCTTCAGCGTGAAATCAGCGAAAATACGCGGCTGGAAATGCTGCGGCGCGATCTGGCGTCGATGACCTACCACGATTTGCGCGGCCTGCTGCAAAATATCTACGCCAGTCTGGTCGGGCTGGAACCCTATGTGCGCGAAAACCGCACCGGCATCAGTTTGCAGCGGCTGGCAACGCAAAGCACGCGCCAGATGACACGCATGGTCAAGGGGCTGCTCGACATCGACCGGCTGGAACAGGGCAGCGCGGTCATCAACAAGCGGCGCACCAAGCTGCCGGGGATGGTCGATGAACTGATGGAACTGGTCAGCCCGACCGCCGCCGAAGCGGATCAGGAACTGACCTGCGAACTGGTCGAGCCGCTGCCGAATGTGCAGATTGACCCCGACATGATCACGCGCGTCGTGGTCAACCTGATCGAGAACGCGATTAAGCACACGCCAGAGAAAGGCCGCGTTTCCCTGCGCGTCAGCGTCGAGGACGAGATGGTCTACTTCCGCGTCATGGATACCGGGCCGGGTATTCCGGCGAACCACCAGAAGGAAATCTTCGACAAGTATTACCGCATCAAGCACGCCGACGCGCCCAACGGCGTTGGGCTGGGGCTGGCGTTCTGCCGCCTCGCCGTCGAAGCGCATGGCGGCAAAATCTGGGTCGAAAATCTACCGGAAGGCGGCGCATCCTTCATTTTCACGCTGCCGCTTGAAGCGGTCGCCGCGCCTGCGACAGCGCAGGTTTAGACGTTACGCCGCAGGTTTGAAGGCCAGCAGCACCGTCCAGTTGCCGGATTGGACGGTTTTTCCTGCCTGATTGATAATTTTCACGTCGAGCACGACCCAACCGCCGCCCATACGGCGCGCCTCGGTCTTTTCGCGCACTACCAGTTCGACGTGGAGTGTGTCGCCGATGAAGACGGGCAGACTGAATTTCATTTCCAGCCCGCGAAAGGCGATCACGGTGCGCTCCATAAAGCCCAGTTGATAGGCTTGCCCAACGGCATAGCTGAGCGTGAGCATCCCGTGTGCGATGCGCTGCCCAAAGGCCGACGATTTCATATATTCGGCGTCGGTGTGCATCGGGTTGTAGTCCCCGGTCAGCCCGGCGAACTGGACAATATCGGCTTCGGTGATGGTGCGCCCGCGCGTCTCCATGACTGCGCCGATTTCGATGTCTTCAAAATAAAGGCCAATCGGTGCTGGCATTCGCTTAAATCCTCTGTTTAAGTCGCAAAGAAGTCTATGGTAGTTCAACACGAAAGCGGGGTCAATGATGCGGGGTGGGAGAGCAGAAACACTGAAAAGATATTGAACCACAGAAGTAAACGCGGGTAAATAACTTTCGTAAGTGACTGTATACCCCCTCTATCCCCGACCCTTTCGCGCGAACAAGTTCGCGTTACGCAAGCGGGGAGATACCGTCTTGAAAGTCAAGTGGGGGCAGTCACGGCTGCGGCCACTTGACCGTAGTGAGGATCAAACGGACGGTTGGAGTGA
>DAOUCB010000191.1:0-6530 GCA_034432495.1 Anaerolineae bacterium | reverse complement strand
TCTTCTTCCGCATCCACCATCACTACAAGGATGTTGCGCACAGCCTGAGCTTACAGGGGAAGCGACCGGAACTGACCAAGCACCCGGTGCGCACGCTGATTCTGATTGACGACGTTCACGCCGAAACCGTACGGATGGTCGATTTCGCCAAGTCGCTCGACCACCCCTGGCAAGCGGTCAACGTCGCCATTCACCCGGAGAAGGCCGAAATCGTCAAGCACAAGTGGCAGGATCGGATTGGCGAAGGTGAACTGGTCGTGCTGGATTCGCCCTACCGCCTGCTGGTCGAGCCGATCAAGCAGTACATCGAGAAATTGCAGGAGGATATTCCTGGCTGCTTTGTCCACGTGATTATGGGGCAGTTGGTGATGGACAGCTACTGGACGCAGGCGCTGCACCAGAACAGCGCGTTCATCTTCAACCTGGCGCTGAGCGAAATGGAGCGCGTGGTCGTGACCACCGTGCCGTATCAGATTCACAAGCGGCCTGAAGGTTATGATACGCATCAGGAAGAGTCTGAGGATGGCTATCCCACGCCTGAACCGGTAGCGATGGAAGCCGTCAGCGCGGACGTCGCAGAGGAATAAGCTTCGAGGCATCAAGCTTCAAATGAAACTAGAGGGGCGCAGCGCTGCTGCGCCCTTTTTTATTTGCCATCAACCTAAGGACCCGCTTGGCAACCCACCCCGTGATCCACCTGAGGCGCAAGCTCGCGATCATTTGCTTCCATCAGGATATTGGCGCGCTAGGGCGTGGTCTGCCATTGGCTCAGGGGAGTGAGCTGGATCTGCTTTGCAAGCCGATAGGCAGTCGGCAGGTCGCTGTCGCTCTTGACGAGCGTGCGACCAATGACAAGCACCGAATTGTTGGGCGAAGAAATCTGCGTCATTCCCCGCGGCACGGCTCCTTTCCAACCGGGGCTGCTGATCAGGTAGTCGCCCGCCTGCGTCCCGGTTGCGCGCGTGCCAACGTAGGCAAAATTGGTATTGTTCGACGGATCAGTGAATTGCAGGCTGTAGTAGCGACCTGCCATGTCCGGCACATGCAGGATTTGCGATCCTTTTTTGAGGTCTAACACGCCGACCGTCGCAAGCGTGTCATGGTTCACACCTGTCGTCAGCAGTTTTGAAGCTGAGGCGGGTGGGTGGAGAGGGTCGGCAAAAAGCGCCTGAGGCTCGGTATAGAGCGTATTGACCGGGATGGGGCCGTCGCCTCCGCCTTGAACGAGGATTGCTCGCTTGAACAGGAGCAGAAGCATGAGCGGCCAAAAGTGGATGACAATGAACCATGCCACGACGACGACCACAGCGAAGATAAGTAAATTTCCGTAGCCCATCTGCGTCACCTTGTCCCTTTAATCACCGGCGGCACTGTGTACCTGCCGTCGAGAATGACCGCGCCGGGGATATAGGCACGCAGCCAGAGTCTGAACCTGCCTGCTGGCGCGGGCAGCCAATTGGATTCATGACCTGCCGGAGCGGTTTTTTGGATGTAAATATCGACGGAGCCGTCGGCGTTTGGCACAAGTCCTGATCGGTCACTCACGTTGTACCGATGGATGGGATTCGCCACGAAACGCTCTTTCGCATCCGCCATCGTCAGCGACCAGAAGCCATCGTTGGGCGGAAGGCCGTTCGGCGGAAAGTGCAGGGTGTAGTCGTGTTCCCCGGAGAGCGTATGACCCGCGCCATCGACCTGCGTCTTCCAATACATGGCCTCTTGCGGGATGTTTACGGGGCCGGTAAATATTCGGGCACACGCGGCTCTGAACAACATGCCGTTACCGGGAACGCCACATCCGAAAATGGTGACCCAGCCGTTGATCCTCGTGGCCTTGATCCTGGCATAAATTTCAACCGTAACGACCGCCAGCCCGAAGCCGACAAAGAAGCCTTGTATCAGGGCATTCCGCAAAATCAGTGTATCGGCAAACAAGATGTAGCGGATGATAACCCAGCCGCAGATCAGACCGATAACTGCCGTCAGAAAAGCATAGGTTCTCTCGCTCATATTGTTTATCTTGTCTTCTTTGACTTACGGTGTCAGCCTTTGAGATTGAGGGGTGCTTTCCTAATCCCCCACCGCGACTTCGGGCAGCCGATCCGCGATCAGTTCGGCAATATCCTTGACAATGGGGCCGTCGCCCAGAGTCGATTTCGCCGTCTCGAACATCTGCATACAGAAGGGACAGCCGACTGCGACGATCTCTGCTCCGGTCGCCGTCGCCTCCTGATAGCGTTCGATATTGACGGCCTTATCGCCGTGTTCTTCTTCTTTCCAGAACTGCGCCCCACCCGCCCCGCAGCAGAACGAATTCGTCCCGCTGCGCGCCATCTCGATGAAGTTGACGCCCGTGCTTTCGATCACGTCACGCGGCGCTTCGACCACGCCGTTATGCCGCCCTAAGTAGCACGGGTCGTGGAAGGTGACGTTGGTCTGCTTGCTGGGATGCTCGGAGGGCAGCTTGCCCGTTGCGATCAATTCGTCGATCAGTTGGGTGTGGTGGATGACTTCGTAATCGCCACCAAACTGGTGATATTCCTTGCCGAGATTGTGCATACAGTGGGGGCAGGTCGAAACGATGCGGCGCTTGCGTTCGCCGAAGACTTCATTGATGGTCTCGACGTTGGCACTTGCCATCTCCTGATACAGATACTCGTTGCCCGCCCGACGCGCCGCGTCGCCGGTGCAGCTTTCGAGGTCGCCGAGCACCGCGAAGTTGACGCCCGCCGTCTGCATGACCTTGACGAAAGCACGCGCCGTTAGCTGAGCACGCGGATCGTAGCTCGGCGCGCAGCCGACCCAGTACAGCAGGTCGAAATCGGGATTGTCCTCGACGGTCGGCACGACCAAATCCTTCGCCCAGCGGAAGCGATCCTGTTTCGGGTTGCTCCAGGGGTTGCCCTGCCGCTCCATGCCGTTGAAAGCCGTCTGCAATTCCTGCGGGAATTCGCCCTGCACCAGCACGGCGTCGCGGCGAATATCAAGGATGTCGAACATCGGCTCGTTGCCGACCGGGCAAATATCGATGCACGCGCCGCACGAGGTACAGCCCCACACCGCCGATTCGCTGATGGCAAAGCCCATCAGCGGATTGGCAGACGGCGCGCCCAATGCCAGTTCGGTCATCTGATCCTTGATCAGATAGCGCTTGTTGATCTCGTAGGCCGACGGGGAAAGTTCCTTGCCCGTCGTATAGGCGGGGCAAACATCCTGACAGCGGTTGCACATGATGCACGAGAACGCATCGACCAGAAACTTCTTATCGAGGTCTTCCAGCTTGTGCGCGCCGAACTGTTCGCGGGTCTCGTCGGAAAAATCGACCTTCTCCATTTCGCCGAGCGAGGTACGGCGCGGTCGCGTCAGGAAATTGAACGGAGCCATGAATAGATGCGCGTGCTTGGTATAGGGGAAATAAGGTGTGAACAGCAGAATCGCGCCGAGCGCCGTCCACCAGAACAGATGCTGCATGATCAGGAGGCCGTTGACGCCAAACCCGCTCCAGAGCGGCGAAATCAGCGTGGCGAAGGGCTGCCATACATCGGGCGAGGTCTGCGCGACCTGTACCGACTGTCCCAGAAAGCGCGATCCGACGTGCAAGAGGATGAACCAGCCGACGATCAGCGAGTCGCGCCGGATCGCGCCTGCCTTGACTTTCGGATGGAGCAGCACATTCTCGTGAAAGGTCAGGTCTTTACGCGCTGGCAGGTAGAAGCGGCGAATTAGCAGGTAGGCCACGCCCACCAACACGCCCACGCTCAGTACGTCGCCGAGCAGACGATAAACATCACCGACGATGCCCGCATCCGCCAGAAAGTGGTAATTCGGGAAGAAGCCTTCGAGCACGTCAGCAACGTTGACAAGGAAGTAGTAGGTAAAGCCCCAGACCACCGCCAGATGAAACAGGCTGGTCAGGCGGCGGCGTTTCATTTTGAGGGTGGTCGTCTGCGCGAGATAAATCTTCAGGGCATTGAAGACGCGCGCGGGCAAATGATCGAGATAAAGTTCGCGCTGCCCCCGCTGAATAATAGTGAACATTTCGGCAAAGCCCACATACGTCGAGGCCAGCGCGAAGAGGGTCAGCAGAAGAAAAAGCAGCGCTTCAACAGGGGTCAGCATTGTTCATCCTTGTTGATAACCAAATCACCGTTTAATTTTGAGCAGAGTCTAACATCAGCGTGGGGAATTTACGAAAGATTCTGCGCTATACTCCCCTCTAATCACTATCTTCCATGTCTACAGAGTCCGCGCGCCGCCGAAAAGCGTTCTGCCTTCACACGCGGGACTCGCCCCTATTGTCAGGAGTCTGGATCGTGCTGCTTGATTTTTCCCCGGTCGAAAATGGACAGATGAAACTGTATGACTTCGCGCAAGCGCTGAGCGTCGATGACCTGCGGGCTGCCACCAATGCCAGCCTCGATGCGATCCTCGCCATGATTGGCAGTGCCGACGACGCACAGGTAAGCTTCTTTCCGAACGATCCGCTTGCCGACGATCCCTACGCCCCAGCGGAAGAACGCTATCTCGGCTGGACGCTGGCGCATCTGGTCGCGCACGTCACCGCGACCAGTGAAGAATCTGCCGCCTACAGTTCGATTCTGGCGCGCGGCATCCCCTACCCGCGCGAACCGCGTCTGCGCTATGAAACCGACTGGCACATCATGAAAACGCGCGCACAGGTCTTGCAGCGGATTGCGGAAAGCCGCCGGATGCGCCTCGCCGCGCTCGATATGTGGCCGGATGAACCGCACCTCGACATCCTGCGCGAAGTTTCGGAGAACTACATCGCCAAACTGGGGCTGTCAAACGCGAAAACGGCCTTCGTTTCCGGTTTGAAGCACGAACACGGGCATCACGTGCAAATTCGGGAAACCGCGCGGCAGGCGTGCGCAGCGCTCGCGCCCGCAGGGACTTGCTAAAGTGCTTGCAATCCGCCCAAAGCCCGTTTATACTGAATTTATTAGTGTGAGGGAATTTCTGTGAATAAATGCGCTCGTCACCACCATCACCATCACAGCAAGGATGTCTGACTAGGACGAGCGTTCGATCACGTGTGAATTCAAAGCGCGGACGTTTGGTCTGCGCTTTTTTATTTGCCTGTTTTGAAATCCTTTGTCCTTGACTCAGCACTCAGAGGATTACCGTTTAAAACAATATTACGTACAATTCGCCCTAAATTTGAGTTCGGTGCAATGAAAAGCACCGGTTTTTCTCCCCTCTCCCCGCTTGCGTGGGAGAGGGGACGGGGGTGAGGGGCGTAATAAAACTTTAAACGGTAATGCTCTCAGTACTCAGCACTTTTCTTAGGAGTTTATGATGCCTAAACCGAAGATTGAACCCCGCCTGCCGAAAGGGTTTCGCGACTTTCTGCCGAAGGAGATGATCAAGCGCGAGTATGTTTTTGACATCGTGCGCGAGGTCTTTCATCTGTACGGCTTCGAGCCGCTGCAAACGCCTGTCCTCGAACTCCACGAAACGCTGATGGGAAAATACGGCGAGGACGCCGAAAAGCTGATCTTCGAGGCGCAGCACCCCGGCGGTAAAGAGGAACTTGCCCTGCGCTACGACCTGACCGTGCCGCTGGCGCGGGTCGTCGCGCAGTACCAGAACGAGATCACGCTGCCGTTCAAGCGCTACCAACTCTCCCCAGTGTGGCGGGCGGAGCGTCCGCAGCGCGGGCGCTACCGCGAGTTTTATCAGTGTGACGCGGACATTGTTGGCGTGGCGAATCAGGCGGCAGACGCCGAGATCATCGGGCTGGTGGTGACAGCGCTCAAGCGGCTGGGCTTCCAGAACTTCAGCGTCAAGATCAACAACCGGAAGCTGTTGACCGCTATCGGACAATATGCCGGGCTGGAAGGCGACGCCCTGTATGATCTGTATCGCAGTATCGACAAATTCGACAAAATTGGTGCGGAAGGCGTCGAAAAAGAACTGATCACGCGCGGTATTCCCGGCGAGGTCGTCACGCGCATGATGGAACTGATCACGGCGCGGCATCCCGGTCTGGAGCAGTTGGATTATCTCGACGAAGTGCTGGGCAATTTCCCAGCGGCGCGGGAAGCCCTCGGCGAACTGCGCAGCGTTTCGGATCACCTGAATGCCGCCAGCGTTTCGCAATCGAATTATGAATTCGACCTGACGATGGTGCGCGGACTTGGTTACTACACCGGCCCCATTTTCGAGACAATCATCACGGACCCGAACTTAGGCAGCGTCACAGGCGGCGGTCGCTACGACGATCTGGTCGGGCTGTTCCGAGGCGAGAGCGTGCCGACAGTGGGGACATCACTGGGGATCGAACGCATCATTGATTTGATGGATATCCTCGACCTGTATCCGGCGCACATCGGCGGGACGGTCGTGCAGACACTGGTGACAGTCTTTGGCGACGAGACACGCGCGGAATCGACGGCGCTGGCGGCGGAGTTTCGCGCTGGCGGCGTGCGCAGCGACAACCCCTGGAGGAAGAGTTGCATGACCAGCGCCATCCGCCCGGGAAGACTGTCGACGAAGTCGCCGGCCAAGAC
>DAOUCB010000190.1:0-8688 GCA_034432495.1 Anaerolineae bacterium | reverse complement strand
GTTTGCGACTGCATATACCAGTATCTCGCCCTGGAAAGATGGCAAGACACCGATTTGGGCTTATCTGGACATTCACGGGTTATTCCTGTTCCTGATTGTGTCGCTGCTGGTCTGGGATACGGCGCGCTGGCTGCGAACGGTCTATGTGCGTTCGCTGCGCGGTACAGCGTTGGTGCTGTTGGCTGGATTGCTGGTCGTCGTGGCGCTGATTCTAGGCGCATTGGCACTCGCGTTGATGAGCTATCAGGTGACGCTGATCATTCTGCCGCTGCTGTTGTGGATCGGGGTTTTGTTCTTCCGTTCTGGTCAGTCGCGCGTGATGCAGTTTGTTCTGCTGCTGATGGGACTGGCGCTTGGTCTGACGCTCGGTGTCGAATACGTCGTTCTCGACGGCGATATTGGTCGCCAAAACACCGTCTTTAAGTTCTATTTACAGGCGTGGCTGCTGTTCAGCGTGGTGGGTGGGGCGGCCTTCGCATGGGTGGTCAACGGCGTCTGGCGCTGGAAGCCGTCACTGCGCGGCGTGTGGATGTTTGTGCTGGTGCTGCTGGTGGGCGCCGCTTCACTCTTTCCCATTATGGCGACGCGTGGCAAAGCCGCATTCCGCTTTGACCTGACGAACTGCGCGCCGACCACATTGGATGGCATGGATTATATGAAGTGCGCCAAACAGACCGAAGGCAGCGACGAAGTAAAAGCCGTCAACCCCGCCTTGATCACGTTCCCCCTGTCGGAAGATTACGCCATGATTCACTGGCTGGAGAACAACGTCAAGGGAATGCCAACAATTATGGAAGGGCTGAGCGACAATCCGCTTTATCATTGGAGTAATCGCATTTCGATCTATACAGGCTTGCCGGACGTGATCGGCTGGAACTGGCATCAGAAACAGCAGCGCTCGCTTGATCCCTACGGAAGGATTGTGGAAACGCGCAATTCCAATGTCAATGCCTTCTACTTCACGACCAGCATTGGCGATGCCTGGGATATGATTGAATACTATCATGTCAGCTATGTGATTGTCGGCGGTCTTGAACACGCCTATTACAACGCTGATGGGTTGGCAAAATTCGATCAAATGGTACATGAGGGCCTGCTGAAAGTGGTCTTCCAGCAGGGGAATTCGACCATCTATCAGGTGGTTCCAGACGCAAAACTGGTCGTCCAGGGTTAGGGTTAACGACGTGCTGCTCGAATGGCTTTCCCGCGAAGGCGGAATTGTTCTAAGTTGGTGGCTGCTGGTGACGGTTGCAGGTGTCGCCGCGCTGCCGCTGTGCCTGCGCCTTCTCGGTGGACTGCCGGATCGCGGTTATACGCTGGCGCGAGCGGCGGGTCTGCTGCTGGTCGGCTTCGTCTTCTGGCTGCTGGCGAGTCTTGGCTTTTTGAGCAATACAACCGACAGTATGGCGCTCGCCTGGGTGATTGTGTTAATCGTGGCACTGGCGGCTTACTTTGGCGCGGGACGTGAACGGATTGATCTGCGGGCGTGGTGGCGTGAGAACAATCGCGTTGTGCTGGTCGGCGAGATTATATTCATCGTACTGCTGTTCGCCTGGGCGATTTACCGCGCTTACCAGAACAACCTGTCTGGTACAGAAAAGTCGATGGAGCTGGCTTTCCTGAGCGCTTCGATGCGCAGCACGATTTTCCCGCCTGCCGATCCCTGGCTTTCAGGCTACGCGATCAGTTATTACTACTTTGGCTATGTGATTATGGGAATGCTGTCATCGCTGAGCGGCATTTCGAGCACGGTTGGCTTCAACATGACGACCGCGCTGCTGTTCGCGCTGACGGGACTGAGTGCCTTCGGCGTTGTCTATAACCTGGTGCGTTCTCATTCTGCGAAGGAGGAGACACCGGAAAAACCAGGTCGTCGAAGTGCGCTTCTGGTCGGATTATTGGGGATGACGTTTGTCATCCTGATGGGCAATTTCTCGACGCTGCTGGTCGAAATCCCTTACGAGACACAATCCGCTTCCCCTGAATACTTGCAGTTCTGGAATATGAACGAGCGCACAACACCGCTGCAAGGCCAGGGCAGCGGTGACTTTATGGATTGGGGCAACTGGTGGTGGTTCCGAGCCTCGCGCGTGCTGAATGACTTCGATCTGAGTGGAAATCGGCAGGAAGTGATCGACGAATTTCCGCAGTTTAGCTTCCTACTCTCGGACAATCATCCGCATGTCATGGCACTTCCGTTCGCGGTGCTGGCGCTGGGTCTCGCTCTGAACACGCTGCTGCAAAAACGACGACCGAATTTCCGCGAAATCATTTTCTACAGTGTCTGTTTTGGCGGGCTGATCTTTCTTAATACCTGGGATGGCCCCGTTTATTTGATTGTGCTGGTCGCGGCGGAAGGACTGCGCCGACTGATTGCCTATGGGCGTCTGCGCAATCGCGATCTTGTTGATTTGGTAGCGCTAGGTCTGTTCCTGTTAATCTTCGCGGCGATCTTTTATCTGCCGTTTTTAGTGGCATTCCGCTCGCAGCTTTCCGGTATTCTGCCCAACTTACAATATCCGACACTGTTCCAGCAGTATTTCATGATGTTCGGGCCGCTGCTCATTTTGCTGATGTTTTTCATGGGTGTCGAAATCTGGCGCTCTGGGCGGCGAATGAACTGGCGGCTTGGCTTACAAGTTGGTCTGCTCTTGCTGGGCGGCCTCTTTGCTCTGATGATTATTTTGTCGCTGCTGGCCTGGTTCATCCCCGGCGCACGCGAAGCGGTTCTCGATTTCGTGGACGCGAATGGCGGCTGGCCTTCGGTGCTTCCAGCACTGATTTCTAAGCGAATTACTCATATTATCACCGCGCTGGTGCTGACGACCGGGTTGATTGTGATCGTGGCCTGGATGTTTCCGCGCAAACTGCCAGAGGAGCAAATAGGTGAGGAGGCAGTGCAGCCTCAACTTGTTCCGCGTATACCTTACGCACCTGAAACGGGCTTCGCTGTCCTGTTGATTGCAGCAGCGCTGGTGCTGACACTCGTGCCGGAGTTCGTCTATCTTCGCGATGTGTTTGGGACACGCATGAATACCGTTTTCAAGTTTTACTATCAGGGCTGGCTCATGTTCTCAATTGCCAGTGCCTACGGTATTTACAGCGTGTTCGAGGGCAAACGCACGGCTCCGCTCGCGCTGCGGGCTACTTATGCGACCGTGGCGATTCTGGTAATTGGGGCGGGAATGCTCTATCCCTACTTTGGGATTCAGGGGCGCATGTTCAGCCCTCAGGAATACGGGCGGACGCTTTCGTACCGCGATACGCCCTCGCTGGATGGCGGCCCATCGGTGACCGGGAACGACGATTATCAAATAGCGCTCTGCCTGGGTAATCTGGTGCCGGGAACAAATACGGTCATCGCTTCGGCAGTCGGAGGATCGTATCGCTGGTCTGCGGGGATCGTCAGCACTTACACGGGCATCCCGACCGTGTTTAACTGGCCGGGTCACGAGGTTCAGTGGCGCGGGTCAACTTACAACGATGTAGCGGGGTCACGCGAAGCAGACATCAATCAACTGTACACGATTCCGACGTGGAGCGGCGCGCAGTCGATTATCGCGAAATATGGCATTCAATATATCGTCTTTGGCTCGGAAGAACGGAGTCGATACGCTGGCACAGGCGAGGAAAAATTCCTCGATAATCTGGATGTGGTCTGCGAGTCGGGCGATTCACGCATCTTTCACGTGCCAGAGCACGCTCTGGCTCAAGCGGAAACGCAGTAGAGGTAAGAGGTAGACATGCAGCTTGACACCCCCATGAATGTTCTGGAAAGCCGTCGTGCGGAGCGCTCGCTAGGCATCAGTTTTGAGTTTCTCGCCTATGCAGCGATTCTGGCGCTTGGGTTGGTGCTGCGGTTGGCGGAAATCGACAGCACACCGCTGATGGCCTCTGAAACGCATAATGCGCTCGCTGCATGGCGCGTGATTATGCCGGATGCTGCCGGAACGCCGTTGATCTCAAACAGCCCACTTCTGTTTGCGCTACAAAGTATTGCTTTTACGCTCTTCGGCGCATCGGAATTATCCGCGCGCATTGCGACAGTCATTGGTGGATTGCTGTTGATTGCGTCGCCGATTCTGTTTCGCTCCATCATGGGGAAGGCGCGGGCTTTTCTACTGAGTTTGCTGCTGGCCTTCTCCCCCGTGCTGCTGATTGCATCGCGTGCCAGCAGCCCTGACGTATGGGCGCTGCTGTTGGCGCTGCTCAGTTTGTGGGCACTCTTGCAGGCGGGGCGAACTGAGCAGAGTCGCTATGCCGTGATGGCGGTCGTTTTGTACGGTGCGCTGCTATTTTTGAGCGGTACGGGCGGATTGATGCTGGGGTTTATCCTCGCGCTTGCGGGTGGAGTGGTGTGGCTTTGGCGTAGACGCGGGGTATTGCTGGATGATGAAGATCGAACCGCGGGGAGTGCATTCGCGGTCATCCGCAAATCCTTGCATCTGGCGCTCCCACTGGCATTGCTGGTTGTGCTGGCCGTCAGTACAGGATTTATGCTTTATCCAAGCGGATTGAGCGGGATAGGCGAAGCGGTTGGCGGTGTGGTGCGTGCTCTGGTTCAGCCACACGGTATGACTGGCTACGCGACGCTGATTGCGCTATTTTATGAGCCGCTGCTGTGGGTGTTTGCCGTAAGCAGCCTGATTATTCGGCGTGAACGGTTGGAAACGCTTGATATTTTTCTGGTCGCCTGGGTGATTCTAGGTGTGATCGCCAGCTTGATTTTCGTTGATGGCAGCCCGGATCATGCCTTGTGGCTGACCGTTCCGCTCGCTCTATTGTCCGTGAATACGCTGGCAGCCGCGCTCGCTCCTGACAGTGAACTGGTTTTCCCTGCTGCACCACGCTGGGCGCGCTGGGTCATTGCTATTTCTGCGATTGGCGTGTTAGCGGTCTTTAGCGTCTCGTTTCAGTCGCTGGCGCGGTCGATGATTCAATCACCGCAAGGCAGCCTGACCGCCATTTCGCCGCCCGCAGACAGCGTCATTCTGGTGCTGGTTTCGCTGATGTTTCTGTTCATTGGCTACTTCATGTTTGCCAGTCTGTGGGGAAATCGTACGTCATGGCAGGGCATTGGGCTTGGGTTCGCGATTTTCTGCGCGGTAACCTCTTTGGGCGCTGGCTGGAGTGTGGCGGTGACCAACGCGCAGAATCCGGTCGTTTTCTGGCACACCGAGGCGACCAACAGCAGCACCATTCTTCTGCGCAAGACCTTGTTCGATGTGGCGGATCGAATTTCCCGAGGCTTCCCGTCGATGCCTATTACGGTCATGGCTCCGCAGGATGGCGTTGTCGCCTGGGTGCTGCGCGATTTCAACAAAGCGAGCTACATTGCTGACCTCGGCGATGCGGTGAACGCTGAAGTCGTTTTGCTTCCGCAAAGTATTGAGTCGCCGGATTTGGGTGCCGCCTATCTGGGACAGACTTTCACGATCAGCCGCTCGTGGGATCTTACAACCATGAGCGCGATAGATCTGCCGGGTTGGTGGACACAAGCACAGGCACGCACCGCCTGGACAGCCGAGGATAAAGTTGTTCTCTGGCTGCGGCAGGATGTTTATCAAGGCTTAAATCAACTCCATTCAGCCGGGTGAGGAATTCAGGCCTCTGCTGTGTATATGGGATTGCATGATGGAAGGGCAGTGTAGATAGTGGGCGATCTCGAAACAGCCATCGAGCGCTGCGTCAAAGGTGAGCAGGCAGGATACGATGCGCTTTACGATCAATTTGCGTCGGGCGTATACCGTCTGTGTTATGGTCTGCTGCTTAACCGTGAAGACGCGGAGGATGTGACGCAGGAATCGTTCGTCTATGCCTTCAAAAACCTGCACCGCTTCGATGCGCAGCGGTCGTCACTAAAGACCTGGTTGTACACGATTGCCATCTCTCGCTGCCGCAACGTTTATCGCCGCCGTCGTCCTATCCTGATTGATCTGTCACAGCTTTTGCAAATCGGCTTGCCCGCACCGAAGATTGAGACGCCGGAAGCTATGTTTGCGCACCGGACGGCACAAGAGGCGGTCGAGCGCGCGTTGGCGGGGCTGACGCCGCGTCTGCGTGAAGCGATTGTGCTGCGTTATGGGCACGGCCTGACTTACCGTGAAATCGCCGAAGTGATGGACTGTCCGCAAAAAACGGCTGAGAGCCGCGTCCGCCTCGCGCATGATGCATTACGCGGTGCGCTGCAAGGCCAGGAATTGCTGGAAGAACTGGTGAGTATTTAGCACATGAAATTTTTCTGCCGTCAGTGTCGGGCGCTGTTGCCCGGTTATATTCAGCGAGAGTTGTCGCCCAAACAGCGCACCTTTGTCGCCCGTCACCTCTCGAATTGCTCCGAGTGTTACGTAGTTTACACAACACAGCAGCAGTTGGAACGTGAACTCACCTTCTCGGTTCCTCGCTTAGGCGGAGCGCCGCGCCTGGAGAAAATGCGCTCGGCAGTCATGGCGGAGGTTTTGCGCCCTGCCGCAAAGCCGAAAACACAGCTTAAACCGACAGCGAAACTTTATCAGGCGCGTTACAGTCTGAGTCTGGCAGCGCTGGCGCTCATGATAGCGCTACTGCTGCCTTTGTCGATCCGCAATCATACATTCTCGCTGCCGACGCCGCCGCAGCCAGAGAGGGTCACGCCTCAGGGAACGGCTGTCGTCTCACTCCCAACGCTGGGAACTGCAACGCTCACGGCGACCGTTCAGGCGAATTACGCGCCGCTACCAGACGGAACGGATACTCCTTAGAGGACGTTTATGGCATCCACTTATCTTGATCGACCAAACGAACAGCCGGACTTGCTCAATCGCTGGCTGGCTCGTGTCTATGCGGTCAACTGGGAAGCAGTCGCCTATTTTACGCTGTTTGCCCTGGCGATCCTGACTCGCTTTGTCAATCTCGGCGCGCGCGTCATGAGCCACGATGAAAGCCTGCACACCTACTATTCGTGGCGGCTGGAAACGGCGGGCGACTATCAGCATACGCCGCTGATGCACGGCCCTATCCTGTTTCACATCACGGCGCTGATGTATTTTCTGTTCGGGGACAGCGATTTTACGGCGCGTATCTATCCAGCGGTGTTGGGCGTGATTCTGGTGATGATGCCGATATTTTTTCGGCGCTGGCTGGGGAAATGGGGCGCTCTGCTCTGTTCGGTCATGCTGCTGATTTCGCCGCTGTTGATGTACTACAATCGCTACATTCGCGAAGATACGCCTTGCTACGTCGCGGCGATGTTCATGGTCTTAGGAATTTTTATGTACCTGGACGGGCCTGAACATTTGCGGCGGCGGGCGCGTTGGCTCTACCTGACCGTTGCAGCGATGATCTGGTGTCTGGGGTCGAAAGAGTCTGCCTTCATTTACATTGCCATTTTCGGCAGTTTTCTGACGCTCTACTGGCTGGCGCGGGTGTATCAATCGACGCGACACAGACCAAGCCGCCGCCTTTTCATCGCTGGTATTGTGGCGATTTTGCTGGGCGGGCTGGGCGCGTTGGGCATGACGATGGTCTTCAGCATTTCGCTATCGAACTCCATCACGCTAGCGGATCGCCTGAATTATTTGGGGCAGCAGATTCAGGGCATCATGGCGGGTAATGCTGCTGCGGTAGATTTCACGGCATTTGTCAGTTGGACTTTGATTGTAATCGGCGTTGTGGTTGCGCTGGTGATCGGCTCTGCGCTCTGGTCAATGCGACGTGGGACGAATCATCTGCGTGTTTCTGATGTGGTGATTCTTCTGCTGGTGGCACTGGTCGCCTGCCTGGGGTTGGTCGTCGTTGAAGAACTGACGCAGCAACCGAAGGTGAGCGCAGAAGCGGTCGATGCCGCTGTTTCAGCGGTTCATACTGAACTTCCCATCATCGCTGCCTGGGTGGTGGCAATTGTCGGCATTATCGCCGTCGTTTACCTGCGTGTAGCTGGCTGGTGGCGCAAATTCTATCGCTTCCCTGAATTTGACGTGCTGATCGTCATGGGAACGTTGATTCTTCCCTGGCTGACTGCGTTTGTCATCAAGGCAACAGGTGCCGACCCGACCGATTACAGCTCTGCGAATATTCTGCGAACGGCGCTCGCCGTGATACCTTTCCTGGCATTATCGACTATCGCGGGACTCTCCTGGAACTGGAAACGCTGGATCGTCTGCGCACTCGTTTTCTATGTGCCATTTGCCTTCTTCTTCACGACCATGTTCACGAATCCACAGGGACTGGCGACCGGAATGATCGGTAGCCTGGGCTACTGGCTGGAGCAGCAGGGCGTTCAGCGTGGCAGCCAACCGCGTTATTACTACGCGCTTGTGGTCATGCCGGTTTACGAATATCTACCAGTCATTGGTGCGTTCCTGGCGATGCTTGCGGGACTTACACGATTCTGGCGTCTCAAAACGAGCAAGACCGAAAAGGTCGAAACCCTTGATGCCTTGCTGAACGCGGATCCGCTTGCGCCGGTTGTGGAAACAAGCGAACCTGAACCCGAAGTTCCCTTGATGCAGCGACCCGGCGCGCTCAAGCGACCGCCATTCCTGCTGTTTGTCTCGTGGTGGGCCGTATTTAATTTTCTGGCCTACACGCTTGCAGGCGAGAAGATGCCCTGGTTAGGGGTTCACCTGACGATTCCGATGATCTTTTTGACGGCCTGGTATTTCGGAACGGTATTCGCCCATATAGATTGGGCACGTTTCCGGTCGCGGG
>DAOUCB010000189.1:0-18603 GCA_034432495.1 Anaerolineae bacterium | reverse complement strand
GTAACGTGTAAAAATTTGACGCGGTGTTCCTGACATAGCTCTTCTCCGTCCCCACGCGTTCAGCGCGTTGCCCACCATTTGATCCTCGCGCTATTGGCTGGGAGACTCTTCCTTGATTATATCGCGTGTAATTAAGTTTCCGGGTGGTAAGGTCAGAACTTCAGGTAGCGTACCTCCACCCAGCAGCTTGACTGCGGCATCGAATGCCGCTCGTGAACCCACATCCAGCCCAACGTTGACCGACGCGCGCAGGTATTCGTTGTGAGCCACATGGTCGAGCGCGACACTTTCCGCGTTCACGCTAGCGATCATCACGGCGTCTGGCGCAACTTGCGCTGCCTCTAGCGCCGCAATTGCACCGTAAGCGCCGCTGTCAGCCACGCTGAAAATCACGTCGATCTGCTGGCCTTCGCTGAGCAATTTGGCAATCGCGGTCCTGCCGGTTTCTTGATCAGTCCCACCCTCGAAGCGACCCACCACTTCAACGTTGGAAATAAAGGTTCCCAGCCCATCGAGAAAACCCTGCACGCGCCCATCCGAAAACGGATAGTCCGGCGCGTCCAGGATGACAACTTTCGCTGCCTTGTTTCCCTGATCAATGAGGCTTTGTCCGATGAAACTCCCCGCAGAGCGACCGATTTCTTGATCGTCTTCCGAAAGCATCACGCCCCCGTATGACGTCGAAATTGAAGCGGTCAGCACCAGCGGAATTTCGGCACTTTCCACTGAAGTCAGGCTGTCCGACAAAACATTGGGATTGAGCGGGCAGAGAATGATCGCTTTCGCGCCATCGAGGCGCGCCTGCTCAATCAGTGTCAGTTGTTTATAATCGTCGTTGCCACTGTCATAGACGCGATAGGCCAGTCCATCTGCGCTGGCGTAATCGCTCATTTCGCGAGCGCGCACCGACTGAAATTGTGAATTCAGGGTGCAGGCGATATACGCGATAAAGCCATCGCTCCCCAGAATGTGCTGTGCCTGAGCGATTTCTTCTGGCGAGGCTGCAATCTCAGCCGCGCTCCCCCGTGCAGAAGTCTCAATCGTCGCTCGCTGCGGCGGGCTGCTTTGGCGGAGTAAATTCAGGATCAGCAGGGCGACGATGAAAATCCCGACCGCTGCGACGACGGTGAGTACACGCAGACGCGCTGGGCGTCCTGAAAGCGCTTGCTTGTGCATCCGTATCGGCGCAATCAGCGCCGGACGCCGAACGCGCGACCGTGTCCCCGGAACCGCTTCAAGCGCGCGTGCCATCTCTCCCACATCGAAGAAACGCTCACGCGGTTCCTTGCGAATCGCCTGAAGCACGACGCGCTCAAGTTCCGGTGTAATCTGTGGATTCAGGTTTCGAGGTGAAATGGGCGCTTCCAAATCAATTTGTTGCAGCAGCGTCTCGATGCTGAGATTTTCGACTTCAAACGGGAAATTCCCGGTCAGCATCTGGTACATGACGATCCCCAGACTGTAAATGTCGGAGCGGGGATCGGTGTACATACTTCGAATCTGTTCTGGTGCAATGTAAATTGCCGTGTTACGTATGAAGTTGGCGCGCGCAACGTCCATCGAGCCATTGCTGACGCGCGTCAGTCCAAAATCGGTCAGGCACGCACTTCCCGCCTCGTCGAACAGAATGTTCTTCGGTTTAATATCCTGGTGCAGCACGCCTTTTTTATGGGCGTAGCTCAGTCCCTCGATCAACTGGAGCGCGATGTCAATGACTCGCTGCGCAGCTAACGGCTCATCTCCCAGTTGCGCGTCAAGCGACTCACGCATCAGGCGCATCGCGATATACGCGCTGCCATCTTCCACAATGCCGTAGTGGTAAATTGGCACGATATGGGGATGTTCGAGCAACACGAGTGCCTGCGATTCCTGACTGAAACGCCGCTTGAAGAGTTCACGGTCATGCTGATTTGCTGACTGGGGTGGGGCAAGCACTTTTATGGCAACATAGCGATTGATCGTCGCCTGAAAAGCCCGATAAACGGTTGCCGAATTCCCCGCACCGATCTGCTGATCGATGACGAACTCCCCAAACTGCCGCTCTGTTGTCCGAATCAAAATAGCTGTCTCATGTCTGCATCGTGCTAAATATAACATCCTTTGTCTAAACCACATAATTGTTATTGAAATTACGATCCAGAATTCATTTTCTGGACAGTGAATCGGCTTGGGACTACAATTTTCGCCTGTGATTGCATCCGTCAAGCAAATTGAAGAAAGACTGCGCAATGCCTGAAAATCTGCGCTTCACCCTCGACTTCCTGCGTGACCTGCGCGCCCACAATGACCGCGCTTGGTTCGACCAGAATCGCCAGCGCTACGACATCGCCAGAGCCAATTTCGAGACGTTGGTTGCTGAACTGATTATTCTGACAGGCAGTTTCGAGGACTTGGGCAGCGTCACACCCAATGACTGCATGTATCGCATCTACCGCGATGTTCGTTTCTCGCCCGACAAGACGCCTTACAAGACCAACATGGGCGCGGTTATCGGCAAAAGCGGGCGCAAAACCATCGGGCGCTCCTATTATGTTCAAATCGGCCCGGAAGGGGAGTCGTTCATCGCCGCTGGCCTCTACATGCCCTCCAAAGATCAGCTTGATCTCATGCGCCGCGCCATCGCCAGCGATTCTTCACCGTTGCGCAAAGTTCTCAATAAGCGTGACTTCAAACGCTATTTCGGTGGCTTGGAAGGGGAGCAGTTGAAAACCGCGCCGCAGGGCTACGCGAAGGATCACCCTGATATTGATCTGCTGCGCTACAAGCAGTTTCTTGCCTCAGCGCCGCTCAGCGAAGCGCAGGTGCTTTCTGACGATTTAGCCGATTACGTGGTCGGCGGTTTCAAAGCCCTCAAGCCGTTGGAAACCTACATCCACGAAGTCCTCGGTATCGACTAAGTTCGACCATAAACATGAAACGGAATGTTCTTGGAGGGGCGCACCTGTGTGTGCGCCCTTGCTTTTGTAGGGGCGCAGCGCGCTGCGCGCCATATTCCTTCAACCAAGCGGCGGCAGAATAAACCATTCATGATAGACCATCGTCAGGTAAAAAACCTCCCCCGGCATTTTCTCGCAGATCGCAATCCGCCCCGCCTCGAAATCCTCCCATCGCGGGTCGCTGTTGTAAGCCGTATCTTTGAGGAATAAAGTCAGTGTTTGACCGTCCTGACTGAAGGCAGTCCGCAAAATCGTAATGTTGGAATGCTGAGCTTTATCAAGTGGTAGCAACACATCCCAACCTTCTATTGTCATGAATTCGGGATCGTCATACTTGAACTGACCATCCCAACCCCAGGGGCCTTCGTGTTTCTCAAGAATCTGATCATATCGAACCGTTTTGATTCGCTCAATCATTTCCTTGGATAAATCAGCGACCTTCATCGTTTTTGCTCCTCCACGAATTTGGCGTGCAAAAGCACTTTTTGCTGAAAGCTGAAAGCTGACCGCTGATAGCTTTCAACAAAAATGGGCGAAGTTTTCGCCTCGCCCATGAATAGCATCAAATTTGTTTGTCACTCTGCCTCAATCCGGTCGTGAAGCCTTTCCCTCACCACGCGACCGGATCACCCCGGAAGAGAACACCGGATACCGTGAGGGAAGCCCAACCGGAAGGGAAGTTTTGCCATTCTCAGACCAGCCACGCGTTTACGCTCCTTCGAGAATTTGTGCCGATTTCTCGATGTACTCCAGCGATTGATGCCGGAAGTACGTGTTGTACAGTTCCGCGTAGTGTCCCCCGTGCGCCAGCAGTTCGTCGTGCGTCCCTTGCTCGATGATCTTCCCGTTCCGTAGCACAATGATCCGGTCAGCATTCTTGATTGTCGAGAGTCGATGCGCGATCACAATCGACGTTCGGTTCTCCACCACCACGTCCAGCCCCTCTTGAATCAGTGCTTCCGTCAGCGGATCGACGCTGGCGGTTGCTTCATCGAGGATGAAAATCGCCGGGTCTTGCAGCAAAACGCGCGCCAGCGACACCAACTGCCGCTGTCCCATCGACAAACTTGCGCCGCGCTCCCCGACCGGGCTGTCCAATCCATTGGGCAGGCTGGCGATCCAGTCGCCGCCGCCGATCATGTGCGCTGCCCGCTCGACTTCCGCGTTGGTCGCGTCGGCGCGTCCGTAGCGAATGTTGCTCCACACCGTTCCGTCGAACAGGAAAGGTGACTGCGTGACAATGCCGAGCTTCGCATGATAGTTGCCCAAATCGAGCGTGCGAATATCATGCCCGTCGATCAGAATCTTCCCACTCTGGAACTCGTAGAAGCGCCCTACCAGCTTGCCGATACTCGACTTGCCTGCGCCTGTGTGTCCCACCAGCGCCAGCGTTTCACCTGCACGAATCGTCAGCGAGAAGTCTTCCAGCACCGCTTCCTTCTCGTTATAGCGGAAATCCACATGGTCGAAGACGATATCGCCTTTGATCTCCGGCAGAATCACGTGATCCGTCTGCACAACTTTCGGCTCCGCATCAATCAGCGCGAACACGCGCTCACCCGCTGCCAGACCCAACTGAAACTGGCTCCAGAACGAGGCAATACTTGTCAGCGGGAACCAGAACAGCGCCAGCCCCTGAATGAACAGATACCAGTTTCCCGGCGTGATCGCTCCAGCACGAGCGCTTTCGCCGCCGAAGTAGACCAGCATGGCTGTCCCCACGCCCGCGATAATGTTCAGGATCGGGAAGATGCCGCTGAAGACAAAGTTCGTCCGCAGGTTGACGCGGTACGAGTTCTGATTCACGTCCAGGAATTCGTTGTAGATCGCGCCTTCCTGCCGAAATGTCTTGGCGACGCCGATCCCGCTCACCGTCTCCTGAATGTGCGAACTGACAATCGCGCGCATCCGGCGTGATTGAGTGACGGTATCGCGCGCGATTTTGCGGAACGACAGCGCCGCGCCGATGATGAAGGGAGCTAGCGCCAGCGTGAACAGCGTCAATCGCACATCGATCAGGAACAGGTAGCCCAGCAGCAGCACGATCAGCAGCAGTTGACTCATCAGGTCGAGCGTCAGCGACACTACATTCGAGAACGCCTGCGTATCGGAGGTGATACGGCTGACGATCTTGCCCGACGGAATGGAGTCATAGAACGACAGGTCGCGCTTGAGTACGGCATCGAAAGCATCTTCGCGCACTCTCAGCACCACGTCGCCGATTACCTGCGACGACAGCCAGCGTCGCGCGAAGTTGAATACCCACGATGAACTACCCAGAATCGTAATCGCAATCGCAAAAGTTAGCAGAATCGCTGCTTTGTTGTCGCCTTGCAACTGGTCGATCCCGCGTGAAATCAGGATCGGCAGGCTGGTATCCACTAGTGAAGTCAGCACAATCGCCGCCGCCACAATCCCCATCTGGCGCAGGTGCGGTCGAAAGTAATTGACAATCCGCCCCGTCAGGTAGCGGTCGCTGTATTTACGGTCGTAGGACTCGCCGTCGAGTCCGTCCATAATGAAGCCCATTGTCTCTCCTTAGGCCGTTTGCGGCTGTTCAGTTTCGAGCGGCGGCAGTTCGATCTCGTAGCGGGCGAAGATACGGCGGTAGTGGGTTGAACGGCGCAGTAGTTCATCGTGCGTGCCGCTGGCAACCAGCCGACCTCGTTCCAGAACCAATATATGATTTGCCCAACGGATCTGTGACAGACGATGCGTGATCAGCAGGGTAGTGCGCCCTTGCTGCGCCCGCCGAATCGCCTTCTGGATTTCGTCCTCGGTCGCGCTGTCAATCGCGCTGGTCGAGTCGTCCAGAATAAGGATACGTGGGTTGCTCAAAAAGGCGCGCGCCAATGCGATTCGCTGCCGCTGTCCACCGCTTAAGGTCACACCGCGTTCACCGACCACCGTCTGATAACCTTCCGCGAACGTCATGATGAAATCGTGTGCCTGTGCTTCCTTCGCCGCCTGCTCGATCTGTTCCTGCGTGGCGTTGGGCGCGCCAAACGCGATGTTCTCACCCAGCGTCCGCGAGAACAGGAACACATCCTGCTCGATCTTCGAGATTTGCGACCGCAGGCTGTTCAGGTTCCACTCGCGCACGTCGATTCCATCGATCAGGATGCGGCCTTCAGTCGCGTCATAGGTGCGGTTGATCAGTTCCGTCAGCGTTGACTTGCCCGAACCTGTCCCGCCGACAATCGCAATGGTCTGCCCCGGTTCAATATGAAAGCTGATCTCCTGCAAAATCATGCCGTCGTCGTAGCCGAAAGAGACGTTCTCGAAGGCGATGTCGCCTTTGACTTCGGCTGTGTGTCCGCTCAGATTCTCGTCGATGTCGCTTTCCGCCAGAATGATGCCGAGGATGCGTTTCGCGCTGGCAAAGCCGATTTGCACCAGCGTAAACGCAAAGATCGACGCGAACGTCGGCCAGCGCATCATATTGAAGATACCCACAAAAGCGATCAGGCTGCCGATGCTAATGATGCCGCTCTGATAAAGCGAAGTTGCGTGCAGGAAAGCCGCTCCCAGTGCGACGCCGTAGATCAGCAGCGGCAGATAACGCGCTTCGATGAAGCCCTGCTTGACGAACAGGCCGCGCACCAGCATCGCGTTGCGGCGAAAACGACGCCGTTCGAACATTTCGCGTGCGCTTGCCTTGACAATCTCGATCCCGGAGATCGTTTCCTCAGTCACCGAGTTCATTTTGCTGAACTGGTTGCGTTGGCGATAAGCGACCGGGTTTAACTGTCCCGAATACAGACGCACCGCGAAGTAATAGGCAGCGATAAACAGTCCTGGCACGAGTAGAAGCTGCACATTGATCGATGCGATGACGATGATCGGGATGCCGAAACCCAGCACAATGTCCGAGATAAACAGGATGCCGGGGTTGATCATGGCGTTGACCTGCTGCACGTCATCGGTTGCCATCGCCATGATATTCCCGACGCGTTGTCGGTCGTGAAATGTTTGGCTCTTGCCCAGTAGACTGATATACAGTTCCTTGCGCGTGCTGGCTTCCAACCGCTCGGCGATGACAGACAGCGATAAACTGCGAATCAAATCGCTGATGCCGCTTGCCAGGAACATCCCCAGAATAAACAGCGAGATTCTCAGCAGACTATCGGCTGCGCTGGGGCTGATGATCTCGGCGGCGGCCTGTCCAATCAGGATTTGTGCCTGTGAGTAAAGCAGTTGCACGGCGATGCTGAAGACGGTGACTGCCAGCAAAAAGACCTTGTTTTGCCACAGATGCGAAAACACCCATAACGCCGCGCTGCGATGGTTGTAGCGATGCGCGTTCTCGACTGAAAACTCGCTGTTCGTTGCTGCCAATGCGTTTACTCCATTTCGTCAGGTGCGTAGTGCTCTATGCAGGTTGAACATCAAGTGTGAATAGACGCAGCAGACCCGGTTTTTGCCGGGTCTGCTCGGACGCGCGTGGGGGTATGGCTTTGGAGTCTGCTGCCAGGTTTCCGAAAAATTGCGGCAGCGAGTCGGTTCATATTACTGGACGACTGCATCCCTTGTGTGGCTCAATGCTGAAAAAACTCCACCGAAACTAGACTGCATGGTCGGTTTTTAAATCGGTTTCTCGACCACATCACCCTGTTTTTTAACAGGCAAGTTTTTGCCCGTAAAAAAATAGGGGTAAATTTCGCCGTTGTTCCCAAAATCCGGTGAAAAAATCGTCGATGCAGGTGGAGGACGGTTCCTTCAGGGTGCCCTCAAAACCCGCCTGAATCGCCAGCAAAACATCTACCAAGTCATTTCGAAACTAGCCATTAATGATTGGGTAGTTCCACCTAATTCGCTGGGAAATGCCGTTAATTTCTGCGGCGACGAATTTCCCTCAAACGATTGAGAAAATCTGGGTGGGCGGAAACCTGTAAAGCCCACCCAGATGCCCCCAATCAGCTTGCGACTGCCGCGAAAGCGGGGTCACTCCGTAGCTGCCGTAAGCCGAGACTCTTTTCTTTGCGTACCAGGTCTTCGCGGATGCCGAGTTGCTCGGCAATTTCGGTCGTCGAGTAACCATATTCGTACAGCACCATGATCCGGCTTCGCCGGGGCGGAAGTTGTGCCAGCGCTGCCTTGAGCACCTCATGCTCTTTCCAGAACTCGACCCGTTCATGTTCGTGATGATCTTCGGAGACGACTTCGTACAGGTCGTCCAGAGGAATTAAGCCTGCTTCTTTGCGTGAGGCTTCCATGATTTTATACCAGGCAATCTTTTTGAGAAATGCTGTGAAGGGCAGGTTGCGATCCTGATACTGACCGCGCTCAACCTTCACATACGCGATAATCAACGTGTCCTGGAGGATTTCCTCGTCGTCAGTGTTGGTGCCATTACTCCAACGGATGAATTTGAGTACAGGTTCGTACCCACCGGCAGACAGCCATTCGTTCCAGGCGTGCGAGCGATCATTGCCATCGGGGTTCGCACTGGGCAGAAGACGCTGGACGAGTAATTGAACAGACATGGAGTTTTCCTTCCTGAAGAAGATAAGCGCTTGAACACACAGTGGGGTATGCAGTTGTTAAGGTGCCAAGTACCCATCGCGCGAAAGGTATCTCAGGTGTTTCTGGGTGGTTCTGATGTTGCTAGGTATCTCTATGTCACAATACGTCAATGTGTGACGAACTGTTCAAAAAGTGTACCATAAGAACTCTTGTTCTGCAAGAGATTTAGAATAAATGTTTCACACGATTCATTGTCGGAATCAACGTTCAGAAGGGGTCAAAAGGGGTTACTGCTGTTGTTGCTGCTCTTGTTGGGGTTGTTGTTCGTCGCTCTCCGGCAGCCATCCCGTTACCGGAACCAGACTCTCAACTGCGAACGGCATGTCGGCGGTGCTCACATGAACTTCGACATCTAATTCAGTTTCTGCTTTGCCCTTGAAGATACCTCTTGTTGGCGGAACATCATCATAGTCGCGTCCAACAGCCGCCCGGATATGCCGCTCACCCGCCAGAATATCGTTGGTCGGGTCAAAACCAACCCAGCCAAACGGCGGTAAATACGCCTCAACCCAGGCATGGCTGGCATCTGGCGTCGAACGATCAGTTTTTTGATAGTACAGGTATCCACTCACATAGCGGCAGGGAATCCCCAGGCTGCGCACCAGCGCGATCATCACGTGAGCGTAGTCCTGGCACACGCCGCGCCGCGTTTCGAGCACAACATCCATCGCCGAATCAACGTCAGTGCTGTCTGGCGAATACGCGAAGGCGCGATAAACCTGATCGGTGATTTCGTAAAGCAATTGCAGCGGGTCGCCTCGGCGGCGCACATCCAGTTCCTGCGCGAATGACTCAAGCAGCGGGGTAGGGGTAGTACGCGGACTGGGAGCCAGCATATCCCAGAAATCGCCCTCCTGCGCTTCCTGATCAATCGCTTCCCAGGCATTTTCGCCAAGTGTTTCGGGCAGCGCTGGTGGCGCAACCAGCTCGACTATTGAATCGGCAACCAGGATCAAATGATCGTGTTTCGCTGGCAGGTCGAAGAAATGGACGATATTGCCGAGATAATCATATTGTTCGAACAGTCTTGCGCGTGGGCTAGTTTGCAGCTTAAAGCGCAGGCAGCGCTGGTTGCCTTCGGTGCGCGGCTGCATGTACAGCTCCATCACGCTTTCACTGATGGGCTGACTATAGTGAAAATGCGTCTCGTGCTTGACGGAATAGTACATCATACACTCCACGCTCAGGAGACAAGTTCGTCAATCGGGTAAGTGATATAGGTATGATATATCGCGTTATGGATATGGTCGCATTCAGCCTGAATGTCGTCCAGATACGTATACAGGTCTGTATTGATGATCTCATCAATCTGCCCATAGTCAAGCGCAGCCCGTAAACGCCCCGCAAGTCGGTTGACCTGCCGTGCCCGCTTGCTGTCCGTCGATTGAGCGACCGCGTGCAGTGCCGAGTCGAGGGCTATGGCACAAAAGCGGATCGAATGCGGGAATTCCGGGTTGAGGATCAGGAACTCAGCCACTCGGTCGGGGCGTAAATCCGCCGTGTAGACCTTGCAGTAAGCCTCGAAGGCGGTACAGGATTTGAGCAGCGCGATCCAGTCCATGAAGGTGTCAATCATCGTCTGGTGGAAGTTGAGATTAGGCCAGGCGCGATAATGCGTTTTGATCAGGGCCGCCGTCGCAATCGCTCGCTCAACTGACCGTCCCATCTGAATGAACTGCCAGCCCTCACCATGATTCATCGTTGAATCGGTGATCCCTTGAAATAGGTGAATACCTTGCTTGACCGAGTCGAAAAATTCGTGCGGCTGGTTGTCCCAGATTTTCGCAATCTGTGTGCTTTTGACCTGAAGCGACAGCCGGTTCACTTCTTCCCACATTTCGGAACTGATCTGCTCGCGGACGTGTCGTGCATTCTCCCGTGCAGCGGCGACACAGGACACAATCGAATTTGGGTTGCTGCTGTCAAACGCCAGGAGTTGCGTCATTGCATACGGATCGGCTTTGAAATCGGGAGGAATCTTGACGTATAGGCTGTTCACGACGCGCTGCCAGCGTTCGTCAGCATCTTCAGAACTCAGTTCTACCATCATGTGAAGCTGCAAATCGAGCAGGCGGGCGGTATGCTCCGCGCGTTCGAGATAACGGCTCATCCAGTACAGCGTATCGGCGACTCGTGAAAGCATGATGGCATTCCTCGTTCCTAATTTTGCAGCACCCAGGTGTCTTTACTGCCGCCACCTTGTGACGAATTGACAACCAGCGATCCTCGCCGCAGCGCGACGCGCGTCAGCCCGCCGGGGACAATGGTGACTCCATCGCCGCTGTTGAGAATGTAAGGACGCAGGTCGATGTGACGCGGCTCCACGTCGCCTTCGATAAAGCAAGGCGCGCGCGATAACGCCAGCGTGGGTTGGGCGATATAGTTGCGCGGGTCAGCGTTGATGCGGTGGCGGAATTCCTCGCGTTCAGCGGCAGTACTGTGCGGCCCGATCAACATGCCGTATCCGCCCGATTCACCGACGGCTTTGACGACCAGCCGCTCTAAATTATCCAGCACGTATTTTCGCTGGGTATCGTCTCCCAGCATATATGTTTCGACGTTGTTCAGGATCGGGTCTTCACCCAGATAATACTTAATAATCGCCGGGATAAAGGTGTAAACAGCTTTGTCATCCGCGACTCCGGTGCCAATCGCATTCGCCAGCGCGACATTCCCAGCGCGATAAACATTCAGCAGTCCCGGAACACCGAGCAGTGAGTCTGGTCGGAACGCCAGCGGATCGAGAAAATCATCGTCCACGCGCCGGTAAATCACATCGACGCGCTGCAATCCGGCACTCGTCCGCATATAGAGCACATTGTCATGTACCAGTAAATCGCGCCCTTCGACCAGCGTAATCCCCATCTGACGCGCGAGGAAAGCGTGTTCAAAATAGGCCGAATTGTAGACGCCAGGCGACAGCAGCACGATATTCGGGTTGTCGCGCCGTTTCGGAGCAAGCGCGCGCAGGGTTCCCAACAGCGCCTGACCATAATGGTCAATCGAGCGCACGCCGTACGCGCTGAATAAATGCGGGAATACATACTTCATCACCTGACGGTTGGCAAGCATGTACGAAACGCCGCTTGGGACACGCAGGTTATCTTCCAGCACCACGAATTCGCCGCTGTTCAGACGAATCAGATCCGTGCCGACGACTGCCACATACACATCATTCGGAACGCGCACACCGCGCATCTGCCGGTGATAGTATTTGCAGCTATAAACCAGATCGCGCGGGACAACACCCTGATTGAGAATTTTCCCCTCGTGGTAGATGTCGCGCAAAAACAGATTCAGCGCGGTAATCCGCTGTGTCAGACCGCGCTCAATCGTCGCCCACTCTGTTCCAGTAATGATGCGTGGCAGCAGGTCATACGGGAAGATTCGCTCCGTGCCTTCATCGTTTCCATAGACTGTGAAGGTGATGCCCTGATGCAGAAATGAGAGATCGGCGGCTTGCTGCCGTTCCTGAAGTTCAGCGGCGGGAAGTTCGAGCAAGCGCTCGTAGATTGCGCGATAATGTGCGCGTGCTGTCCCTTCGCCGTCGAACATTTCGTCGTAGGCTTCACCGATGTCATATTGCGTGAAAGGTGCTGGAAAGCGCGTGCGAATGGTAGTCATAAGTTTGCCCACACAAAACTACAGATGAGAGTGTGAAGATCCACCAATCTTAGGTGATGACTCGTTGGTGCGCCACGCATGGTTCGCCAAACGCCACCCTGTAATTTTTAGTCATAATCGACAAAATTGCCGATTATTTCGCTAACTGGTCGCCCAGGTTTCAACCAATTGTCGAAGTTCACGGAGAGAGAAGGGCTTGCCGATAATCGCGCTGATGCCGTTGTCAAGATAACGCTGCTGCTGCGAGCGTTCGATGCTCGCGGTGAATGCGATGATTGGAATCTGGCGTTTGTTGTCCTCGCGTGCTCGTACCTGCCGCGTTGCTTCCAGTCCGTCCATGATCGGCATCTGCATATCCATCAGAATCATAAGATAATCCTCGTCGTCCAGCAAACTGAGGACTTCCTCACCGTTCCGCGCTGTATCGACAATGTAGCCGAACTGCTCCAGCGCGTGAACGACGATCTGGCGGTTCATCGGCTCATCATCTGCCACCAGAATTCGTCCCACAGTTCCCGAATCAAAGCCATTTCGTTCAATCGGGACAGGCGGATTATTCTGGTTTCGGCTGGAATACTGTGCCAGGAGTTGATATAGGTCGGTCGGGTGGATCGGTCGACGCAAACGCATATCGAAGGCCGGGCTTGCCAATGCCTCATCGTCATAAAGCTGAACCAGCAGCGGCGCTTGAACGTCGAGCGTCTCTTGCAAGTCTTCGACCAGTGCTTCCTGGTCTTCAAGCGGGCGGTGCGACCGCAGCAGCAGAATTTCGACCACTTCTTCGCGCCGCGCCGTTGCCATCAAAAGCGCCCGCGCCTCGTCCAGTGTGCTGGCCTCAATGACGTTGGTTCCCCACAGTCGAAGCTGTTCCGCGAGCAGATAGCGCGCGCTGTTCTCCTCGTCCGCGACCATCACTTGCAGTGTATTGAAGTCCGTATTGAGCGTGGCTCGGTCAGTCAGCGCCACAATCGGCACGGTCAGCGTGAAGCCAAAGGTGCTGCCTTCGCCGACTGTGCTCACCACATGAATATCACCACCCATCAGCGCTACAAGCTGCTGGCAAATCGCCAGACCAAGCCCCGCGCCACCATAACGTCGTGTAGTGGAACTGTCAGCCTGCACGAAGCTGTCAAAAATCAGCGCCTGACGATCTTCTGGAATACCGATCCCTGTATCGGTGACTTCAAAGCGCAGCTTTGTGCGACCATAGGTGGAACTGAGTTCGCGCACGCTAATTTGGATCGAGCCGTGCTCGGTGAACTTGATCGAGTTGCTGACGAGATTGGTCAAAATCTGGCGCAGACGCGTTGGATCACCCAGCACACGCGCCGGAACTTCATCCGCGACAGAAGTCGTTAATTGAAGTTGTTTCTTGGTCGCCTGAATATTGAGCAGCGACTGCACTTCTGTCACGACACCGCGCACGTCGAGCGGGATCGTTTCGAGTGCGACTTTACCCGCTTCTATCTTCGAAAAATCGAGAATATCGCCAATCAGATTCAGCAGACGGTTGGCGCTGTTATGGGCGATTTCGACAAATTCCTTCTGGTCTTCGTTCAGATTCGATTCATTGAGCAAATCGAGCATTCCAATCACGCCTGTCATCGGTGTGCGGATTTCGTGGCTCATGTTCGAAACAAACTCGCTCTTGAGCTTGGCTGACCGCAGCGCCGAATCGCGCGCCTGAATGAGCGCAAGCTGCGACCGTTCGCGCTCAAACACGCTGACGCAGCTTTGACCGAAGGCGCGGATCGCGGCAATTTCTTCCGGTAGCCATTTGCGTGTGTGCCGCATCTCGTCGAAACCGAGAAAGCCGTCTAATCGTTCGTCCACGTAAAAAGGGAGGAATAACACGCTTTGAATGGCCTGCGCATCCAGGGCGCGATACAGGTCAGGCGCAAGTTCGCTGATGTGCTCCGGCGCGGCGATACCTTCCTTGACCAGCATCGGCAGCAGGGATGGGAACAGTTCGTCATAGGCCAGTCCTTGCAAATTCTGGATTTCCGGCGTCACACCTGGGGCGCACCATTCATGCGCATTATCGAGCAGGCGCTCGTTCTCGCGCAGTCGATACATATAGGCGCGTGACACATCGAGGTACTTTCCCATAATTTCCAACGCCTGATCAATTACGAGATCAGCATCTTCCGTTTCAAGGAACAGCATCCCGATTTCACGCTGGAGAATCTCAAGGTCGAGCAAGCGCTGCTGCCGCTGCCGAGCCTTCACCGCCTCACTCACGTCCGTCACGACGACCGTCGCGCCGAGTAGTTGCAGGTTCGTGCCGATCATCGGCGAGATCCGCGCGCTGTAAAAGCGCTCCTCGCCCTCCTCCTCCAGGCTGTAATCGATTTGTTGGGTGCTCAATACGGACATCGTGACGGCGACGGCTTCGTCCAGCTTTTGCGATAATAACTCTGGCAAAACGTCGCGGTAGTGCTTGCCTACAAACACTTCCGTGTCGAATGGTGTGTCATAAATCGAGAGCGGCATCGGGTGATAAACGAGAAACTCACCATCACGATTGATCGAGAAAACCAGGTTGTCCATCGATGCCACCAGCGAACGAAACTGCTCCTCGCTCTGACGCAGGGCTTCGTTCGCTTGCATCCGCTCGGAAATATCGCGTGACGCCGTGACAATTTGCTGCTCACCCGCTGTGCTGCTCGCCAGTCGGCTGGCATTTTCCATCCAGGTGTAGCCGCCATCGGCGCGACGGATGCGATAGGCAATCGTCGTCACGCCATCGGCTTCAAGAATGTGCTTGTGTACCCGGCGCACACGGTCAACATCTTCGGGATCAAGAAAGTCGAAACTCGATTTGCCGATCAGCTCATCTGGCTCGTAGCCAAGCAAGAGATGTGCCGCTGGAGACGCATAAAGATAGACGCCTTCCGCATTCTGCACCGAGATCAGGTCGGTCGCGTTTTCGGCCATCAGGCGATAACGCGCTTCGCTTTCGCGCAGCGCCGCTTCGGCGGATTTCTGCTCGGTGATGTTTTGCAGCAGCATCATTCCAGCAGTGATCATTCCGCTTTCGTTTCGAACCGGCAGATGGTGCGAACGATAGGTCTGTCCGTTGACGACCCGTTCGCGAATGATCTCTTGACCCTTCAGCGCCGCATAGTAATCGGTTTCGATAGCGGGGGTAGTCCCCGGATCAAACACATCCTGGAGGTTTTTTCCCTCGACCATCGCTTTGGAGTAGCCGATTTGATTGAGTTCAGATCCTTCGACGACCAGAAACCGCAAATCATGATCGTAGAGCAGCACGGCGGACTTCGGTAGATTTTGCGCCAGCGTGCGGTACAGTTCGCGGTTGGCGCGCAGTTCATCGCGGGCGACCGCAAGGACGTGCTGGCGATCTGCTTCCGTCTGGTCGCGGTAGCGCATGAAAGTCAGGATCAGTGCCGCGCCAATCACCAGATAGACAAGCGAATACAGTGGGTCGGCAGATGGAATCTGTAGCAGCCCGTAAAAGACAAAAATGCTCGCACCGAAATAGGCGAGAGCCATCAGCGCGGTTGTTCGCAGCGAGAACATAATCCCGCAAATCAGCAGATTGAGCACCAGATAGCGCGAGAGGTCGAGGTTGGCATCTGGCGCGACAATAATCGCGCTGAAAATCGCCAGCGGGGCGATCAGCATCGCCACTCCTGCTGCAATCAGATAAAGACGTGTGCGGCTTAATGCGTAGCAGATCAGCAATATCGAGATCGCAACCAGCACCAGCACCGAAGCTGAATTACTCAGCAGGCCACCAGAGTTCGTATCCGCATAGCGTCCGATGATGACGAGGCTGATCGGCGATAGCACAATCAGAATCAGCAGCAAGGTCGAAAGAAGCTGCGCTTGCAGGCGCTTCTCTGCGCCCTGAACGCCTGCCCCTGGAGCCGTGATCAGTCGCCACAGTCGATTTATCCATGAAATCGGTCGTGGCGAAGGGCTTGAATGCGTTGACATTGCGGAATTCATCGACATCTTTAAGGCGATTCGTTAAATTTGCCTTGAATTAAGGACATTTGTTTGCATTATAGTCTAAGTTTAATTGTCGGGAAACTCGCGGCGCACAGAATATAACAGCCTGTCCTTGTGGCGTCATCTTCAACCGCGCAGTCTGGTTCTTGATTTTGGATGTTTCTGCATCTATTCTCGCGCTGTGAAAGCATGTTATCGTAGAATGAAAGTGCTATGTGGAGGTCACCTACTTGCTGACCAGTGACGCTGCTGCGATGATTTTGGAGCTTGAAAGCGATGGATGTGAAAAATTATGATGTGCTGCTGCTCGGCGATTATTTTTACGACCTGATCTACAGCGGCCTGCCTGAATTTCCTTCGCTGGGGCGCGAATGTTACACCAGCGGGGTCACTTCGACGGGCGGTGCATTGTTCATCACGGCAACGGCGCTTCGTCGCCTGGGGGTCAATGTAGGCTGGGTCTGCAATTTTGGCACGGACGATTACAGCCGCTTCGTGCGCGAGCTTGCTGTCAATGAAGGCATTGACATGAATTGGGCACGCACTCTCAATGTGCCATTGCGCAGAATTACCTCATCGCTGCCTTTTGCAGGCGAACGGGCGTTTGTGACTTACGTTGATCCAGACCCTGAAGATTTCTACGATTACTGGATGGAAGCAATTGATTCCGCAAACTATCGCCATGTCCATATCGGCGGGCTGATCCCCGCACAGTACATGCTGCCGCTGTTCAAGCGCGCCCGTGAGCGTGGCGCGACGATTTCAATGGATTGTCAGGATACGCCAGAATTTCGCTCCAACTTTGATTGGGCGAAAATGCTCGCGACGGTCGATATTTTCATGCCAAACGCCCGCGAGGCTTGCATGATCACCGGCCTCGATAACGTCGAAGCCGCCCTCCGTCAGTTGAAACAGTGGGTGAAGACCGTCGTTGTCAAGGATGGGGAACACGGAGCGTGGATTGCCTCCGACGATCAGGTTTCGCTTATTCCCGCAATCAGCGCCGGCGAAGTCATCGACACGACGGGCGCGGGTGACTGTTTCAACGCCGGCTTTCTCTATGGCTATCTTCTTGAAAAAGCGCCGTGCGCGATCTCTGCGCGCTATGGCAACATTTGTGGGGGTCTCTCTGTCACGGGGGTTGGCGGTGCGACTACTGCGCCGACGCTAGACCAGCTTCGCGAGTGGATGGCGAAGCCCGTTCAAACCAGATAAGTTTGGTCAATCTGTCGGGGTGACCTGTTGACCTGTGGTACTAGTACGAAATTTGAGGGAAGGTATTCGTAAGGGCGACCTGCCAGGTCGCCCTTACAGACCCAATAACATCCTTTTAGACCCACAAACCAGCACCATTCGTTGTTGGCTCATCCCGACAGATTGTTTAAGCGCTTGTACTCGACTCTACAACTCGATTTCCGCTCGCAGAATCCCTTCGCGCTCGGTTGAGCGTATGCCAAAGCCCAGCTTCTGGACCAACTGAATCCCTTCCTGATTTTCCGACAGTACCAGACCGTAAATCGTGCGCACGCCCTCGTCCCGTCCGACTTGCAGCAGGCGTTTCAGTAGTTCTTTTCCTAATCCCTGATGCTGAAATTGATCGCTCACCGTTAGAGCGAATTCAGCTTGTGGCGTACCGTATTGCTTGGTCAGTCGCCCAATCCCCATGATCTCTTGCGCGTTGGTCGCTGGGTTGACCCGCGTCGCCACCAGCGCGATTTCGCGGTCGTAGTCGATGAAGCTGATCCGCGACAGGCGTTCATGCCCGGTGCGCTGGCTCAGATTCATCGCCTGCAAATACCGGTTGTAGACGGTGCGCTCCGACAGCGTCTCATGAAATTTGATCAGCATCGGCTCATCTTCGGGACGAATCGGGCGGATGGTCACATCAATCCCTCCTCGGCTCGTCCAGTGATCAACATACCGCACGGGGTAGGGGCGAATTGCCGGACGCGGGAATTTATCTTCCGCTGTGTCGAGCGGGTGCAGCACGACGCGCGCATCCAGCGCGATGATCTGCTCCGGCGACGCCAGCAGCGGGTTAATGTCGATTTCCTTGATCCAGGGTTGCTCCACGACCAGTTGGCTGAAGCGCACCAGAATCTTGAGCAGGTTCGGCATATCGACTGATTCGTGCCCGCGCACGCCTTTCAGCGCTGTGTAAATTTTCGTCTGCTCGATCATCCGCTGTGCCAGCGTCGTATTGAGCGGCGGCAGCGCCAGCGCCCGATCTTTGAACACCTCGACCAGCGTTCCACCCGTCCCAAACAGTAGTATCGGGCCAAACTGCGGGTCAAT
Source organism: Anaerolineae bacterium (assembly GCA_034432495.1). Taxonomy (GTDB): domain Bacteria; phylum Chloroflexota; class Anaerolineae; order Aggregatilineales; family Phototrophicaceae; genus Flexifilum. The sequence goes on along the minus strand of DAOUCB010000189.1, from coordinate 244 downwards.
ACTGCTGCCGACGATCAGTTCATAGCCGTCCAGCTTGAGCATCGGCTGAACAGTCACCCCCAGAAAATCGTCCGCGCTTGCCACTTCCGTCACCGACTTCTGGATGCGATTGAACGCATCGCGCACCGCGTTTGCGTCGCGTAGGTTCAACTGGACACCGCCGACATCGGTCTTGTGTGTGATCGTCTCTGAATTCAGCTTGACCACGACCGGATAGCCAATCTTTTCAGCGGCAGCGACCGCC
>DAOUCB010000188.1:0-2549 GCA_034432495.1 Anaerolineae bacterium | reverse complement strand
AAATGCCAAAAATCTTCCCGTGAACGGTTTTGTTTTTCGCCCCCTCCTTGAATTCGGGGAGGGGGTCGGGGGGTGGGGTCGAGCGAGAAATTTCCCCGAATGCACATCATCGTGTAAAACGTGTCCTCTCCTCAGCTTTCGTGGGAGAGGGGGTCACACTTCGCTTTCTTTCCCCCCCCTACTTTTTGAAGCCGACGCTGTACGTGGCGCGTTCGCTCGTGTCGTCGTTGACGGCGGTGACCACCAGCGTGATCGTTTCGTTGGGCTGGAGCGAGAAGCGCCATTCGCCATTGCTGATCGCGTCGGCGCGGTCGGTGGGCGTCGTGCTGATCAAGCGCTGGACGCGCGGATAAGTCGTCTGCGAGCCGCTGGTCGCGGCCTGCACGATCCAGTGCTGCGCTACTTGATTGGTGACCTGCTGCCAGCCGGAGACCGTCCAGCCGGAAGCTGCGAGGTCGCCGGAAGCGTCATCCGTCCAGCCGATTTCGGGGATGGCGAGGTTATCGACGGCGAAACCCTGATCCTCGTGACCGACGAGCGAGACGTTTTCGAAGCGCAGCAGAATTTTCTGCCCGGCGTAAGGGGTCAGATCGACCGTCTGGGGCAGCCAGAGCGGCGGCGGAACATACAGGCGCGTCGGGTGCGGCGTGAGCACCACCGGCACGTCGATCCGTTCCGTACCATGCAGAATATAGAGGTTGAGCGTATCGCCGGGCATGTAATTCGCCAGCAGACCAATCACGTCCGGCTTACCTGACCAAAGCTGATGGTCGTAGCCGATAATCTGATCACCCTTTTGAATGCCCGCATGATCGCCCGCGCCATCCTTGACGACATCGCTGATGGTGATGCCATCGCCCGCGATGATCACGCCGATGGTCGGGAAGGGATGCGGCTTGACCGGATTGCTGATGCCGCTGAAGTTCGCCCCGTAGGCCGTACCGTAGGTATTGCTGGCAGTCGAGTCGCTGGCGGTCAGCGCCTTCCAGGTCGCGCCGTTGTCGGTCGAGGCGGCGACGTAGCCGTAATCCCAGTCCGAAGCGAGGTTGTACCAGGCGTCGAAAGTCAGAGTTGCTTTGCTCACGCCTGTCAGATCGACGGCGCGGGTGAGCGTCGCGTCGTGGTCGCCGCCAAAGCCTGACCAGTAGTAAGCATCCAGCGGATCACGCTCGGCGGGCATGGGCAGGCGGGCGACCGTCGGGCTGCCCTTGAACGACAGCGCGACCGTCGCGGCAGCCGTGTCACTGTTGTTGTAGCGGAAATACTGCGCGCCAAACTGACTGGCGCTTAAATCGCTGGTGTCAGCGCTTGGGTCGAGCGTGCGTGCGGAGGCCAGCACGCCGCTGGGCAGCGGTACGGTATTCTGGACGTAACGCCAGTCGCCAAAAGCGAGATTGAGGCCGTTGGTCAGGGCGAAATCCGCAAAGGCGTCGCGCCCGGTGACGAGCGCGCCGCTCACCGGGTCGCTGATGGCGTGCTGTTTGAGCGCATCGTCGAGCGGGGTGATGCCGCTGCCCGGTTGCAAAAACAGATCGATGAACGGGTTAGAGCCGTAGCGTTGCAGAAAATAGCCGAGAAATAACTGCTGCTCACCCAGGCTGGCAACCTGCGAAACCGGCTGGATCAGCGGCGTATCGGTGATTTGCAGGTAGGTGGTGAGGCTGGCGTCGTCAATTTTGGTTTGCTGGAATTGCAGCAGCAGCCACCAGTCGAGCGCGTCGGTCAGCCATGCGGCCTGCGTCGGCACATTGCTGTGAATGATCCAGCGGTAGAGTGCCAGAATCATCTGGCTGTTGTAGCTCGCATCGTCGAGCGGCGTCCCCGGATGCGGCGTAGTATCGACGTAGAGGATTTCGTGCTGGTTGCTGTAAGGTGCATATGCGCTCGGCTGGCTGTCGAGCGGGTTGATGATCGTGCCGCTTGCCGCTGCCAGATTCGTCGTGTAGAGGACGAAAAGATGATCGTCTTCGTCCACGTTCGGGATCGGCAGCAGATCGGTGCTGTCGCTGAACGAACCGATGCCGGGAACGCTGATCGACTGGCGATAGTTGTCATGGCTGCGCAGGGCGGTCAGCAGCCCTCCCAGTGTCGCGGCGTTCTTGGTCAGGTCACCGGTCACGCTGATGCCGTCTTCGACCCACAGATACAGGTTGGGCGCAGCGGCGGCGAGGGTTGCGCTGACACGCACGGGCGTCGGGCTGTCATTTTTGGCGACCCAGAACTGCGTTTTGTCGCCAACAGCGTAAATCGGCGTCAGCGGCAGAATCGGCGCAGTCCCCGTGAAGCCGAGATAGCGCGCTGCCAGCGATTGCGCATCCCGAACGGGTGAGGCATCCGGCGCGCCGTCCTGTGCCTGCGCGGCGAAGGCCAACACGCCGACCAGCAGCACGCAGCAGAGTCGTTGCAGGACAACCACAAAAAACGCGCGGAATGTTTGTGTAGGGGCGCACCCACGTGTGCGCCCTTGTTTTTCACCCCTCCTTGAAATCGGAAAGCTGACCCTCTCTTGGTCAGCCGGGAAGCTGTCCTGCTTTTGGACAGCCGGGGTA
>DAOUCB010000187.1:0-57921 GCA_034432495.1 Anaerolineae bacterium | reverse complement strand
ACAGCGCTGACCCCACCCCTGCGCCCAAAAGCAGGGCGCTTCCCCTCCCCGAATTCAAGGAGGGGAAAGAACAAAACGACGGATTGCATCGAGCGATTCATCATCGATTGTTTATTTTTGCATCAGAGCAGCTTTGAACCTCTGGTGACAAAACAGGTATCGCCCTTCTCCCCTCCCTGAATTCGGGGAGGGGAAGCTGAGCCGTTTTTGCTCAGCCGGGGTGGGGTCAATCTTCTACGCTTCCTCGATCTGCTGGACGCGATCCACCCCGACGCTGTAATACTTCGCGTCGGGGTGGTGAATGACAATCGCCGCCGTGCTTTGCTCCGGTATCCACTGGAACGACGGCGACAGTTCCATGCCCAGTTCGCTGGCGGCCTGCGGCAAAAGGTTCAGCAGCACCGCGTGATCGCTCAAATCGGGGCAGGCCGGATAGCCCCAGCTATAGCGCTTGCCGCGCTTCTCCGGGATGCCCATGCCCAGATTGACGATCTGGCGGTTGACGTAGTTGGCGGTCGCTTCGGCGGCCTGCACCGCCAGCCCGTGAAAGAAATAGGCTTCGCTGTAGTTGTCCGCGCCTTGCAGCTTCTCGAAATGTTCACTCGCCTTGTGACCGACCGTCACGACTTGCAGCGCCACCGTATCGACCAGATTGCCCTCATTGCTGGCAGGCAGGAAATAGTCGCTCAGGCACAGGTATTCGCCGAACGGCTGGCGCGGGAAATGGAAGCGGGCGATTTCCCGTTTTTCGACGGGCGCACGACCGTGCGCCCCTACGCTTGCATCCGTTAGTGCCTGCTGGAACGGCACTGGGTCGTAAATCACCAGATCGTCGCCCTCGCTGTTCGCCGGGAAATAGCCGTACACCGCCTGCGGCTTGAGCGTGCGGTCGCGCCGAGCCTCACGCGCCATCCGGTCGAAGCGCTGGTCGAATTCCTTTTCGAGCTTCGTCCATTCGTCGCCGTGCGTATTCCCCGCCCCCCACGACAGCCGATACAGTTCCTTCTTTTCCAGATAAGGCAGCACCAGTTCCAGTTCAATCGCGTTGACCGTTTTGACACCCCAGAACGGCGGCGTCGGGATGTCCGGCGACGGCTTTACGTCGCTGACGCGATCATAATGCCGCGCCCGCTTGACCGGGACGGGCTTGTTCAACTCCTCGTAGGCTTCCACCTTGATCTGGTCGAGGAATGGCGGGCGCTTGCTCGTGTTGACCAGTGTCTCCATGACTTCCAGCCCCTCGAAAGCGTCCTTGCAGTAGAACACGCCCGGATCATACGGCTGCTCTGATTCTTCGAGGAACAAAATCCGCCGCCCAAACTTGCGGTTGATTGCCGCCCCGCCGATCAGCACCGGGAAGTGCAGGTCGCGCCGCGCCAGTTCGTTGACGATCAGCGGCATCTGCTTGGAGGTGCTGACCAGCAGCGCGCTTAAGCCAATCGCGTCGGCGTTGTACTCGACCGCCTTTTCGATGATTGTGTTCGCCGGAACCTGCTTGCCCAAATCGTGAACGGTGTAGCCGTTGTTCGACAAAATCGTCTTGACCAGGTTCTTGCCAATGTCATGCACGTCGCCGTAGACCGTCGCCAAAACCACCGTGCCTTTGGTCACGCCTTCCAGCTTGTCCATGAACTGCTCAAGGTAGGCGACCGTTTTCTTCATCACTTCGGCGCTTTGCAGCACGAAGGGCAGAATGAGTTCGCCCGCGCCAAACTTGTCGCCGACTTCCTTCATCGCGGGCAGCAGCACGTTATTCAGCACCCCAACCGCGTCCTGCCGCGTCAGCGCCTCGTCAATCAGCCCCTCGATCCCTTCCTTCTTGCGGTGAACGATCTGCCAGTGCAGCGCTTCCTCGGCGGTCATGTTTTCCGTCGGGTCTGCGACCTCCTGCTGCGCCATCTTCACGTCGTTGTCCTGGAAATATTGAATGAAGCGCGGCAGCGCATCCTGATCGCTGTTGAAGATCAGGTCGTTCGCCAGCTTGCGCTGGTCTTCGGGAATTTCGGCGTAGGGCGTGATGTGCGCCGGGTTGACAATCGCCATGTCCAGCCCCGCCTGCACCGCGTGATACAGGAACACGCTGTTGAGCACACCGCGCGCCGCTGGCGTGATCCCGAAGCTGACGTTGCTGACGCCGAGCGCGGTCATCACGCCGGGGATGTTCTGCTTGATCAGCCGGATGCCTTCCAGCGTTTCAACCGCATCTTCGCGCAGTTCGGCTTGCCCGGTCGTCAATGGGAAGGTCAGCGCGTCGAAAATCAGGTCTTCCGGCGCGAGGCCGTAATCGTTGACCGCGATGTCGGTGATGCGCTGGGCAATCGCCAGTTTGGTCTCGCGGGTATGCGCCATCCCCACTTCGTCAATCGTCATCGAGATCACGCCCGCGCCGTACTTCTTGGCAATCGGCATGACTTTATCGATGCGTTCGCGCCCGTTTTCGAGATTGTTGCCGTTGATAATCCCGCGCCCCGGATAGACCGAGAGCGCCGCTTCCGCCACCGGCGGATCGGTCACGTCGATAATCAGCGGCACTTCGACTGCCATCGACAGCTTCTTGACCAGAATTTTCATCTGCTCGGCTTCGTCGGCACGTTCGGTCACAGCAACCAACACGTCGAGCATATGCGCCCCGCTTTCGACCTGCTGAAGCGCAATCGGAACGACACTGTCGTAATCGTCGTTCAAAATCAACTGCTTGACCTTGCGGCTGCCCTGCGTGCTGACGCGCTCGCCGATCATGGTCGGGCCGGGGTTCTGCGCCATTGGCGTGGCGTGCATGTTGCTCGATGTACTCGGCGTGACTTCCGGCTGGCGCTCAACAGGTTTCACTCTGTTGGGGCGACCTGTCAGGTCGCCCCTACGGGCATCAATTTCCTCTTGATACGAATGCCCATGCACTTTGTTGTACAGCTTGCTCAGGTGTTCGGCGTGCGTGCCGCAGCAGCCGCCGACCACGCCCACACCCCAGCGCGTGAACTCCGCCACCATCTCGCTGAACGGCTCCGGCTCCATTGGGTAATGCGCCTCGCCGTCCACGTTGATCGGCAGGCCAGCGTTCGGCAGCACGCTGATCGGGATCGGGCTGTGCTCGACCAGATACCTGATCGGCTCGCGCATGTATTCCGGCCCGGTCGAGCAGTTGATCCCCATCACGTCGATTTGCAGCACTTCCAGCGTCGCCAGCGCGCTGGCGATGTCCGTGCCGAACAACATGCGCCCGCTCGTGTCGAGCGTGATCTGCGCCTGAATCGGGATACGCACGCCCGCTTCTTCGAAATACTGGTTGATGCCCCAGATCGCCGCCTTGACTTCGAGAATATCCTGGCTCGTCTCGATCAGCAGCAGATCGCAGCCGCCCTCGACCAGCCCCTTTGCCTGCGTGTAAAACACCGCCGCCAGTTCATCAAAGGTGATGTTGCTCAGGTCAGGGTCAGTGCCGCTCGGCAGCTTGCCCGACGGCCCCATGCTCCCGGCGACCATGCGCGGGATGCCCGTCTCGGCCTCGAAGCGGTCGCACACCTTGCGCGCTACCTGCGCCCCCGCGTAGTTGATCTCGTAGGTGCGATCCTGAAGCCCGTATTCCTTCAGCGTCAGCGGGTTGCTGCGGAAGGTGCAGGTTTCCACCACTTCGCTGCCCACGCTCAGAAACGAGGCGTGAATCTCGCTGATCACATCCGGTCGCGTGATCACGAGGTAGTCGTTACAGCCGTTGTACTGCTCACCGCCGAAGTCGTCAGCGGTCAGGTTGTAGCGCTGAATGTTGGTTCCCATCGCGCCGTCGAAGATCACGACGTGATCAGCAATTGCATCGAGATAACGTCTATTGGTATAGGTGCGGTTCGTATATCGTTTGGTCATGCTGACTCCTCAACTACCAGCTTTTAAGCGGCAGATTATCGACTTCTTTAAAATGCACATCGCGTGTCAACAATGTTAGGTTGTGCTGTAGTGCCACCGCCGCAATCCACACATCATTCTGTGGAATCGGGCGGCCTTTGACTTGCAGTTGATGACGAATCCGCCCGTAAATGTGCGCTGTGTCTTTATCACAAACCAAAATCGTGCGCCCATGAATAAATGCTTCAAGATTTCGGATATTTTCCTCTACCCGTCCCGACTTATAAGCTCCGAAATACAGTTCGCCTATCACGGTGCTTGATACCCATACGTCTTCTGTCGCCAAAACTTGGATAACGCCGTTATCTCCCTTGAGGCGTGCGATCATCGCATTCGTATCGAGCAAAAGCCCGTTATTCATCGAAATTGACATCGGGTTCTGGATCAATATTCTCGAATTCTTCTTCGATAGCCTGTTCCATCAACTTCAGGTCTTCGGGGTCAATGTGAATAGCTTTCGTTCGTTCCAGAAATAACCACCCCGGTTCGCCTTTTGGACGATTCTTTATCCGGTCAATCGTCTCCAGAATTTCGCGCTGTTGATCTTCATTAAGCTCATCGATCCGCTCGATAATCTGCTCTTTGGTCGTCATTGCCGCACCTCTTAGCCCCGGTAAGCCGGATTTTCCTGATCTTCTGCCCATCGCGCCGGATTCGTCTGGATATACGATCTGATGTCGTTCAACGACGATTCGTTACGAATCACGTGTTCGTAATAATTGCGCTGCCACACGGGTGCGCCCGGTGTGTCGCGCAATTCGTTGATCCCGATGGTCGCCTTGCGTTTGAATTGTCCGACAATGGCCCCAATTGACCCTGATTTGGGGCCATTCGGCCTCGTAGGGGCGACCTGCCAGGTCGCCCCTACATTGGAATTCCCGTTGTGTTTGGATAAATCCGATTCACGGTCGCCTGTCAAAACGATGATGGCGTGAAAATGATTTGGCATGACAATATATTCGTCCAAAACCACATACGGACGAACCACCGCCGTCTGCAACCATTCATCTCGCACAATCCCGCCGATCATGTTCAACGCCATATTCCCCTGATCATCGATCTCGCCGAACAAACATGCGCGTTCATGCACGCACAACGTTACAAAATACGCGCCGTTCTGCGCATAATCGTAGCCCTGCAACCGAACTGACCGCCGCCCACGTACTTCGTCCACGCTGACCTCTGATCGATTTCATGAATGTTTTGATCATTAACGGTGCCAATTGAACCGGATTTAGTGTGTTCGGTTTCGTAGGGGCGACCTGCCAGGTCGCCCCTACAGGTTCGCCGCTTGCTGATTGGTTGGGTTGATCATTTGGTTTCATGCGCCAATCATCCATCACGTTCCCAAATCGACGCGCTCCAGCGATACGTACCAGCCGGCCTCGTTCTCGAAATTCAGGAACTCCTCGTATTCGTCGTCGTTGTAATCCAGCGCGCCGATCTCCTGCCGCGTCAGGCTGCGCGCATTCGTCATGCGAATCAGCGTCACCTCCGCATAACCCACCAGCGTCTCGCCCGCTGCCCAGAAACCGATCACGTCGCCTTCCGTCAGGCCGGAATTCACGATCCCGGCGTGGCGGAACGACTGCACCCGTTCGTTGTGTCGCCAACTGCGCCAGTCCGCGACCGCATACCACGTCCCTTCGGTCAGAAACGTATCCTCAAGCGAGGCGTACCCCAGCATCGCGCGCGGCGGGCGGCGCAGGGTCGATCCCGGTGGCAGGGCGATCCGTTTTGGCTCAATCATGATGGCTTCTCATTGTCAACGGGTTTCACCTCGTTCGCCTGTTTGCGTTGATCACTGCGCTCGCGAATCAGACCCGCCTGCTTTTGTAGGCTCTGGAAATAATCCGACTCGGTGATCTCTCGCACCTCTTTGGTCTGTTTCTCCTTATCGACCTGAATCCGCAGCGATTCAATCGTCAGCTTCAGCTTTTGCTCGCGCTCGTAAATTTCCTTCACCATGCGCTGAATAATTTTGGCTGTCTGCCCGAATTCATCGTTGCGTTTGGCGATCTGGTTGACCGTCTGGACTTCGGGCGCATCGGTCGTCAGGCGATCACTGCCGATCAACTGCGCGAGTCGGGCGATCTGGACAACCGGGCGCACCACCGCGCGGCGCAGACCGACATTCGTCACGATGATCGTCAGCGCAAAGATCACCACCAGAATGCTCATCACCGCGTTCAGCGCTTGCTGTGCGCGCCCGAACACGTCCTGCGCGGGCAGGTAAATCGTTTGCGCTGCGATTATCTCGCCCATTTTCCAGCCGTAGCCGTTTTCGGTGCCGTAGGTCGCGCGCTGGCTGGCGGGGGCGTCCTTCGGGTCGCCATGACAGGTCAGGCAGTTTTCCGAAGCGATTGCCAGAGGCCGCGCGTTGTAAAACACCTGTCGATCATTGACCATCATGTAGCCGCTCAGTTCCTTCAGCGACGGATCACTGCGAAACTGTTCGACCATCGCTTTTTCCGAATCGTCAGCCAGATCGCGCGGATTGGTTGGGTTCAGGGTCGCCTCTTTATAGAGGAAGTGCGCGTATTGACTGCTGATGCTGCGAAAGTTCTCGAAAACCTCGCGCGCAGAAAATGCCGGAACCGACTGCGGGATAAAGGCATCCTGCGTTTGCAGGGCAGGCGCAAGCAGTGGGTTCACTTCCGTGTTCGTGTATTTGCGCACCGAATTCAACATTTCCATCAGCACCAACGCCTGATAACTGATTTCGTCCTGCGCCTGCTCCTGAAGCACCCGCGAAAAGATCGCCCATGATGCAATCAGCGCAACGGCGAAGATCAGCGATAAGATCAATGTGAACCGTGTTCGAATTCCTACTTGGCGCATGGCGACCGTCCTCTCGACTTGCTCGTCTTCCCATTATAAGGGGTTAGAGCCGCAAACAGGCTTCAGCCGCCAACCAGAATAATTTCTCGCGCGTCGAGGGCTGGCGAAACCAGTCGCGTTGATCCCACACTTCGCCGCTCAGGTCGTCGCCGCCATACAGAATCTGCCCGAAGGTCACGCCGCGAAACTGCGCCACCGCGAAAAACGCCGACGCTTCCATATCGACCGTGATGCAGCCTTCCGCCCGCCGCCGCGCGATTTTGGCCGGGGTTTCGCGGTAAAGCGCGTCCGTCGTCCACGTCTTGCCCACCACGTAAGCGATGTTGCGCTCGTCCAGCGTCTTCTGGATGGCATCAATCGCGACAGGATTGGCGTCAATTTCGCGCGAAGGCGGCAGGTAGTGATACGATGTGCCTTCGTCGCGCACCGCCGCTGCCGGAATCACCAGATGACCGAGCGCAATCGCCTGATTGAGCACCCCCGCGCCGCCGCAGGCGATAAATTTGCGACAGCCCAGCGCGATCAGTTCTTCCAGGAACGCGACCGCCAGCGGCGCGCCCACGCCGGGATGCACCACCGCGAACTGTCGTCCTTTCTGCTCGCCCACATAAACCGGGTTGTGACCGATCTCGCTGTGCAGGCGGTGAAAATGATCCTTGTCGGCGAACAGGCTCTGAATCACGTCGTTGAAGAAGCACAGCACGCAGTGTTCCGGCACGTTCTCCAGCTTGGGGCGAACTTTCCCCGGCTCGATGAAGGCTTCGGGATTGTCGTCAAATTCGAGGATTGGATAGTCATTGTTGAGCATGTGCGATCCCCCAGGGCTAAAAAACAAAAAGCGCCGCTCCGGCAGAAGGAGAGACGCGCGTGTAAACTCGTTTATCGCGCTCATCTCTCAGGCATCTGCCTGACGGATTTAGCACCTTCCCAGCGCTCCGGGGGTTGCTGCGCATATAACGGGCCGTTACCCTAATGCGCTCTTGATGAGATAGCAGCATCCTATCATAATCGTCACAACGCGTCAAGCAGCAGGCCACCGCCGCCTCGCACCGCAATCGTTTCTCCTTGACCTCTGTGGTCTCTGCGGTCTCTGTGGTTCAATCACTTTTCTTTTATCACCGCACTTTCTTTTCTCAGTCTTCAGAGCATGTATGTGAATTTTTTTATTACGCCTATTTCGCCTCAAGTTCGATGTTCATGAAGCAATCTAGGAAACCACGCACTTGTTTTCTCCCTTTCTCCCCGCTTGCGTGGGAGAAAGGGTCGGGGATAGAGGGGGGCTAACAGAGCGTAATACTTCCTTTTGCAAACACGCCCTCAGTCCTCAGTCCTCAGTCCTCAGTCCTCAGTCCTGTTTTTACTCAGTCCTCTTTTTGCTTTTGCCCTTACTCAGCACTCAGCACTCGGCACTCAGCACTTCACTTATTCTTCCATGTATGTTCGCACACGCCGAAATCAGCATCCACATAGCCCAGCTTGCGATACACGCTCTGCGCCATGTCCGACGACCAGATCCAGCTTTCGGCGTAACCCCGCCGCTGAATTTCGCCCATCAGCGCGTGCGTGATCGCACCGCCGAACCCGCGCCCGCGATATTCCGGCGGCGTCGAAACGTCGTAGATCGCCGCGCAGCCGCCCGCATCCAGCAGCGTTGCCGACGTGACCGCTGTGTCATCAACATAGCCAATATAGTGCAGCGAGAAGGCATCATCGCCGTAGCCATGCCGCGCATAGGCATCGTAAAAAATCGATTCCTCGCCGCCGAATCCGGCTTCGGTCGCGTGCAGCCATTCGAGCATCATCGCGTCGTCGCGCACCTGCTCAATGTGGAAACCTTCCACTCCCGACAGCTTTGCTTTTGTTCCCCCTCCCCCCAACTTGTTGGGGCGTTCGCCTTGCATATCCGACGAAGTCGGACGAGAGGGGGTTAGGGGGAGAGGGGCATCCTCTTTCAGCCGCATCCACAGCCAGTTCCCGGCGCGACCCCCCGGCATCCCGCGCGCGCCCAGCCGCTTGCCGAGATCGCTCGGCTGATCACCGGGATACACCAGCCAGTCGATCTGGTCGAGATGCTGCCCGATTTCCGCGAACAAGTCGTCAATCCGCTGCTCAGCCTCTGCCTCCGACCAGCGCGCCCGCAGAATCACGTTGCCGGGGGCGGGCTTGTGGCTGATGATCCAGTACAAATCATCGCTGTCGTGCGTGACCACCCCCGGCAGCCCGGCGAACAACCGCATGTAAGCGATCAGGTTGGCCTGAATCTGCGCGGGAATGTCACCCTGTGATAAATCGAGCCTTGATGTAGTCATAAATATCCTTTTAAAGTGTCTAAATACTATAGCGGTTAAGAATAGTCCACGACGGATAAATGAGCAAATGGAGAGAAGAAGCGAAGCACATGGTGAAGCGAAATTTCGCACGAGGTGAGAGGCTATAGGGGCGCACGGCTGTGCGCCCTTGCAGTTCTCCCCTCTATGCGAAGTGGCTGAGGGGGCGACAGTAAATGTAGGGGCGAGGCACGCCTCGCCCGATGCCCTACGGATCAAAATCTTCAACAGGTACTTGAGCCTCCTTCAGAGGCTTGTTTTCCCTAGCCAGATCCTCAAAGGGTCTGGCGGCGGTAAACCGGTGTCCCCTACCTGAAATCACTTCTCTGCGGTCTTTGTGGTCTCTGTGGTTCAATTGCATTTCCTGCTTTTTCTGCTTTTCTCCTTCCCGCTGCAATACCCCTGCGCGAAACGCTGCTTTGCGTGTAGTATAATGGGGCAAATGAGGTCTCCGAAGGAGTCGATCCATGTCGGAAGTTGTGATGCTGATCTTCCCATCCCGCGAAACCATGCTTGACGCGGTGGATCGGATTAAAAGCCTGCCTTACGCCAGAATGACGCATTCCGCGCTCATCGCCAAAGCCGAAGACGGCGAAACCACCGTCTACGAAGACGACATCAACCCCAATGAAGGCGGCATCGCGGGCGGGACGCTCGGCGCGCTCATGGGGGCGCTCGGCATCGCCGGGTTAGGCGCGTTTCTGCTGCCCGGCGTCGGCCCCATCGTCGCCATTGGCGCAGCCGCGCTCGTCGGCGGCTTGGTCGGCGGCGCGACGGGTGGCATCACGGCGGGCGTGCTCGATATGGGCATCAACAATAAGCAGCTCGAAAATCTCGCGGAACATCTCAACGCTGGAAAAATCGCGATGGTCGTCGAGCTGGAAGGCAATGACAAGCTCATCGTCTCGCGCTTGAATGAAGACCTCAAGCCTTTTCAAGCCGAAATCGTGCAACATTAAAGATTGCTCGGAAGCGGAAGGGGTGAGGCAGTGGTAGACGAACTGGTTGTGGCAGTCTTTCCGTCGCGAAGAATGCTGACCAAAGCACTCGATCATCTGGTCGAGGTCGCCGATTTGGAGATTCAGCACGCTGCCATTGTCGCGAAGGCGCGCAACGGCGAAGTCGTCGTCCTCAACGACGAACTCGGCCCGGACGAAGGCGGCATTACAGGCGGAACACTGGGCGCAGGCATTGCCGCTTTAGGCATGGTACAGTTTGGCGCGCTCGCGATTCCCGGCATCGGCGCGATCATCGCCGTCGGGGCGGGGGCGCTGGTCGGTGGCCTGCTCGGTCGCTTCACCGGACGTTTTGCCGCCAACCTCATCGAATCCGGCTATCGCAAGGAAGAAGTGGATGCGCTGGCCTCGCGCCTTCAGACCGGGCATCCGGCGCTCGTGCTCGAAGTCAAAAACATCGACAAAGCCCTGCTGCGCATCCGCGAGGAATTGATTTCCTATCGCGCTGAACTGGTCGAGCAGATGCAGGCCAAATCCGCCAGTTGAATTTCGTTCACCCACATCAATCAGGTTCGCTCGTCATGGAAACACCCAACTCCTCACCGCCCCGGTTGCTCCCCTCGCGCGGGTGGTGGTTGGCGCTGTTTGTGATTTTGCTCTGTGCGGCTGCGCTCCGCTACACAGGCTACAACTTCAGCCTTCCCTACGTTGACCATGTGGACGAGGCATCCTACACCATCGCCGGGCGTATGATCATCGACTTCGGTTCGCCCAAGCCGATTGGAATGCAGGGCTATCCGCCCGGCATCATTGCCATCAATTATTTTTTCATCCGTCTCTTTCAAGACCCCAGCACGCCGCCGACCACCATTCTCTGGATGGTGCGTCTGGTTTCCGTCACCTTCAGCCTCGCGACGATTGTCGCGCTGGCGCTGCTGGCCTTTCGTCTTGCGACCCCGCTGGCGGGGCTGCTTGCCGCCGGACTCTGGACATTTACGCCCATCATTGTCGAGTTCAGCCGCTACGCCACCGCCGATAACTTCGTCACTTTCTTCAGCCTGCTGGCCTTGTTCCTTGTGCTCACCGGAACGCGCTTCAACCGCCGCTGGTGGATTTACGCCGCCATCCTCTCGCAGATTTTCGCCATTCTCTTTAAATATCAGGCCGTCTTTCTCCTGCCTGTCATCTTCGTCATCCCGCTCTGGCGCTTGACCGACCGCTCGATTTCGCGCCGCGCCGTCCTCACCGAATTTGCCGTCACCTGCGCTGCCCTCGGCCTCTTTTTCTTCTGGCTGATCTTCCTTTTTCCTGCGCTCGACGCCACCAGCTCGCCCGATTGGAGCGCCCCCAACGAGAAGCTGGGGCTGCCTTCGCCTACGGTTATCTGGGAAAACTTTCTCGTCGTCTACACCCAGCTTGAAAGCGCCCTCGTCTGGTGGATTGGCTGGGTCGGCCTCATCGCCCTCGGCTGGCGTGCCTTCCGCCGCCAGGTCGATCTGTTTGCAATGGTCGCGGTCGTCGCCGGAACGCTGGCCTGGGTCGCTGGCATCAGCTTCTATGGCGATCTCGGCAACCAGCAGTTTCGCCAGTTCATTTCGGCGGGCGCGTTCCTCTACGCTTTGCGTGCCGTTGGGCTGGTCGGCTGGGTCTTCCTCATCGACTGGGCGCTCCGGCGGCTGCCCGCTGTGCCGCGCCGCTTCGTCGTCGCCGTGACCGCCGTTGTCCTCGCTGTCATCGTCATCGGCATCCCCAATGTGCAGGCGTCGATTGCCGACGCCGTCAACCACACCCTGCCGGATCGCCGCAACGATCTCGCCCACTGGATGGACATCAGTCTCCCCTCCGGGCGCTACATCTCCGACACCGAGGAGCACAAAGTCTTTAACCGTGACTGGGGCGGCTACGCGGGCGTGACCGAGTTCCCCTTTGTCGAAGTCGCGCAGTTGGATTCTCGCCCCCTGGCCGACTGGCGCGCCGATAACGTGCAGTATGCGATTGTCAGCACTTTCGATTATCAGCGGATGCAAAACACCGCCGCCGATCAGGATCTACTGGCGCAAACCCTGCTTCTCAAGACCTTTCCGCCCGATAGCGCCTATCGCGGCCCGGATATGGTCGTCCTACGCCTCTCGCCCATCCAGCACGCTGCCAGCGGGACGCTCGGCTCTATTCGCCTTGTCGGCTACGATCTTTCCTCCACCGCTTCTGATGGCAGCATCGTCTCGCTTGACGGCAGCTCCGTCGCTCCCGGCAGCACCATCAACCTGACGCTCTACTGGCAGGCCGACGCGCCCACCGTGCAGCCCGATGTCGTCTTCAACCACCTGACCACCGCCAGCGGCGACCTGATCGCCCAGATTGACGGCGATCCGCTCAACGATCTGCGCCGCCCCTCGACGGACTGGAACGACCCACTGGAGACGCTCATCAGCCGTACCTTTACGCTCACCATCCCGCCAGACGCCCCGGCAGGCGAAGCCAGCCTCTATACCGGCTTCTACTCGCGCGCCGACGGCAGCCGCCTCCAATCCCCCGACGGCGCAGATCAGCGCCTCCTGACGACCCTCCGCATCGAATAACCCAATCCCACATGCCTGTGTAGGGGCGAGGCACGCCTCGCCCGTTTCTTCCCATCAACCACGATTTTGTAGGCGTACCCACGTGTGCGCCCTTTTTCCTTGCGCCTTTGCGTTGAATCTTTTGCTCTTCTCCCCTCGCCCCGCTTGCGTAACGCGAACTTGTTCGCGCGAAAGGGTCGGGGATAGAGGGGTTTCCCTTTCTCCCCTCCCTGAAATCGGGGAGGGGACGGGGGTGGGGTCAGCACCAACATCCGTACCACCCCATGCTATAATTGAAGCTATTCCGATCACTCCAAGAGGGACAACCTGATGGCGATTCCCGATCTCAAAACCAAAGTCCTCGATCCCGCTCACCAGCACCCGCGCAACCCCGGCCTCCCGCTCGATCTCGGCTGGATCAACCGCGAGCGCGTCAACACCAGCGCCGCCGAACGCCGCGCCGCCACGCTCGGCACGCGCCGCTCGGTCAAGAAAGACTGGCAGGCCGCCTGGCTCCTGCGCGCGATCACCTGCATCGACCTGACCACGCTCTCTGGCGACGACACCCCCGGCAATGTCAAACGTCTTTGCGCCAAAGCCCGCCAGCCTGTCCGTCAGGATTTGCTCGATGCGCTCGGCGTCGGCGATCTCGGCATTACGACCGGCGCGGTCTGCGTTTATCACACGCGCGTCCCCGACGCGGTGCAGGCGCTCGAAGGGACGAACATCCCCGTCGCCGCTGTCTCGACGGGCTTCCCGGCGGGACTGAGTCCCTTTCACCTCCGTGTTGAAGAAATCCGCGAGTCCGTTAAAGCGGGCGCACGCGAAATCGACATCGTTATCAGCCGCGAACACGCCCTCGCAGGTCACTGGGATAAGCTCTACGACGAGGTGCAGCAGTTCCGCGCCGCCTGCGGTGATGCCCACCTCAAGACCATTCTGGCGACGGGCGAACTCGGCACGCTGCGCAATGTCGCTAAAGCCAGCCTCGTTTGCATGATGGCGGGCGCGGATTTCATCAAGACCTCGACCGGCAAGGAATCGGTTAATGCCACGTTGGAAGTCAGCCTGATCATGTGCCGCATGATCCGCGAATATCAGCTTGAAACGGGCTATAAAGTCGGCTTCAAACCCGCAGGCGGCCTTCGTTCCGCCAAACAGGCACTCAACTGGCAGATTCTCATGAAGGAAGAACTCGGCGACGAATGGCTCTTCCCCGATCTGTTCCGCATCGGCGCGAGTTCCCTCCTGACCGACATCGAGCGCCAGTTGTCTCACGCCGTCACTGGGCGCTATGCTGCCGAAAACTACATGCCGATGAGCTAAGGCGTTCATGATCTTCCCTTCCGTCAAAGAGGATCTCTTTTTGTGACAGACCTGAGCCTGCCGTCAAGATCGACCTGGACATCACGCCGTATCCTTCTGGGGGTCGGAATCGCCGCTTCATGGCTTCTCTTCATCGCGCTGGCATGGGTGCAGGTGTTTCGCGGGCGCTTCGGCATGATTGATTTCGGAGCCTACTACGAGGGTGCGCAGCGCCTGCTCAGCGGTCAGCCCTTGTACCAGGGCTATATCGGCAACACCTATATTTATCCCCCGCTCCTGGCGCAAATGCTCATGCCCATGACCGCGCTTTCACGCCAAACCGCAAACGCGCTGTGGTTCATTCTCAATCTGGGGTTGCTCGCCGGCGTTGCAGCCATCCTGGACAGAATCAGCCAGCGACGCGGTTTCTGGTGGATCATGACACCATTGTTTTTTCCGGCGCTGGAAGCGGTCGTCGTCGGTCAAATCACCATTGTCATGCTGGCGCTCTTTGTCGCTGTATGGGTGACGGCGCATCAGAAAAAAGCGGCATGGTGCGGCGGAATACTCGCCTTTGCAAGCTGGCTCAAGATTTACCCGGCATTGATGATCCTCTATTTCATCTGGAAGCGGGATTGGCGCGTCGTTCGCAGCGCTTTGATTGTCGGCGTCGTTCTGGCGCTGCTGCAAATTGGTATCTCCGGTTTTGGGACGTTTAGCGGAATCGTCGGTGTACTGTCGCCGCTGACGCAGGTTGGGCAGCCGAATCTGGCCTCCGGCAACGCCTCGGTTTTTGGCTTCACATCGCAGTTATTCGGCGAGAGCGAACGGGTACAACCGCTGATTGCCAGCACGGCGTTACAGTGGCTGGCGCGGGGACTGCTCTCGGTCGGGTTGCTCGGCGGCTGCTTCTATCTGCTGGCAAAGCGCGGCAAACCGGATGCCGGACGCTTTGATTTGGAATTCAGCCTGACGTTACTGACCTCGCTTTTGCTGAGTCCGACTCTGTTTGTCGCCGGAATGCCGCCGCTGCTGTTGGTTTATGCCTTACTCCTGCGCAATCACCCCACCAAACGCATGATCTGGTTTGTCGTTCTGGCCTGTATCACCTTATCAATTTACTGGCTGTTCGTCCTGGGTTATGCCGGCACTCCGCCCGTGAGTGGGCTGCTGCTGTCGTTCGGGTTTTATACGCTGCTGGCAACCTGGGGCGTGAACGCCTATCGCCTACACCGTCGAATTCAAATTTCGGCGCGAGACGACTATCGACAAGCCGCAAAACAATGAGCGAACATGTGCGACATTACGGGAAATGGTTGGGCGTCGCCGCCCTGTGGCTTGCGCTGATCGCTATCGCCTGGGTATTCGCTTTTCGCAGCGGGCCGGGGATGTTCGATTTCCGCGTCTATCTCACAGCTTCTCAGCAGCTCGTAGAGGGAATGCACTTATATCCGGTTGAAGCACAGTTATATCATTATCCGCCGCTTTTAGCGCAGCTGCTGATGCCGCTGGCAAAGCTTCCTGTAGAGACTGCCGAAACGCTATGGTTCGCGGGCAATGTCGTCCTCCTCACGGGGCTTACCGCCGTCTTCTCCCGCATCAATACGCTGCGCGCGCGCTGGTGGCTCATCACCCTTTGTTTCCTGCCGCTTGCCGACGCCCTGCAAATTGGGCAGATAACCATCGTCCTCTTGGCCTTGCTTGCGGGCGCGTGGTACGCCGCCCGCACAAACCGACCTTTTTTATGCGGCGCACTGCTGGCGCTCGCCACCTGGATCAAAATATATCCGGTTTTGCTGATCGTTTATTTCATCTGGAAACGAGACTGGCGCATCGTGGGGAGCGCTCTGATCGTGGGCATCATTCTATTGGCGCTGCAAATCGCGATCTCTGGAATCGGCGTATTCGACGGCATGTTCCAGACCCTGTTTGCCCTTACGGATGTGGGTGAACTCGATACTTTCTCCAAAAATGCGTCTATCAATGGATTTTCGAGCCAACTTTTTGCTGCTCATCCCCTCATTCAGGCGCTGATCGTGAATCCCTTGTTGGCAGGGGTGGTTCGCGCTGCTATCTCATTGGGATTAATTCTAACGAGCGCCTGGGTGACTCGCGCACGGGTGATCAGCAAGCGTCAGTTTGATCTCGAATATGGTGTAGTCCTTGTTGTGATGCTGCTGCTGAGTCCAACCCTCTACACGTCAGGAATGCCGCCGCTGCTGCTGGTATTCTTTTTGCTGCTGCTGGGAAACAGCACACGACACTTGACTCAGTTTGTCGTCGCAGTCTGCCTCAGCCTCTCGATCTACTGGCTGTTCGTCATGGGCTATACGGGCACTCCACCTGTGAGTGGGCTGCTGCTCTCGTTCGGGTTTTATGCGCTGCTGGCAACCTGGGGTGTGATCGTATGGCGGCTCCAGCGCCAGCCCGTCACCGCCGCACCGCTCGTCGAAGCCTATTCGGTAGAAGGAAGCAGGCAGTTGTGAACCACGAGCGCTGGAAAATTCCGCCGGAGTTAAAAACGAAGATGCACGACCTCGCGGTTGAGTTGCGAAACGAGCATACCATCAGCGAAGATCGACTCTGGCAGGCATTACGCCGGAAACAGCTTGCGGGACGCAAGTTTCGTCGTCAAAATCCAATCGGGGCGTTCGTCGTTGATTTTTACTGCCCTGAAGAAAATCTTGCCGTCGAAGTCGATGGCGGCATTCACGAATCTCAGCGTGAAGCCGATGCGCTCCGTCAGGAAATCATTGAATCGCTCGGCATTCGCTTCGTCCGTGTGACGGCTGAAGAAGTTGAAACCAACTTACCGAATGTTTTGAACAAGATCCGTTCCAATTTTAGAAGTCAACCCCGCTAGAAGTCACCCCTCTCCCCGCTTGCGTGGGAGAGGGGCAGGGGGAGAGGGGTGCTAAGCATGGCAATCCAACCAGACATAAAACTCATCACCGAAGGCGAATTGATGGCACTCGGCTCAGATGCGCGTCTCGAAGTCGTCGATGAAGCGCTCATTGAAAAGCCTGCCTCTGGTTTACATCACCAGTTCGTCGGGCTGAACTTTTTCCGTCCACTTGACCGTCATGTGATGGAAAACGATCTCGGCTTCGTCTTTTACGACGGCCTGATCTATCTGCTCAATCAGGAAGGGCAGCACTTACGTGGCGCACGTGTCCCGGATGTTTCGTTTATTCGTAAAGGGATGATCCCCAAAGGCTGGAATATTGATCGTCCCTTCCCCGGCGCGCCGACGCTGGCGATTGAGGTTGTCTCGCCCGATGACGACGCCGAGGATTTGCTCAAGCGCACCCGTGACTATCTGCGCGCCGGATCGGAACAGGTCTGGATCGCTTATCCAAATGAGCGCGAAGTCCATCAGCATCGGCGCGGCGCGGATACCGTGCGCGTCTACACAAACGACACCGACGCGCTTGACGTTGCCGACCTGTTTCCGGGGCTGACGCTCACGCTCGGCGCAATTTTCGCCCTGCCGGAGTTGGAGTGAGCGGCAAATGGGTATTGAATGTACTTTTGTGCAAACCGATGATGAAGATTGGGTTCAAGCTGCGCTTGATTGGTTTGGCTACGAGAACATAACCCTTCCGCCTGATTTTAAGCCCGGTCGCACGCCGACGTATGCCGAAGTTAGACGTGCGCTCGACCAAATGGAAGGCTACAAGATCGAATATTATGTCGATAGCGATCATTGGGAAGCCCATTTTGATACGCCTGATGGAGTAAATGTCTGGCTCTACAGCAGACATTGGAATGAACGCTCGACGGATGATGAAAATCTGATCCCTGCCGAAATTGTCTGGAAAAATACGCCTGAAGTCGAGACGCTGCCGTTCGTCAAGACGCTTGCAAATCTATGTGGAACCATCCTCATCGAGTGTGATTGTGATGTAGGGTTTAGCTACATTCTTCCAAATTCGACTAAGTAGTCTTGTTCTTCTCTCCTCTCCTGAACTTGTTCAGGCACACGCCTTGCGTGGGAGAGGAGCCGGAGGAGAGGGGTAAAATAGCATGTCTGTAGCCGAAATATTCCAAACCATGACCTACGGCCCAGCGCCCGAAGCGCCGGAGACCGCGTTCGCGTGGCTCGACGCCCACGAGCGGAAGTTCGGCTTGTTCGTGAACAACCACTGGGTTGAGCCGAAAACCGGGAAATATCTGCCCAGCACCAACCCCGCCAACGGCGATCACCTCGCGCAGTTTGCCGACGCAGGCAAGGAAGATGTTGATAATGCCGTCAAAGCGGCACGGGAAGCGTTCTCCGCATGGAGCAAGCTGAGCGGTCACGAGCGGGCGAAGCATCTCTACGCCATCGCTCGCAACATCCAGAAGCACTACCGCCTGCTCTCCGTCCTCGAATCGCTCGACAACGGCAAGCCGATCCGCGAATCGCGTGACATCGACATTCCGCTCGTGGCGCGCCATTTCTACTACCATGCCGGCTGGGCGCAGTTGATGGATCGGGAACTGGCGGATTCGCAGGCGGTCGGGGTTATTGGGCAGGTCATTCCCTGGAATTTCCCGCTGCTGATGCTGGCCTGGAAAATCGCGCCCGCGATTGCGATGGGCAACACCGTCGTCATCAAGCCCGCACCGTACACCAGCCTGACCGCGCTCCTCTTTGGCGAGATCATCGCCGAAGCGGGACTGCCCCCCGGCGTAGTCAATGTCGTCACCGGCGGTGACCAGACCGGCGCGCTGATCACCGAGCATCCCGATTTCGACAAGATCGCCTTCACCGGATCGACCAACGTGGGGCGCATCATTCGCAAAGCCACCGCTGGAACCGGAAAGCGGCTCTCGCTCGAACTCGGCGGCAAATCGCCCTTCGTCGTCTTCGACGACGCCGATCAGGATGCGGCGGTCGAGGGGCTGGTCGATGCCATCTGGTTCAATCAGGGGCAGGTCTGCTGTGCCGGATCGCGCCTTTTAGTGCAAGAGAGCATCGCCGACGATTTCCTGGCGCGGGTCAAGCGGCGCATGAGCCAACTGCGCGTTGGCGACTCGCTCGACAAGAGCATCGACATCGGCGCGATTGTCGATCCGATCCAGCGCGCGACGATTGACGGCTGGGTGCAGAAAGGCATCGCCGAGGGCGCAGAAATTTATCAGCCGGAATGCCCGCTGCCGGACAAGGGCTGCTGGTATCTGCCGACGCTGATCACCAACGTCAGTTCGGCTTCGGTGGTCGTGCAGGAAGAAATTTTTGGCCCGGTCGTGGTGGCGATGACCTTCCGCACGCCGCACGAAGCCATCGCCCTCGCCAACAACACACGCTACGGCCTCGCCGCCAGCATCTGGAGCGAGAACGTCAACCTCGCGCTCGATGTGGCGCGCAAAGTGAAGGCCGGATCGGTCTGGGTGAACTGCACCAATCTGTTTGACGCGGCGGCGGGCTTCGGCGGCTATCGCGAGAGCGGCTTCGGGCGCGAAGGCGGGCGCGAGGGTCTGAACGAGTATGTGCGTCCGAAGTGGCAGGATCGACCGCGACCAAAAACAAATCTAACCACAGAGGCCGCAGAGACCACAGAGAAAAGAAATAAAAAAACCACTGTAAGCGCTGTGGTTCAATCTATCCCTGCTCCGCTCAACGGACACACTCACAGCGGGTCGATTGACCGGACGGCGAAACTGTTCATCGGCGGCGCGCAGAAGCGACCGGATGGCAACTACACCCGCCCGATCTTCAATCCGGCGGGTGAGGAAGTCGGGCAGGCCGCCGAGGGCAATCGCAAGGACATCCGCGACGCGGTGGAGGCGGCGCGCAAGGCCGAAGGCTGGGGGCTGAAGCCGGGGCATACGCGGGCGCAAATCCTCTACTACCTCGCCGAGAACCTCAACGCCCGCTCCGACGAGTTTGCGCGGCGGCTGGTCAGCATGACGGGCGCGAAGCTCAAGGACGCGCAGGCCGAAGTCGAGGCGGCGCTGGATCGGCTGTTCACCTACGCGGCCTACTGCGACAAGTACGGCGGCGAAATCAAGGAAACGACCCTGCGCGGGATCACGATGGGGCTGCACGAACCGGTCGGCGTGATCGGCATCGCCTGTCCCGACGACGCGCCGCTGCTGAGCTTCATTTCGCTGATTGCCCCAGCGATTGCGCGCGGCAATCCGGTCGTCGTCATCCCCTCGGAGCGCTATCCGCTGAGCGCGACCGACTTCTATCAGGTGCTGGAAACGTCGGATGTGCCAGCGGGGGTGGTCAACATCGTCACGGGCGCGCGCGATGCGCTGATCAAGACGCTGGCGGATCACGATAACGTCGATGCCGTCTGGTATTTCGGGTCGGCGGAAGGCAGCACGCTGGTCGAGAAGCAGTCGGCGGGCAACATGAAGCGGACGTGGGTGAATTACGGCCTCGCCCGCGACTGGTTCGACGAAGATCAGGGCGCGGGCGAAGAATTCCTGATCGAGGCGACCGAGGTCAAGAATATCTGGGTTCCCACCGGAGAATAGGACTGAGGAATGACAACGCAAGAATTGTTTGACGAACTGCGACGGCTCAATCGAGCGGATAAGCTGCGCGCGATGCAGGTCTTGGTCACAGAGTTGGCGACCGAAGAAGATGCGCTGCTGATCCCCAACGCATCTTATGAAATATGGTCGCCCTACGATGCGACCGACGCCGCGCAGACGCTGCTCGATATGCTCGAAGCCGATAAAAATGCCTGAGAGTGTTCGCTTTGCTTATACGGCTGCTGGCGGCACTTTGGGCGAAAGTGGGCTGCGGCCTATGCTCCCATTGACACTTACGGCAGGCGGGCGGTCTATTACTGCCAGCGGATTACTCGATACAGGGGCAGCGCTAAATGTGCTGCCCTATTCGATTGGACTGGCACTTGGCGCAGTCTGGTCGGAACAGAAAACGTCGATTCAACTGACGGGCAATCTCGAAAACTATGAAGCACGCGGCCTGATCGTGATCGCGGAAGTAGACAAATTCGCTCCAGTCAAACTCGCGTTCGCATGGACGCAAACTGATAACGCGCCGCTCCTTTTGGGACAAGTCAACTTTTTCATGATCTTCGACGTTTGCTTTTATCGCTCGGAAAGAATCTTTGAAGTGCATCCAAATAATTTGTGACGTGAAATTCACTCGACTGCCAGAACGTCAACTCAAATCGCGGCGCACCCATGTGCATCTTCACTTAACACCAATTTGCCTCATTTCCTCTACCCCTCCTCATTTGCGCGCAAAAATTTAAAATGCGGTACGATCAGGGCAGCCTAACCACACGAAAGTGCGACTCATGAGCGACCACGTTTTCATCTCCTACAAACACACCGATGGCCTGCTGGCTCGTTTGCTCACGCTCGAACTGAAAGCCGCCGGGATCGATTACTGGTGGGACGACCACCTCAAGCCCGGCGAAAACTGGAGCGCCTCGATTGACGACCAGATTCGCGGCGCGCTGGCGCTCATCCTGCTCATCAGCCCCGAGTCGCAAAAGTCGGAGTACGTCACCTACGAATGGTCGTTCGCGATTGGCGCGGGCGTGCCCGTTTTCCCGCTCGTGATTACCAAAGTCGAGGCGATTCACCCGCGCCTGTCCTCGATCCAGTACGTCGATGTGAGCGGCACGTCCAATCCCAACTTCAAGCCGGTGCTCGATCAGTTGCTCGCGTTGCAGGCGAAACGGGCAGCGGCGGCGAAACCCGTGACCGTCACGGTCAGCGATGCCGAAACCGTCACGCAGATGGATCGCGGGCGCGACGAGTATCGCAAGCGCAACACGCCGCGCGCCCTTCAGCTTTACGAGCAGGCGCTGAGCGGCGCGCGCGACAGCATCAAGCCGGATGTCTGCGCGCAGATGGCCTACATCCTCTGCAAGAGTGGCGATCTGGATCGGGCGGACAAGCTGGTCGGCGATGCGCTGGCGCTCCATCCCGATTTCGCCGATGCGCTGGCGGTGCGCGGCTTGAGCGCCAGCCTGCGCGCCCGTGACGCAAGCGACGATCTGCAAGGCAGTAAACTCATCAGCGACGCGCAAAGTTCGCTGCTGGCGGCGCTGACTCCGCAGCCGAACCTGCTCGACCTCGACGACGAGTCGTGGTGGGGGACGCTCGGCGGCGTCTACAAGCGGGCGGGCAATTATGGCGAAGCGATTCGCGCCTACGAACATGCGCGCGGCGTCACGCCGGAGTCGTCCTATCCGCTCAGCAACATGGCGCTGCTCTACGCCCTCGATAAGCAGCCGGACAAAATGCGCCAGACCTACACGATTGTCGAGCGCGTCGGGCGTAAAACTGTCGAGCAAAGCCCGCTCGATCACTGGGCGTACTCCGACCTGATTCTGGCGGAACTGGCGCTCGGCAAATACGACGAGGCCAGAAGCAATCTCGAAGAACTGATGGCCTTTCTGCCCGACGACGTGGAAGGGAGCGTGATCGGCAGCCTGCTGGAAGCGCTCAAGAGCCTGACGGCGGTCGTCGGCGCAGCGGAGCAGGCGCAGCTTCAGCCCTTCGTCGCGCAGATGCAGGCGCGCGTCGAGGCGCTGCGCTAGCGAGTCAACGACAGGACTGTGGATTGAGGATTGAGTGCCGAGCGATTCCTTGCCCGACACTTTATGATTTAGATGTAGTGACCCCAAAAAGTTGGACACGAAAGTGTCTGTATTTACTTTAGCACGGGTTCTGGTTGTTGAGCCAGCCAATTCTGCTCAAATTCGGCATAAGTGATATAGCCCAACGCCGAGTGAATGCGCTTGCGGGTATACACTTATCCAGAAAGCGCTTTAAAACGCCGTTGTGCGAATGTTCTAGAACACTTATTTTCTATGTTTTGGCGAGTACATATATGCTATAGGGTGACTTTTGAGTTTCTTCCCGCCATTGAATCTTATCCTCGTCATATCCTAGAGGATTGTGTAATTCGATAAGTCTCAGATGAATTTTGGTGAAAGCATCCCTATAATCCTGATCTGTCCAATAGTAGTCATGTAGAATTACATTTGTTCCGCGAATCAATAGTTTTACAGTCTCACCACTTTCAAACTGGCGTTTGTTTTCGGGAAAATCGTAAGAAAGAGACACCCAATCTCCCTTATAGCCGTCCATTGATGTCGTGAGAATAATAATATGACCGGACGGTTTTAATACTCGCCTGAATTCACTGAGAATTTTCTCGATTTCAATCATTTCAGCAATTTCAAGAAAAACGAAACTTGAGAAAATCAAATCAAACGAAGAATCCTCGAAAGGCAAAACGCTACTTTCGATTTGTTGATAAGTACCCTGTTCATCCTTTTTTCTTGCCTCAGTTAACATATCACTGCTTATATCAACACCGATAACATCAAAACCAAGACTCTTGAGAAACCGCGTCGATCTACCAGGTCCACAACCATAATCCAGTGCCTGAGTCCCCGTAACATATTTCTTTATGAGTTCAGGCACATCTCGAAATCCCAAGTAATGAGTACCATCAATACCTACTTCGGAGTATTCGGTAGCATGTTTCGTATAATCGTGAGTTTTCGCGGAGTCCTTCATCTTTGTTTTCCCTAATTTTAAGTAGAACGGTAGTGACCCAAAAAAGTTGGACACGAAAGTGCCTGTGTTTATTTTAGCACGGGCACTGGCTGTGTAATCGCTACAAGCATATTGCCAGCCCTGATCGCTGTGGTGGATGTGCGGAACACGCTCGGTCAGCGCCTGCTGTAGTGCAGTCAAGATCAGATCTCGATCCGGCAGCGGAGTTTCTCCCTCGCCACGCGACCGGATGCCAGCGGACGGGAACACCGGACTATTTTCGCCCCCAAACCGGAAGGGAAGCACGAATCAGTAGCCAAAAAAATTTTCCAGCCAGCGATATAACTGATCCGCGCTGGCACGCGCCGAAATGAAGTGGACAATCCCGTGATTGAGCACCGCCTGAATCTGTGGGTCGTCGCTCCCCTGCCTGCGGGCGAGCGCCAGTTCGTCCGCCAGCCGACCGCTTCCCTCAAACACCAGCAGCGGAAAACGCGGCTCCTGCGTCGCGCAGCGGATCACCGCCTGCCGCGTGGTGTCGCCGCCATTGATGACCATAATCAGGCGTTTTTCGGTGCCGCTCCCCGACAGCTTGTAGGCGAATTGCAGCACCAGTTCGGTTTCCGCGCCGATTTCGTCGCCGCTGGTGAGGACGATATGCGAGTAATACGAGGCGAGATCGAGCAGTTTGTGCGGGTTGTTCCAGCCGGGGTAGGCGATCAGCTTCTCCGGCACGACGCGGATCAGCGGGAAGGTTGAACCGCGCCGCCCCCGCGCCCCGCCGATCAGGTGCATGATGTTCGAGGATGTGCCGCCGTCCAGCAGGTTGATCTGGCGCTCGCTCAGGAAGCGGACGAGGCCGTCTTCGATGACCGAGCGCATGGAAATATCGGTTTTCGCCGACGCGCCGATGAGGATGGCGGGGAAGGGCGCAGGCAGGCGCAGCGCGTCGATGATCGCCTGGGGAGCCGTCGTGTGAGTCACACGCACGGCAGGCCGATACGCGCCATCGTCGAAATTGATTTGAAAGGCTTCGAGCGGGGAGTTGTCCTTAGGTTCCGCCGCCCCCCCGAAAAATCGCCTGAGAAAATCCATTCACGTTTGC
Source organism: Anaerolineae bacterium (assembly GCA_034432495.1). Classification (GTDB taxonomy): domain Bacteria; phylum Chloroflexota; class Anaerolineae; order Aggregatilineales; family Phototrophicaceae; genus Flexifilum. The sequence continues at coordinate 33,446 of DAOUCB010000187.1, read as the reverse complement.
CATTCCCAGTCACCGAACGAGTATAATCACGACTCTATGCGAGAAACTGACGAAAGCCAACTTTTTGCCCCGGCGCTGCTGACCTGGTACGACCATCTCGGCGTCGAACTTCCCTGGCGCGGCGACCCGTATCCGTATCACGTCTGGCTGTCCGAAATCATGCTCCAGCAGACGCAGATCGAGACGGTCAAGCCCTATTACGAACGCTTTCTCGCCGCCTATCCCACCGTTGAAGCGCTGGCAGCGGCTCCGTTGGACGATGTGCTGAAATTGTGGGAAGGCTTGGGCTACTACAGCCGCGCCCGCAATCTGCACCGCGCCGCTCAACAAATTGCCAGCGGCGGCTTCCCGCAAACGGTCGAGGGCTTGCTCGAATTGAGCGGCGTCGGTCGCTACACGGCAGGCGCGATTGCCAGCATCGCTTTCGGCGTGCGCGCCCCGGTGCTCGATGGCAACGTGATCCGCGTGTTCAGCCGCCTGCTTGATCTGGCGGATGACGTGACGCAGGAATCGACTAAAGTGAAGCTGTGGCAAATCGCGGAGCGCTGGCTGCCAGATGCGCGGGTTGGCGATTACAACCAGGCGCTGATGGATTTGGGGCGGCTGATTTGCAAGCCGCGCAGCCCTTTATGCGCCCAGTGTCCTATACGTGAATCGTGTGCGGCCTTCGCGCATGGCACGCAGAATGAGCGTCCAGTCAAGGCGGCGAAAGCCGAGACGCCACATTATGATGTGACCGCCGGGATCATCTGGAATAATCGCGGCGAGGTGCTGATCGCGCAGCGCCCGCTCGATGGGCTGCTCGGCGGGCTGTGGGAATTCCCCGGTGGCAAGCAGGAACCCGGCGAATCGCTGGAGGAGTGCCTCAAGCGCGAACTGCGCGAAGAACTGGCAATCGAGGTCGAAGTGGGCGACCTGTTCACGAGGGTCAAGCACGGCTTCACCCACTTCAAAATCACGCTGCACGCTTTCACCTGCCAGTATGTCAGCGGCGAACCGCAGCGAATTGGTGTGAAGGATTGGAAGTGGGTCACGCCGGAGCAATTCGATGCTTACAGCTTCGGCAAAGCGGATCGGCAGGTGATTGCGGCGCTGCGCAATCGCGGTGGGATGCTGCTGTGAAGCGCGTTACCCGTGATACCCCTTCATAGGTTGATAGCCACGCACATAATCGACCGTGAAGGTTTTCGGATACGGCGCGGCGGGATCGTAGGGGCCATTCCAGCCGCCTTCGAACGGAAGCTCGAAGATGCCGAGCATCAACTGCATCGGATACTGGAGGGACTGGTGTATCGTGCGGATTTTGGTGTTGTCGATCAAAAAATCGATGTGAGTTGGTGTCCATTCGACCGCGTAAATGTGGAATTGAGTCGAGTCGAATGGGAAGGTTTCGGCAAAAAATTCTTCGCGGGCAGCCGGATCGTTCCAGGGATGCACGCCATAACGCACCGTTGATGCGGCAGGGCTTGTCCGATTCCCCAGCAATTCAAAGAGACAGATTTCGGCAGAGCGTTCCGGAATATCCTCATAGCCGATCATCCAGAGCGAGACGTGCGTTCCGCTGGCGGCATTCCCCCTGACGCGCGTTTCAAAGTAGCCAAACTGCGGCGTGTACTTACGTGCGTTCGCCTGCGCTTCGCGGACGACCAGTTGCTCACTGAAACGGCTTTGCCCGATTTTGCTCCCGATTTCGCCCGAAAAGACTCCCGTCTGGAGGGCAGAGGCGCGGACTTCACCATCGAATTCTGGGCACCATGCCTGCTGCTCCGCCGTGATTTGCAGGATAAGATTGCTACCCGCGAAGGTGTAACGGGCGGCTGACTGCTGGCACGAACTCCACTGAGGTAAATAGCAGGCGATCCACTTGTTCGTATCAATTTCAGGCACGTCAAATTCATCGCTGAATTCAAGGACATAACCGGGCTTGTCCAGCGGATTCGGCGGAAAGTCGTTCTGCGCCCTTACATTTTGATTCATGACCGCATTCCTCGTACTTCCCAAGATGCGCGATTTTAACAGCGCCTGTTGAAGCGCCCATATATTCAATCAAATCTATTGACATGGGCCAGATTCGGCGTATGCTTGAATAAATAGAGTAGCACTCTGTTTATTCAAGGTGGACAATGGCACGGACTGTCAACAAGGAAGATTACGCGGCGAAGCGCACGGAAATCCTCGCGGCGGCGCAGCGCTTAGTGCTGAGCAAAGGCTACGAGCGCATGACGATTCAAGACCTGCTGCGCGAACTCGGCATGTCGAACGGCGCATTCTTCCACTATTTCGACTCGAAAGCCGCCGTGCTGGCAGCGCTGATCGAAGCGGGGCAGCCAGAGCTTGAAGCGCTCCTTCTGCCCATCGTCCACGATCCGCACCTGACTGCCCCGGAAAAATTCAGGCGCTTCTTCGCCACGCTGGATCGCCTGAGAATTGAAAACCAGTCGATGATCGCTGATTTGGCGAACATCTGGTTTTCCGACGAGAACGCCATCGTCCGCGCGAAAGCCGACGCGCTGCTCGTCGCACGGCGCGCACCGCTGCTGAACGCGATTGTCCGGCAGGGGACGGCGGAAGGGGCGTTTACGACACCCTTTCCCGATCAGGCAGGCGTCGTCATTCTGGCGATCACGCGCGGCATGAATAACGCGCTGCTCAAGCTGCTGATCGGGTTCGAGCAAGCGCCCGATCCACTGCACACCATCGACGAGATTGTGGCGACCGCTGGCGCTTCAGCCGAGGCGATTGAGCGCGTGCTCGGCTCGTCCACCCCACTCTTGGATCGCCCTGACGCCAACACCATCAAGGTGTGGCTGGCGGCAGCGGAAAAGAACCTTCAGGAAAGGAAATCGGGATCATGAAGAAACTGATCGTCCAAACCAGTGTGACTTCGCTGATTGGGCTGGTTGTGCTCGGCGGGCTGCTGTGTCTCGCCGCCGGGACGCTCGATTACTGGCAGGGCTGGCTGTTTACCGTCGTGTTTCTGCTTTGCAACGCCCAGCAGGGCATCTACCTCGCTGTGAAAGACCCGGCGCTGCTGGCGCGGCGCAAGCAGGTGACCGCAGACGCGCAGTCCACCGGGCAGAAGATCATCATGTTCGTGGGACTGGGATCGATTTTCGGCATGATGCTGGTTTCCGCCCTCGATCAGCGCTTCGGCTGGTCGCAGGTTCCGGCTGTCGTGTCGGTGATCGGCCTCGTGCTGATCGTCGTGAGCTACTACATCTACTATCGGGTCTTCCGCGAGAACAGCTACGCCGCCAGCACCGTCCAGACGTTTGAGGGGCAGCAAGTGATCTCGACCGGGATGTATGGCCTGGTTCGGCATCCGAAGTATGTCGGCGATCTGTTCCTGGTCGGCGGCATTCCGCTTGCGCTCGGCTCATGGTGGGGGCTGCTGATTGCGCTTATCAGCCTCGCCGGTCTGGTGTGGCGCATCCTCGACGAAGAAAAGCTGCTCCGGCAGGATTTGCCGGGCTATGGCGAATACACGCAGAAGGTACGCTATCGGCTCGTGCCGAACGTGTGGTAGAGGAATCGATGTGCAGCAAATCAAGCTGACGCAGTGAAAAGGGTTGACATGAAACAGCAGTCGAGTCGGTCTGCCGAAGGTGTTGCCGCCATACGCGCGATTGAGGCGCAAAAACCGGAAAGCGTTCGTATTTGCGATGATGGCGTTGCCCATCTGCTGCTTCCCGGTGGGATTGGCTTTGCGATCAGCAAATGGATCATCAGTTCGGGGATTTACGACCGAATTGCTCCGGGCGCGGTGCCGTTCATTGTCGTGCGCGAACGGTATATCGATGATTTCCTCAAGGCGCGGTTGAGCGAGGGACTGGATCAGGTGGTGATTCTGGGCGCAGGTTTCGACACCCGCGCCTATCGCATCCCCGGCATCGAACAGACGCGCGTCTTCGAGGTTGATCACCCGGCGACGCAGGCGGTCAAGCTAGAACGGCTGAAGCAGGTGATCGATCCGCTGCCCGCGCACGTTCGTTTTGTCGCGGTCGATTTCAACACGCAGGCGCTCGGCGAGCGCCTGCTCGCGGGCGGCTACGATACGCAAGGTAAAACCCTGTTCATCTGGCAGGGCGTGACCTATTTCCTGACGGCGGCAGGTGTCGATAGCACGCTGGCGTTTATCGCCGATCATTCGGGGGCCGGCAGTACGGTGATTTTCGACTATTTCTCCAACGAGATGCTGAACGATAGCCACAATGGTTACGGCAAGATGATCAAGCGGGCAGCGCAGATGTCCGGTGAGGAATATCTGTTCGGCATTGATGAAGGCCAGGTTGAGTCGTTCCTGAGCGCGCGCGGCTTCGCTGATGTCCAGAACGCGACGCTCGACGATTTGAAACGACTCTATTTTACCGGCGCGAATGCCAGACGAGTCGTTCCTAAAGGGATCGCGATTGTCTCGGCAGTCGTGAAGCAGCGCTAGAGTCAAACATCAGGCGAAAAACGAGCGCATGGCTTCGGCGACGACTTCCGGCCTGCTGGTGCGGCTCATCGGCGTCGGGTCGCTCGACCCGCTGTGATCGAGGCCGGGGAACTCGACGCGCTGGGCGTGGGGGATGGTTTTTTCGAGCGTGTCGATGGCGAGCTTCAACCAGGCGGGACTCTTACTGCCATTCAACAGCAGCACGGGTGTTTGCAGCGTCTTGAATGTGTCGGCTTTTTCCGCCATTTCCTCAACCAACACAAAATCATAGTGCAGCGTCGGCGCGAAGCGGCGCATGGTGAAGTCGCCGGGTTTGGCGGCAGCGTCTTCCTTCTTGAGCATGTTGCTGGTCATCGACTCCATCAGGAAACGGGGCAGCAGACTAAAGAAGGCTGGCCCCAGCTTGCCGCCGAGCATCCCGGAGATCAGCGCTGCCGCGATCTTGCCTTCGGCGATCTCACGGTCGTAGCGGGGCAGAAAATCCGTCGATAGCGAGTGGTTGACGATCAGCGCAGGTTCGTAGACAGCGACTTTGCGAAGGTTCGGCAGCGTCAGCGCGGCTTGCAGCGCGATCAGCCCACCGGAACTGACGCCGAAAACGTTGTGCGTGTCGGTTTTCGTCAGCAGCGCGTCCAAATCCTCGACTTCGCGCTGTATCGAGTAGGTGCTGCGGTTCACATCCTGCATGTGACCGCGCCGTTCGGGCAGATAGACGGTGAAAGCGTCGGCTAAAGCTTGCGCCAGCCCCATGTGACTGGCAGCAGATTCCATGCTGCCATGCAGCAGCACGACGCCGGGGCCGTGCCCCAATTGGCGATAGGTGATGACGGTGCCGTCTTTCGAGGTGACGGTCTCGGTGCTGAAGCGCGGGGCAACTGCCGCTGAGTCTGCGGTTTGAACGGTCATTGTGATTTTCCTTTTCTCGTAATGCGCTTGCTATTCTTCGTTTTCGGGCGGTGCGAACGGCTTGAGCCAATCGTGATGCCAGGTCAGCGCGCCGCTGCGCAAATCGTCAATGATGCTGCGCACCCACGCCAGTTCAGCATCGCGAACGGTGCGCAGAACCTCAGATTCGAGCAGGAACAGGCGCGGTAAGCCGCTCTCCGTGCTGGTCTGAATTTCCTGATCAAGCTGCGCGATCTGCTCGCTTAGCGCGGCTTCGCGCAGGATCATCTGCGCGAGGGCGTCTTCCGGCGTCAGCAGCGGCAGCAGCGACACCGCCGCCGGAAATTCCGGGAAGTCCTGATCGGGCGTCGAGACCATCTCGCGCAGCCAATCGACCGCCGCCTCATGTCCCGCTTCGGTCAGCCGGTAGACGGTGCGCTCTGGGAAGCCTTCGGCGCGGGTGGTTTCCCAGAGGGTGATGAGTCCGGCGCGCAGCAGTTGGTCGATGGTCTGATACAGACTGGCGCGCTGGCCGACATTGATGACCTGATCTTTGCCCCTGTCTTTGATCAGCCGCTGCATTCGATAGGGATGCATCGGTGCTTCGTGGAGGAGCGCCAATATTGCCAGAGCTAAGGGTGAACGCTTAAATTTCCGAGCCATAGTCATTATTTTACTAGATATTGAATAACTATGTCAAGTAGGTGATCCAAAAGTGCCGCCCAGGGTTTAAATCTCTGGCGGCGCTTTTAGACAAACCTCCGTTACCAGCGAATGCTGCACAAAGTACAACCAAATAAGTTATGATGGATAAGAATGGGCGAGGCACGCCTCGCCCCTACAAAAACATCCCGCATAATTCTTATGGCTATACTCAGGTCATTCAGCCGACGGATGTGCCCTCCAACGCGAACGCGGCCTGCCGCCGAGCGCGCAGCCACGCGATCCACGCCTCGACGCCCTGTCCGGTCTGGCAGGAAACTTCGAAGATCGGCGCGGTTTGGTTAAGCGCGCGCACCGAGTCGTAGAAAAAGGGCGTATCGAACTTCACCCAGGGCAGCAAATCAATTTTGTTGACGATGATCGCATCGCTGACGGCGAAAATCTGCGGGTATTTGATCGGTTTATCATGCCCCTCTGGTACGCTGAGCAGGCACAGACGCATGTGTTCGCCCAACGACCAGTTCGTCGGGCAAATCAGGTTGCCGACATTTTCCACAAACAACAGATCGAGCGCGTCGAGGTTCATCCGGTCGCTCGCTTTCTGCACCATGTTGGCTTCGAGGTGACAGTTCCCGCCGGTGTTGATTTGCAGCGCGTCTGCTGCGCCTGCGCTTAGGACGGCTTCGGTATCAATGCTGCCCGCGATGTCGCCTTCAATCACGCCGACGCGCAGGTCGCTCCGCAGCGCCTCAATCGTTCGGGTGATGAGGCTGGTTTTGCCCGCACCGGGCGAAGCCATCACGTTGACAGCGAAGACCCCCGCTTCCTGAAAGCGCGCCTGATTGCCTTGCGCGATTTCGTCATTCCCGACCAGAATATTCTTAATCACGTCGATTTTTTCGACACGCATGAGCTTAATCCTTCTCGATGACAATGCTTTCAATGAAAAACTCAGACCCTTCGTCGGTGATCTGTCCGATGCCACCGCAGGTCGGGCAGCGAAAATCCGCGCCGACCGGTTCATAATGAGTTCCGCAGGTCGCGCAGGCAAAGCGGGACGGGACGCGCCGGGTATTCAGCGCCGCGCCTTCGACCAGCGTACCGGGCGTCAGCATCTCGAAATAAAGACTGAGCGAGTCGTCCACGATGCTGGCGCGGTCGCCAATCACGAGATTGACCGCCAGCACGCGCGCCGCCTGAAGTTCCTGCGCCTTCGCTTCAACCGTGTTCAAGAGATAGGTCATGACGCCGAATTCATGCATGAAATGTCCTTGTTTCCGTTCTCCGCTGAGTTAACAAATGCGCGGCAGCGGATCGCCCACCAGCATGTCGAGCACGCGCGTGCCGCCCAAATCGGTGCGCATGAACACCATCGCCGACGGTTCTGCCCGCACTTCACCGATCAGCGCTGCCTCGCGCCCCAGCGGATGGGCGCGCATGGCCTCCAGCGCGGCTTTGGCGGCTTCCGGCGCGACAATCGCCAGCAGCTTGCCTTCGTTGGCAATCGTCAGCGGGTCGAGGCCGAGGATTTCGCACGCGCCGCGCACCCCTGCCTTGACCGGGATCAGCCGCTCATCCAGTGCCATCGCCACTTCGGACGACTCTGCGATCTCGTTGAGCGAGGTTGCCAGTCCGCCGCGCGTTGGGTCTTTCAGGCAGTGAACGGCGCTGCCTGCCGCTGCCAGCAGGTCGCGCACCAGCGTATGCAGCGGAGCCGTGTCGCTCTGCGTGTCGGTTTCAATGTCGAGCGCCTCGCGTGCCAGCATGACCGCAATCCCGTGATCGCCCAGCGACCCGCTGATCAGGATCAGGTCGCCCGGTTGTGCCTGAAGCTGGCTCATCGGCCAGTTCGCTCGCATGATGCCGACTCCCGCTGTGTTAATGAACAGGCCGTCGGCCTTGCCGCGCTCGACCACTTTGGTATCGCCTGTGACAATCGCCACGCCCGCATCCGCCGCCGCCTGCGCCATCGACTCGACCACCCGGCGCAAATGGTCCATCGGGAAGCCTTCTTCCAGAATGAAGCCCGCCGACAAATACAGCGGGTCGGCCCCCGAAACGGCTAAATCGTTGACGGTGCCGTGTACCGCCAGCTTGCCGACATCACCGCCAGGGAAGAACAGCGGCTTGACGACGTAGCTGTCGGTCGTGAAGGCCAGCCGCCGCTCGCTGCCGGGAATTGGGAAGATGGCGGCGTCGTCCAGCGCATCGAGCAGCGGGTTTGAAAACGCGGGGCTAAAGATGCCCTCGATCAGATTGTGCGTGGCTTTGCCGCCGCTCCCGTGACTCAGCGTCACATGGTCATCGCACAGGTAAAACTTATTCCGGCGATGCTGGCGCACCCGCTCGATTTGGTTGATCACGTCGCTGGTTTTGGCTTGTACGCTTTGATCCATCACGCTCTGCTTTTCTTATCGCTTTCATCGAAGTTGATTTGAATCGACGCCAGATCGATCTGTGCCATTTGCGTCCGTTCCGACGCCATCGAAAAACGCCCGTAATTGAAGTAAGCCGCGCACGCGCCTTCCGGCGAGACCATGCACGTCCCGATCGGCGTTTCTGGCGTGCAGGCCGTTCCGAACGCGCGGCATTCCCAGGGTTTGAGCACGCCTTTCAGCACCTCGCCGCATTGACAGGCTTTCGGGTCGGCGACGCGCACGCCCGGCACGTGGTAACGCAGTTCGGCATCCCAGTCGGCGAATTCCGGGCGCAGCTTCAAAGCGCTCTGGCTGATAGTTCCCAGCCCCCGCCACTCGAATTCGGGTCGCACTTCCATCGTCTGCGCCATGACTTGCAGCGCTTTCGTATTCCCATCGGGGCGCACCACCCGCGTGTACTGATTTTCAACTTCGGCGCGGCCTTCGCTGATCTGCCGGACAATCTGATAGGTCGATTGGATGATGTCGAGCGGCTCGAAGCCCGCGATTACCACTGGCTTGTGATACTCACTGGCGACAAACTGATATGGGCGCATCCCGATCACCATGCTGACGTGTCCCGGCCCGATGAAGCCCGACAGCCGCAGATCCGGCGAATCGAGGATCGCCTTCATCGCCGGGATGATCAGTACGTGGTTGCAGAATAAGCTGAAGTTTCTGATTTTTTCGGCCTGCGCCCGCAGCAGTGTCACCGCCGTTGAAGGGGCGGTCGTCTCAAAGCCAATCGCGAAAAAGACCACTTCGCGCGCGAGGTTCTCCCGCGCGATTTTGAGCGCGTCCAGCGGTGAATAGACAAAACGCACGTCCGCGCCTTCGGCTTTGGCGTCGAGCAGGCTGCCGTTCGAGCCGGGGACGCGCATCATATCGCCGAAGGTCGTGAAGATGACATCCTCTGTTTTGGCGATGGCAATCGCGTCGTCGATGCGTCCCATCGGCAGCACGCATACCGGGCAGCCCGGCCCGTGTACCAGATCGATATTCGGCGGCAGCAGGTCTTCAATGCCGTGCTTGTAAATCGTGTGCGTATGCCCGCCGCACACCTCCATAATGTGCAGCGGCTCGTTGTTGCTCAGCCGCGCGATTTCCTTGACCAGCGTCTGCGCGACTTCAGCATCGCGATATTCGTCCACGTATTTCATTATCTGGACTCCTTTAAGCGTCCGCTTCAACCCGCTCAAGCGCGACACCACCATGCACGAGGAGCACCTGTCCTTCAGCGACATCCTCGATCAGGCTGACGTCGATCTCGATTTCCCGCTCATTCAGCGCGACCAATGCCATGCCCGTATCGCTGACGTGCAGCACCGTCGCCGTTTGCGCCTCGTCGCTGCATGTGGCGCAGTGACCGTGTGCATCGGGGATGCAGGCGGTCTGCATTGACTTCGTGTTCGTCATGTGACCTCGCTCGACGACAGCAGTTCCACTTCCGAGTCGTAGGCTGCGCCCAATTCGCGCAGCAGTTGCAGCGTCTCCTGCGCCTCCTGCTCGTCGATCTTGCTCATGGCGAAACCGACGTGAATCAGCACCCAGTCGCCAATCGCGATCCCTTCCGGGCGCACCAGCGCGACGCTGATATTGCGCCGCACTCCCGACACTTCCACTTTGGCGATGTCATTCGCTTCGTCAACAAACTCCACAATCTGGCCGGGAATTCCGAGACACATACGCGCCCGTTCTCCTTTCCTTCAGGCAAAGGTCGCCGCAGCGACCGCCGCCTGTCCAAGACTTAAGCCGCCATCGTTTGGCGGAACCTGCTCGTTAATGTACGTTTGAAAATTCGCCTTATGCAGGAGTGCGAGCGTTTGCTCCAAAAGCAGCCGGTTCTGGAACACGCCGCCGCTCAATGCGACCTCGCTCAGTCCGCTTTGCCGCCGCACCCGTTCGCAGACCGCGACGAACACTTCTGCGATGGTGCGGTGGAAACGTCCCGCCATCAGCGCCGCTGACTCCCCGCGCTGAAGTTCTTCCACCAGCGCGCGAATCGTTGGGCGCAGGTCGAACTGCATCGAGCTTCCGCCGCTTCCTGTGTTCAGCGCAAAGGGGTAGGCGTCGTCACTCGGCTGCGCCAGCATTTCCAGTTCGACCGCCGCCTGACCCTCGTAAACCGCGTCGTTCCGCAGCATCAGCAGCGCCGCCACCGCGTCGAACAGCCGCCCCATGCTCGACGTCAGCGGGCTGTTGATGCGCCGCTCGATCATTTGGGCAAGGATGTGCCAGCGCTTGCGATCAAGCTGCTGCACAAAGGGAATCTCCAGCTTGAGAAAATCGTCGCCATACGCCTGGCGCAGATAAACCGCTGCCATCCGCCAGGGCTGGCGCACGGCCTGTTCGCCGCCGGGCAGCGGCACAAGCGCCAGATGTGCCACCCGCTCGAACTGGCGCAGATCTGCCAGCAGAATTTCGCCGCCCCAGACCGTGCCATCCGTCCCGTAACCGCTGCCATCCGCCGCGATCCCGATCAGACGGCGTTCCAGCCCGTGTTCCGCCATCACGCTGGCGATGTGGGCGTGATGATGCTGCACGCCGATTTTGCGCGCCATGTCGAGCGTCAGCGCATATTTGCTCGACAGATAATCGGGGTGCAGGTCGTAGGCGACAATTTCCGGCTGAATGTCGAACAGAAGCTGGAAATGCTCGATCTCGTCGCCGAAGGCACGCAGCGTCTCCAGATTTTCCAAATCGCCGATATGCTGGCTGACAAAAGCGTGCTGCGCTTTGCCGACGCAGAACGTATTCTTAAGCTGACCACCCACTGCCAGCAGCGGCGCGGGGAAGGCGTTGTTCAGATGAATCGGCTCTGGCACATAGCCGCGTGATCGCCGGAAAAATTGTTCGCGTTCGCCCACGAGCCGCACCACCGAATCGTCACAGCGCGTCTGAATCGGGCGACTGTGCGTCAGTATGTGGTCGGCAATCGGCGCAAGGCACGTTTGCGCCTCGTCATCGCGGTAGACAATCGGCTCGTCGCTGATATTCGCGCTGGTCATCACCAGCGCCACCGGGCGCGACGGCTCGAACTGCGCCGCGAAATCGCTCAACAGCAGAACGTGCAGCGGCGTATACGGCAGCATCACGCCGAGCGTGTTGTAGCGGGGAGCGGTATCGGGAGCCAGTGGATTGTCTGCCCGCTGGCGCAGCAGCACAATCGGGCGGCGGCGCGAAGTCAGCAGACGCGCTTCCGCTTCACTGACAAAACACAACGCCTGCGCCGTTTCCACGTCCGGCACCATCAGCGCGAACGGTTTGGCCTCGCGCTGCTTGCGCTGGCGCAAACGGGTCACGGCTGACGCATTCAGCGCATCGCAGCAAAGGTGATAACCGCCGATCCCTTTGATGGCGACAATCGCGCCGTCCGCCAGCAGGCGCACCGTCTCGCTGATACACTGCTCAGGCGGGATGCTGCCCGGTTCGCCTGCGCTATCGCCAGCAAGCAGACTCAGGTGTGGGCCGCACTGCGGGCAGGCGTTCGGCTCGGCATGAAAGCGCCGATCCCTCGGATTTTGATATTCTGCTTCGCAGGCTGGGCACAGACGAAACGCCTGCATCGTGGTTTTGTCGCGGTCGTAGGGGGTGTCCCTGACAATCGTGAAGCGTGGCCCGCAGTTGGTGCAGTTGATGAACGGATAGCGGTAGCGCCGATCCAGCGGATTGAGCAGTTCAGTCAGGCAGTCGTCGCACAGGCCAACATCCGGCGAAATGAGCGTATTCCGTGCCGCGTCCGTCTGGCTCTCGACGATGCGAAAGGCGCTTTCGCCGCTGCAATCTATCACGCTGGTCATATACGAGTCAATCTGGGCGAGCGGGGGAGCCTGAGCGGATAACGCCGTCAGAAAGTGGTCTAAAGCGGCGTCGCGGCCTTCAATCTCGATGGTCACGCCGCTGCCATCATTGCGCACAAAACCTGTCAGCCCCAGATCAACCGCTAATCTGTAGACAAAGGGTCGAAACCCTACCCCTTGAACGATACCCTGCACCTGAATGCGCTGGCGTCGTGGGGTGACCGTCTCCTGCGCCGAATGAGTCATAAGCGTTTGCAAGTTCACTTCATCGGAGGCATTTTCCCGAAATTGACGAAGGATTTCCTCTCCGTAATTGAACCTTCACGGATGTCTATCTGACTCTACCATGCTGCCAGCGCCCGTCTAATGATGTTCGTCATGTAAAACGGCTGCCATCTCGCGCAAAATCGGCGCTCGCGGTATTGTCATACATCCAGCACTTGACGCAGTTTTATAATCTCACAGGCTGATTTTTCGGATCAGCGGACAAACAAAGGATAGGTTTTGATGACTCCGTCCATTTCTGATAACGCAGTTGTCCTGTTTCAGGGTGACAGTATCACCGACGCAGGCCGCTTCGACAGCGCGGATGGCATGGGCTTTGGCTATGCCAATCTCGCCGCCGCCTGGTTTTCAGCGCTCTACCCGGAAAAAGGCGTTCGCTTCATCAACCGGGGGATTTCCGGCAACCGCGTCGTCGATTTGGCGCGTCGCTGGCAGCCTGATTGCCTTGATTTGAAGCCGGACTGGGTGTCGATTCTGATCGGCATCAATGACACCTGGCGGCGCTACGACAGCAATGACCCGACGACCACCGAGAAGTACGAGACGGGTTATCGCGCGCTCCTGCGCCAGACCACCGAACAGCTCCCCGGCGTCCGCCTGATTTTGTGTGAGCCGTTCGTGCTGCCTGTCCCCGCAGATCGCGCGGCGTGGCGCGAAGACCTCGATCCGAAAATCGCGGCGGCTCGCCGCCTTGCCCGTGAGTTCAACGCCCTCTACGTTCCGCTGGATGGTCTGTTCGCGCAGGCCGCGACGCAGGCTGAACCCGCCTTCTGGGCAGAAGATGGCGTGCATCCGACGCTCTCCGGTCACGCGCTGATGGCGCAGGCCTGGCTGCGGGCGGTTAAGGCGATTTAACCGCGTCGCCCTCGATACTTAAGCTTTGCACGGTATGAAGGTCAACTATTGGCTTATGCGATAAAGGATTGATCGTGACTGAAACGACTGCTGTTCAGGTGAAATTCACCGGCTCACTCACCCGCGACGACTCAAAGACCTATCATCCCTTCACCTTTGAAGTGCCTGCGGGGACGACCAACGTCCATCTCGATTTTAGGTACGCGCCGCATTACGCGAGCGGACGCATTCATGCCAACCAGATCAACGTCTCGATCAACGATCCGCAGGGGCTGCGCGGTCAGTGGAATTTTATGCAGCGCTGCGACATCAACGGGGTGCTTTCTTCGCCGGGGATGCGTACTGCCCCGATTCAGCCGGGAACCTGGACAGCCTATGTCGAGTCGCACCGCATTCTGGGGACGGATACCGTTACCTACGAACTGATGATTACACTCTCCAGCGAGCCGCTTACGATCACACCCTCGCCTTACAAGGATGTTCGCAAGGTCGCTTCGACCCAGCCCGGTTGGTATCGCGGCGATCTGCACGCGCACACTATCCACTCCGATGGGCGCTGGGACGTTCGCGAATTCACGCGCTACATGCGTAATTTTGGCCTCGATTTCGTCTCGCTCAGCGACCACAACACCATCACAGGCTTGAACCAGCATCGCAGTCAGACCGAGGACGGTTTTCTGGCGCTCGGCGGCATGGAACTCAGCACGGTCAACGGACACATGCTCGCGCTCGGCGGCAATGACTGGTACGAATGGCGGCTGAACCTGATGGACATCGACGCCATCATGCAGCAGGTCATCGACCGGGGCGAACTCCTGATCATTGCCCACCCGATGACGCCGGACGAGCCGTTCTGCTCCGGCTGCATGTGGCTGTATGAGGAAGCCCGTCCCGGCGTCGCGCTCGGCGTTGAAGTCTGGAACGGCGTCTGGAACGAGTTCAACGACGATGGCCTGCATCAGTATTACACCTGGCTCAACATCGGCAATCGCCTGTTCGCCACCTCCGGCAGCGATATTCATGAACCGTACCCGCCCAATGATGCCGGACGCAAGGCGTTCAACATCGTCTATGCCGATCAACTCAGCGAAGAAGCGATCCTCGCCGCCGTGCGTAAAGGTCATTCCTACGTCAGCGCTGGGCCGGAACTGCTCCTAACTGCCGAAACTGCATCCGGGCAATCCGCCATGAGCGGCGATCTGCTCCCCGCCGAAGCGGTCACCTTAACCGTGACGTGGCGTAACGCCCATGAGGGTGACGTGCTGTGCCTGATTGTCGAGGGTCACACCGTTCGACAATTTCCCGCTCAGATTGCGGGCGAGAAAAGCTGGTCGTTTGCGGCAGGACACCTCAAATGGGCAACCGTCGAACTGCGCGACGCCAAAAACGATCTCTGGGCGGTTGCCAATCCGATCTTCTTCGGCGATTCCTGGCGCGCCTGATCCGCGAAGTACAACCACAAAAAACGGGGATGTTGTCGTAGGGGCGAACCCACGTGTTCGCCCTGGCTTTGGGCAGACACATCGGTCTGCCCCTAGGAATACTCATTTTTTAGACACGCCCTGAACGTGGAGCCTTTCGGTTTTCGCCCAAAACCCGCTAAGATAGTGGGCATTCAGAACATTTACAGGAATGTGCTCATGTCCACAATTAACCTGATCACCGAAGTACCCGGCCCCAAAAGCCGCGAAATCGCTGCGCGCCGTGAAGCTGCCACTCCGCGCGGCGCGTCCAAAGCCTCCGCGATTGTCATCACCGAAGCGAAGGGCGCTGCTCTCACCGATGCCGACGGCAATACGCTGCTCGACTTCGCAGGCGGGATCGGCGTGCTGGCGGTCGGTCACTGCCCGCCCAACGTCGTCAACGCGATCAAGGATCAGGCTGAAAAGATGATCCACCTCTGCGCCATCGTCGGAACGTATGAGCCGTTTGTTGAAGTCGCCGAACTCATGAATGAAGTCACCCCCGGCGATTATCCCAAGAAGACGCTGCTCATGAACAGCGGCGCGGAAGCGGTCGAAGCGGCGGTGCATATCGCCCGCAGCTACACCGGGCGCGGCTCGGTCATCGTCTTCGAGGGCGCGTATCATGGGCGTACTAACCTCACCCTTTCGATGACCAGCAAATACGGCCTCTTTAAGAAAGGCTTCGGCCCCTTCGCGCCAGAGATTTACCGCCTGCCGTTCCCCAATCTCTACCGCCGCCCGAAAGGCATGAGCGAAGACGATTACATTGACGACTGCATTGCCCGCCTCGAAAACGCCATGATCGCCCAGGTCGATCCGAGCGCCGTCGCGGCGATTGTGGTCGAGACGGTGCAGGGCGAGGGCGGCTTCATTCCTGTGCCACAGCGCTTCCTCGAACGGATTCGCAACCTGTGTACCCTCAACGGCATTGTCATGATCAGCGACGAAGTCCAGTGTGGTTTTGGGCGCACCGGCAAGCTGTTCGCCGTTGAGCATTATGGCGTCGAACCCGATTTGATTGTCACCGCCAAGTCGATTGCTGCCGGAATGCCGCTCTCTGCCGTCACCGGGCGCGCCGAAATCATGGATGCTCCGCACCCCGGCGGACTCGGCGGCACTTACAGCGGCAACCCGCTTGCCTGCGCCGCCGCCATTGAAACCATCAAGATGATTCGCCAGCCTGAATTTCTGGCACGCGCCGAAGCTGTCGGCACGCGGATGCGTCAGCGCCTTGTCGATCTCGACCGCGAATCCACCCTCGTTGATAACGTGCGCGGCCTCGGCCCCATGCTGCTGGTCGAATTGGTCAGCAACCCGCTCACCAAAACGCCCGCCCCCCAGCAGACTCTCGACATTATCAACGAGTCGCTTCGTCGCGGTGTCGTCGCCATTCGCGCCGGATTGTACAGCAACTGCATTCGCTTCCTGCCGCCGCTCAACATCACCGACGATCAGATTGACGAAGGCATGGCGGTCATCGCCGATTCCGTCCGTGTCATTGAGGACAAAATTCCGGTTTAGAGGTTTGTGTCGTTTCGTGCGCGAAAACGGTTTTTTGCTCTTTTCCTTGCTTGAGGTCGGTTGAGACTCCCACAGTTTTGTGGTGAGTTGTCGCAACATGCCGCTTTTTCTCCCCTCTCAGCCGCTTGTGTGGGCTGAGGGGCTGGGGAGAGAGTTTGCCTATTTGTTAAATGGGTCGGAGTCTAAACGGATCAGGCAGAAGTCATGTTAGTTTTGCAATTAGTTTCTGTGAGACGCTGCGGAGGAAAGCGCAGGGGGCAGGGGATAGAAACCGAAACCGGTATCGTTTGGCGATGAAGATCTAAATTGTGGGGCAACTCAGGCCAGGCGTTCTGAACCACTCTGTTGCTGATCGTTGTTCGAGTGCCGTCGGATAGCCAGCGCTTTCTGCACCGTCGTCAGAATATCCGCGATGCCGAAAGGCTTTTCGAGAAAGCCATCGATCTCACGTCGGAGTTCCGGCGGCATTGCCGAAATCTGTTCTTTGCCCGACATCAGCACAAATGGAATCTCGTGCAGCAGCCACTCAGCCCGAACTGCCTGAAGCAGCGCATCGCCGCCGATCCGCTCCATTAGCATGTCAGAGAGGATCACGTTCGGGAAATACTCGCCTTTCCGCAGCAGTTCCAGTGCTTCACGCCCATCTGCCAGCGCAGTGACCTGATAGCCACTGTATTCCAGCACTTCGCTCACCAGTTGGCGCAATGTTGATTGATCTTCAACGAGTAAAATATCGGTCATTTTTACTCCTAAAACCACTTTCCCACCCTGAACTGCATCATAAAACATTCGGTGCAACAACCTGCTTACAGATTGCAAACCTCTTGTTTTACGGCGAGATTTTGCCACAGTTTCGTGATCATTGTGCTAAAACTTGTCGAAACATAAAGGAAGTAACCCTTCTTCACGCCCTAATAAAGTAAACGATTGAAATTGGCTAAAAGGATTTTTCATGTCGGTTTGGATTACCGCACGTATGATCTAAACTATCAGGTGGCGTTCTGAACAAACGCCACCCATTTCGCCAGATCGCCGAACGAGGTCAATTCGTACAAAAGGAGGCACGCCATGACGGATATTCACGTTTCGGTTGATATTCAGCGCCCGCCAGAAGCCGTTTTCAATCTGCTGGCGGATATTGCCCATTATCGCGATTGGCTGCCGCCCTCCAAAACCTACGTCGAAACAACCGATATTTCTGACACACCTTTGCGCGAGGGGACAACCTACGTCGATAAGAACACCAATGGCACAATGATCGGTGAGGTGCGCGAATATCAGCCTTATTCGCGCATCGTCTTTTACCAGATCGGCAGAAATCCCCATGTCGAAGTCACGACCCGCTACCAGTTGACGCCCACGCCGCAGGGGACACATCTGGAGCGTACCTCCACCGTCGTGCTGTCCGGCATCTATCGCCTGCTTCAGCCGCTGGGCGTTCGCCAGGTGCGCGCCGAAAACGGACGGACGCTCGCCACCCTCAAAGCCTATCTCGAATCACAGCCTGTCTAGTCAAATCTTCCCGGAGGAGCACGATACAGCGTGCCCTTTCTCTTCTCTTTTCTCTATGTCCTCTGTGATTCACTTTCTTTCAGTAGATTAGTTCAGTGATCGCGAGTAAATAACTTACAAAATAAGCGGCGTCCGTAGGGGCGACCTGGCAACGAATGGTGCTCGTTTGTGGATCTAAAAGGATTTTATTGAGTCTGTAGGGGCGACCTGCCAGGTCGCCCCTACGAATACCATCCCTCAAATTTGGTGCTGGCACCACAGGTTAGCAGGTCGCCCTTACAAAAACATATCTAATCTCGATTTTGTGCTTCAATGGCATATCTTCTTTTTCCTGAGTCCTCAGCCCTCAGTCCTGTTTTTCCTCAGTCCTCAGCCCGGAGTTGCCGCAACGTGCGAGTTGGGTGTAGACTGATTTATGAGTGGACGATAAGAACAATCGAGGTTCTCGTGGGCGACCGGGTACTGCTAAGCTCAACTCCCAAAAACATCGAAGAATGTGTCCGTATCGCCGTTGCCAATGGACTGGGCATCGAGATGATGGCCTTCGCCTATCCTGATCTGCTCGATGGCGACTGGCGTTCGGTGGTCGAGCGCTACAAAGTCCTGCTTCAACCCGTGCCGGGCATCCTGACCATGCACGGCCCCTTCATGGATATGGCCTCCGGCAGCCCTGACCAGCAGATCAACGAGGTTTGCAAGGGGCGTTTCCGTCACGCCCTGCGCATCGCCCATGATCTCGGCGTGCAAACTGTTGTGCTCCACGCCAATTTCATCGCCTCGATTCACACCGAGGAATATCGATCCGGCTGGCAGCGCCGCAACGTCACCTTCTGGGAGCAGATCGCCGATTACGCCTGCCAACTCGACGTCACCGTCGCCGTCGAAAATATGTGGGAGTTCGACCCCGACATCATTGGTGACGTGCTCAAAACCATCGACAATCCCTGGCTGCGCGCCTGCCTTGACATCGGACACGCTCATCTCTATTCGGAGATTCCCTTCGAGCAGTGGCTCGAAGCGCTCAGCCCCTATCTGGTTCACATCCACGTCAATAACAACGATGGCAAAATGGATTTTCATCGGGGGCTGCCCTCCGGCGTCCTCGATTACCGCCGTCTGCTGGAGCAGGTGCGCACGCTGCCGAATCAGCCCTCGATTACACTGGAGATGGACAGCACCACCGATATGGAAGCCAGTCTCAGCTATTTCCAGCTTGCACAGCAGGATCAGTCGGCGGGCGGCTGATCTCTCACTAGCCATAACACTTCGTAGGGGCGCACTTCTCTGTGCGCTCTTTCATCTGCTTTCAACCTTCCCCAAGCCTCCCAATTTGTGGTCATAGCCATAGAAGGAAATCCGAAATGGCCTTACCCGACACCGCATCCGAGTTCATGACCTGGACAGCCGAGCAGATTCAGCCCTATGTCGATGAAGTGATCAGTCGTCCGCTCACTGCCGAGTCGATGGATGGGTGGCTGCTCGACACGCAAAAACTGGGCGGCTTCTTTCAGGCGTGGATGGCGCGCCTCGACATTGCCACCGATTTGGATACCGCCGATGAAGACGCCCAACGTCGCCTTCAGGACTTCCGCCGCGACATTTTCCCACTGTCACAGCGGCTGTGGCAGGCCATCGACAGCCGAATGCTCGAAAATGAAGCGCTTCTGCCGCCGGGTCTGGAAATCCCCATGCGCGCCATGAAAGTCGGCGGTGAACTGTTCACCGATGCCGCCGAACCGCTTTTGAACGAAGAGTCGCGGCTGTGCGGCGAATGTAATTCGATTTTCGGCGCGCAAACGGTGGAGTGGCAGGGTCAGGAACTCACGCTGCGCCAGCACAATCTGAATTTTCAGAATCAGGATCGCGCGCTGCGCGAGCAAGCCTGGCATTTGATGATGGCGCGCCGCGCTCAGGATCGTGCTGCTCTCAGCGCTCATTGGAGCGAGCTGTTCGCTATCCGCCTCAAACTTGCGGCTGCGGCGGGCTTCCCCAATTACATCGAGTATCGTTTCCGCGATTTGGGACGCTTCGACTATACCCCCGCCGACAGCTTACGCTTTCACGATGCCGTCGAAACGGTGGTCGTTCCAGCGCTGACGCAGGTCTTTGAAAAACGCCGCCAGCAGTTGGGCGTCGAGACGCTGCGCCCCTGGGATTTGGACGTTGATCCCAGCGGGAAGCCGCCGCTGAAGCCGTTCCGCGATGCTGAGGATCTGGTCGAAAAATCGTCGCGAGTCTTTTATCGCATCGACCCCGAATTCGGCGCGTTTTTTGACGAGATGCGCGCCCGCGATCTGCTCGTTCTCGGCAATCGCAAAAATCGGGGCGCGGTAGGCGGCTTCACCCGCGTGATCTTCGGGACAGGCACGTTTCTGTTCATGAACCTGACCGGAACTCACGGCGATATGGTCGGCATGATGCACGAGTTGGGTCATGCCTTCCACCACTATTCCTGCTTCAAAAAGCGCTACATCCAGCAAATGATGACCCCTGCGGATTTCAATGAAACGCCTTCGACGGTGATGGAACTGCTCTCGATGCCGTGCTGGGATGAGTTTTATCAGGACGATGACCTTCAGCGCGCGCAGCACAGCTACTGGGCGGGCGCGTTCCAGCGTTGGGTGGAAACCGCGCTGTTTGACGCTTTCCAGCATTGGGCTTATGCCCATCCTGCTGCCGCTGCTGACCCTGATCAATGTGCCGCACACTGGGCTAAGCTGATCGAGCGCTTCATGCCCGGTGTCGATTGGAGCGGCCTGGAAGACGAGCGCGCTTACGGCTGGCTCACCCCTTATCCCACGCTTTTCAGGCCGCTGTTTGGCCCAGAATATACCTATGGACAATTCGCAGCCATGCACATCTGGCGCGAAGTCCAGCACGATCATCATGGCGCGATTCAGCGCTACAAAAATGCCATCAGTCTGGGCAACACTGTGACCGTGCCGGAGATGTTCGCCGCGCTCAATACGCCGTTTCCGTTTGACGCCGACGATCTGCGTGCCGCCGTTGCCGCCGTCGAAACCGCGCTCGCCTGATCTCAGTAAATTACGATTTTGCCCTCGCTTTAAAACATTTCCCCTCAAAGCGAGGGACTTCAAGACGCGACCCAGGCATTCTCCCCTTCTCCCTCATGGAGAAGGGGCAGGGGATGAGAGCTAACAACGCGAATTCCTGCTTCACTGAATCTTCCCCTTTTCCTTTGCGCCTTTCTTTTTTCCTTTGCGCCCTTGCGTTAAATCTTTGTTTTGCCCCTCTCCCCGCTTGCGTGGGAGAGGGGCGGGACGCTCCGCGTCCGGGGTGAGGGGAGAGTCTTTTCAATCCGAACGATCATAGCCGTAAAACTGATCCCGGTAGAAATAGCCCGCCTCGTACTCCGGCAGCGTATCGCGGATCGCGTTCAGTGCTGCCCAGGCCGTGTCACGCGACCGATTCGCTGATAAGAAGGTCGATCCGCTGGTTTGACGCTCGTAATCCAGCAGCGACAGTTTTTGCGCCAACCATTGCCCTGCTGTGGCCTGAAGCGCGGGTGGCGTTGTTGCTGCTTGATACAGCGCGATCATCGGCGGCGCGGCATCGACTGAATAACTGGAGAGATTGTAGAAATCGAGATCGTAGCCTTCCTGTACCCGCGCGATATTCCGCTCGGTGATGTACTGTTCGACATTCATCACGTCCAGCGTGCCCACGTAGCCGATCATCACGAACAGCACGCCCAGCGAGAAAATCCGTGCCCGTACCCGAAACAGCGCCAGCAGGAAAATCACGAACAGCACGCCCAGCCAGATCATGAAAACGTGCGTATAGACGCGCAGCAGTGTGAAGCCGTAGGCATCTTCGTACAGCAGCATCCGCTGCGACGCCGACACCAGAATCACGCCCGTCAGCGCCACCAGAATCACCGCCAGAATGCGGAACATCAGCGTATGCTTTTCGACCCGACGCACCGTCACGCCGTCGAGCGCCAGCACCAACCCCAGCGTCAGCACCGAAAGCGCCACCAGTTCGAAGAAACCGCGCCGCGCATAGTCGGAGTAGGTCAGCCCCTCGACCGAGACCGTCGCCTGCCCGCCGAAAAAATAAGCGAACTGAATCACCACGAACAGCCCGAACAGCAGATCGACGCTGCCGAGGACAATCGTGCCTTCAATCAAACCGAGCGCCGGCAGTTTGCGCTTGGGTTTGTCCGCGCGTTCCTTGTGCTGCAAACGCTCGCGCCGCGCGACGCCATAGGCCAGCGCCCCACACGACATCCAGCCCATCACGCCGATGAAAGCGATTTGATAAACCTGATTGCTCAGCATCGGGAAGGTCAGCCATGACATCGCCCGGTTGACCACGCCTGCGAACACCGCGTCCGCCGAAGCCAGCAGCACGCCGAACACCAGCACAATTGGCACAGTGATCACCAGCCCGCGCCCCACCGACGCGACGACTTTCCAGTTACCCTGTAAGCGGTCGAAGCCCCACGAAATTGCGTCCATGACTTCAAACAGCGGCGCGAACAGTGCGCCAAATGCCGCGTCGAACACGCCAAGTACCTGATCGCCAAACGAAGCCAGGTCGATCCGTTCACTCAGCGGCAGATAGTGCAGCGCCAGCGCGCACAGCGCGAGCGCCGCGCCCATATTGAGCATGTTGATCTGCCAGTCGGCGCGCACTGCCACCATCGCCGCGAAAAAGATCGCCGGAATCAGCACCCACAGGTTGCGCCGTCGCAGCGGCTGGCGCAGCAGCACCGTCGAGGCCAGTGTCACCGCAATCGCGATCACGATGAAGATCACGAACGAGATGCCAACCGTCTTGCCGTAGAACAGCACATTGCCAATCACGCCGACCAGCCCGCCGATCAGCAGTGAGTAGAGCGCGAAGGTTTTCCTGTCCATGCCCCTGTGCGCCTGACGGGACTCCCTGTTGTCATTGCTGCCCGTATCGTCGGCGAAATCCTCAAAATCCGGGTAATGAGTGTCGCCTGCACCATTTGCTTCGTTTGGTTCGTGTGTGTCGTGGATGTCGTTGAGTTCGTGTAGGTTTTCCATCTTGATCGGGGTTCCGTTGCCTGTCTGTACACTATTCGCAGCATACGCGCCGACCCCGCCAACGCTCAAGCACTTGAGTGCGCGCCCGAATCTATCTTGGTGATCTTGGCGTCTTGGCGGTTCCGTTCGTCTAAGCTATTCTTTTGCTCGATTTGTAGGAGCGAACCCATGCCTATTGCCATTCACGAAGATGATCTGCGCGGCAGCACGCCGCTCGAAAAATTTCAGCACGCCCGCGAACTCGGCGCGCAGGGCGTCGAACTCTGGGGTGCGGGCCTGACCGAGCGCGTTCCCGCCATTGTCGCCGCCATGCAGCAGACCGGATTGCGCACTGCCGCCATTAATCACGGACGCCAGCGCGATTTGCTCGACCCCGACCCGGACGAGCGCGAGCGCGCTCTGAAACAGCTTCGTGAGTCGATCACCAATGCCGTCGATCTCGACGCTGCCGGGGTGGTCTTCGTCCCAACCTTTGGCGAATCAGGCTATCCCGACCTCTCGCCCTGGATGTCTGCCCCCGAACTCGAAGTCGAAATGCTCTACATGCACCTGCGCATCCTCTCGGATTTCTCCGAAGCGCTTGGCACGAACCTCTATATCGCGCCCATCCGCCGTTCGGAAACCCATCTGCTCAATCGGCTTGAACAAGCCGCGCGCATCACCCGCCGCCTCAACCATCCCCGCGTCCAGATTGCCGCCGATCTCGCCGTAATGGCGCTTGAAGAATCCGACATTCCCGCCGCGCTGCTCGCACATGGCGACTGCATCAAACACGTTTACGCCGCCGAATCCAGCGACCTGCCCGCCGCTGCTGCCGCCCTGCGTGAAATCGGTTATGGGGGATGGACAACCTTCAGCGGCGCTTCCCTCGACGCGCTCAAGCAGGCCGGATTTTCGTAATCGCGCCCCATCGATGACACTCTGTTGGAGCGAGTCATGCCACACTCGCTTCGCTTCAGCCCCGTTCACGGGGCTTGCTTTCCCTAGCCCGATGCTTTGAGCATCGGGCGGAACTCCGATTCCCTCACATTGTCCGTATGTTTTGACAACTCCATTGTTTTTCCAGCCCCTGTGCTACAGTGATAGTACTGAGACAATAACCCTCGCCCTCTACTTCGTACTCAGGACTCGGCACTTTTCGCTCGATTGACGAGATCGCTCGATGGCATCCTTTCCCCAAACCTGGATCGACAACCCCGTCGCCGAAGCCGAACTTACGCATCAGCAGCGTTCCGGCAGTCCGTCACGCTGGCGGCGCTGGCCTGCGCTGTTTGCGCTCGGACTGAGCATCGCGCTCATTTCGAACCTCTGCCTGCTGCTCGTCCCGCAGATCGCCGCGCTCCTGCAAGTTTCTGCCTTCGACCTGCGCGACCTGCTGGTCGGCTGGTTCGGCACGATTACCATTCTGATGGGCGCGCTTATCATGATTCACCACCTCTCGTTTTCGACGGCGGCGCTTCAGCTCGCTTCGACCAGCATCGCCCGCGAGAAGCAGGGGCGCACCTGGGAAAGCCTGCTCCTCACCGGGGTCGATGCCCGCCGCATCATTCTCGGCAAGTGGTCGGCGACTTTGCGCACGCTCTGGCAGGTTTATCGTCCGCTGCTGCTGCTGCGCTTCGCCGTCGCCCTCTGGATGGGGCTGTCAAGCGGCATCACACACGGCGCGGCGGTGTCCTTTTCGCCCCCGCTGATCAGCATTCTGCTCATCGCCAGCGTGACGGCGGCCTTCCCGCTCTGTTACGCCGCTTTCATGGGGACGCTCGGTCTGCTGGCCTCGCTGCTCGTCAAAAGCGAGACAGCGGCCTATCGCATCGGTGTGCTCTTTCAATGTGCCTCCGTCGTCATCTCGATGAGCCTGATCCTGCTCTCGTTCGCGCTGCCCTTCGGCGAGATCGAACCGGGCTTGGTGGCTTTCATTCCCGCGCTCTTTGTCACACCGCTTGATGGTGGAATGCTGGCGCTCATCGGTCTGATCGCCAACACCGACTCGGCCTCGCACTTTTATCTCGTCGGCCTGCTGCTTTGCGTGAGTCTCTACGCCGCTCTGACCGGGTTTGCGCTGCGCGCCGCTCAATCGCTTGCCATCCGTCAGCGCGCCCTCCCGCCGCTTTAGAGCCGCGTCAATCGAACACCGGCATCACCAAACCTTTGTCCCCCGAACCCACCCAATGCGTTATCATCGAGCATAAGCAGGTTTTTCACGGGGCAGAGTCGCTGCTCTGCTTTGTGCTGCCTGCCCTGAAAATTGCAGGGTATTCTTTTGAACTCAGCACTCAGTACTCAGCACTCGGTACTGTTTTCACTCAGCAGTCAAGGAGAAACCATGAACTACACAGCCGACACCATGCTTGTTCGTTCGCATGATCACGGCGGCACGGGTATCTTCGCCGAAATCTCCGCCGAGCAGGCAGGCTGGGATTACCTGAATATGGCGGCGCGCCGCCTCAACCTCGGCGATACCTGGAGCGGTTCGACCGGCGCTTACGAATACGTCCACGTCATCCTCGGCGGCATGTGTACCATTCGCACCAGTCAGGGGAAATTCTCGCGCATCGGGCATCGTTCCAATGTTTTCAAAGGGATGCCTTACGCCCTTTATCTCTCGCGCGGCGTCGATTTCGAGATCGAGGCGCTCAGCGACGGCTTCGAAGTCGCGTCCTGCTGGGTCGCCACCGAAGAAGATCATCCCGCGCGCCTCGTCACGCCCGCCGACAGCGCCATTGAACTGCGCGGCGGCGCGAACGCTTCGCGCCAGATCAACAGCATTTTGCCCCCCGGCTTCGACTGCCAGCGCCTCGTCGCGGTTGAGGTCTACACCCCTGGCGGCAACTGGTCGAGCTATCCGCCCCATAAGCACGACGTTCACCGTGTCGCCGCCGACGGCAGTCTCCTCGAAGCTGATTTGGAGGAAATCTACTTCTACAAGCTGGATCGTCCCGAAGGCTACGCTTACCAGCGCGTCTACACCGATGATCGCCACATTGATGCCGTCATGATGGCGCAGAATAACGACATGGTGCTTGTGCCGGAAGGCTATCACCCGGTCGTCAGCGCGCACGGCTACACCACCTATTACCTGAATTTTCTGGCGGGGTCAGCACAGTCGCTCGCCAACGCCGACGATCCCGCCTATGCCTGGGTCAAGGCCAATTGGAAGGGTATCGATCCGCGCCTGCCGATTGTCACCCCCCAGATGGAAAAATAGCCGCCCGCAACTGATCACAGATCACAGCGGATTACGATTGTCATAAGGGGACTTTAACGTTCAGTGAACAATCAATTTTTACAGGTTTTTTGCAACTTCTTTGTTTGACAAACGTACTGTATTACACGTAAACTGAAGACAGCGACATAGACGTTTCACTGCGCTGTTTTCATGAATGTTTAGGAGCAAAATCCGCTATGAAGAAGTTTCGTTTAAGTTTTGCGCTGCTCATCCTCGCCCTGGTGCTGGCTGTGGTTCCGGCGGTACTGGCCCAGGATACGACCCTCGGAGCAAGCCAGGAAGACTACAACCTGTGGACTTCTGCCAATGCTGATAGCGCTGCTCTCAGCTCCGTCTCCTATGATTTCACCGCCAAGTTGGAAGTTGCTGGCATGGGCGATAGCAATGTCACCGCCGACCTCAAGGGTACGGGCGTGATCGATGCCAACGCGACCAATCCCGCCTTCCAGCTTGACGTGACCGGCAAGGTCCTTCAGGGTACAGACAGCACTCCCGTCAACCTCGGTATCCGTATTGTCGATGGCAACATCTACTACAGCACCGACGGAACCGCCTGGCAGGGTTCGAAGCTCTCCGACGCGATGTCGTCCTTCGGTTCGGGCTTTGCGCAGGGTTCGGGTCTGCCCATTAACCCGACCGATCTGCAAAATGGCGATCTCTCCAGCATCACCAGCAACCCTGAAGCCGAAGCTGCGATGAAGGCGCTGTCCGAACTCAAGCCGGACGATTTCCTCAGCCTGACCCGTGCTGATGCCAGTGGCCTCGCGCAGTTCACGCTCAAGCTTGACCTCGCCAAGCTGCTGGCCTCGCCTGCGCTTGCGCCGATGTTCTCTGGTCTGGCGGCGATGGGGTCGTCCGATAGTTCTGCCCCTGCCATGACTGATGCGCAGATGCAGCAGATGCAGGCCATGATGGGCGCGATGTTCTCGACCGCGACCGTCACGGTCGATCAGTTCGTCGATACCGCCAGCAATAAGATTCAGAGCACCAAGCTCGCCATTGCTCTGCCGCTTGACGGCATGGTCGGCCCCGGCGCAGCCATCAACCTCAACTTCGACATCAACCTCAGCAAATATAATGAGGCTGTCACGGTTGAAGCACCTGCCAACGCCACCATGATGGATATGAGCAGCAGCCAGTAACAGGTTTTGCTTTGCACACTTCAAAGGGGCTGGCGCTGCGTCAGCCCCTTTTGGTTTCAGTTTCCCGGTGGAGTACAAAAATTATGAAAGCTCGTGTTATTGCTTTGCTCTCTTTCCTGCTGATTTTTTTCGCACTCGTTCCTGCTTCCTTCGCGCAGACGGGCGGACAGGAAAGCCCCGTTGGAACCCCGGAGACGCCCATCAACGGCCCGGCCCTGCGCCTGGATACGCCGGTCACCGTCGAGCTTTCGGGAACCACCCCCGTCAACTTGAGCTATAAAACCGCCGGGAGCGAGACCGTTACCATTACCGCCCGCAGCCTTGAAACTGAAGGCGTCCTTGACCCCACCCTCACCGTCCTCAATGCCGATGGGGTGTCCATCGCCAGCAATGACGATCAGGCCAGCAGCCGTACCGACCTCACCCCGCGCGATTCGCTGATTGATCGTTTAGCTTTGCCAGAAGCCGGACGCTATACGGTGCAGGTCGCGGGCAGCGATGACAGCGTCACCGGAAATGTCGAAGTGCTGGTATCCAGCGGCAGTGATTCGGCTGGGCAAACCCAGTCGCAGACAACCAAGGAGGATCAGGCTGTCAATATCAGCATTAGCGATACCGTCCCGCCGAACAGCCCCTACACCACCACCTTTGATGCGCGTGAGGGCGAGGTCGTCACCATCACCGTCAAGGCGACCGACAATCAGCTTGACCCGAAAGTATCGCTCCTCGACAGCAGCGGCACGGAAGTCGCCAGCAACGACGACCACGACTCCGTTGATTCGTCGCTGGGGCCGTATGATTCGCAGATTCCCGATTTCACCATTCCGAAAACCGATACCTATACCGTGTCGATCAGCGGTTTTGCGGGCATTGGCGGCACGTTTGATCTGACGGTACAGCCGGGCGGCGGTGCGGTCTTGAACACCAATCCTACGCCTCCGCCGCTCAATCCCACCGACACCGCGCCGCAGGATACCCAGGTTATTCAGGGAACGGTGCAGCCCGGTGATACCTATACTTACAATTTGCAGGCCAACGCCGGAGATGTCTACACCATCACCGTGCAGTCCAAGACTCAGGATTTCGACCCCAGCGTCTCGATTTATCTCAACAACAGCTACGTCATCGATAACGACGACTACGGTTCCAGCGACCCAGCGCTGCAATCAACCGACGCGCGCATTTACAACTGGATTTTCCAGGAGACGGGCGATTACGAGATCGACGTGCGCGGCTATCAGAGCAGCGGTGGTGACTTCACCATGACGCTCAACCGCGTTGCGACTGGCGCGCCCTATGGCAGTCCGATTGAGCAGGTCGACCTTGGCTCGCTGACATCCGGGGAAACCTACAGTTACAACTTCGATGCCGAGGAGGGCGATTGGGTCACCATCACCGTGCGCACGCTGACCAACGGCTTCGACCCGTATGTCTCACTGCTGGATGGCGACGGCACGGTGCTGCTCAACAACGACGATAACGGCTCCGGCTATGGTGACTATGCCTACTACGACTCGCTCATCCGCAACTACTACATCTCGTCGAGCGGCAGCTACACCATCGAAGTCACGGGCGTCAACGGCAGCAGCGGCTCGTTCGGCGTGACCATC
Source organism: Anaerolineae bacterium (assembly GCA_034432495.1). GTDB lineage: Bacteria > Chloroflexota > Anaerolineae > Aggregatilineales > Phototrophicaceae > Flexifilum. Next base: position 4,590 of record DAOUCB010000187.1, on the reverse strand, counting down.
GACACAGAGCGCCCCGGCTGAGTCAAAAGCCAGGACTGAGTAAAAACAGGACTGAGTAAATACAAAGGGCTTTTGTAGGGGGGCACATGCAAACTTGTTTGCATGTGCCCCCTTTTCTATTCGCTGCAACGCGCTATGTGCGCCGCACTGACCAAAATTACACGGACTTCAATCGTTTGCCTTGTCTTTTTCTCAGTCCTCAGAGCATTACCGTTTAAAACAGTATTACGCTTAATTGCTCTCCTAAATCCGCGAACAGCGCAAAGAAAAGCGCCGTTTTTCTCCCCTCTCCCCGCTTGCGTGGGAGAGGGGTCGGGGGAGAGGGGTGTAACAAAATTTTAAACGGTAATCCTCTCAGTCCTCAGTCCTCAGTCCTCAGTCCTTCTTTTCATTCCACTTCGAACAGCCGCAGCAGCTTGAGCGCGACCTGCAAATTCGTCCGCACCAGCGGATCGCTCAGCTTGACCTCGCCAATTTCCTCGATCCGCGCTAGCCGATAATTCAGTGTGCTCCGGTGAATCGACAGCAGGTCGGCTGTCTGTACGCCGTTCCCGCCTGCATCGAGATAGACTTCGAGCGTGTGAAACAAATCCGTCTGCTGTTCCTCGAACAATCGCCGCAGCGCCGGAACCTGGGGATGCGTCGCCAGCGCACCCGCTCCCGCGCGATACAGCGTATGCAGGTAGCCCAGTTGATCGAAGTAGACCGTTTTGGCTTCGTCATTCAGCCGCTGCGCGATCACCAGCGCATCACGGCACTGTGCGTAGGCCGAAGCCACATCGCCGTGCAGCACGCCGCTCACGCTCAGGCGCACGCTGCCCGCCTGTGTATGAATGCTTTCCGCCAGCGCGGGCAGGTCGAGCGATGCCTGCGCCAGCACCAGCACCTCGCCCGCGAACTGCCCGACGATCACGCGCCAGTTGCCCGACAGGCGATTGACGCGCCGGTACAGTTGCAGCAGCTTTTGCATCCCGCGATCCTGCTGCTCAATCATCAGCAGCACGAACGGCTCGTTCAGGTCAACGCCGTAGCGTAATGCCTGATCCGCCAGCACCGCCTGTTTATCCGTATCGCCCTCGATCAACTGCGCCAGCAGCCCGCCCTTGAGCGAGGCTTCGGCACTTTGCAGCGCTTCCTGATGCAGCAGCATGAGCGCGGCAATCGTCGCGCCGCTCTCGATGGCGAGCGCGTCCAGTTCCGAGATCGGGCGGTCGTCGGCTATAATCCACACGTAGCCATAAACGGTGCTGTGAACGACAATCGGCGCGAGGATGCGCTCCATTTCCAGCCCCACGTCCGCCATTTGCGGGATTTGCACCGGGCGCAGCGTCCGTCGGATTTGCCCCAGAATTCCCCGTTCCTCTAAAGCATTGATCAGGCGCGGATCGGTGTAGCCTTCACTTTGCGTATAGCGCCGCGCTTCGTCCACGTCCGCGACGTTGTGGTTCGCCAGCGCCTCGAAGCGTTCATTCTCAATGCTGATCGACTGCCCGACCAGCCCCGCCAGCGTCACCGCCAGCGCTTTCAGGTCACCACCGTCGAGGACAAGCTGCGTCAGCGCCCGGTGAATCGTCAGCGCGCGTTCCAGCATCGCCATATTCTTCTGGCTGATGCGTTCGTTGGTCGCCCGCGCAATATCGACAAATCGCGCCTGATATGGGATTTCGATCAGGGGAAAGTGGTTGATCTCGGCAATCGCGCGCAAATTGTCCGGCGCGCGCTCCACGTAGCGCCCGACCGCCAGCGCCAGCCCCGCGACGCCCTTGTCCGCCATCGCCTGAATATACTGCTCCTGCTCGGCGGGGTCGGTCGGCAGGTTGATCATGGTCGTCAGCACCAGTTCGCCGCCGTTGACCCAGTTGGGCGCGTCCGGCACGCCCGCAACGTGAACCCAGCCGACTTCGCGGTTGAGTCCATCGTTCCCGGCGACCACTTTCGCGCCTTTCAATTCTTCCAGTTGGAGTGTGTCCGCGAGCGTGGGCATCTGCTTATTTCGTTCCTCGTTTCATGCGCTCATTATAGCGCGGAGGAACAACTCCCCGCGACCCACTCCGCAGTGGGGGAGGGTTGAATTCTGTGGGTGTTTTTGTAGGGGCAGACCCGTGTGTCTGCCCAAAGCGAGGGCGAACACGTGGGTTCGCCCCTACAAATGCTCACGTCCTTCGATACACCTCGCAGTGGGTCGCCCGGACACAAGGAATATTCAATTAAGCAGGCGGCGTCGTCCCTTCTTCGACTTCATACGACCCGGCGTCGCAGAAGCCCGGCGCGGTGATGCCGATCCAGTTCTGCGGGCGGCTCACGCCCCGCTGGTCGTCGGTGACGGTTGCGCCATCGGTCGTCATACAGTCCGTCGAGTCAATCGCGTCGCTCGGCGGGTAAATGGCGACGGTTTGCGTGCTGCCGCCGTTATAGCCGAATCCGCTCAGCCCCAGATTGCTCGACATCGTAAAGCCGCTGCACGATCCGTCATCGTCGAAGTTCACACCCTGCGCGCTCACCGTCCCGCTGCAATTGCCGCCCGAGTTCGCTGCGATAATCGAGTTCTTGGAAGTGACCGTCCCGCCGTTGATCACAACCCCCGCGCCGCCTTCGCTGCTGTTCTGGTAAATGGTCGTGAAGTTGAGAGTGCTGCTGCCGCCCCCGTTCAGCAATGCCGAGCCGCCGCCCGAAACGACGCTGTTCTGCGCCATCGTGCTGTTGAGCAGGGTTACGCTTCCGCCTTCGTTGTCAATCGCGCCGCCGCCCTGCGCCGAATTTTCGCTGAACGTCGTCTTTTGCAGGCTGGCGCTGCCTGTGTTGTACAGGCCCCCGCCGTTGCCGCTGGCGTAATTGCTCTCGATGCTCGTGTTGAAGACCGTCAGCGTGCCGCTGTTAAAAATCCCGCCGCCGTTCACGGCATTGTTGCCGCTGATAGTGACGTTGTTCAGGGAAACGGTTCCGGCATTCTCAATCGCGCCGCCGTTTGCGCCGGAGAGATAGCCCCCGCCCACCGTGAGGCCGCTCAGCGTCAGGCTGCCGCCGCTGTTGACCTGGAACGAACGCCGTTCAAACTCGCCGCTGGAGCCGATGTACGACGTATTGCCGCTGATGATGATCGCGCTCGTAATCGGCGGAAGCGTGTTGGTTCCGTCCACTGTAGTCCCATACGAATAGCTGCCTTCACCCGCCAGATTGATTGTATCTGCACCGGGATGACAGGTTTCGTCATTGGCGGCGTTGATCGCGGCGATCAGGGTAGCGGTGTCGCCATCGGCGATGTCCGTCGGGAACGTGAACGGGTCGCGTGGGCAGACCGGTACATCGGTCGCCGTTGGTGGGGGCGGCTGAGCGGGCTGCTGCTGTTGCTGCTGTTGCTGCTGCGGTTCCGGCGTGAAGGTCGGCGTCGGCGTTGATGTCGCCGCAGGCGCGATGTAAATCGTATTCGGACGCCGCGTTGCGCTGGGCGTGAACGTCGGCGAAGGCGTCAGCGTCGGCAGTTCCAGCGGCAGTTCAATCGGATAATTGAGGAACGTTCCGCCCACGCCTGCCAGCGCGCGGAACTTTTCAATATCTTCCACCGTTACCGGGCGCGGCGGTGCCCAGGGGCAGCCCGGAATCGGTTGGCGGTCGTTCGGCTGCCCATCGACGCCGAGATTCTGCGGATCAGACATGCAGATGAAGCTGGTTTCGCCTGTGTTCAGGTGAATTTCGTTCGGGGTTCCGGCGTTCAGAACCACATGCCCGTCCAGCACGACGATCTGCATCAGCACCGAAACCGTGCCGATATTGCCGTACTGCGTCGTCAGATACTGCTGTGTGGTCGGGTCAACCGGTAGCAGATACAGCGCAATCGTTGAACCCAACCGCATATCCGCGCCGTTGGCGTTAATGTCGATGGTCAGGTCTTTTGGCCCCTGTACCACCAGCGCATTCGGTGCTTCGGTACACTGCGTCCCCGAAATGCTGGTGCGGAAGTAAAACGCCTGCATCGGCGTCTGCGTATCCAGCCCCATCACCGGCAGCGTCGTCAGATCGCCGTCCGTCGTGATCACCTGCCGCGTCACCCAGCCGGGTTTGCCGCTGTAGACCACGCGCACCCATTGACCATCCGCGCTGATCGCGTCGGCGGTAATCGAAGTCCCGGTCGGGACGCTGCCCACCACCAGATCATTGAAGTCCGGCTTGAAATACAACTGCGCGCCGATTTGCAGCGTCACGCTGACAACATTGCCTGTCTGGAAGGCTTGATCCGGTTCGACGGCGTTCTCGACCTGTGTATCGCCCAGCAGCATGACCACCACGCTCTGACCGGGCAGCGTATCCGGTAAGTTCGCCTGAATGCTCAGCAGCGCGATGCCCCATTGATCATCAGCTTCTTTCATCGGTGAGGTGATCAGGTCTTCCAGGTCAAGCAGCTTCGCCCGGTCGCTGGGGACAGTGAAAAAACCGACGGGCTGGGGTTGGCTGAAACTGGCTTCAACATTGTTAAAGCCGTAACAGGCGCTGTTGCGTTGCAGTCCCCCGCAGTTGTTGCCTACCGAATCAATTGCCTTTTGAACGAGTCCGGGGCAGGTGACGAGGTTTTGAGCGGTGATTTGCTGGTAGCCG
>DAOUCB010000186.1:0-2049 GCA_034432495.1 Anaerolineae bacterium | reverse complement strand
GTAGGCAATATTCGTGAGGATCGGTTTGCCTGCAAGGAAGACATCTATCGACGCCGCGCCTTTCAGATTGTTGATCCAGATGTTGGGCGAGCCAGTGAGAATATCCTGACCCTCAAACGCTTTGGTTTGGTCGATGACGAGCAGATTCATGGTTTTCTCGGCAGCCTGACCCATCAGGGCAAGGTTATAATCATGACCTGCTTCCGCCTCAAACGAAACCGGGCTAATGAGCGAGTCTTGCATGGTTTTGCCGGTAGCAGCAATCGAGAGGCTGTATTTCCCCGGCTCTAATGCTGCGAATTCAGTCACGACGCCGGGTGCGAGATCGGTTGCGTAAGCGGTATCGTCAATAAATAGATCGATGGCACCCCCATCATTAACAAAATTGCCCACGCGAACTCTGGCACTGACGCTCACAGCATACCCTGGGATCACTAGAGCGAGCAGGACGAAAGTTAGAACGATGGACAAAAAGAAACGCTTGTTCATGGTATTCGCTCCTTAATAACTGGCTTCATCAACAGAGAAAACAGTTCGCTCAACGGGTCGATTGCATCTTCCTCCTTCTCTACGTGTGTTACGCTTCTGTTTGATTTCAGACAGCACGAAGCAGACCTTTGGAGAGCAAGGCTTCGTCGGGCATTGATCAAGCAGATCGCAGAAACGATCTCGTGAAAAGTGTCGGGCTACCGCGTGACGCTGGGCTTGATGTTCTGGTTCAGGCGAAACAGATTGGTCGGATCGTACTTGTTTTTGAGCGCCACCAGCCGCGCGTAGTGGGAGCCGTAAGCATCGCGCACGAGTTTCTCACCTTCTTCCCCGAGTCCAGCGAAATTGACATACAGTCCGCCGGATGAGTAAGGCTCCATTTCGGATAGATACGCCCATGCATAAGCGATGGCTGTTTCGGTTTCTGCCGCATCATCCCAGATGCAGTCTACGCTCATCAGAAACGGCGCATGTCGCCCCATGAATGCTGTTGCAGAATCGTTCACACGCTGCATTGCACCGCCGAAATGCCATAACCCAATCAAAATATAGGGTAAAGGCGGATTGATAGCACGCGGAAGAAGCGCATCGATGGTCGAATCATCCAGTCCATTTAGGTAACGCGATTTGAAGTAATAGAGGCGCTCGCCCTTAGGGAAGAAGGGGTCGAAGAACTTCTGAACTGTAACCCAGGAAGTCGATCCACTCGCATCGAGTAGTGGAGTACCAAATTTTCGCAGTGTCTCGATGACCCGTTCGCCATCCCCCAACGTTCCGCAATGCACGCCTTCCACGATCAATGTGCGTTTGCCGTGAAGCTCCTCAGGGAAGTCAGGAGTGGGTGGAATTGTCCAGAATTCCACAATACTTGAAAACTCGTCAGGTGCCGTCTTCACGAAATCGCGCCACTTACGGAGGATTTCCCCGCCGTCTTCAGCCGGGAAGAATATGCCGCAATAGGTGACCATTGGACCCACCGGATGCAGTCGGAACTCGAACGACGTGACTATGCCAAAATTGCCGCCACCGCCCCGAATGCCCCAGAACAACTCAGCGTTTTCGCTGGCACTGGCAGTCAAACACTGCCCATCTGCTGTGACGAGATCGACCGAGAGTAAGTTGTCGATACTGAGTCCATATTTATTGCGTAAATAGCCGAGTCCGCCGCCAAGTGTCAACCCGCCAACACCCGTTGTTGACACTACACCCCCGGCAGTAGCCAAACCAAAGACTTGGGTTTCACGGTCAACATCGCCCCATGTTGCGCCGCCCTGGACACGCGCAGTCTGGTTTTGCGGGTCAACGTGGACGCTTTTCATCAGCGAAAGATCGATCACGATGCCGCCATCGCAGGTAGCCCCACCCGCAACGTTATGTCCACCTCCCCGTACAGCCACCAATAAACGATGTTCGTGTGCAAAATTGACGGCGTCAATCACGTCTGCCACGCCAGTGCAGCGAGCGATAATTGCCGGGTATTTGTCATGGATTTTACCGTTCCAGATCATGCGAGCCGCATCGTAATCCGGGTTGACCTGGGTAATGACCTCGCCGCGTAGG
>DAOUCB010000185.1:0-17697 GCA_034432495.1 Anaerolineae bacterium | reverse complement strand
TTCGGGGAGGGGGTCGGGGGGTGGGGTCGAGCGAGAAATTTCCCCGAATGCACATCATCGTGTAAAACGTGTCCTCCCCTCTCCCCGCTTGCGTAACGCGAACTTGTTCGCGCGAGAGGGGTCAGGGATAGAGGGGTAGTAGGGGCGCATCGCCGTGCGCCCTTGCTTTTCTCCCCTCGCCTATGGAGAGGGGAAGCTGACCCGCTTTTGGTCAGCAGGGGTGAGGTAAGAATTTTCGCCTCAGCCTAAAATCAGGCAGGCTCAGGTCGGTCTTACATCCCCTCGATCACCGGGATCACGTCTTTCGCCAGCACGTCAAGCGACGTCATGGCGTAAGTATTCGGCACGATGATCATCACATGCGTGATCCCAATCTGCGCCGCCGCCCGGCAAATCGCGATCATCTCGCTCACCGACTGCGTTTCGGGATTCAGCGAACCTGTTGCCGTCAGTTCGATCTCCTTGAAATCGCGCCCCAGGTTGTCGCAGTGCTGCTTCAGGACGTCCAGTTTGTGCTGCATCACCGCCGTATCGCCCAGAAACAGATTGCAGGCGTCGGCGTATTGCGCCACCATCCGCAGCGTCTTTTTCTCGCCGCTGCCCCCGATCAGGATCGGCGGGTGCGGCGCGCTCACAGGCTGCGGCGAGTTCATCGCCTCCGCCAGTTGATAATGCTTGCCCGTGTACGGCTTGACGTCGCCCGACCACATTTGCAGTACGATTTGCAGCGTTTCTTCCAGCCGCTCGAAGCGTTCGCTCAGCGCCGGGAAGGGCACGCCTAAACCAGCGGACTCGCGCTCGTTCCAGGCCGCGCCAATCCCCAGATACGTCCGCCCGCCCGCCAGCACATCCAGCGTGCTCATCGTCTTGGCGAGGATGCCGGGATGGCGATACACCACGCCCGTCACCACCGTCAGCAGCTTGATTTTCTCCGTCACGGCAGCCAGATAACCCAGCGTCGTATAGGCTTCCAGCATCGGGTCTTCGGGCGGGCCATTGTGCCCAATCTGGAAGAAGTGATCCATCGGGCTAAGGCTGTAAAAACCGTTTTCGTCGCAAAATTGCGCGACCTGTTTGACCGAAGCCCGGATCGCCGTGTTTCCACCCGCCGGGTTAAACGTTGTCAGATGCAGTCCGAGATGCATAATCCTTGCCGTCCTTTTCTTAACCTTCGAACAGATCGATGGAGGTATGGCTGCCGACGTTCAAATCGTGTCCGAATAACGTCGGAATACGGTATGAATCCCCTCAAAAAACGCTCTGTTTTTTTCTGTATTTGTGCCTTTATTATGCGTATCGTTATTCAACCGGCTAATCAATAAATCGACCAAAAAGGCAGCTACATGCTCCGGCGTAAACCATAGGGCGAGCGGCTGAGCGCTCCGTTCTTGTAGGGGCGCACCCACGTGTGCGCCCTTGCGTCCTTCCCCTCGCCTGCGCGGAGAGTAAGGTTTGCTCAACCGGAGTGAGATGATCACACCTCGCCTTTGAGGTTCTCGCGCATTTGCAGCAGCAGACGGCGCAGCAGCAGCCGTTCTTCCGGCGTCATCTGCGCGAGGAGCTGCGCTTCAACCGCTTCCCACGCTTCCCGCACCGGCTGTTCAAGCGCGCGCCCGGCATCCGTCAGCAGGATCACATTGGCGCGGGCGTCATCCGGCGACGGGCGGCGCGTAATCAGGCCAGCTTTCTCCATCCGGTCAATCGCCTTGCTCACCGACGCCGCTTCCACACCCAGCCGTCGGGTCAGTTCCGCCTGTGGCAGGCGATCTTCTTCCCACAACTGCCGCAGCAGATGATCCTGCCCCTCATACAGATCAAGCTGGTTCAGCCGGGCATTCAGCGCATTGAAGTAGCCTTTGCACAGCTTTACCAGGTTGAAACCCACCGTGTCCTTGAAAGCGCCCATGTATACCGCTTATTTCATTAGCCGACTGAATAAATTCTAAGCCGCTTATCTCGTCATTGCAACCGCGAAATTCCCCGCTCATTTTCGCCCTGTTTCCCACGCCTGGAGTCCAATTTAAAGGTTTCGTAAAATGGTCTGTTCATCGCAATCAATCGGGATATAATGCAATCAGCTATTGACCAACATTAATGAGCATCATATGACATTGCCCAAGACTATTAAACGCGACGCCAACTGGATGCGTTTGTTTTTTCGCGCCCAGCACTCAGAAAACACGCTCCTGTTGATCCTTGCGGTCGCGGTCGGGGTCGTGACCGGGTTTGGCGTCTGGCTCTTTCGGAGCGGCATTGATTTTTTCCAGCTTATTTTCCGCGAACAGTTCGCCGACATCACCCTCGAACCGATTCTTGGTGCGGCGGCTATTGTTGTTGCGGTGGCGCTCGGCGGCTTAATCGTCGGCTGGATCATGCACCGCTTCATCGGCGAGGAACGCCATCACGGCGTCGCCGGAATTATGGAATCGGTCGCGCTGGCGGGCGGGCGGCTGCGTTATGCCCGGATGCCGATTAAAGCCTTTGCTTCCGCGCTCTCGCTTGGCGCGGGCGCATCGGTTGGCCCCGAAGACCCCAGCGTGCAGATCGGCGCGAACGTCGGCTCGTTCTTCGGGCAAAAGCTCCACCTCTCCGATGAGCGCGTCCGCGTCCTCGTCGCTGCGGGCGGCGGCGCAGCCATCGCGGCAGTCTTCCGCGCCCCGATTGCCGGCGTCTTCTTCGCGATGGAAGTCGTCCTCAACGGCGAATTTGTCACCAGTTCCTTCGGCGTTGTCGTGCTGGCCTGTGTCGTCTCATCCGTCGTCACCCAGGCCATCGAAGTTGGCGGCCCCGAATTCGGCTCGCTGACTTACACCCTCGGTAATCTGCTCGAAATGCCGCTTTACCTGCTGCTCGGCCTCATCCTCGCCCCCATCTGCGTGATCTTCATTCGCTCGGTTTACTGGCAGCACGATCTCTGGCATCACCACGCGGCGCGCATCCCGCGACCCCTGCGCACGGCTTTAGCCGGCGCGCTCGTCGGCGTCGTCGCGATTTTCTTCCCGCAAATCCTCGGCACTGGGCGCGATACCTTGCTTCAGGTGCTCAACACCGCTGACGTGCAGTACACCTTTCTGCTGCTGGTAGCGCTTGGGTTGCTCAAAATCGTCATGACGGGCTTGAGTATGGCAGGCGGCTTCGTCGGCGGAATCTTTGCCCCGGCGCTCTTCGTCGGCGCGATGCTTGGCGGCGCATTCGGGCGCATCGTCGATTCATTTTTCCCGGTCGGCGCAGTCAGCGACTCGCGTGCCTATGCCATCGCAGGCATGGCGGCGGTCATGGCGGGAGTCGTCCGCGCGCCCATCACCGCGATTATGCTCGTCTTCGAGGTCACCAACGACTATCGCCTCATTCTGCCCATCATGCTCGTCTCGGTCACCTGCGTTTTCGTCGCCGAACTGATGCAGCCCGATGGCATGTACGCGCATGGGCTGGCGCGCGCCGGAATTCGGCTTCAGCAGGCGCGTGACATCGACGTCATGCAGGCGCTCTCGGTCAGCGATGCCATGAGCACGCCCGCCCCGACGATTAAGGTCGGTCAGCCGCTGGTCGATCTGCGGGACGGGCTGCGCAAATCCAAAGCGCATGGCCTCGTCGTCGTCGATGATCAGAATAAGGTTGTCGGTATCGCCACCCTCTCCGATTTGCGTCAGGCTTACGAAGATGGCAAAGGCGACGCCAATGTCGGTCAGATGTGCGTCAAGGATGTGGTGACCACCACGCCCGACGAACCCCTCTGGCGCGCGATGCGCAACATGGGGCAGCGCGCGATTGAGCGTCTCCCCGTCATCGATCCGGTCACCAGCGAACCCGTCGGCGTCCTGACGCGCAACGGCATCATGCGCGCTTACAACGATGCCATCACCCGCAAAATCGAGCAGCAGCAGACCGAGGAACAGGTGCGCCTGCAAACCCTCACCGGCGCGCATGTGGTCGATCTGTTGATCCGCCCCGGTGCGCCGCTGGTCGGCAAGAAGATCAAGGATGTCAAGTGGCCGCCGGAGAGTGCCGTCGCGGCAGTTCGGCGCGGCGAACGAATGCTCGTCCCGCACGGCAATACCGAACTCAGGCTCTGGGATCATGTCACCGTTGTGACCGATCCGCACAGCGAGCGGGCACTTGCCGCGCTCACGGGTCAGCCGAACAAACTCCCGGCTGCCACCCTCCACCCGGAGAATTAGGCTCAGGAGCGACAGTAAATGTAGGGCGAGGCTACGTAAACCGAAGGTTCACATACTCGCCCGCTGTCCTACCGATCAAAATCTTCAACGCGTACTTGAGCCTCCTTCAGGAGGCTTATTTTCCCTAGCCAGACCCTTTGAGGGTCTGGCGGCGCAAACAGGTGTCAGCCCCGCCTTGAAATCGTGGAGGGGCAGCGCCCGTTTTTGGCGCGGGGTGGGGTCAATATGAAGATGCCACGCCAATCAACGGATCATCGATGGAACTCAAACCCGCTTATACCCTCAGCTTCGATCAGTTAGCCGACTGCTTTAACACCGCTTTCGCGGGCTATGTCGGCGGCGACATCCACTTCACCGCTGCCGCGCTGGCAGGCTGGATTGCGTCAGAAGGCATCGATCTCAATCTCAGCCAGATCGTCCTGCGTGACGGTCAGCCTGCCGGATTTGGCTACATTGTCCGTCAGGGCGGCGAGTGTCGGTTGGCGGCTTTCGGCATCGTCCCGTCGGCGGCGCATCAGGGCGTCGGCAAGGCTGCCATGCTCGAACTGATCGCCCAGGCCAGAGCGCGCGCCGATTCAGCCTTCTATCTCGAAGTCATCGAACAGAATCCGCGTGCCGTGAAGCTTTATCAGGGGGTTGGCTTCGAAATCGTTCGCCGCTTGATCGGCTGCAAGGCTGCCAATCCACAGCAGGCTGTAGGGGCGAGGCACGCCGCGCCGGATTTGGCGCAAATCGATCTCGCTGTAGGGGTGAGCCACGCCGCGCCCGATTTGGCGCAAATTGATCTCGCTGTAGGGGCGAGGCACGCCTCGCCCTATTTGCAGCAGATCGATCTCTACACGGCGGCGCAGGCCGTGATTGCCTATGCATCGCGTGACCTGCCCTGGCAGATCGGCGGCCTGGAAATGCTGCGCCTTTCCCCGCCCAACGTCGCCTATCGCCTCGGTGACGCGATCGCTATCCTCTCCAATCCCGCCGCCGAAACCATCTCTATCCGCTCCCTCATCGTCAATCCTGAATTTCGCCATCAGGGACAGGCCACCCGTTTGCTGGGGGCGTTGTTCACTCAGTTTCCCAGCAAAACCTGGGTCGCCTCACCCATTTTCCCCGAAGCATACGTGTCAGGCTTAGCCGAAAAGTTCGGCTTCACCCTCCAGCCCATCTCTCAGTGGCAGATGCGGCTAGGGTTGTGAGTCTAGCCGCTTTTGCATATCTTGAATCCTCATCTCGACCACCGCCTGATCAGTTGGCGCACTGCCTCCGCCGAGATCAAGATACTGCTTATAATCGGCGATTGCGCCTTTAAGATCGCCTTTTCTGCGGCGCGTACTCGCCCGCATGTAGTAGGGATGCAATTCCTTCGGAAAGAGGCGAATCGCTTCACTGTAATCCGCAATTGCGCTCTCGTAGTCGCCTTTGTAGTCTTGCGCATTGCCTCGAGCGCAATAATAAGGAGCATGTTTTGGATCGAGGCGAATCGCTTTACTGTAATCCGCAATTGCGCTCTCGTAGTCGCCTTTCTTTTCTTGCGCATTGCCTCGAGCGAGGTAATAAGGGGCATGTTTTGGATCGAGGCGAATCGCTTCACTGTAATCCGCAATTGCGCTCTCGTAGTCGCCTTTCTTTTCTTGCGCACTGGCGCGAATGCGATAGTTTATCGCGCTTAACTGATCTTCAGTCAGTTCGGGTTGCATATTCGTCGGCTGGTCATTGTCTAAAGAAGTTTCAACGGCAGCAATAATTCGCTCGATTCGCTCATAGAAGTTGCTGCGGTCAAGAAAAGCGATGTTGTAGTCCAGCAGCGGACGTAAGTCTGCTGGCAAACTTGTTCGAACCGGAACAGGCGCGCCATTGATGCAAATCGGTGTGATCGGTTTGCCCAGTTCCAGCGCTAGGCCAAGTTCACTCCGCACGTAATCTTCCTCGAATTTGGCGGCGCGTTCCTGAAGCAGTTCAAGCCAGCGCGGGCCGATCACGGCGATCACAGCATCAGATTGTTTCATCGATGAGCGAATATGATCGGCAAAACGTACCCCCGGCGGAATACTGTCGAAATCCATGAACACATTGTCACGCCCGTAGCGCTGGATAAACCAGTCCCGAATGCGATCCGCAAAATCTGGATTATCGGTGCGGCGGTAGCTGATGAAGATTTTTCGCTCAGGCGGCATTCTGTCGATGCTCCGGGGTGATGGACTCTCCGTTGGCATCCATCTTATCCGCGAATCGCGTGACGATCAACCAAACCCACACCGCCGCGCTGCTTTGCTCCCCTCGCCTATGGGGATGGGTTGGGGTTGAGGTCGCTGTAGGGACGCACCTGTGGGGGCTTGTCCGAAAAGTCAAAGAAGCAAAGTGGAGAAGGCCAAATCGGGTCTGCCCAAGAGACGATTGAGCCAAATACCAAGATTATGAGCGGCGGCTATCGCGGCTAAACGCGCATATTGTCCCCATTGGGGATGAGCGCCTAACTGCTTGACGCGAAATACGTCGGTCAAGGCTGAGAAGACGGTTTCAATGATTTGGCGATGGTGCGCTAGCCAACGACGGTCTTGGGTTGACCAGTGACTGGCTTGAGGCGACTGCGCGGGCGGACACGTGACGACGTCCGCCCCGTATTGCTGCCAATGCCGTCGCCATGCCTCGCCATTGAAACTGGCGTCAGCCAGGTAAGTGCGAGAGTGCGGAACACCCGTCGCCAACACGGGACCAATGGGCGTGACAGGAAGCCGTAGACGCCGTTTCGGTTTGATGTAGTGCAAAACGGTTGGCGCACACAGATGGATCAGGCCGCGTGTGCGTCCGCTCACCAGCGCTTGCAGCAGCCAGCGGTCTTGGACATTGGCTGACCCTAACGTCCAGCTCGTGATAACCCCGTGCTTGGTCACACTCACTAACCAGCGATGGCCCTAGAACCAACCCGCTTTGCTGTAGCCCAAGCGCGCCTGCCAAAGCCAATGTCATTGCCCGTGCTTGCGTCCTTGCAAGCGACTGTAGGCAGCAGCGGCACACTATCTACCGTTTCATAGATGTCCTGGGGCGTACCCAACTGCTCTGCCAGCGCTTGCTGTAAGCGGACAAACCAGTGCCAAAGCTGGCGGAAACGATAATTGTAGCCGCTTACCTGAAGCATCTTTGGAAACCATGCGCGCCCCTGTCTCAGCATGTAGCGCACCATCCCTCGTTCCGAGCGCCAGGGAACGCCTACCCGCCACTGGGCGACCAGGCCTAAGGTCAAGACCTCACTGTCGCTCAATTGTCCCGGATTTCCCATTGCTGTCTTTTCGCCTACGGACGCCTGCTTGTACCAATCGTCCACCAACACGTATACTGTCGTTAAGAGAGTATCCAAATCCATGTTCCGCTCCTTTTCTTGGTCGTTAAGAAGTGTACTGGATTTTGGTTACCCTCCCCTTTTGACTTTTCGGACAAGTCTACACGGGTGCGCCCCTACAGCCCCTCTCCCACGACCCCTCTCGCGCGAACAAGTTCGCGTTACGCAAGCGGGGCGAGGGGAGACATACAGATCTTAGCCAAGTGCGGCGATAATTTCGGCGGCGTGGGCGTTGGTGAGATCGGGCAGGACGAGATGCGCCTTGCCCACGTCGGCTGTGCCGATGCCGACCGCCCAGAATCCGCCCGTGAGCGCTGCCGCGACTCCCGCCTCAGCATCCTCAAAGACGACCGCTTGCGTCGGCGAAACGCCGAGCCGCCCCGCTGTCCAGATGAACAGATCGGGCGCGGGCTTGGTATTGACGACGCTGTAGCCGTCGCCGATGGCGTCGAATTTATCGGCGATGCCCAGTTTTTCGAGGACGGGGCGGGCGTTTTTGCTGGCAGAGCCGAGTCCCGTTTTAATCCCGGCGGCGTGGGCTTCATCCAACAGATTGAGCGCTCCCGGCAGGCCATTGGCGGGCGTGATGTCATTGAGCGAAGCGCCGTAATAGTCGTTTTTGCGCTTCATGTAATCCTGCGCGGTCGCTTCGTCAATCGGGCGGCCTTTCAACATGCGATTGAGGCTCTCACGGCGCGAGACGCCGCGCAGGGCTTCGTTGTCCTGCCGCGTGAAGGGGATGCCTTCTTCGTCGGCTAGGCGCTTCCAGGCGAGAAAATGGTACTCGGCGGTGTCGGTGATTACGCCGTCGAGGTCGAAGATAAAGGCACGAATGTCGAGCATGAAAACTCCAAAAGATAGGACTGAGGACTGAGGACTGAGGACTGAGCAAGAACAAGAACGGCTTCAGTCAATCGGTTGTGCCAGCCGCCGCTTGAGCAAAGCTTCCAGTTCTGACAACACCAACGGCCTCGTCGGGAATTATGCTAGTTCTATTTTCTCCTTCGCAACCTCACCTCCCAGCCTCCTCTCCATAGGAGAGGAGGAGCAAAACAGGTGTACGGTTTTTTCAAGTCCCCTTTCCAGCAACCCGTTTTTGGTTGCACGGAGAGGGGATTTAGGGGTGAGGTCAATCAACGAGCATAATTGCTTAGTCGGGAATATCCGCGAATGGATCGGGGTTTGCCGGGTCGATACCCAGCGTCAGCGCCATCGCCTCGACGCTGCGATCCGTCAGGAATTCGACCCACAACGGGAAGTGATCGGAAATGCGATACGACATCTGCTCCAGTGTGATTTCAGGGAAAACGGCATGGGTAAAATCGGTTGTTCCCGCCTGTACCCCGCCGAGCAGATTCAGGTCGTCGCGGAACCAGGCGATCTGATCGTAATGCTTGGCGTCGGTGCCGTAGGTCGTCTTGACTTCGCGGATCGCTTCGGGAACCCACAGGCCAACCTTGAGCAGCTCCTGAAAGAGAATGTTGTCTTCTGTCCGGTCGTTGATGTTGAAATCACCCAGCAAAATCAGGTTGGTTTCTTCCGCGCCTGCAAACCGCGCCCGATCCCGAATTTCCTCGGCGACGTAGCGCGCCAGATTACGAATCTCATCCACGCGGTCAGCTTCGACATTGCCGTAGCGAATGTGGACGGTCAGCAGGGCAAAACGTTCATTGGCGGCCTGAAAACCGACAATATAGGGCGTTCGGTCAAACTGCTCGGCAGGCACTAAAACCTGTTCCCCGCCGTCCTCGGCGTCCTGAAGTTTGGGCGGCAGCACGATTTCGCCGACCAGCCCCGAAGGCACGACGCGCCGCTTGTCGTACAGGAAAGCAAGGCGCTCGTCGTTGCCCTTGTCGCCGGCGCTGACATCGCTGAGCACCACGCCCCAGTTGGGGCCGAGGAAGTCGTTGAGCAGGGTGCGCAGCGCCAGCGTGTTGCGTTTGACCTCCTGCACCGCCACCACGTCGAAACGCCGTATTACCTCGGCGATAGTCGCCAGCGCGCGCAGGTTGCGCTTGGGGCTGTCGGGATTTTCATCCCATTTGCGATAGAGACCGCCCAAACCACGAATGTTCCACGTTCCGACGATCACGTTATGATCGGTGCGGCGCGGCGGCACATTGGCGCTGTCCAGACGCCGCCGAAGGCGCACGATGTCGCGAATGGTGCTGTCCGGGTAATCTGCGTAGCCAATCATCGCCAAGCTCCTTTACCGGGATCAGCCACCCTCTCGGCAGCATCGGATAGACGAGAGATGTGGCATAATCTGAATGCGATTTCAAGATTATACTCTATAGAAATATATTTCAAATACATATATAAACGCTAAGCAAACCGCAAAAATTCTCCTTAGCACGAAAGTTCATGAGCGAAGAGGTTCGTGCTTTCACGAGGGCATGAAGGGAGTCATGCCCTCGCGCCGCTGTGATGTGGCTTAAACGCGGATCAATCCGCGACTTCGACCGCTTCACCTTCACCAAGCAAGCGCCGATAGGTCGCCTGAAAGGTCAGCGCGTCGGCGACATGGAAGGGCATCGGCGCTTCGACTGCTGCCGTCCCGCCCACTTTGAAGTCGATAAACGCCTGTATCAACTCGCGATAGTGCAAATCGGCCTCGTTGAGCGGCAGATGCTCCTTTTCGCCCTTTGGCCCGTAGGCGATTCCGCTCAGGTGAAAGTGGAGCGTCTTCATGCCTTCGTCGCCCAACACGTTGCGGACGCGGGTCAGCGCGTCGGCGAATTCGTCGTAGCTGTTGAACGAACCGTCGCCGCGTCGGGCGTGCAGGTGCGCCCAGTCGATGCAGGGCTTGACGCCGGGGACTTCCTTGCTCAACTGGATCACCTCGTCGAGCGTGCCGAACATGGCGGACTTGCCCATCGTTTCGGGGCGCAGGTTCACAGCGACGCCTTCCTCGCGCAGAATCCCCGTCAGTTCGATCATCTTCTGCTTGGCGCGCTCGTAGACCTGCTCCGGTGGCATCTCGTGATAGCTGCCGGGGTGAAAGATGATGTCCTTCGCGCCCGCGAGATAGCCCGCTCGCGCCGCCGCTAAGAGGCGGGCATCGCTCTTTTCCATCAACTCGGCGGTCAGGCTGTTGAGGTTGATGAAATAGGGCGCGTGGATGCTCAGCGAGACGTGATTTTCTTCGCCCGCTGCCTTGATCAGCGCGCAGGTTTCGGGGGTGACGCTCACACTGCGTACCCAGGCGATTTCGAGGTGACTCAGCCCCAGTTCGCGGATATGCTTGATGGCGGCGGGCGTGCCACTTTCGGGCGTCGATTGCGGCGATCCGACCGTGCCGAAGCGCAGGGCATCGGTGTCGATTTTGTTGTCTTTTTTGGCGGTCGAAGCTTTCGGCGCAGGCGGCGTGGGTTTCACTTTTTTCGCGGCAGGCTTCGGCTGCGCTTTCGGTGCGGGCTTCGCTGCTTTTTCGGGCTTCGCGGGTGTACTCTGTTTTTTCGCCAAGAAAGGTTTCTCCTTGAGTTAAAAGTAGAAAAAGTTGAAGGTTAAAAGTAACTGCGAAAATGGCTGCTTGAACTTTTAACTTTCGACTTTTAACTTGCGTATAGAGTGATATTGAACACTGATGTTCTATTTTAGCATATCGAGGCATTTCCCATGCTGACCCATCTCGCATTGTTCCGCCAGCGCGCGCTGGTGATCGCGCTGATTGCGTTTGCGATTGTGTTTGTGCTCTGGAATATCCCGCAGTTGGATTTTATCCTCTATCCGTTTCGCCTGTTCGTGACCTTCGTCCATGAATCGGGGCACGCAGTGGCGGCGCTGATCACGGGCGGGCGCGTCGGCGGTATGACGGTCTACGAGACGGGCGCGGGCGTCACGCTGACGGCGGGCGGCAGCCGCCTGTTGATTCTGCCAGCGGGTTATCTGGGCGCGGCGCTGTTCGGCGCGGTGCTGTTCTACCTGACCAACACCGTCCCGTTTCCGCGCACGATTTCGATTGTGCTGGCGCTGCTGCTGGCGGCGATCACGCTGGTCTACACCAGCTTTCTCTCAATCGCGTGGATCGTGGGCATCGGCAGCGCGCTGATTCTGCTGGCGCTGTGGCGTTTTGGAGATCGCAGCGTCAATTTGCTGGTGCTGGATATTCTGGCGATTCTGACCGGGCTGAATGCGGTGCTCGATCTGGTGGGGCTGATTCGCTTCAGCGGCGCGACGATTGCCTCGGTGCGCAACGACGCGGCGGCCTTCAGCGCCGAAATCACGCCGATCATCCCGCCGGTGGTGTGGGCGATTGTCTGGGCGGCAATTGCCATCGTGATGCTGGCAGCGGCGGTCTATTTCAGCCACATCCGCCAGCGGCGAATTGTGTAAAAAGTCCTAGCGCCTCGCTTGACCAATTTGCGAAAAAGCCGCTTTTGCGGTAGCTTTGCGTTACGATAAGAATTTCGTAAATTAGACTATTTTTCGCAGCCCAGGCGGGCGGGCGAAAGGACGACAAAAATGCTGAAGCGCTATCGACTCCTGTTCCTGTGGCTTCCGCTCATGACGTTCGTCGTTCCAGTGCTGGCGCAAGAGACGACCCCTGAAGCAACCGCAGCAGCGGCAGAGCAAATCATCATCGATGTTCCGGGGATTATGCCGGAAGGCGTCGCCTATGACCCGATACAGGAACGCTTCCTGTTCGGCTCGCTCAGCCAGGGGACGATCCGCCTGATCACGAAGGACGGCACGATCTCGCCGTTCATTGAAAGCCTGAACCTGACTTCATCCGTCGGACTCCAGATTGATGCCAAACACAGCCGTCTGCTGGTCGTCGATGCCGATGCCGCCGTGTTTTCTGACCCGGAGGCCGCAGGCAAAGCCGGACTCGGCAGCTTTGACCGCCTGACAGGCGACCCGCTGTTTTACGTCGATCTCGCCGCTGCCGCTTCGGACGGCAGAGACTTCGCCAACGATGTTGCGGTCGATCCTGACGGCAACGCCTACGTGACCAACTCGTTCACCCCGGTGATCTACAAGGTCGATCTCAACGGCAATGTTTCGGTGTTTCTGCGCGATGACCGCTTCGCCGCTGCGCCGATTGGCCTGAACGGCATCGACTACGACCCGGAAGGTTTTCTGCTGGCAGCCGATATGGGGCAGAACAAGCTCTACAAAATTCCGCTCGACGATCCCGCGAGTATGAGCGAAGTCGCGCTGGACGAACCGTTCGGCGCAGATGGCATCGCGTTTGATGTGCGTGGGACTCTCTACGCGGTGGCGAATTTCAGCGCCGCCGATGGCAGCCTGTCACAGGCGATTGTCGCCCTCGTCAGTGACGACGATTGGGCGAGCGCGCACATCGAGGCGCGGGTGGCAACCGATGGCGGCGCGAGTACGCTGACACTCAGGGACGGCGTGCCTTATTACATCGATTCCTACACCAGCGATCCGGCGGCGCAGCAGTATGAGATTGTCCGCGCGGAACTGGAAGCGGGCTGATTGAAGCGCGATCACGAGAAAGCAAAAGGGCGCAGCCAACTGCTGCGCCCTTTTTTAATTGGCTGTGGTGTATCAGAAGTGATCTCCAGTCAGCAGCCTACGAAATAAGCGGCGTCCGTAGGGGCGACCTGTCAACCTGTGGTGCTGGTAGCAAATTTGAGGGAAGGTATTCGTAGGGGCGACCTGCTAGGTCGCCCCTACAAAACATCCCTAATCTCACTGAGTTCAGCTTACTTCACGACCGTCGTCGGGAGCGGCTGACCACTCCAGGGCGCTTCAAAGCTGGGCTGGAAGTCCTGCACCGGAACCCAGACGAACTGGCACGAGAGCATGATCTTATAGAACTGCCCCGTCTCATCAGTGCCGATCACCCAGTAGTTGCCGGGGTTGAGGAAGATACCAGGGGAGACTTTACCGGGTTCCCAGTAGACCTGAGTCTGATAGGGGGTATTGCCAACGACCGAGCCTGACGGAAGGGTGAGGCAGGTTGATCCGACGAAGGGCAGATTCTCGCAGGTTCCGTTGACGGTCAGCGTGGCGGGGTCGATGACGGTCTGCGCCAGCAGCGTCCCGGAAACGGCGAAGTTATGCCCTTCAATGGTGTTCTCGCTCAGCCCACCGGGGTCGGTAATGTCATAAAGCGCGAAGGTGAGTGGGCGAGCGGTGATCTCGTCAGGATCGTAGCCATCGTAGGTGTCGGTGTCATCGACCGGGCCGAGTGAGGCGGAGAACCAATCGGTGTCAATCGCCTTGCCGTTGCCGTCGGTCATAACAATGGCATACCAGTCGCTACCGCCGCCGTCGTCCGTGTCGGCAGTGAAGCTGTAGTGATAGCCAATCCGCACGTCGGTACAGGTGCTGGGTGTTTGACCTGTCGGCGCATCGTTTATATCAATGCTGCCGCCGCTGGCTGCCTGTAACGGTACGACGACTGCCAGCATGAATACAAACAACAGAACGAAAACCTTTGCAGCTTTATTACGCATGGGGTGTATCCTTCTCGATGCCGCTCTTGCCTGTAGATAACTTGAGGATAGTCGTTTGCGTGCATCCTCGTCTTCTACCAAACGGTAGAAAGCGTCGTGGACAATGGCAGATTTGGCATGACCGCTGAAGCTGAGGCTCGCAGGTTGGCGCGGGTGGTGGATTGAGAAGCTGGCTATTCCAAACGAAAACAGGCGCTCGATACGCCGAGCGTCTGGTCAGATTCAGTCAGGTTGAAGAACGAGTCGTTTTAAAGATGATCGCGGGTTTGCAGGAAAACAGCGCGCTTGAGGCTGGGCAGGGTGTAATCGAAGCCGCAGGACTGGAAAAACGCATCTGAGGCGGTGATCGCCATCACTTCGAGGACGTTACGCTCGCGCGAACGCTCGACACAGGCATCGACCAGCCTGCGCCCGACGCCCTGTCCCTGCGCTTCGGGCGAGACGGCGAGGCTGCGGATTTCCGCCAGCTTGCGCGAGTAGATTTCGAGGGCGGCACAGCCGAGCAGCACGCCATTTTGATCGACCGCGACGAAGAAATTGGGCAGCAGTTCCTCGAATTCGTCGTAGGTGCGTTCGAGCAGGCTGCCTTCTTCAACAAACGGTTTGATCAGGGCAGCAATCGCCGGAATGTCGGCTTCTGCCGCGCTGCGGATAATTATTTTGGTATGGATGTTCGTCGCCATAAAATAAAGTTGCCAATCTGTGAATCGCGGACGTAGTTAAATTCTAGCCAATTATTCAGTTCTGTATACCCTTGTAAGTCCGTATTGGAATCCTCGTTGTTCCCCGTGACCCAGGGCATGTAATCAACTTGCAGGACGAGGACGTAGGGCGGAAGCGCCGCCCAGAGAATATCGACGGTCTGCTGCCGCCACTCCGGCGGATACCAGGTCGCCACCAGCGGAAACTGGAAAATGAAGCGCACCGCCGGGTTCAACCGGCTGAGGTAGTAGACTTCAGGCCGGAAACCCCAGATGAAGAGCGAATCGCCGGGGGCGACCCGCGCCCGCAGATAATTCGCGACTTCGAGCGATTCGTCGGCGACGAACTCGCCCGCTTGAAACTGATGATAGTACGCAAGCTGATCGATTTGTCCGCTCAGGTAGGGGAAGGTGCGTGACAAAATCACGGCGGTCATGGCGGCGAGAAGGGCGAAGGCAGCGATCCCACGCAAAATGGATGTGTAGGGGCGGGTCTTAGACCCGCCCCTACGGAGAATCGCCTCAAGGAGACTTTCAATTACCCCTGCGCCGATCAGGGCAAGCGGCGGCAGCATCGGCAGCCAGTGGTAATCGTAGAATTTCAACTGCACGAGCATGATCGCGGTCGCGAGGATCAGCCAGACGACGACGATCCACCAGCCTGTGCGCTTGTGGAAGCGGCGCATCGCGAAGACGAGGCCAAGCAGAGCGAGAATGAACAGGAGTCCCCACTGCTGCCAGCGAAAGCCAAGCGCGGTCTGCATGGCGCTGAGCAAATCGCCGTTGCCTTGCGCGGTGTAGCTGGCGGTGACGAGCGCGCTTTGCAGGAGCGCATCCCACGCGCCAATCGCGATCATGTAGGCGATGCCGCCGAGGCCGATCAGCAGGCCGCCGAGGAAGAAAGCGAGAATGTCCACGAAGACCCCACCCCCCAGCTCCCTCCCCGAATTCAAGGAGGGGGAGAGGCGTCGCGCCCAAAGATAGGCGAAAACGACCACGCCGATGAACAGGGCGAACGGGTATTTGTACCAGATGACGTAAGCGCTGAGCGCACCAGACGCAAACGCCCACCATGCAGATCGCTTCTCGGAATCCGCCGCTTTGAGGGCGCAGGCCAGTGCCAGCAGCATCGGCAGCAAAACAATGCCGTCGTTCTGCGTGAGCGTCCAGAAGGTTTCGGTGAAATAGAAGACGCCGAAGAGCAGCACCGCCCACAGGCCGACACGGGCAGACGTGAGCCGTTTGCCGATCCAGTAGAGGGTGGCGGCTAACGGCGGGAAGATCAGCAAATCGATCACTCGCAGCGCTTCGGTTGTGCGACCGAACAGGCGCATGGCGGCGGCATAGATGTAAAAAATCGCGGGGGGCTTGGGATTCCAGAGATCGACGTAGGGGATGCGCCCGTCGAGGATACCGCGCCCGATGGTCGCGAACTCGCCCTGATCGCGACCGAGCGGATAGGTGATCGTCGGCACGGCGATGAGGGTGATGATCGCCATGAGGGCAATCAGGAGGAAGGCGGGGCGCTTCACGAGAGCTTTCACGATCTCATGATTCCCATTAGATCGCCAGAGGCTCAAAGCCTCTGGCGAGATAAACCAAGCCGTCTAAAGGCGGCTGAAAAGAGTCCGCTTCAGCGGGCTTAATTTCGTAGCCAGACCCTTTGAGGGTCTGGCGGCAATCACAGAATTTAGGGCTGTCTGTTGGCAAAGTTGGGGATAAGGGAGAAAAACGGGCGAGGCGTGCCTCGCCCCTACGGGGTTGCGTAAGGGATCGCATTGGTTACTTGAGCCAGCCGACGATGCGCGCCAGCAGAAAGGCAATCGCCAGCGACAGGCCGAGGAACATCCAGGCTAACATGCGCCCGCTGTCCTGCGCGGAATTGATTTCGCCTTCGGAGATGGTGACTTCGCCGAGCAGATCGACGTAGAAATCGACGTTGACGCGCCCACGTGTCACCCGCGCCATGTAGTCATGCCCGGTGACCAACTGCCAGCCGCTGTCCTCGTCGCGCCAGTCGTCGCCGAGGCGCTGCGCCATCGCGCGTTCGAGGATTTCGCGCGCCTGTTCCGGCGGGATCGGCTCAATCGGATCGTTGGTCATCGTTCGCCAGCAGATTATTCGCGATGATTTGATGCAACGCTGTTAACGCGCTGACGAGGTGGTGTCCCCAATGGGTTGAAAATAAGAATTTCCAGTCAAAGGCTGCATCCACAATGGCGCAGTGAGTTCCCAAGCGATATGTTTCCAAGCCAGAGCGCAGATCCCGATAAATGTCGCCAAAATCATCATCCAACAGATGGTACATACCCATATTCGGATCGTAAGGATCAAAGTAGGCTGAATAGTCATTCAAGTGTTTCATATAGGTGCGAACTTTGGCAGTGACCTCAAGCGCGGGGAAAGAAGTGATTGCAATCTCCTCGCAGGTCTCATCAAGGAGATCGGGGAGTTCAAGTGCATCCGCGTACAACGTCGCGAGTGCCGAAGCGCTGCGGCGCACGAAAACATCATCCGCCAGAACGTCTGAGCTTTCCATCAATGCGCAGAAGATTTCGGCGCTTTGAGCGAAGCGCTGGATCGCTTCTAACTGAACCCGCTCAACTGCTGCGTTCATTGCGTTGCTCCAATATTCCCTGCAAAATCGCTTTCTGTTCTCGAAAGGTTGCCAATTCTTCCGGCCAGTATCGGTTCACAAGCGCTTCCTGCTCACGGGGATCGGCTTCCGTAAAACCGGGAACGCTGTCAGGGTTACGCAGTTTTTCTTCGTGTTCGGCGATCTTCCACTCTAAAGAACGAATACCCCTCACAATGAAAAAACGCGGTTCGTTTCTGTAATGCAGGTAAAAGCCGTGATGTTTCCCCCCGACTTTTTGGGCTTCGGTGAAGGCATCGTTGGACAATATATTTTATCACGCCTTCTAGGAGGCGATCCCAAATTCGGGCGAGAGCGGCCCCATCAGACCGTTGGCATCGACGGCGGCAATCGCCAGCGACGCATACTTCGAGGCCACGTAGCCATCCCAGATCGAGCTAAAGTCGGTCGTCTCGAA